>JBGCFM010000288.1:0-12790 GCA_045106895.1 Polyangiales bacterium | reverse complement strand
ACCAGAAACCGAACTTAGACACGAGGAAGCGAACCAGAAACCGAACCTAGACACGAGGAAGCGAAGCCTCCTCCGTCGCGTTCACTGGATTTACGCTTGCTTGGTCGATGCCTTCCTTGCGTGGCTTGAACTCGTTCCGATCAGTGCGCCCGCTTCTTTCATCGCGAGCACCGCAGCGTCGACATCCCCAGGCTGAAGCCCCACGCCGCGGCAAGCGTCTGCGAGAAGAGTGACACCGAAGCCTAAGCTCAGCGCATCCAGGACGGTAAAGCGAACGCAGTAGTCCGTGGCGAGGCCCATCACAAAGAGGTCCTTGATCCCGATCTCTCGCAGATAGTCCGCCATGCCCGTATCTCCACGGCGACCGTTGTCGAAGAAGCCGCTGTAGCTATCGACTTCAGGCTGCATTCCCTTCTGAAACACACGGGCGCCGCCGATATCGAGAGCAAAGTCAGCGCCCTTGGTGCCTTGAACGCAATGGTCCGGCCAGAGCACCTGGGGAAGTCCATGAAGCTCGATGAGCTGCCCCGGCGCGTGCCCTTCGTGCTGCGAGGCAAAGCTCTCGTGCGCTGACGGATGCCAGTCTTGGGTGGCGACGACGTGCTCAAAGGTGGGCATCAAGCGCTTCGCGATGGGCAGCACAAGGTCGCCTTCGCCCACGGCTAAGGCGCCGCCGGGGCAAAAGTCGTTCTGAAGATCGACAAGTATCAACGCTTCCATCTGTGACTCCTTCGTTCATTGACGACACTCTTCGACGACACACTTCGCGTCGCTCTCAAATCCACATCTCAAACCCTTCGCGCTCCAGCTTCCGGTAGCGTCGCGCGTCGAATGCATAGAGCCGAGCCGGCCTGCCAGGCCCGTTTCGTTCCATCTTTCCGGTGTCTTTGAGGATCCCCAGCGAGAGTATCTTCTTGCGGAAGTTTCGTTTGTCGAGCTCCTCCCCGAGGAGGGTCTCGTACAGGTACTGGAGCTCGCTCAAGGTGAACGTCTTGGCGAGGAGCTCAAACCCGATGGGCCGGTAGCGTGCTTTGCCGCGGAGGCGCTCCAAGGCGGCCTGGGCGATGGTGTTGTGATCGAAGGCGAGGTCCGGCAGATCCGTCACCGGAAACCAAGCCGCCCCGGAAGCATCCGTGGAGGCATCCAGATGATGCTCACGGATGTTCGTCAGCGCGTAGTACGCCACGCTGACGACGTGACCGCGCGGGTCACGGTTCACCTCGCCAAACGTATAGAGCTGCTCCAGGAACACCTCGCCGAGTCCCGTCTCTTCTTGAAGCTCGCGGCGCGCGCACTCTTCCACGCTCTCTCCGGCGAGGACAAAGCCCCCGGGCAACGCCCAGCGACCTTTCTGTGGCGCGATGCCCCGCTCGATGAGCAACATGTTCAGGCCCGCGTCGTCCAAACCGAAGACGGCGCAGTCCGTCGCGAGACGCGGCAACGCCGCCTTGTTCCCCGCTGCGCTCAATCGAGCGCCTCCGCAAGACGCGAAAGCTCCAAGGCAAAGCCGCCGGAGAGGATCGGGAAACGACACCATGTCTTCGGGTCCAGGTTCTTGTCGTCGAGGTGAAAGCTCGGCGCGTAGCGCTCGCGCTTCCACTGGTTACGACACCAGAGCTTGAAGAACTTTGTGACCCAGGCCTTCATCTGCGCCGCCGACACCGCCGGGTGCTCCGCGCGCATCATCTCGTAGGTGTCCTGCGGGAACTTCTTGTCGCGGATCGCGTGGCGTTCGATGGCGTCCAGCACCGGATACGGCATCAGGTCCCCTTCGTCCGTCTGGGCTTCCTCCGAAGGCCGAAGCTCCGCCGTGGGTGTCTGCGCCGTCACCGAAGAGAGGGCAGGCCACGCGCCGCTCTCGGCGAGGCCTTGCGTCTCCATCCATGAGAGCCAGCGTCGCAAGAACGCCTTGTCGATACCCGCGATGGGCGAGAGACCGCCGCAGGTGTCGCCATCCATCGTCGCGTAGCCAACGGCGGCTTCGGAGCGATTGCTCGTCGCCAAGAGGATCGCGTTCTTCACGTTCGCCAACATCCAGATGCTCGGCCCGCGGCTACGCGCCTGAATGTTCTGAAGCGTGATGTCGTCCTGCTCCCAGGTAAGCGGCCTGCCCAGAGCACCCTCCGTCAGCGAGATATACCCTTGGACCAACGCATCCACGTCGAGCTCGTGGTGCTCGGCGCCGAGAGCATTCGCGAGCTCTCGGGCGGCGTTCTTCGTCACATCCCCGCTGTTCCTCGTCGCCTGGTATGCGGTGGTGAGGAGACGACTCGTCATCCCCGCGGCGTCCGTGCACTCCGCCAGCGCCGGAATGTGTGAGAGGCGTTTCGCAAACCCCTCGAGGCCCAGCTCGCGGACGCCAATGTCGACGGCGAGGCGAACGAGACCTGCGCATGCGGCGCTGTCGGCGCCGCCGGAGAGCGACACGATGAACCCCTTCGAGTAGCTCTTGCGCAGGTAGTCCATGAGCCCCAGCGCGACGGTCCGCGCGAAGGCTTCTTCTTTGCTGTAGTCCTTCGGCTCCAGTGGAACGCAGCCGTCCGGCGCCAATGTCTTCCACTCAAAGTCGCAGCGCACCACTTCATCCCCTTCCGGCTCAGGCCGGAAGCTGCTCGAGCGAGCCCGAGCCAGGCGCGTGGTGTTCACATCGATGACCACGTGCGCGAGGCTGACGTCATCAAAAGAGAAACGTCGTGTCTCCGCCAAGAACTCGCCGGCGGCGGCGATGAGCCCGCCTCCATCAAAGATCGCGCGGCCGGACTCGTTACCCAGGAGGTTCGCGTAGAGATAGGTGACGCCAAAGGCGCGGGAGCCTTCCAGGACGAGACGGCGGCGAATGTTCTGTTTTCCAAAGGCGAAGTGACTCGCGCTCGGGTTCATGATGACGTCCGTGCCCTGAAGCGAGAGGCGGGCGCCGGGCCGATGGGCGACCCACGCGTCCTCGCAGATCTCAAAGCCGATCATCAAACCGCCGACGTCGAAAGAGAGGTCGCCGATGGGCACTTCGCGTCCATCGCGGCGGACGCTCGTGACCTCGCCTTCCGGCCAAGGCTTGAACCAACGCGGCTCGTAGTGGATGCCGTCCCCGGCCAAGAAACGCTTCGCCACAAGGCCAATGAGCTCCCCGTCCACAAGGAGCGCGGCGCAGTTGTACACGGCGCCGCGAAGCTCCACGGGCAAGCCGACGCAAACGGCCATTCCTTTCGTCGCTGGCGCGATAGCGATCATGCGCTCCCACGCCGTGTCGTGGAGCGCCGACGCGTGGAACATGTCCTCGCAGCCGTAGCCCGTGATGCACAGCTCTGGCAGACAAAGCACCTGCACGCCCGCGGCGCGGGCTTCGTCGATGGCCCGGCGTATGTTCCGCTCGTTGGCGTCCCAAGCGAAAGGCGTCTGGTTGAGGATTCCTACTCCGTAGTGCACGCGGCCGATTGAGCTCATCGTTCGATTCCTCCCTGAAGATGGGTCCACAAAAGCGGCGCAAGGGGCGCCACTCGTAAGAAGTCGTTGTCTATGTCGCGGACGCGCGCATGACTGTCGGTGCACGCGACGGCGTCGAAGAGTCCCGTTGATTCAATACGCCCGAGCGCGTCGCCGGGCAGCACCGCGTGGGTGCAGACCGCCGAGATCTTCGCGGCTCCCGCGTCGCGAAATGCGCGCGCTGCGCCGATGAGAGAGCCACCGGTACGAATCATGTCGTCGTAGATCACCACGTTCTTGCCTTCGACGTCCGCCGCGAGCGCCGTGACTTCAGTCTGGTCACCGCTCATTCGACGCTTGAACACAAAGCCTGCGTCCACACGCAGGTCGTTGGCAAGGGACTCCACCCACTTCGCCCGGCCCGCGTCCGTCGCCGCGAGGACAAAGTCATCGCCGCCGAGCTCTCGAATCAGCGGCAAAATGAGCGGCTTGGCGTAGAGATGAACCGGCCAAATATTACCGCTGAAGTACTGCGTGATGCCTTCGGAGTGAAGGTCCACGAGAACGACTCGGTTGCCCGAGCCGGCGATGGGAATGCTCGAAAGCAGACGCGCGCGTGTTTTTGCGACCACCACCTCGCCAGGGCGGATGGCGCGCTCCATCGTCTGGTAGCCGTACCAAGGCAGCACGAGCGTCAGCATATGCGCGCCGCCATGCACGATGGCGCACGCCAGATCGTAAAGCTCGAGGGTATCGGCGTCGTTGACGGTGCCGCCGAGGAGGACAACGTCTTTCCCGGCGACGTCACTCGCCACGCGGCGGTAGTGCTCTCCGTCCGGGAACTCGTTTCGTTCCACTTCGCCGCGGCCATAGCCAGACAGCTCGCGGAGCTCCGCGGCCATGTACTCGTAGCGCTCGGTGCTAAACACAAGGGTGGGTCGCTGGTTCATCATCATCCGCTCTTCTTCTGGCTGTGTGTCCAGCCCCTTCGTTCCGCCGCCAGTGATTCTTCCATGCCGACGAATCGCGCCTCCGGTGACTCATGTCGTCGCTGCGCTGCCGGCAGGGAATCCACGGCGCGGATGGCGCGCCCACGCGCTGCCTTCAAGTCCGTCGCGTCCGCGGCGGCTTCTGTTCGTCGCCCCTCGCGCATCACGTCCACCAAGAGCGAGTGAAGCTCGTCATCGACGGCGTGGCTCTCGTCGCTTTCCGGATGGTAAGCCGTTCCCGTCGCCGCCTCGCCCACTCGCTCGATGACATCCATCGTCGCTCCGCGTCTCACCTGCAGGCGACCCGGGATCGAGCGTTTGATCGGTCTCTGACCAAACTTCATCCGAGCTTCCCATTCGCCCTTCACTTGGACCGCGCCGAGCTTGTAGACGCCGCCGAGGGCCGGTTGGTCGAAGGCCGTGGTCAAGCGCGTGCCCACGCCCCAAACATCGATGCGCGCGCCGCCCTTTTTTAGTTCCGCGATGCGGTACTCGTCGAGGTCGTTGCTGGCGACGACCTGCACCTTGTCGAAGCCCGCTTCGTCCAGCATCGCGCGGGCCCGAATCGAAAGCGCGCAAAGGTCGCCGGAGTCGAGGCGGATGCCGCGTAGCTCTTCGCCTCGAGCCCGCATCTCCTTGGCCACGCGGATGGCGGTGGCGACGCCCTCTTCGGTGTCGAAGGTGTCGACCAAGAACACGCTGGAGTTCGGAAACACCTCGGCGTATCGGCGGAACGCCTCTTCGTCGTTGCCGTAGGTCATCACCCAGGAGTGCGCGTGGGTACCCGCGATGGGGATGCCGTACTTCGCGCCGGCTTGGACGTGACTGCTTGCGCTGCAGCCACCGAGGTACGCGGCGCGCGAAGCCGAAAGAGCGCCGTCGGGTCCTTGGGCGCGCCTTAGTCCAAACTCAAGCACGGACTCCCGCTCGCCTTTGTCATCTCGCGCGGCGTCACACACGCGCGCTGACTTCGTCGCGATGAGCGTTTCGAAGTTCACCATGTTGAGCAACGCCGTCTCGACCAACTGTGCCTGCCAGAGCGGCCCTTCGACGCGCAACATGGGCTGATGCGGATATGCGAGGGTCCCTTCAGGCATCGCCGCGACGTCGAGGGTAAACTCGGCGCCCGCGAGCAAGTCCAGGAACGCGTCTGGAAAGCGCCCAAGAGAGCGGAGGTACTCCACCTCTTCGGCTTCAATGTGCAGACCTTCGAGCCACTCGAGGGCGCGACCGAGTCCCGCGGCGATGGCGTAGCTGCCGCCGAAGGGAGCGCGCCGGTAAAAGAGGTGAAAGCAGGCTCGATCCAAGTGCCGACCATGTGCGTGGTAGCCACACGCCATGGTCAGCTGGTACAGGTCTGTGAGCAACGCGGAATCGGAGTGCTTCGACATATAGTGTATATTGTACACCATTCATCTCAAGGTCAAGGCCCCCTCGGAGAGAATCCCCGGCAAGCCCCCCTAACGTGCGGGCTTCAAGCCTAGAAAAGAGTCACTGCACGCCGCTCGACGATGGGGCTCTCCATGAAGAGCAAGAGCGCGTCGGCACCCCCGCCGGGCTCAGCGCTCACGGCGATGCTGGTGGAGTCGCCTGCAAGAAGCTCAACGCGCTCGTCGAGGACCACGTACTCACCTTCGCGGCGCAGGGCGATACGAGCGCTCACCGCATCCGCGCATCGGTTCTCGACGCGCAGCTCTCCGCTCGCATCGAGCTGACTCGGAAGCTCCAGACACGGAAGCATCACCTCGACGAGACCTGCCTCGTCGACGTCGACGGGCTCCGAACGGCGCCCCTCCGCGTCGATGGCTTCAAGCCGCGTGGTCCCCGCCTCGGTCGCGACGACGAAAGACCCATCGGGCATCGGCTCGAGAAGCAAGGGGTCCTCGGCTCCGTCCAAGTTCATGACGAAGAGCTGACTTCCCGACGCGACGGCCCCTGGACCGCCAAGAAGCTGTCCCGGTGAGCTGGGCGTTGGAGGGTCGATGACGATGCGCTCGATGTCCGGCGCAGGAGGCGGTTCGATCGGTGGCGCCGGCATCGGAGTACCGGTGCAGGCCGCCACAAAAGCGAACGATGCGATGAGTCGGGGAGTGTTCATTCTTCGACGCGGTCAACACAGACTATGATCGATGTGTACTCATCCGGAAAGGCGGAAGGGCTGATGCGAATTGTGTGAGCGCGGTCGCTCGCAGAGTCGACGCCAACCGGCCGGGCGGGAAGTGTCAGGGCTTCATCGTACGCGAGACAAGCGACGGTCGCAGGGACATCCTGGGAACGTGTCGAACACACCCCGCCGGTCACCGCGACGAAGGCGCCGATCTGCGGCGCAGGGTCCTCCGTTTGCACGCGTATTTGGTAGGTGGCCGAGTCCGGGGCCACAAAGACAACCTGCTGGTCGTACTCGTTGTCGTTGCGAGCCTCGTCGCCGGCGCAAATTTCATGGTCGGACAAAGGCAGGAGCGTGTGAGGTGAGGGACCGATTCTCGTGCAGCCGAGGGGGAGCACCTGACCACATTGACTGCCCGCCGCGCCCTCGCAGCCGGCGTGGAAATGAGTGCACTCCTGGTTCGTGGAGTAGATGAGAGCGTCGGTCATCAGGTAATCGCATCCGGGAACGCAAGCGGCTCCGTCCCAGGCGTACCCCTCGAAGCCTGCGCACGCGTCGACGAACGATGGAAGCGCGCCGCAAATGTCGGTGGCGCCACATTCTCGGTACGCGAGACGACACTCTCCGAGACTCGCGTACCCCGTCCCGAGGCAGTCGCGTCGAGCGTTGCACCCTCCCCCCGACCAATACCACTGGAGCGCTGTTTCCTCGCAAGCCCCGGGAGGAACGGGATCGCAGGACATGGCGATGGGCGGGACAGCATCGACGCCCGCGTCCATCAGCCCGACGTCACGAGGCTGGGAGGCGTCTCGTTCGGCGCCAGCGTCGCTATCCCGTGCGTCCACCCGTGGACCCGCATCGCTGCCGGGGACGTCGGCGCCGCCATCGAAGACAGGCAGGAGGTCCGTGGATTCCGTGCAGGCGCCCATCATCAAAAGAGAGAAGCCTAGAGTTGTCATGTGTTTAAGCATGACCTCTTCGTTTGCAGCGAACGTGCCGCACCGAAGGAGCCAACCAGAACGAACACATTAATGTTTGATTACAAATACTTACAAAAGAAATCCGAATAGCACAGTGAAATCACAAGATGTTCCAAAGTGTAACATTATGTATCATTGTGCATGGCCGGCGAGCACGCATGGAACATAGGGCAGGTCGTATCCGCTCGCTATCGACTCGAGCGCTCCGTCGCCGCCGGCGGGAGCTCCGAGACCTATTTCGTGACGGACCTACTTCGCGGGGACCACGCACTCCTCAAGCGGCTCCGCTCGACGCTCCATGTGGCGTCCTTCGAGGCAGAGCGGGCGGTCCTCGCCTCGGTCTACAGCCCGTATCTGCCCCGCCTTCGCGATGTCGGGACCGATGGACCGCAAGGCGGCTACCACGTCATGACCTGGGTCGCGGGCGTTCCCGTCGCGATGGCGGATGTCGAGGACCCAGCCGCCGTCATGGCGGATGTCGCCGAGGCGCTTTTGGCCCTTCACGAAGTCGGCCTCCGCCATGGAGACCTGAGCCACTCCAACGTACTTGTCACGGAGCAAAATCGAGGCGCGCTCATCGATCTCGGGGGAGCCGTCCCTCTTCAGGCCGCGACGACGCTCGGAACTCCTGGCTACATCGCACCCGAAGTCGTCGCCGGAGGAAACGTCGATGCGAGAGCGGACCTCTTTGCCTTGGGCTGCGTTTTCGAACGCTTCGACTCGCTACGTTCCATCGTCGCCGAGTTGAAGGCGCCCCTCGCCACACGCATTCCTTCGGCCCGCGCGCTCCTCGAACGCCTCGGCCGCGCCGCGCCCGTTGCCGCCGCCGGAGCCGCCCGCACCCTCGTCGGAAGAGAAAGAGAACTCAGGCAGGCCCAACACACACTCGACCATTTCAGCGAGCATTCCTACGCGCCCGCGCTGGTATTCGTCGGCGCGCGCGGCGTAGGGAAGACCCGAATGTTGCACGAGCTAAAGCTCTATGCACAACGCCGGCAGCTTTCCACCGCCGAGCTACCGAAGCTGGAGCGGGGATGGGAGATCCTCGCGTACGCCACAGAAGCCCCGGGCGGGCGACACGTCGAAGACTGGCAGCAAGCGTGCGAAGGACCGAATCCCGTTGTGGTCTTCGCAGACGACGTCTCGCCGGAACGACTAACCCGCTACCTTCGAGCCACGCCGGACCGTTCGTCCGTGCTTCTTCTCGCGACCACGGAAAGCGCGCCAGACGGCCCCGCGGATGTCTTGCGCCTCGCGCCGCTAAGCCCGGAGGAGCTTCGACGATGGGACACGTCGCTGACGCCAAGTGATGCTGCGCGCCTTCACCGGGCGACGAGCGGGTACCCGGCGGACGTGGAGACGGCACTCGCTCAACAAGCAACGGGCCTTAGGGCTTCGAGCGATGGAGACGGCTTCGACTTGCCGGACCATTTTCCCTACCGAGAAGAGCTCGCTCTGCTCTGTGCAGCGCCGCGCCGATTTCCGGAGGCGACGCTCGTCGCACTCGAACGCATGGGCATCGCGCGCGTGCACGACGGTGTCGCTCGACTTCGCCGACGTGCGGACGCCGAACGCATCGCAGCGCTCTTGCCAAAGCTCGCGCGCGACGCTCACCGCGGCGCGGCGGACGGCGCTCAAGGAGCGGAGCGAGCATTTCATCTCTATCGCGCCGGGTGTGTGGCCGAAGCCGAAGCCTACGCGCGCGACGCCGATTTCGACGCGGACCCAGAAGGATGGCGGCGCGCCGTGGATCCGTACGGGTCCACAGAGCTCAAAGCCCGCGCGCTTCGAATCGCCGGTCGAAATGAGCAGTCCCTGGCGCTCCTTGCGAGTCTCGGGGATGAACCTCGGCCATGCCAGGAGCGAGCCCTCGCGCTGATCAACCTCGGCCGTACGGCTGAGGCGCACGAAGAGGCGCTGAAAAGCCAGCACCCCGCCACCATCGCCCGCGCAGCGTTCCGCCTCGGGCACTTCGAGCGCGCCCTGGAAGTCGCGAGGGCTGGTTTCGAGACATGCTCTGGCGCTTCGGAGCGAGCGGAACTCCACGAAAACGCCGGCGCAGCCCTCGTGTACTTGGACCGGCGCGAGGAAGCCGAGGAAGCGCTAAACGCCGCCGACGAAGCGTTCGAAGGAGGCGTTCGCACTCAGGTAAGGCGAGACCTCTATCGCGGAATCGCAGCGTCTCGCGCCAGCGACCCCCGTGCCGCTTCCTTGGCCTACGCGCGGGCGCTCAAAGGCACAGAGGACGCGGATCTCGTCGACCTGCGCGCCACCTCCGTGATGAACCTCGCGACGGCCCATCAACTGCTCGGCGATTGGGGCGCGGCTTTGCAGGGATACGAGCGAGCGCTCCGCCTCTCGCGCGCGCTGGGGTCGCGCACAACCAGCGCTATGCTTCGCTACAACCTCGCCAACCTTCACCTCGCTTGCGGCGACGAGGCGCGCGCGTCCACATGGCTCGACGATCCGGGCGAGGCAGACGGCGCTCTGGGCGCGGCGCTCCGCATCGCCTGGGGAGAACGCTCTGAGCTCCTCGGTGAACCCTCGAAGTCCGCCGAGGCGTACGAAGAAGCCGCGGCTTTCGCCGAGACGAAGGGCGCGGAGCGGGAGCGCATCGAAGCGCGCCAGAAGCTCGGCACTCCGTGCGTCGAGGCGTCGCTGACACACGGGGCGAAGGACCTTCAGGCCCGCAGCTGGTCGCTGCGCGCCGCCCTCGAAGAACCTCGCGCCGCCATCGAAACACTACGGCGCGCCTTTGACACGGCGGCTTCGACGGGCGACCTCGCGCTTGCAGCCGAGATCGCGACACGTGCGTCGACGACGCTGCGCGCGAAGGGCGCCCGCGCCGCGGCGGAGGCGTACCGGCGTGAGGCCGCGAGCGCTTGGGAAACGATCATGCTGAGCCTCTCGACGGAAGACGCGTCAAGGTTCTGGCAACACCCTCTTCGTCGCTCCCTCGGCGCAGACGAAGGCGCGGGTTCAAGCGACGACGCGGCCGGCCTTCGACGCATCCTCGAGATCAATAAGAAGCTCAACTCGTCCCTCAAAACGCCGCGCCTCCTTGAGCACGCACTCGACGCCGCCATCGAACTATCCCGCGCGGAACGAGGCTTCGTGCTCATCGGCGGCGCGAGTGTCCGTGTCGCCACAGCACGCAACATGGACCGGGACCGCCTGCGTCAGCCCGCCATGCGGTTCAGCCGTTCCATTGCCGAGGCGGTGCTCGAATCTTCCCAGCCTGTGCTAACGACAAACGCGCGACAAGATCCGCGCTTCGGCGAGACTCGTTCGGTTCACGCGATGGGTCTGCAGTCCGTGGCCTGTGTTCCCATCGAATCGCCGCGTGGCGTTCTCGGCGCCTTGTACGTCGATCATCGATTCCTCCCGGGCCACTTCGATGAACGCTCCCTCGAACTCTTGCTCGCCTTGGCGGACCAAGTGGCCCTCGCCCTCGATGCGTCACAGCTCCGTGGAGAACTCGAAGCGAAAGCCCTACGGCTCGAACGGGAGGCCGCCGAAAAGGCCGCGCTCCTGGAAGAACGCGAAGCCGCGCTCTCGGCGAGCCGCTCTCAACTCTCACGGCTAACCGGCGCCCAAGACGTGCGAACGGACTACGCGCCGCTCATCGGGCGAAGTCGGGAGATGTCGCAAGTGTTTGGCCTTCTCGACAGACTGAAAGGCTCCCGAGTCCCCGTCCTCATCGTGGGCGAAAGCGGCACGGGGAAAGAGCTCATCGCACGTGCGCTCCACGCCGGCTCCGGCCCCTTCGCGGCGATCAACTGCGCGGCGATGCCTGCGTCGCTCTTGGAATCGCAGCTCTTCGGTCACAAGCGAGGTGCATTCACCGGCGCCACGGAGAACCGCGAAGGGCTCTTCGTGGCTGCAGGCGAAGGCACGGTGTTCCTCGACGAGTTGGGGGAGCTGCCGCTTACGATGCAGGCAAAACTGCTACGCGCCCTCCAGGAGCGAGAAGTACGCCCCGTCGGCGCCGACGGCGTCGTGCCGTTCAAAGCACGCGTGATCGCCGCCACAAACAGGAACCTGCGAACGGACGCCGCCGAAGGACGCTTTCGCGAAGACCTCTACTATCGCCTCGCCGTCGTCACCATGTCGGTGCCGCCGCTGCGTGAACGGCTCGACGACTTGCCGCTCTTGGTGGAATCGCTTCTTGTTCAGGCGGCTCAAGAGCATGAAGGAACAACGAAGGAACTCCACGCCACGGCGATGCGTGCCCTTCTTGCGCACAAATGGCCCGGCAACGTTCGGGAGCTTGCGAACGTACTGCGACGTGCTCACCTGCTCGCTGATGGCGCCTGCATTCGAGCCAGCGATCTCGCCCTAGACCCGAGCGACGAAGCTCTCCCAACGTCCCGCCAAGGGTTCGAGGAATCGAAAGCTCGTCACATCCAAGAGGTCCTCGCCGAGTCAGGGTGGAACGTCAGCGAAGCTGCAAGGCGGCTATCCATGCCGCGGAACACTCTCTACCGGCACATGCGAAAGTTCGGTCTTCGCAAGTGATCCCTCGGCACGCGACTGAGTCTCTCCGGCCTCAGAGCGTGGCAAGGGCCCCACACTCGACTCTCGCTAGACCTTGAAATAACTACGTTTATCGGCGGGCCCGGACCTTGCGATTCGTGCCCCCATGCACGACGACTCTTCCCTTCGCGACGCCGCCCCCTCCGGCGATGGCCCTTACCGCCGCTCCGCCAAAAAGCCCGAGCCCAAACGAAGTCGTCGCAACCTGTACATCGCCCTCGGCACCATCGGCGCCCTCATCGCGGCGTTCGTCTTCTTGCGCGAGCCGAAGAAAGCGCCCGCTGCCCCTGTCCTCGGTGAACTGAGTCTGCCGGAAGCCCGCCCCCTCGCCACCTTCCCCATGACCTCCGTGCTTTTGCCCGAAGCGACACCGCTCTCGCCACTCTTGGCGGCGGACGCGCCGGAGCACCTCGCCATTCTTCGGCCGGGTCCCGGTGTCCAGCGCCTCTCGCGCAACGACACGCTTCGTGTGCAGTTCAACCGACCCATGGTCGAGCGTTCGAAGGTTGGCGACGAGCTTGAGCGTTCGCCCATCGTACTGCGTGCAGGCGAGCGTGTCGTCCCTGGAAGCGCGCGATGGGTCTCCCGCAGCGTCGTTGTCTTCACCGCGGACGGAATCGCATGGAACCGAAACCTCGAAGCTCAGCTTGGCGTCCGCGCAGACCTTCGCTCCCTCGATGGGTCGGAGCTTCTCGATGAACGGGAGCGCGTCGTCGTCTTCGACGGCACGCCGCACGCCGTCAGCCGCGGCGCACATC
>JBGCFM010000287.1:0-10987 GCA_045106895.1 Polyangiales bacterium | reverse complement strand
CCGCTTATCTAGGCTCGCACGTTTAGCGGCGTGTAAACGCCCACTGTCAAAGGACCGCCCATCATTCGGCGGTCCTTTTTCGTGGGCGCTCCGCAGATAGCGCCCAAGCTCTTCCCCACTCGGGACTCCGTCCTGCATGCGACTCACGACGCTCATCCTGGCGCTCCTCGTCGTTCCCGTGGGGCCCGCCTCGGCAAGTCCCTTCATTGGAACGCTCCGCCTCTACAAGGGCCCGACGCAGCCCGTCTACCCACTCTTCGAGAGCCTGACCTATCCGCCAGTACCCATCGTGAACCCCACAGCCGCCGCCGCATTCATGGCGGGCCGCGCTCAGCATCGTCTGAGCGAGGCGGTACCAACAACAGAGCCCGACCTACAGCGCTGTGCCGAACACTTCGGCGAGCAGCTCGAGCGATTCCAGGCTTCCATCGACGAGGCGCTCGTGCACTTTACTCGAGCTCAGAGCCGCTACGTTACACTGATGATGATGGGCGACGCGCGCTACGCGATGTCCGCCGCGGAGCAGCTGGGACGTCTTTATGAGTCCATGGAGGACCGGTATTGGGGCGACATGTGGGACTGCGCCGATGCGGCGGGCATCGTGCCTCGTGAGAGTGGATTCCTCGAACGAGCCTTCGAGGCGATGCACTTCTGTGACGACGTCGCGATGCACTTCCACCATCCCGAGACTGCCTGCCATACCTGGCTCCGCGACCATGACTACACGTTCGACGGAAACCCGATGGAGCTCACGGGGCAGCGACGCTACGAGCGCTCGGACTGGGCGCGAAACGGGCTGAGCCACATCGCCAACACGACGAACCACGACATGCCGTAGAAGATGGCGGCAAAAACGAAGCGCCCGCCGCCATCGCCGATGGCCTTCATGATGGTGATGGCGCTCGACGCGCTTAGCAGGGGCAAGACCAAGGCGATGAGTCCACCAGGAATACGCTCGTGGCCCATGAAACGGCGGGTCACCAGAAAGAGCGCGACGCCGGCGACGCTCATCGAAGCAAAGAAGAGCAGGTGCAAGGGTGCAGGGCGACCACTATCGAACTCGAGCACTAGGCCGACGGCGCTGATGCCCAGGTGAATGAACGCGATGAGCAGGCAAATCAGGCTCATGCTCACCACGCTGCTCGGCGCGCCGTTGGGCGTCGTGTCCTGGAGCGATGCAGAGCGATAGGCGGCGTCTTCCACAACACGTGTTACCGGCGTGTAGCCCCAAGCGCCTGTCTTGTGGCTCCGCGCTTTTAGCTGCTCCCAAAAGTAGGAGAGCAGCGCGACGAAGGCGAGGAGGGCTCCGAGACCGAGCACGTAGTCGACAATTCCGCCCTTCATTGCTTCTGAGCCATACCCGGCCAACGCGCCCATGGCCACTCTCTATTCCAACGGGTCGCAGGGAAGAGCAAGGTGCGAAGTGTTCGTGCGCGAAGTCGTGGACCATCGGCGAGCGCCCGCCGGCTACTCACCGTCAAGTTCGTGTGCGCGCTTCCCTCCGTGATCGCGAATCAACGCTTCGTGGACTCGGCTCGCCTTGTTCAGCGCGGTTGCCCCTCGTGCGTTGCGCAAGTTCGGCTTCGCTCCGCGCGTCAGAAGTAAGAGGCAGACTCCAGCGTCGTTATGCGGGCGCGCACTGTGGTGAAGGGCGGTGTTCCCGTCCCAGTCTTGTGCGTTGACGTCGGCGCCACCGTCTAGGAGCTCGCGGACGACCTCGTAGTTTCGGCGCTCGGCGGCAAAGGGCAGACAATACCACGCGTGAAGATTCGGGTCCGCGCCAGCCCGGAGAAGTGCAGCGACGATCTCCGCGCTTTCAGACTCGACGGCTCGCATCAATAGCGACGCGCCATCTCGGCTCGCGTTTGCGTCGAGTCCGTCTGCGAGCAGCTGCTCCATCGCGACGACGTCCGCGTCGAGGAGGCATGTTCGAAACCGCCCAACGAGCCCCTCAGGCATTTCGCGGCCCTCCGCCCATTCCAGGAGTGACGTACGCTCCGCAGAATACCGATGACGTTTCTTTTCGCTCTCAATGCAGTAGCGGAGATTGTCGTGGTTTTGCACAGTGGGGTCCCGCAACAGAGCGTCGATTTCATCACTCTCGAAGAGGCAGACGACCTGATAGAGACCGCTATGCATTTCGAAAATGTTCGCAGCGACCTGGGCCATGTTCATCTCGATGGCAAGACGGACGTAGCGCCGACGAGTATTCAGGTTTCGCTCGCTTCGCCACCACAGCTGCATCGCGATGGGCTCACTCTTTGAACTCAAAGCGTGTTTCAGGCGGTCGATGGTCGGTGCGACGCCGGCTTCGAGGCTTAGATGCGCAAGGACCGCCATGTGTTTGGACGTCGCCGCATCGAACACTCGGCGGACCGTATCTTGGTCGAGCTTCGAGCTGCGAAAGAGCTCTACGGCGCCGAGTTCATCGTTCGACTGAATGCACTGCAGGACGCCGTCGCTCATAAGCGAGATGGTACGCTAAGCGCGTGAGCACTCTCGGACTACTTTTTGTGACCACGCCGGAGTTCGTCGACCTCGCCTGCGAAGGTTGGCCACGTGGCCTCGATACGCCTCGGGCGATTGAACCTGGCGAGCTTAGTCCGTACTTAGCGAAAGACATCACGTTCTCCGGGCCGAGCGTTGCCGTCGTCAGCGCGCGGCTTGATAGAGCGCTGCCCTTCCGGACCGATGTGAAAGTCCACGGCATCTGGGAGAAGCAACGCATCCGCTACGTTGGATACGGCTCCAAGGAAGATGGGGTCACCGACTACGGGTACCCACTTCCCATCTTCTGCCTGGACGACGAGTACGCCCTCCAGCTGCTTTCGAAGGCAGACGCTTGGCGACCCTATTCAGACGCGTCTCTTCGGCGCGCGGCGGGACTCGAAGCGTACTGCTTCGTCGATAGCTACTGACGCTGAATCAAGATCTGGCTGGCGATGCCGACGGCGCTCACTAGAAGGAACGAATGCCACTGGGGCATGGTTCGTTTCGCGGTAGGAAGAGGGGGATGTCGCAAGTATGTTCATCACGTCTAGGTGGCGCACGGGAATACTGCAGCGGCGAAAGTAACGCGATCTTGTTCGCGAACATCCATCATCCAGTTTAGAGTCGTAGTCTGTGGGCTGGGAGAGCGTTGAAGAGTGGCCGAGCAACGGCACATCCGGAGTGTATCGCGGCGCGGCGGAGATCATCGTCGCCGAGCGCTCGGGCCTGACGTTCTTTGAGCGCCTCGTGCTCTGGTGGCACTCCACCACAGAGCTGCCCTTTGCCGACGTCGCCCAAGATGTCGTCGTCACACCCAACTACGTCTACGTACGAAAGCAAGACGGCGCGCAAATGCGGGTTCGCCGCGACACCCTCGTCCAAGGGCGCGTCCTTGGGCGTCGTCGTCAGTACTCTGTGCCGAATGGGACAGACATGGTCCTCTCGGATCGCAAAGGAGACGACGTCGAGCGCGCTCTGATGAACGAGGGAGAGATCAAAGGCTGGACCCGTCCGACGCGCTGGTTTCTCACGCTTGGGTTTATGGCTGCCGCCATCGGACTCGCCGTCGTGATCTCCGAGGCGTACATCAATGAAGGTGCTGGGGCCGTGGCCGATGGCCGCTACAACTCCGAGAGCGCCTATTGGTTCTACGCCTGCATCGGCTTGTGGGCCGTCCCCGTTATCCTTTTCTTCGTCGCGCCTCAGCGGCTCATCGTCGACGCCATCGGTCTTCGTTCGGTCCGCGGCTTCCCGGGCGGCCTGCGCTCGACCATTCCCATCGAAGACATTCGTTTCGTCGACGTGAAGCACTTTCGTTACCGAGGAAACGGCGCCACGGTTCACGTGTACTCCGTGTACGCGCACACGACGAAGAAGTACCGCAAGATCATCAAGCTTCGAGAGTTTCGAAACCTGGGACGCAACCGGGCCATCGAGTTCGCGCAGCTCTGCGCGAAGACGTGGAACGTGGACGCGAAGATTCCCAAAGAGCGACGCTAACGCCAGTTCGAGGAACGCGCCGTAGCTCAAACCGGTCCACGTTCGCGAGTGTAGCGCAACTCACGTAGGCTGCGGGCATGTGGAAGATCCACAGCTGGAACCAAGCGCGGCAAACGGGAACAGTCCGCGCGCCTCACTTTGGCCCGCTGCCTTTTGGCGCGGCGGAGAACCCCAAAGGCACACGCGACTTCGTGGTGGGCGAAGAGGTCATGGTGTCGCTCGCTGGTGATCCCAGCAATTGCCGCGTGGAGTTCGTGCGCGAAGTGCGGCCAAAGCCGCAACCCGAAGGCACCCACTGCGCCGCCTTCGACGTGATTCACGCCGCCCGTTTTTGGGATGCGCGCCTCGAAGAAGAGCAAGGCGACTCCCTCGTATTCTGGTTTGGTCGCTGCTGCTCCCACTGCGAACCGGGCGTGCTCGCACGTTTCGATGGCGTCACGCACTGGACCGGAGACCACGACGATTGGGCCTTCGACCGACCGCTCTTGCGTTACGCGTCGGAGCAAGAAGTGCGCGCGTACAAGCTCCCTTCGACGGGCGTCGCCTACTGCGTCGTTCCAGAACCCCTGAGACCCGCCGACGACACGGAAGACCCACTGTTCATCGTGGCCAAGTCCGTGTCCGTCGAAGTGCAGCGTCACTAGCGCCCATTCGCGAGAGCGGAGCCTCTGGTAGCCTTCCAGGCATGTGGCAAATCCACAGCTGGGACCAAGAACGCAAAACAGGGACGGTGCGAGCGCCTCACGTTCGCCCCTTGCCCTTCGGCGCGGCGCAGAACCCAGATGGCACCACCGACTTCGTGGTGGGCGAGGAGGTCGTAGTTTCCCTCGCTTGCGATGGCGACGACGAGCGCGTGGAATCCGTACGCGAAGTCCGGCCGAGGCCGCAGCCCGAAGGAACTCACTGCGCCGACTTTGATGTGCTTGCGGACTTCTGCGATCTCCACGTGCACATGGAGGGGGAGCCTCTTGTGCTCTGGCTAGACGATGTCTGCGCCAGACTTCCCGGCGCGCTTGTGACATTTGTCGGCGTGGCCTACACGGACCTCGACGAAGAAGACGATTGGTCCCGACCGCTACTGCGTTTCGCGTCCAAGGATGAGGTCGGGATTCACAAGGTCCCAGCGCACGAGGGGACCGTGGCGTATTGCATCGTGGACCAGCCAACGAGGCGCTGGGATACGGTACGCGTTCCGCGCTTCATCGTGGCGGAGTCCGTCTCCGTAGAGCTTCTCCGACCGTGAAGCGGACCCCGCTATAGATCCGCATCGATCGCCCGTAAGTCGACGTATGCGCTTTGCCTTGCTCCTTCTGGTCTTCGGATGCGAGTTCGCTGCGCCTCAGCTCTCTGAACTGCCGCCGCCCTCGGACGCTGCGGTTCCAGATGCGTCGGCTCCAGGTGACGCGGGGCTCACGGAGTTACACGTTGGGCGCCTGGAAGGCTTCTCCATCGCCGGACTTCGCTACGAGACTCCGACTCAGAGCGGACATACGAACGAAGCGGCGGAGTATCGATACCGACAAGACGAGTCGATCCGATTCTTCGTGGGCGAAAGCGTTGTGGCGGAAGTACCTGCGCAAGAGCGCTTGACGCTCTTGGACTTCGCAGGCGCAAACGAACTTCGCTGGGACAACCGATCGATTCGTTCTGCAGCGCGATTCTACGATGCGCGACTGGAGCGCCTCTGCGAGCTCGTGGTCCTCTTTGCATCGCTCGACGACGATGGCGATCCCGACAATGGCGTCGTTCTTACGCCAGAGCTTCGCCAGCTCACGGACGGCCGTGACTTTGGGTACGTCACCGATGACCTTCTGACCTTTCGCGGGGGCTGGTATCGGGCGATGCCGGAGGGAGATCCATATCGAGTGATGATGGAGGCGCAGGCGGTCTTCTCGCGCCCGCATCGCGTGGCCTTGGTGGCCGTCGCCCTGCATGCGCTTCTCCGGGAAGTCGGTATAGAAGTCTCCGTGGATGGCCAAGTTCTGTCTCGCGTCGAGAGCGCCGGTGGAGATTCGGACTCGCACTGGGCCGTAACCTATAACGCGCTTGGCTACCCACTCGAGGTGGAAGGCAGCTCCGGTTCGCACGCAGAGCAACGACGCTACACCTACAGCAGGGACGGCTATGTTTCGTCTTCGACGGACGCGACAAGCGGCGAGCCCTTGTACGACCCGACGTACGATGCCGCCGGATGGTTGGTCGGTCTCGATACTCACGATGAACGCGTTGTCATCGACCGCGCTGAGGACGGGCAAGTAGAGCGGCTCGTACGGCGCAACGCCGAGAGCACTGCCGTGGAGACTTTCGCCTATGACTCGGAGCGACGTCTCATTTTCTGGGACAGAAGCGTCGACGGGTCACTCATCTCGTCCGGCACGCAGGAGTTTGAGCCGGGTCTTCAGCGCACGATAGACCACGGGTTCACGACGGAAACTCGCTTCGACGAATACGGGCGCTGGGTGAGCCGCGAGCAGCGAAATGAGGGCATGTATACGCTGATCACGGCACGCTGGAACGATGAAGGCCGGTTTGCGGGGCAACTGCAACGTACCGAGAACACTCAGGACGGGCACCACTATCTGGACTGTTTCGAATTAGACCAACCTGAAGGGCCCAGGCGCGGCACGGTGACCGACACGCACGATATTGGATGCGACGGTGATGTGGAGCACCTGACTAGGCGTCGCTTCGGCGAAACGGGTCAGCTCATCGATGAGCACACCATCTACGAAGCTGAGTCGAGTTGGCGCCGCTATGTGTACGATGCGAACGACAATCACGTTCTGCGCGTGTCGGACGACCGTGTAGAAAGCTATGAGTACGCGGAGTCGGGGCTGGGTGCACTGTTCCCCGAAGACCCGTGGCGGCATCTTTGAACGCTCCGCTCGCCGATGAATGCAAACCTGAGGCGCAGATTCGCTACTCAGCGTTGCCGAGACCGCGGCCCATCTTCAGATAGGTCTCCACGCCTTCGGCGGTGTTCTTCAGAATCGCGTCGTCGATGTTCCAGCGTCCCTTCTCGCCGAGGACGATGACCGTGGAGCCGCCAAAGAGGAACATGCCCTTCTCATCGCCGCGCTTGAACGAAGTGCCGGAGTAGTTCTGCTGGATCTTGCCGACGCACGTCGCGCCGACTTCGACGTAGGCGAGCTTGCCGAAGTTCTTCGTCTGCAGAATCGTCACTTCGCGCTCGTTGACCATGAAGATGTCGTCACGGAAGGCGAGGGCCCAGGGGTTGACGGAGTGGAGCACGCCGGGCACGCGCCACGTCGCGAGGACTTCGCCGTCGTCGGGGAAATGAAAGCGGTGATAGTCGACGGGGCAAAGCCGCGCGATGAACCCAGGGCCGTCTTCAAAGTGCTTCTGCCACTCTTCGCTTTTGAGGAGCGCGCTCGCTTTGAACTTGCTGCCCTTGATGGGGATGCTCACTTCGTCGTTGAGCTCCGCGTAGGCGAAGTAGCGTGCGTCACAAGGCGCCGGGAACTTGGAGCCCTCGGCGAATGGTCGCGCTCCTTCGCTGACGCGGCGCGTGAAGAACTGGTTGAAGGTCGAAAACGGCGCTTCGGGACTGCGGCCTTCTTCGATGAGAAAGTCGTCCATCTGAATGTCGAAGTTCTCGATGAAGGGCAGCACCTTCTTGGACGAGCCCGGACGGTCCTGCATCCATCCGTAGAAGCGGCTCACGAAGGGGAGCGCGACGATGGCGGAGAAAAGCCGGCCCACCGGGTTGCCGTACATCAGCTTGACCCAGAAGCCCCCGTAGACCTGCTCTTCTTGAACGACCCCGGTGTCGAGGTCGGCGTATCGAATCGGTTGAACCACGAGCGCACGATGTCAGGTCCGCCGCGCGGGTCAAGATAGCGTGGGTTGGTCACTCCGCGCTGGGTTCTTGAACGACGTGGATGAGCGAACCCGCGGCTTCTACTTCAAGGGCGCCCCATGCAACGCTCCCTTGTACGCACTCGTTGACAGCGCCGTCCATCCCATCGATCGTAATGGTCACCGCACCTTCGTCGTCCCACGCAGCGAGAACGCGAAGCGGCCCGGTCGTCCCGGCGCAGGCGTAGAGTGTGGATGACTCTGCGCTAAGGCGCGCTCGGACAGCTCTGGACGCTGTCGTTGGCGTCACCGGAGTCTGCGTGTCGTGGGGTGGGCTTTCTCCCCCAGAAGTATTCGGGCTTCCTAGGCGCGCAACGCTCTCGTGGAGCCGCCCGAACAACCTCTGCTCGGGCGTGTTGATGAGCAGAACACGCCCACAGAAACGTGCCGTCTTTCGTGACGGGCCGTGGCTGAAGATGCGCGAGAGTGTGGCGAGAGGAAACCTCGCGTCGAGTTCGGCGCCAAGCGGAGCGGATTCCACACTCTGTCCGCTGTGAAATGACACGTTCTCACATCCCGAAAGTGGCACGCGGGTGGTGGAGCTGACCCGCACGACGACTTCGTCGATGTGCTCAGGACCGACGGTAAACGTCACCTTGGAGTCGACGCTCACGAGCGTCGCTCGGACCGCGCGAATTTCACCTTCACTCGCGGCGAATGTAAGAGTTTGACCGGGTTGCACGCTCCGCTCTCGTCGTATGTCTTCCAAGCGCGCCTCAGACGGGGGACGCGGGCGGAGTGTGCAACCCGGACTGGAGCACACGTATTGCTGCCCGTGGCACTCGGCGACCCAGCTCACGGTGCTGAACCCTTGGTTCGTCTCTAAGATAACGATTTCATCTTCGGTACAGCCGGTCTCTCCCGCCGTGAAGCTCCGCATCGCTGGCCGCGCGCAACCAGTGGTGAGGGCGACTCCGGCCGCGAAAGCTAGTACGGCGAAACGTCGCATCATCAGCTTCACTGAAACGTGTGCGCCAGGAGAACGTGAGCGCTGCCCGGCGCGAGACGTCCAACGAGTCCAGTCAGACAATCACGAACGGAGCTTTCCGCGTAGATGTGCTCGAAAGTACCATCCGGGGCGATGAGGAACTTCAGCGTCAGTGGAGCGCCTCCTCCACATGCTTGCGCTACCTCTGGACCGCGTGCGGCCAGTTGCCCATGGAGATTGCTCGCGCGTGTGTTGAGAGCTGAATAGTTCTCGGCAGGACTCACTTCGCCAACGGGCGTGCAAGTGCGGTCACGACACGATTGACGAACCGCTCGGCCACAACCCACGGAGTCAAAGGTGAAGCCGCTCGTCTGCTGGGTGACGATGTCGTTTTCCGGGCACTCAAGGGGAACCGACGCAAGCGTGCTGGCCTCGCCCATCCACGTCCAAGGAGACGAACAGGCACTGAGAAGAAGGAGCGTGGGAACAAGAGTTCTAAGCATGCGCCGCATCAAGTCATAGACGCCCGGGTCAGGACAAGAAAAACCCGCGGTACGATATCAAGGTGTTGTTACGCTAAGCAGATGGCGGACTACGGATGGCGCGACACTCACGTTCTCGAGTGTTCTCAGGTGCGGACGCCGGCGGAGTTCTGGGCGCTTTACCTCGAGCGACTTGAGGTGCGCGCCCCTGCGGAGTTTGGGCGAAACCTGGATGCGCTTTGGGACGCGCTGAGCCGAGAAGGACCGGGCGTTCCCGCGGAGCCCTGCCACATCGAGATTCGGAACCATGAGGCGCTGGCGGCGGAGCATCCCGCGTTCGTGGAGAAGCTGGCGGAGATGGCCGCGGAGCTGGATGCGCTCAAAGGCGCGTTCCTCTTGTCCTTGTGCAAGTCGTTCCCTGTCCCGCGAGGCAACCTCTACAAACACGACTGCGCCGCCTACGTCAGCCACGAGGCGAAGGGAATGCGTCTTCTTGCGCTTTTCTGGGAACGACAGGCGCCTCGTTCCTTTTTGATCCTCCAGTGTTCCGGCGGAATCTGGCAGCGCTTCTTTATCGATGATGTTGGACCAGTCTGCTGGGACGAGCTCGACACCGAGGTGCTCTTTTCGGCTCACGAACCAGACGAGCTTGAGGACGTCAGCGCGCTCCTCGGACCGCGTTCCTCAACAGTGGAGCACATCCTCGATCGCGTCGAAGCAAGCCCCTGGGGCCAGTCGTCAGTCGAGATCACTCTCATGTCCGGCGCCACGATTCGTTTCGCCCCATCAGCGCCCGGAGACTTTGAATCCGACTTTGTGCTCCGCGTCGAAACCGCGGGCTGACGCGTCAGCGAAAGCGAAACGTGGCGCGGACCGGCTGATGATCCGAGCGGCCGCCCTGGAGGACTTGCGCGTCGAGGGAGTCGAGTCCTCGGTGGAGGATGTGGTCGAGCTGAAGCTCCAGCGTCGTGAAGCGCAGGTGCCATTCGAAGGTGGGTACGCCTGGGTGGTAGTCGCCGGTGGCGTCGACGAAGCCCATGGACTCAAGGAGGCGCAGAGCGCCGGCGCGCTCTTCGTTGAAGTCCCCGGCGATGATGGTGGGTCCTTCGCCGTCCAAATGAAGGGCGCGAATGTGCGCTTCCATCTCGTCTTCATGATGCCCGCTGACCTGCAGCGCCGCCGTCAGCGAGGATGCAGGTTCCAGGTGAACGCCGGCGACGCGGACCTCGCCGAAGGGGCTCTCCACGACGGCACCGATGGCTTCGAACCAGTCTGCGGCGCTGGGCGAAGTCTCCACCTCGCGGAGCGGCCAGTGCGAGAGGATTGCGCCGCCGCCGGCAGCCCAACCGCCGGAAGGGTCGCGCCAGACCTGGTAGGGAAAGCGCTCGCGAACGCGCTCCTCGATGGCCGCTTGCCACTCCGGCGTCGTCTCTTGAAGGAAGAGGATGTGCGCGTCGCTGGCTTCGATGAGCGCGAGCGTCGCTTCGTCTCCTGACATGCCGTAGTTGACGTTGTAGGTCATCACCACGAGCTGCGGCGTTCCCACAGTGGGCGCGCGGGCCTCGCCGAATGAACCCAGGGACACCGGACTCGCGCAGGCAAAGAAACCGGACGCGGCGCAAGCGAGCGCGAAAAAGAGGATTCCGCGCTTTAGCGTCTTGCGTTTGTTGTTCGGCTTTGACGTCATCGGTGTGTGTCAGCCCGAACC
>JBGCFM010000286.1:0-3485 GCA_045106895.1 Polyangiales bacterium | reverse complement strand
GGAGCAAGTCACCGAGCGCCGTGGCGGGACGAAACGCGACGCCGCGATGATGACGCAGCGGTTGAGCGCCGACGTCCAGACGCTGACGCGAGCACGGGCCCTGGAGGCAAAGGTTGACGCCATCGAGAGCCGCTACGGCTTGGGGGGTGAAGCATGAGTGGCCCGGGCGATGACGCGAAGCAGAACGCGCTGACCCGGTGGCGACTTGTCCTCGGTGAGGCCGCGAACGAATCGATGCCGAATGCGCTGGGCGCCACGGATTTACGGCGAGATGAAGCACTCGGCTGGCTCTATGAGCGCGGCGAAGGAGAAGGCACAGAGGATGGTCGCGACGGCGGAACAGGCGACTCCGTTCTAAGCGTTCCCGACTGGCTCACGGCGATCCACGAACTCTTTCCGCGCAACACCATCGAGCGTCTCGAGAAAGACGCCGTCGAGGTTTACGGCATCGATGAAGTAGTGACGAACCCGGAAGTTCTCGCCCGCGTGGTGCCTTCAGAGGCGCTCCTCGCTGCGGTGCTGAAGACGAAACACTTGATGAACCCGGAGCTTCTAAAGCTGGCGCGAGAGCTCGTGAAGAAGGTCGTCGAGAAACTCGTCGAAGCGCTTCAGGTGGAGATTCGCAAGGCGCTGTCGGGAACCCTCGACCGTCGCCAGCATTCGCCGATGCGCATCGCCCGGAACCTCGACTTCCGACGTACTCTTCACCAAAACCTGCGCCACTACGACGCGGAGACGAAGAAGCTCATCGTCGAGAACCCATCGTTCTACTCACGCACGAAGCGGCACTCCGACAAGTGGCAGGTCATCCTCCTCGTCGACCAAAGCGGCAGCATGACGGAGTCGGTCATTCACTCCGCGGTGACGGCGTCGTGTCTCTATGGGATTCCCGGCGTCAAAACGCACCTTTGCATCTTCGACACCGCCGTTGTCGACTTGACGGACCAAGTCACAGACCCCGTGGAGACGCTGATGAAGGTGCAGCTCGGCGGCGGCACGGACATCGCGAAGGCAGTTCAGTACGGAGCCCAACTCGTCGAAGCGCCCGCGCGCACCATCTTCGTCATCATCAGCGACTTCTACGAGGGCGGGAGCGAGTGGCAGCTCATCGAGAGCGTCAAAGGGCTCGTGGAGTCCGGCGTGCACGTTCTCGCACTTGGCGCGCTCTGCCCGAACGCGTTCCCCGCCTGGAACCGTGAAACGGCGGGTCGCCTCGAGAAAGTCGGTGCTCACGCAGGAGCCATGACGCCGGGCGAGCTTGCAGGGTTCATCGCTCAGAAGGTGCGCGGATGAGCGTGCGCGCCGATCTCCTCGCCTTGGACGCGGACAAACTCGCGGCCCTCGCCAATCGTGGTCTCGTCAAACGCGCGATGAAGGCCTTGGCGAAGGGGGAGCTGCCTACGCTTCGCATCGAAGGGGACGTCGTCTTCGCCACGGACGGGGACGTGGTGACGGAGCTGCGTCCCGGCGTTCCTTTGGCGGACTGTCCGTGTACATGCCCTGCAACGAAGATCTGCCGGCACCGCGTCACCGCCGTCGTCGCCTACCAGGAGTTCGCCGGGGCCGAGGCCGAGTCCAGCGAAACGGCGGACTCGGCCTTCGTCGATTGGAGCCCCGGCACCTTCGAAGACGAGGTCCTGCGCAAGCGCCTTGGCACGCGCACGTACAAAAGAGCGGAACGACAGCGCACGAAGGGCTACGTGACGACCATTCGCCGGCCTTCCAGCGTTGACGACGTGCCGACGGCGTCTCTGTCGACATGCTCCGTGCGTTTCTTGGTTCCTAGCGACCTTGCCTACGCGCGCTGTGACTGCACGGCGACGACGGACTGTGAACACGTGGCCCTCGCAGTGTGGGCGTTTCGAAAGGGCGACGAAGCTCCCGCGCCCGAACAGAGCATCTCCATCACGCCAAAGCGCGAGCTGGACGAGGACCGCTTTGATGCCGCTCGCCAGCTCTTAGACCTGGTTCTCCTCGACGGCGTCGAGAGCGGCGGCGAATCACTTCGCACGGCCTTCGCTCAAGCCCGACAACAGCTCGCCGGAGGCGGGATGATCTGGCCCGCCGACGTACTCGAAGAGATCGAAGAGCTCGTCGCTCGCTACGACGAGTGGGATGACTCCTTTGGCATCGACCAAGTGTCCACGCTCTTTACGGAGCTCCATGCCCGCCTGCTCGCAGCGGAGAGCAAAGACGCCCCCGTGAGCGCTTTGCTTGGCGTGGGCCAAGCCCCGGAAACGGAGATTGGGCAGGGGCGTATGGTGGGGCTAGGCGCACGGGTCGCCGCGCGCGGAACTCGGCTCTCGGCGGAGGTGTTCTTCGCAGACCCGCGATCCACGGCGACGCTCGCTTGGCGCAAAGAGTGGGCGCGCCTTGCTGAAGAGGTCGACCCCTACGGCAAGACGAGCGTCACGGAGCGCCGCTCCAAGTACGTCGCGAGTCGGCGAGTCCTCGACGTCCCTCTATCAAAGCTTGCTCGCTCTCAGGTGATCGCGGAGCGTTCAAAGCGGCGGGCGAACGGCGCGTTGCTCTTCACGCGAAGCCGCATCGCCCGCGCCTCCGTTTTGCCCCAAGCAGGAAACTGGGGGGAGGTCCTCAGCGAACCGCTCCTCGTGCGGGAGCTCCAGGCGGAGCAGCAGCGTCGTGAGTCTCTCTCGCCCCGGATGCTTCGTTCGCGCATCCTCAACGAAGCTTTCCGCGTTGTTGCCATCGGCGAAATCCTCGACATCACCGAGCGCCCCAGCATTGGCGCGATGCATGCCCTCGCCACCGACGAAGTCGGCGAAGAGTTCATCATCGAGATCGTCCAACGGAGCGAAACGCCCCACGCGTATGGCGCTGCCCAAGCCGCGCTCTCCGGCGACGTACGCTTCGTCAGCGGTGTCCTTGAGCGTGGCGCTTCTGGCTACGTCCTGCGCCCGGCGTCCATCGCCACCGCCGAGGGTATCGTCGTTCCGGATTTTGACACCGCCGTCGCGAGCGACGTCGAGGTGCCATCGAGAGATGGCAGCGCCACCGAAGGACCGCTGCGTTACCTTCTCGCTCGCGCCCGCCGAGAGCTCGACCACGCCGCGCTGCGGGGACTTCGGAGAAGCAGCGCGGCTGCACTGCGCGAAACCCAAGCCCTGATGTCGACGCAGGGCCTCAAAGCGAGCGCCGAGCGCCTAGGGCGCTTCACAGCGCGACTCGACGCCTACGCCGCCTCCCAGGACGAAGCCGGCCTCAGCCGCGCTTGGCTCGACGCCAGCGTCCGCATCGACCTCGCTCTAGAGCACCTCTAGCGTTGCTTCGGCTCCGCCCATGCGGACCCGAATGGTGGAGCCCGCCACTTCGTCGGGCATGATTACCCCGTACTCGGGCTCCACCGGGACATCGTCGATGAACCACTCGGGCTCGCCGATGAGCGTCATGCCATTCGCGTCGAGGGCCTCGACGAAGTACATGCCAGGGCCGTTGAGAGACCCGTAAGCGATGCGAAGCGTCGC
>JBGCFM010000285.1:0-9000 GCA_045106895.1 Polyangiales bacterium | reverse complement strand
GACGCGACGCTGCACGTCAACTTGCGTACGGACTATGCCCCCAACGCTGAGTGGGACGAGGCCCGCATATACTTGGTCAAACCGGACGGTCAGGAGGTGCACATTCACACCGCCTCCGCCGCCGACTACGTCGCAGGCGCCCGAGTTCGCTCGTTTGAGGGCCTCGCCGATGGTAACTATGAAGTCCGCGCGGAGCTCATCACGCCGGGGCAACAGATCCTGGGCTCACGCCGCCAAGCGTTCACCCTCGCCCGAGAGACCTTCGCGACGGTGCTCATCAGCCGTAGCTGCGGAGGCGTCGTCTGCCCGATGGATGACCCGGACGCCACCGAGTGCAGCGGCGGACGCTGCGTCACCCCGGAGTGCTCCGAACTCAACCCGGAGGCTTGCGAAACGGGCGGCGGAGGCGGCT
The DNA here is from genome assembly GCA_045106895.1 of Polyangiales bacterium. Taxonomy (GTDB): domain Bacteria; phylum Myxococcota_A; class Polyangia; order Polyangiales; family Houyiibacteriaceae; genus JBCCRV01. The sequence continues at coordinate 8,588 of JBGCFM010000285.1, read as the reverse complement.
GTTCCAGTGACGATGATTGCGTAGCGAGTGCCGACTGTGCCACCGGCGTTTGCACCATCGAAGGAGCCTGCCTCTTTATGCCCGTCGACGGCGCGTGCGGAGCCACCGAGTATTGCGATAGCGATTTGGGCTGCTTGGTCGCTTCGCGAAATGACGCAGGCGTCGCCGATTCTTCCACCCCAGACGTTCCCGGTACCGATGCTGGACCTGGCACAGACGCTGGTCCCGGAGACGCGGGACCTCCAGAGGACGTCGGCTTTGACGCCGGCGCGCCCTCCTGCGACATGCCTTGCGACACGGGGAACCCATGCGAGCTCGGCACCTTCGATTGCTCGACGGGCATGCCGGTGTGCGTGAGCGCCGGAGCAGGTAACGCGGGCGCTGTCTGCCGAGAGGCCGCCGGCGCGTGTGACGCCCCGGAGATGTGCGACGGCGTGAGCATCGATTGTCCAGACGATGCGCGCATCGCCGCAGGAACGGAGTGCCGCGCCGACGCAGGAGAATGCGACGTCGCCGAAGTTTGTGACGGTACGAGCAGCGCTTGCCCCCTTGATGCCTTTGAAGACATCGGTACGCCTTGTTCTGTTGGGTCCTGCGATGAGACCAACACCTGCAGCGATACTTGCTCCGCCGGCGCCGCATGCACCCCGACGGACAACTGCCGCAGCGGACAGATCGATTGCGCGAGCGGAAGCCCAGTCTGCGTTCCGACCGGCAACGTAGCCAACGGCACAACGTGCGCCGCGACGGAGTTTGGCAGCTACGGGGCTTGCGGTGGATTCGCCAGCACGTGCGATGAGACCGGGACCGAATCACGCTCCGTCACGATGAACACCTGTCAGTCCGGCAGCTGTGAACCCCAGGTGTCGTCGGAGTCACGGGCCTGCACACGCGGCACCGAAGGAGGTTCCTGCGGCACCGCCATGATGGGCGGATGGAGCGCCTGTGGCGGGTTCAGCGGAACCTGCGATGAGACCGGCACCCGCACTCGGAGCGTCACCAATCCTGTCTGCGAAAGCGGCAGCTGCGATGACGGCACGACGACGGAGACAGGGGCCTGTAGTCGAAGTACCAACGGCACCTCCTGCGGAAGCGTGAGCTTCGGCGCATGGGGCGCGTGCGGCGGCTTCGATAGCTCCTGCGATAATACGGGCACCCAAAGTCGAAGTGTGATGACGCCGACCTGCAGCGCGGGTGGCTGCTCGATGGTCACGTCCAGCGAGTCTCGCTCATGCTCGCGGAACACCAACGGCAACTCCTGCGGAAGCGTCACCACGGGGAGCTACGGTTCATGCGGTGGCTTCTCCACGACGTGCGACACCACCGGCACCCAAAGCCGGAGCGTGTTCACCCCAACGTGCAGCAGCGGTAGCTGCAGCACGGTGACGACGAGCCAGTCGCAGTCTTGTTCGCGCAGCACCAACGGCAACTCATGCGGAACGGTGACATTCGGTAGCTACGGCGCCTGCGGTGGCTTCACGTCGACCTGCGACACAACTGGCACGCAAAGCCGAAGCGTGTTCACCCCAACCTGCGGCAGCGGGAGCTGCAGCACGGTCACGACCAGTCAGTCGCGCGGCTGCTCGCGGAGCACGAATGGCACTTCCTGTGGCAGCGTGACCTACGGCAGCTGGGGTGCGTGTGGAGGGTTCAGCAACACCTGTGACCAGACCGGCACCCAGAGCCGTAGTGTCTTCACTCCGGTCTGCAGCAGCAGCAGCTGCCAGACATCAACCTCGAGCGAGTCCCGGGCCTGCTCTCGAAACACCAACGGCAACTTCTGCTCCGACTTCCCCAACTGCCAGGTTGGCAGCTGCTCCGCGGGGTCCTGCAATCTGTCTGGAACCCCCTGCAACTCGCCGCGCGTGTGTTGCGAGCCGGGCATTTGTATCAACGCGATGAACGAGTGCCCCTAAGCCGTGTCCTGCGGCGCAGCGTCACCATGTAGACGTCGCGCCGTAATCCACGCATAGTTGCGGGATGGTCCGCGTGTCGTTCTCGTCGCTTCGTGCGGCGTCGTTCTTTGTTTTCCTCGCGTGCGGCGCGAGCACTTCGCTCTCCGACAACCCCCCGGCGGATGCTGGAATGAGGGATGCCGCCGCGGACTCGGCAGCCGCCGATGTGGGCTTGCCCGACGGCATCGTCGCCATTGACGCCGCCGCGTGTGGCACCTGTGACGATGGCCTTCTTTGCAATGGCGAAGAAGTCTGCACCGCGGACGGCTGCGTGTCGCTGGGCCGCGCCTGCGACGACGGGGATGAGTGCACCGTGGACACGTGCTCGGAAACGAGTGGCTGCACTCATACGCCGAGAGACCGGGACGGCGATGGCGATGGCGTGACATCTTGCGGCGGCGACTGTGACGACTCGAACCCGCGCGTGTTTCCCGGCGCGAGTGAGGTCTGTGATGGCCTCGACAACAACTGCGATGGCGAAATCGACGAGGGCGTAATCAGCGAGTGCGGTGATTGCCGCCCAGGCTGCCAAGTTCTGGATGTCCCCCGTGAGGCTGGCGGCGCTTGGGAGGAAAGCAACACGGAGTTCAACGGCGTCGACGTCGGTCCTGACGGAACGCTGCGTCTGACCTCCACGCGGATGGACCGGCGCTTCGCGTGGATCGCGAATACCGGCGACGCGACGCTCACGAAGCTCGATCTGACGACCGGCGCGCAGGTCGGCGAATTCGACTCGACGCTTCAGGGCCCGGGCAACGGCGCGCGTCCTTTGGGCGAGCGATGCGAAACGGAAGTCGGCCTTGGCAACTGCCCAAGCCGAACCGCCGTGGACCAAAACAGCACCGTCTACGTCGCGAACCGCGCGTTCTTCGGCCAGGGCACGGTTACGAAGATCGCGGGACTCGAGGAGGAGTGCATCGACAGGAATGGCAACGGCCGAATCGACACGTCACGTGACCTCAATGGAAACGGCCGCATCGAGCGAAACGGGCCGGAGTACCTCGGCCAAGACGACGAGTGCATCCTGTGGACCGTCGACGTCGGCGGAGAAGGCGACCTGCCGCGCGCCGTCGCTATCGACGCACGAGGGTTTGTTTGGGTGGGCCTCCACGAAGGTCAGCGGGTCGTTCGTCTCGACCCCGTCGACGGCCGTGTGCTTCAGCAAGTCTCCCTCGTTCGGGACAACTTTAACCCTTACGGCGCAGCCGTTAGCGGAGACGGCACGCTCTGGGTTGTCGAAGCCGCGTCCGGGCGCATCATCCCCATCGAGGTCGAGACCGGCGCCGTGGGCCCCGTGCAGAACGGCGAGAGCCGCATCGGCTGCAGCGGAAACTATGGTGTCGCCATCGACCAACGCGACCGCGTCTGGCTCGCTGGTTTTCAATGTGACCACGTCGCTCGCTATGACCCCCGCGCGAACAACTGGTTTCACGTGAGCTTGCCAAACTCCGGTGTCACGCGGGGCGTCGCCGTCGACAACCGCGGCTTCGTCTACGTCGCCTCCAGTCACACCTTCATCGGCTTCGGCGACGGAGTGATCCTTGGGGATCCTATCTCTCGCTTGACCCGCTTTCGCGCCGACGATGGCAGCGATATTCGCATTTACGGCACCGAAGATGCCCCACTTCCAGGTCTCGCCGCCGTGGGCGTAGGCCTCGATGACTTCGGCAACGTGTGGCTCGTGGGCCAAGACTCGGGCTCCGCCATACGCGTCGACCCGGAGTCCGGGGCGGCGCGTGAGTTCCCCGTCGGTGACAGCCCCTACACCTACTCAGACTTTACCGGCTTCGCGTTCCGCACCATCACAGTTCCCAGCGGCACGGCTCGTACGCAGCTTCAAGGTTGCGCCGTCGGACCCACGGAATGGGAAGAGCTGCGATGGCGCGCCGATACGCCGGGCGGCTCCATCGTGCGTGCGCGGGTGAGGGCCGCCGAGTCGCCGGAGCGGTTGTCGATGGCGATCTGGCGCGGCCCCTTCGAAGACACGCCCGCGGCCATCGACATGCTCCCGAGCGGCGCCTTCATCGAAGTCGAGTTCACGCTGAGCGAGGGGCCGAGCAACGCAACGCCTATTCTTCGGGACTACGCCGTGCAGTATAACTGCCCGGTTGTGGGCCCCTGACGCGCCTTCCGCGAGCGAACTCGACGCTCCCGCAAAACGCGGCTAAGAAGGTCGGATGCGTAGCCTGCTCCTTGCGTTCATCGTTCTCTCTCTCGCCTGCGGCGACGACTCTTCGGCCTTCGACGGCGGAGCCGACACCGGCGGCGGCACGGACGCCGCCACGGCGGACGCGGGCGGCGACGACGCGGGCGGCGACGACGCCGGACCGGCGGCGGACGCAGGCATGGCGGTGGACGCTGGACCGGCGATGGACGCGGGCATGGCCATGGACGGAGGTCCGGAACTCGATGTGGGCCCGGGCATGGACGCGGGGACCGACGCCGGAACGGATGCAGGCACCGACGCGGGCTCGGACGCCGGAAGCGATGCGGGCAGTGCATGCCATGACTACACGTACGGCCAGCCGACTGTGGCTTTTGAGCGCGTCGACAGCTTGCCCACGATGGTTGGAGGAGAGATCCTCCGTGGTATCTACGACGCGGTTCAGGTACGCACGACTGGCATGTTGAGCGGTCGCTACCGCGGTACCTGGGTCTTCGAAGACGACACGACGCTTCAGACCCTCGAACAGATCACCATCAGCGGGGATCCACCGGCTCTTACGCCTCGAACCCAAAGGTACCGAACTGTGGGAACGAGCCTTCAGCGCAGCCGCACCTGCCCCGAGTCCGGTGATTTTGACAATCAGTACCAATTTCGCGACGCAGCGGCGGGGACCTTCCTGGACATCCGCCAGGGGAACGTCGTGTTCACATACCAGCTCCGAGAATAGTCGGCGCTCAGTACACTGGCGCTCAGTCCATTTGGGCTTAATGGCGCCGGGAATGCTTGGCGCTTGATCGGCGTTTTCCAGCGAGTATGCCGTGTCCTTGACCCCACTTCATTGGAGCCTGCTCTTCGCGTCGTTGGTCTGCGCGTGCGCGAGTAGCCAAGGAGAAACGAGCGCTGCACAGGGGCCACGAGCGTTTCCAGAAGTCGCTTCGAGCGAGCGGGGCGCGGAGAGCGAGGCGGCGAGACCCGAGGCGGAAGCCGCTCCGCCTGCTGAGCCGGAGCCGGAGCCGGAGCCGGAGTTTAGAGTGGCGGCGTGGTTGCCTTATTGGCACCGGGCGCAGGGCGCGACCATCGCCGCTGAGCACATCACGAGCTTTGACAGCGTGAGCCCGTTCGCGTTTGCCGTGCAACCAAACGGAACCCTCATCAACCGCATGAGTCGCCGCGCGGACCAATGGACGGCTCTCGAGGAGAGCGCCCGCGCGGCTGGGGTGACGGTGATTCCTTCTCTCGCGTGGATGAAGGGCTCGGAGCAACACGACGTGCTCTCGGACCCCGCTCGCCGTGCCGCTCACATCGACACCATCGTGACCCTCGTCGAGGAGCGACACTTCGACGGCATCGACGTCGACTACGAAGGGAAGGCCGTCGAGGATATCCCGCACTTCTCGGCTTTCCTTCGGGAGCTCTCCGCGCGCCTACGCCCAATGAACGTGTCGCTCGTGTGCACCGTGGAAGGACGACCCGGAGAGGCATTTCCAGAGGACGCAAACTACGGTCAGCGCATGCCCTACGCCGTCGACTTCGCCGCGCTGGGTGAGGCTTGCGACGAGGTGCGCCTCATGGCCTACGGCCAGTGGTTCCTCGACAATGGCTCGCGGGAGTTCTCCTCCAGCGGCGGAGAGCCTTATGCGCCAAACTCCGACAACGCCTGGGTGGAGCGCGTCATTCGATACGCGCTGGGCTCGATCCCGGCGAGCAAGATTGTGCTCGGCGTGCCGACGCATGGACGTTTCTTCAACCTCGGGGGTCGCGCGGGCGCTTGGACTTACGAGAGTCGCGGCGCGATTCACTTTGAGCGCGTCCAGGAGCTGCTCGAGTTGCCCTCGGCGCTCCTCGACCGTCCCAGCGGAGAGGCACGGCTTCGCTGGGGGCGCGGAGCGAGTCGCAGGCTAGCGTATCTCTCCGACGCCGTGACCTTGCAGCAGCGCATTGAACTGGCGCAGCGCTTGGGCATCGCTGGCATCGCGCTCTTCAAGATCGATGGGCGCGAAGACCCGGCGATCTGGCCGGTGCTTGAGCGCTTACGCTCTGCCCGCGTAGGCGCTGAGTAGTCGCTACCCGATGACGCGAACGAGCTCGCCGCTGGAGCCGCGAACCTCAGTGGGCTCGACGGTGAGCGTGAGCCCGGGCATCCCGGACCAAGAATAGTTGCCGCGCACGGGCTTGAGAACGTTCGCCATGGTCGCCGCAGCGTCCCAAGGGACGGACACGACGAGGTCGTTCTCCGAGGGCTGCCACCCTGCGCCGAGGCCCGGCACGAAGTGCACGCTGGCCTCTTTTCCATGAAGCCGGAAGGGACGGTTGAAGGGCAGACGAAGCGTGAGCATGCGGAGCAGGTCGCGGACGGCGATGGCGCCGACGCGGATGACCATCTCGCCTTCGCCGTGAGCTTCCCAGCCGACGACGGACGCAAACGACGAGCCGTGAGACGAGCCTTCTTGCCGTGTTCCTTCGCGACAGATGGCGCGGAACTGCGGGTCCAGAAGATGCGAGTCGCGTTTCGCGTCGGAGATGAGCAGGCGGTCTTGGCGAGAGAGAACTTCGAGGAAGCCTTCACAGCGCCAGTCTTTGACAGCCTCAAGCTCGTCGTCGGTGACGCCGACGACCTGCAAGAACGTAACGGTGCCGAAGCGGCTGTCGATGGTGCCCAGAGTTGGGTCGTGGGTGAAAAGTGCGCCGGTCAGTCGCGAGTTGTTTTGTCCCCCCATGGGTCCGTTCAGGTCCATGTGGTCGCCGGGGCGAAAGACGTTGCCGCTTCGGAAGACGTAGCGCGCCAAGCGCTGCATCATGCCGACGGGCCAACTCGGTGCTTCTTTGTCGTCGCCGCAGGCGAGCCGAAAGCTCAGCTCGAAACCGAAGCCGCTCGCGCCGGGCGCGCGACGGAAGCCGCGTGTGTCGTTGTCCCAGAGCTCACTCAAACCGTAGGAGACGTAGTGGAAGTGACCTTCCGTCGTGAACGCACTCACGCCTTCAAGGGGGTCGTCGCCGCCGTCGCGCATGGAGTTCTCCGCCTCCCAATGGGCGTGAACTTCCGTGTGGCCGTAAGCCTGAGCGAGTCGTTTCGCGATGGCCGCGATGCCTGGCGCGACGTCCCGAGAGGTCGCCGTTGCGTCGCCGCGCGCGGGCGTTCGCCCATCGGGCGCACTGCCCCCGTGATGTCCTCCCTCCTGCATGTGGGGAAAATAGGAGGGTTTGAGCCATGTGCAAGGCCGGGATTCGACCCTCGCCGTGAGACTCGCGATTCTGGGGCCCCTCACGTATACTCCGCCCGTGAGCAAAACCACGTTCCTCGCTGCGCTTGCCATTGCCGTTCTCGGTGGTGTTCTCTTCTCAATCCGCCAAAAGCGCTTTGTTGAGAAGGTGACCGGTGGTCGTTTCGTCAGTGTTCTCCGCATCGTCACGGATATCCCAATGGGCGATCGTGTGTTTCACACGAGCCTTCAGGTCGAGCAGCGCCCTGCGGCCTTCGTCGAAGATCGCATGATCCGCAACGAAGACGCCCTTCGAATCATCGGCACCACGGTGACTCACCCCATCACCGCTGGCTCCACGCTGACCTGGGACGACATCAACATGTCCCGCGGCGACGGCCGCGCCGAGGTCAGCCTCAGCCACTCGATTCAGCCAGGCTTCCGCGCAACGAACATCGAGCTTCAGTCCGACAGCTTCAACGGCCTCCTCGCACCGGGCGACCGCGTCGACATTTTCTTCACGGCCATCCGCGAAGGGGTCGGGCGTCCAACCACGGTGCTCTTGGCGCAGAACGTCGCCATCATCTCCGACCAGTCCGTTGTCGAACAGCGGGCGAATATGTCGCGCTGGAAGCGAAGCGTCACGCTCTCCTCGACACCGCTTCAAGCCGCGGCGGTCAAGCACGCGTCCGTGGCCGGCCAAATGTTCTTCGCTGTTCGAAACCGTGAGGACGACTTCCTCATCGAGCAGCTGCCTTATATTACCGCCGAAGATCTCATCGAAGGCGAAGAGCGAACCGACGTTATCCGAACGCGCCGCGACCCGAACGAGCGCCTCGACGGCATCCGCCGCATCGAGTGATCAGGCCTCCTGCTTTCTGAGGCCCGTCCGGTTCGAGGCGGGCACGCGTGGGCCCAAGGCGATTCGGCCTGCACAACGCTTCGCTGGGTCTCAGTGATTCGCTCGGGGCTCTTCAGGTTCGCTCTCATGTCCGACCCGAACCTGTGTACGTTTCAAATCGCACGACGCTTATGGGGGTGGTGGGCGCACTTTCCGGGGACGCGTCTCCAGACAAAGGCTTTGGGCCTTTCCGCTTGCTCGGAGCAGACGCGAGTGTCCTGCTCTCGGCTTTGCCCGACTACGTCTACGTGCCGGACGAAGTTCTCTCTGGCTTGGGAGAAACATTCATCTACCTCCCTCAGCTGTGCCGAGGTGGGGAGCATCAACGATTCTGCTGCACAAGCGATTCGTGCCGCCGACGCGTT
>JBGCFM010000284.1:0-29079 GCA_045106895.1 Polyangiales bacterium | reverse complement strand
GGCTACCGATGAGAACACCGGCAAACGTGAGCGCCGCGTCGTCCGTAGGGCTCGCGTCGTTGTATGCAGCCTTGTCCGCTTCGGTCATGGCCAATGCCGTCGAAACAGCAGGCATGCCCATGCGGTCAACGCGGGTGTAGGTGTCAGGGGCGTCCATACGGAAGTCGAAGCCCATGTCGTCAAAGACACAGTTCGCTGTGCTCTCCGCCTGGGCGTGAGGACAGTGGGTGTCTGGGGATGCGTCGGCGGGGATGCCACCGTGGTAGATGCGGCACTGGACGGTGTCGCCGTCGACGGCGCCGGGCTCGCCGTTCATGTCGAACATGCCGCAAGCGGTCATGCACTCAGCTGCGTTGTCGTAGATGGCGTTCGCGCCTTCGCAGGTACGAGCCGTGTTGTCGCAGTAGTTCTCGCAGTAGCTGCCGCAAACGCCGCCGCCGGTGAATCCGCCTGCGTCGCAGTTGCCAGCCTGAAGAGCTGTGATGCGGCAAGCGATGGTGTTGCCATCGGTGTCGCCAGCTTCGCCAGCTTCCCAGTCGCCCACGTCGTCACACCAGGTGAGACACTCCGCCATCGAGGCGTAGGCTGCAAGGTTGCCGTCGCAGGACTCCATCGCCGCAGCGCAGAGGTTCTCACACGTTGGGTCAACGGGAGGAACGTTCGTGTCAGGACCGCCGTCGGCAGGTGGAGGACCAGCATCCGTATCGTCTGGACCGGTGTCGGTTTCAGTCGTGTCAGGGGTTGAGCCGTCCGGCGTAGGACCTGCGTCCGTGGCGGCGTCGTCGTCGCCACAGCCGAAGGCCAAGGCGCCGCAAAGAATGAAAAGAATCGCTTGTTTAGTCATGACTTACTGGTCCGCCGTGGTGGCCCAGATGTGGTAAGGACCCGCGAAATCAAGACCTGACTTCGGGAACTCCACAACAAGAGCGGTAATGTTAAGACCTTCGAAGAAGTCGCGTGATGGGTCGAACGCAAGCGTTCCCGTGCTGAGCGTCTCGTTGAAGCCCTGGAGGTCCATGAAGAATGGATCGTCGAGCTGGCCGGCGAAGACCATGCCGTTTTCGCCAGCGGCGATGTTCGTCTCCACGGGTCCAACCGTGTTCGCGGACGTGCCGGGAACGTTCTGAACCCAGACGCCCCACTCGCCGCCTTCGTTCTGGCCGAAGCGCGCCCAGATCGTGGTGTCAGGCTCGAAGCCTTCGTCTGCACCATCGATGTTGATGGCGTAGAGCGTGTCACGGCTGTACGTGCCCTCGGTGTTCTCGTTGGGTCCAGCGAACGTAAGCGCCGTTACGATGTTGTCCCCCTGATTCCAAGCGTAGATATCGCCAATGTCCGAAGCCTGGCCAGCCGTGATACGGCCTGCCGGGTCAAGGTGGTCAGCTGCGCCGACATCCTGGACGTTCGTGGCGATCGCTACAGCGATCGCGCAGAGCGTCGCTATTGCAAATCCCAATTTCTTAGTCATTTAGTTCAGTTTCCTCTCAACATGGACTCGTGAACCCGAGTCCGTTCGCGGAGAGTACGGGGCGGACGCGAAATCGGATCATTTCTGTGTGATCAGCCTCACTGTCGCGCCCGTTTTACCACTCACCGGTGGATTTCATCGACGACCAGGGCTCTTTTGGCGCCAAAGGCTCACCCTTTTGCAGGAGCTCAACCGAGATGCCATCGGGGGAACGCACAAAGGCCATGCGACCGTTTCGCGGCGGCCGGAGGATCGTGACGCCACCAGCCTGGAGGCGATCACAGAGCGCGTAGATGTCGTCGGTGAGGTACGCGACATGCCCAAAGTTTCGGCCACCTGAGTAGGGCTCGCTTTGATCCCAGTTGTGGGTGAGCTCGAGCTGAGCGTTGTCGCCCTCGCTTCCCGTTTCCAGAAACACCAGAGTGAAGCGCCCCTTTTCGTGGTCGCGGCGCCGCGTCTCTTTGAGCCCGAGGAGTTCGCAGAAGAAGTGAAGGGCCGCGTCCAGGTCTTGAACTCGGATCATCGAATGAAGAAATCGCATGGGTCGCTCTCTAGTGGTCGTTGAGGTCGGCGTAGACGCCAAAATGATCCGAACAAAAGATGCCTTTGTCCGGGTCTGGTTCGTGAAAAGCCAGGCCAACATCGCTGGGCACGCCGCGCCGCTTCTTGAGGGAGCCTTCGATGAAGATGTAGTCGAGACGTCGAGGCGCCTCGCCGTAGGTGGCCGCGAACTCGTTGATGCGCGCGTCGAAGGTGAAGCCGTCTCCCTTGTGCGGAACGTAGTTCCAGGCGTCCGCGAAGTAGGTCGAGCGCTCTTCACCGAGGCGCGTTTGCCCGCCGAGGTAGCGGATCTCGTCGGAGCTCGGTAGCGCGTTTAGGTCGCCCATGAGGAGCGGTGGGAAGTCCGACGCGTCGCTGTGAGCGCCGATGAGCCGAACGATTTCTTTGACCTGGAGCTCGCGAATCCAGCCTTCGTCGAGCTTCCAGTTGAGGTGCGTCACGAACACATCGATGCGTCCGAGCGGGGCCCCGAGGACGGCGTGGAGCACGCATCGTTTTTGGTCGCTGTCTTCGAACCCCGGCAGCACATAGGTGTCGTGAGACTGGATGGGGAACTTTGAGAGGAGGGCGTTTCCAAAGCGCAGCTGAGTCCCGGCTTGCACCCATGGGCCCTTCATGTTGTGGCCGGGCGCGTAGCACCAGTGGTAGTCCCCGCAGATCTCGGCGCACTGGTTCTGCACTTTCGCGCCCGACTCAAGCTCCAGGACTTCTTGCAGACCGATGATATCGGCGTCGAGGGAGTCGAGCTGGCGCCGAATAAGGGCCATGCGCTCCAGCCAAGGCCCAGACTTATTCCATAGGTTGAGGGTGGCGACGCGCATGAGAGCGGTCTAGTGCGGGATTCCCAGAAAAGGAAGGCAGATGAGAGCAGGACACAAGTCTTAGAGCTCACTCGAACGGTTCTTCTTCTTCCTCTGCTTCCAGGTCGAGGGGGGTGTAGGAACCTTCTGTCGGCTCAGGCTGTGCTTCGGATTCCGGTCGGTTTGGGTCGCAGGGGCGTCGCTCTTCCCAGCCGGAACTGGACCCCCAGCTGGCGCCCCTGTTCTCGAAGTGGTTGCCTCCGTTGGCTTCGCATCCCCGACGGCAGCCGGTAGTGAGGAACAACGTTCCAAGAAGGAACACGCTGACATACTTCGCGAGAATCATTCTACCGTCAAAGAGAGAGCTGCGGGGGAGGTGGCGTCGCGCAGTGCGACGTGCCCGCGGTGCTGTGTCACGTGAGCCACAAGAACAACTCGCGTTCAGCAGGTGGTTCCGCAATTGCTGAGTGGTGCACATTTTGCTTTGGGCTGGTTTGTGCTCCGCCCGATTCTCCTCCTCACGCTCTTGTGCGTGGCTCTTCGTCCCCAACCCGTCGAGGCCTGTGGCTACTCGCCCTGGAGCGAGGACTCGGAATCGCCGCAAAGCGCTCTGCGCGCGCTGATGCTGGAACGTCTGCCGCTGCTCTCTCCATCATGGCATTCCGAGTACTGGGTCATCGCCTGGGCACGCTTAGAGGGCAAAGAGTTCTCCCAAGAGGAGGTCGATTCGCTGATGGCGCAGTCCTGGCTCGAGCCGTCGGCGTCGCTGGCGGCGAGTTTGGAAGAGTGGTCGCAGACGCGGGCTCGGTCCTCCCGCGAAACAGGCGTGGTCGACACCGGCGCGGTGGAGGTCCGGCGGCGGGGCCCGAACTATACGTACATCTTGATGTGTGGACCGGATGGGTTCCGCGTCGCGGCGGAGACGCTACGGGCTCGTCGCCAAACTCAGTCCCGCCACGAAGTGCGTCGCTGGCTCACGGCGCAGGACCGAGTGTTCGCGGCCTGCGCGGAGCCGAACGCGCCCGAGCCGGATGAAGCTCTCCCCGGCGTTTCCGAAGTAGAAGCGCACGACCGGGCGTATCAACGTGCGGTTTGGGCGGATCACACGGGGCACGCCGAGGCCTTCGCGCGTTACCAGGCGATTGCCCGTTCGTCGTCTCCGTGGGCAGACCTCGCACGATATCGGAGCGTCCGCCTGCGCCTCGCCGGCTCCCCGGAGCAAACCCAGATTCTCGCCGAGGCGATACGCCAAACCAGCGACGCGAAGGCTCTACGAGGTCTCCGCCAGCTTCAAGACCGCTATCAACTTTTCCCGCAAGGGCCCGCTACCTCGGTGCGCACGCTCTCGGCGCGGCTTCTCGCCGAGGACCTCGGTGCTGACCTTCCGCGCACGCTCCGGGACATCGTTCACTTTGCCAAGAGGATGGACGCTTGCACCACTGTCGTCTCAAGCCTCGTGGACTGCGAGACTCCGTCGGAGGACCAGCTCTTGGCGACGATGCGACGCGCGCCGGAGAATGTTCGTTGGGCGGGCTCGTCGTCTTTGCTCGCGCTCAACGCGGCGTTCCACAGCGCTCGCGCCTCTCTCGCGGCAGGCCGGAGGAGCGCTGCGCAGCGCTACGCCCGTCGCGCGCATCGACTAGCCAGCTCCTCGACACGCGCGTCTCAAAATGCAGCGCATGCGATGATGGTCATGAGCGGGGCTTCGGCGCTGAACCACCTGCTTCGTGCCAGCGAGAGCCCCGAAAGCCGCGGAGTGCTCCACGCCGATGGGCGCGCCTGGTTGGCCGGCGGGACGGTTCGCGAGTGGCAGGAACTGGCGCGTCGCTCGCCTGAATTGGCGGCGACCATCGACGCTCACATTCTTGTACGGAGCGTCTTACTCGGCGCGTGGGGGCGCGCGCTGCGATACGCGCGTCGTCTGAGTAATGGCGATTCGGCGTTTGGGCGGAGTCTTCAGGTGGCCCTCGCGTCGCCCGCCGCCGAGCGCCGAGGTTTGCTCCTCTTGGCCGTCGCGCACCACGACCCGACGGAGCTGAGCATCACGGACGCCTTCGGTTCACACTGGGGAACGACGCAGGTGGCCGGCTGTGATCTCGGCGAGTGCATGGACGCGCATCCACATCAGACCGCCTACGCGCCCACGTTCGTTCGCTCGCCCAGTACAGAACGGCGCCGCCTTGGCGCTCGTCGTATCGACGACCTTGGCGAAGCGGTGCTTGCCCATGTCGCTCGCCATCCGGGCTCTTCGCTGAACGAGGAGCTCTTGCATCACTTCGTGCGCCTCACGCGACGCGCGTCGATTCATGGACGAACGAGTCCACGAACAGGAGAGCTTAGCCACGCAGCCTTCGACCATCTTCACGCGAACTACGAAAACGGGGCGTGGGCGCAGCGTACGAGGCACTGGTTCCGATGAGGCTGCCGACAAGCCTCGCCATCGTGCTCTTTGTGGTGGCGCCCGCTCTGGCACAGGAGAGCCGCGACGTGACGCTCTGGCTTTGGCATGGCTCGCACGACTTGCGCGGCTTCGCTCCGGCGAACGGTGAACACGTGTCTGTCGCATACCTCTCTCGCACGCTGATCATTGAGGTCGACGGGGTGCATGTGACGCCGCGCCGCGACCCTATCTTCCTGGATTCCGACATGGTGCGAACAGCGGTGGTGCACATGGAGATCGGGCGGGGCGTGGACGCCTCGATTCTTCGGAGGGAGAGAGCTGCGATCCTTCGCGCGCTGACGCCTGTCTTCTCGGAGGAGGCGCATGGAATTCAGTTCGATTTCGACGCGCCTCGATCGATGCGCAGAGAGTATGAGACGCTGCTCCAAGAGATCGCCGAGGCGAAGCCGGAGCGCTGGACCTTCTCCATGACGGCCTTGGGCTCTTGGTGCACCGAGAGTGACTGGCTAGCGGCGACGCCCGTGGACTTCGTCGTGCCGATGCTCTTCGGACCGGGACACGATCGCCACGAGACGCTGGCGGCGCTGGAACGTGGGCCTCTTCGGCAGCCGCGCTGTCGCGATGCGCTGGGTCTTCGTGAACACCAGAGACCACCGGCCCATTACGCGGCCACGTTCTTTGTCTTCGGCCAAGGCTCTTGGAACAACGCGCGGGCGAGGGCTGCGCTCGAGTCCGTGGCCTACTCTTCGAGCTCGCGGGTGACGCCGCCCAGGTGATTGAGGTAGTCGACGAGGGCGTCGACCTGGGGGTAGCTCAGCTGGTAGGTCGGCATCGTCGCTTCGTACCCAAAGGTGACGTGCTCGGTGGGCTCAAGTAGAGCTGCGCGGAGGTAGCTGGTGTCGGCGAGTGCAGTGCTTCCATCGACGAGGGGCCGCTCGGTCCCGGCGACATCGTTGAGCGGTGGGCCAATGCCCGGAGCGCTGGCGACGGAGTGGCATGCAGCGCAGCTGTAGCTGGAGAAGAGCCACTCTCCCCACTCCTCCGAGCTCATTCCCGCTGGCTGCGTCGCTTCAGGGTTTGGGGAAGAGGGCGGCGGAGCAGAATCTCCACAAGAGAGCGCCATCAGACAGAGCACGACGGACGCACAAAAACCCCGCTGCCCAAGAGGCGGCGAGGTTTTCTGGATCGCCGGCTGACTACGCGGACTCAAATCCACGCAAAGAACAGCCACGAGACTTACATGCGGGGTTCGAAAGGACCCTGCTTGACTCGCTTGCGACGACGACGAGCGGCTTCCGCTTCCTTCTTACGACGCTTCACGGAGGGCTTCATGTAGTGGCGGCGGCGCTTGAGCTCACGAAGGATTCCTTCGGAAGCCATTTTACGCTTGAGGTGCTTTACGGCGCGCTCAAGGCCCTTGTCGCCAACCTGAACCTCGACCGGCTTACACTGAATGGCATCGCCAACTACTGTCATTTCGCTCATTGAAATCCTCTTTTGCCCGCAAACGCATCACGTCCGGGCCGCGGAAGTTGGCATAGCGCCTGTCGGATCGCAAGCGAGTGACACGATCTTTTCCGGGGAAAAGGGGCTCGTCGCCATGAAAATACTGAGATCGCAGGAGATCAGTCTTCGCGTTTGCCTTCGCGCCGACGCCCAGGTGTCCAGTCTCCGGCGGCATCGACGCGGGTTTCCATGAAACGAGCGAGGCGATGAAAGTCACTGCCAGTCTCGATGTATCGCACCTCGGCGCTCAGCGAATCGTCGTCGAGGAGGGAATTGAACGGTACGTAGTGAAGCTTGAACTGGCCAGAAACACTCACCATGTGTCCGCTGAGCTCTTCTTCGACAAGGGCACGGTAGGCGCCAATGCCCAGCTGGCTCGCGAGCATCACGTCGTAGGCGTTGGGGAGCGCGCTTCGTGACTCGTAACCGAGCTGTACGCCGGTGATCTTCTTATTGCGTCCTGTTCGTTCGCCGTAGCGTTCGCCGACGATGCCCGCGGTCATGCGGCCGATGTCCATCTTGGACAGCGCCATGTTGCCCTTTTGGTCGACGGGGACCGCCATTTGAATGTCGTTGGGGAGCAGCTCCGCGAGCCCCTCCGCCAGAACCACGGTGCCGTAGAATTTTCCGGATTTTTCGCGGTGGATCATGAGGTCGACGATGCGATCGGCGAGCTTCGTGATGCTGAGGCAGCCGTCCTCGAGCAGCGATTCTTTGGCGTCTTCACGCGCCAAAACAAGGTTCGCTTCGCCGGCGATGGCAACGCCGTAGGAGAGCCAGCCGGCTTTGCGGCCCATGGTCTCGACGATGAAATAGCTGCTTGTGGCGATCGCGTCGGCGCGCAGGTTTTGGAGCTCCTTCGCCATCACGTCCACGGCACTGAAGAAGCCGAAGGTGAAGTCGATGCCGCGGTAATCGTTGTCGATGGTCTTCGGCACATGCACGACGCGAACGCGTGGGGCGTCTTCTGGAAGAAAGCGCTGAAAGCGGTGCAGCAGGTTCGCCGTTTTCAGCGTGCCGTCGCCGCCAATGGAGATGAGCGCGTCGATGCCTAAGTCGACGAGGCCTTGATAGACGTTGCGCAGGCCTTCGTTCTTGGCCGGGTCCTGCAGGTCCTTGTCGTCCTTGAGGCCATTGCCTGGGCCCGCACGGGAGGTCCCAATGATTACGCCGCGGCTGTTCCGAAGGTCGGAGAAGTCCCCGGCGCGGAACACACGGTAGTGCTTGTCTGCTTTGAGCGGGCGCTCCGGATTGTAGTCTTGGAGGTTCGAATAGCCGTGAAAGAAGCCGATCACCTCCCGGCCATCCTCCACAAAGGACATCGCCGCGGCGCTGATGACGGCGTTGGCCGCCGGAGCAGGTCCACCGGCGAAGATAAGCCCAACTCGTTTGATCTCGCTCACGGCTGAACGCTACACGCCTCGAGAAAAAACGCGATGGGAGAAAGAAAAAATCGCATCAAAGCCCACACACGTTCAACGAAGACAAAAAAGAAGCAATAAAATCATGGGCTTATGAACAAGTACTGAACGCTCAGCACTGAACGCAGAAAACTGGACGCTTGATCAGTGTTCCGGCAGAGTCCTTCTCATGGACACACGACAGTACATCCTCTTCGGCATTCTTCAGCACCTCTACACCCAGACGGAAAAGGCCACCTCGGCGACGGATCTGGCCGCGACCTTGGCCGTGAGCGAAGTAGAAGTAGATGACGCCCTCGCCCATCTCGCCGGAAAAGGGCTCCTCCAAGGCACTCGTCTGACGATGCGAGGCTTGGCCGCCGCGAGCGCTCTGTGTGCGGCTCGTCGGGCCCGCTCCTTCGCCGCGTAATTCCAACTCATTTCGTCTTTTCGCGCTATTCTCGCTTGCGGGTTTAACTCACGTGAGAGATGACCGTTTGAGGACACAGGGCGTTCAGCGACGCCAAAGATGAGCTAACCCCTCGCAGAAGATTGGGCGTTTCTTGCGTTTTGCGGGTGGTTGGGGTGTGATGGTCAACCCGGAGGAAGCGACGACATGGCGACGGAAGCGATCGTTTGCACGATTTGTGGTGCAAAGAACGAAGAGAGCAGCACCCGATGCGCATCGTGTGGCGCAAAGTTAGAGGCGCTAGGCAGCCTCACGGCTGAAGAGCAAGCCGCACGCGCAGGACAACAAACCAACTTCCGCTGGAAGTGGGTGGGTATCTCGGTGGCGATCTTCGGTGTGCTTCAGGCCATCGCGATCGGCGCGTTGCCCATGGCTATCGAAGCGTATGACCCTCAAGGCCTCGCGGGCTTGATGATCTCCGCGGCGATCTGGTTCGTAGGCGGCGTTATCGTCGGCGCGATCTCACCCGGCCGCACATTCATCGAACCGGTGGTGGCAGCGCTCATTGTGGTGGTGCCGACGATCATTTGGATCAACTACATCTCAGATGTTCACGCGGTGAGCTTCTTGTCCATGCTTGTGGGCGGAATGCTCGGCGTGATGGTGACGATCCTTGGAGCGTTCCTCGGTGAGAAAATCCAAATGGGCAAGTCCTAGCACCACGTGTTGCTTCGTGTTCTTGGCGCGCTCTTGATGAGCGTGCTGCCGCTCTCCGTTTCTTCTGCGCAGGAGGCTACCCAAGAGTCCGATGATCCCGCCTCGGCCGAGACGCCGGAGCGAGAACCTGCGGAGTGGGAAGGCATCTGGTCCCTCTATGGGGCGAGTCTCGGCCGTCATCTTGAGGGAGACGGCAACGGCTACTCGATTGGCATCGAGCTTTCGGATGTTCATCTCTATCCGCGCCAGCTCTGGTACGGCTACTACGCAGATCTTCGCTACAGCTCCCTAGCGCGCGGCGTCGATCTAAGCGTCGGCATGGAGGCGGGCATCAGCGTCGTCGGTGTCGATCTTGGAATCTACGCGCGCATTGGTGGAGAATCGGCCATCGGCTTTCGAGGTCGCGGCTGCATCTCCGCCTTGGCGGTGGTGAGCATCTGCGCCGGGGGCGGATACACCAACCGCGGCGGGTTCGTGGAAGCGTCCTTGCTCCTCAAGTATGGCCGGCGTCGCAACATCGATGGCGACGAAGCCGAAGATGCTGCGGCGTCAGATGCGGCAGCGTCAGATGCGGACGCGGATGCCGAAGCTCGGGGTGATGACGAAGCCTCCGCGCGAGCGGTCGAGAGCCCCGTGGCGGACGAACGCATGTTCGTACTCGAAGCTCCCTTCCAAGAAGGCGTGTACTCGACGGAACCCAGCAGCGAGGCCGAGGACGAGGCCGCCGCTGAGGATGGTCCCGTGTCCAGCGACGGAATCGCCGCGGAGGACGAAGCTGCCCCGGACGTGCTCGACGCGGAGGCGGGGGCCGATCCAGAAGTCGTAGAGCCCGCCGAAATCAATGCCGTAGAGCAGAGGTAGTTCCAGGCCAAAGCGCGCGCCGGAGGCGTCACCGGTGAGGGCGCCGGCGAAGGGCGAGGCTCCAACCATCCACGTTGGGCGCGTTGAGCCCTCGCGGGAGTTGAATTCGCGTCGGTAGTCGAGGCGCACGGTGGCGCCGGCGACGAGGAGACCGAGGTCTTGGCCATTCGCCAGCCCATAGCGAGCTTGCGCCACGGGGATGACGCCACCGCTCTGCGTGTCCCGGCCGTAGGCGCTCTCGTCTGGCGTGTCGCGGACCTCCCGCAGATCGCCGAAAGGCACACGCACGGCGGCGCCCGTCGCCACATCGAGACGGCTTTTTGGCGTCGTCGACGCGCCGGACCAGCTGGGCAAGGTCGAAGCGCAGCCAAACGCCAGGGCAAGCGTCAAGAGTAGTGAAGGGTGCGGCATAGCGCGCGGCAACGGTGGCATAGAGACACAGCCTTGGCCAATGAGCGCACACCACACGTGTCTGTAACCCGTTGTAACCCTGAACCGACAGCGCCCTTCATGATCGGGGGGCATCCTTGCGGCCATGATTACACGTCGTTTAACCCTACTTCTTTGTGTGCTTTCGCTCTCTGTGGCCTGCGGCGATGATGACGCCGTCGGTGACGCCGGGCCTCGACCAGACTCCGGCCCGGGCATCGATGGTGGACCAGGGGTCGACAGTGGACCTGATGAAGACGCTGGCCCCGGCGAAGATGCGGGCCCTGGTGAAGACGCCGGTCCATCGAGCGATTGGGCCGTTCGTACGCACCCATGCCCAGGCATCAACCGAACCGACGCATTTCACGCCGACGAGGACGGCACGCTCTGGCTTGGATGCGGCAGCGGGGCAGAGGGCCAAGGCCTCTTCATGAGCTCCGATGACGGCGCGAGCTGGGCACTCGTAGAGACGAGCCCCGCCGGTATCTTCGAGACATTCCGCGTTTTGTCGATTCACCGCGGCTTTGGCGACCTGCTCTATGTGGGCGGCCAGCGCCCAGGAGGCGCCATGGCTGTCAGCGTGGACACCTCGGCGGCGCCTTTCGCGACGGAAGCTGTGCTGACCTCGGGTGGAACCATCGACACCCAGTTCCTCGCCTCGCCTTTCGTCACCACAGCGAGCGGCGCGGCCTTCGCGGACTCCTTCAACGGTGGGGCGGCGCTCTATCGACCGGACCCGAGCGTCGGTGACGACGGGCTCGATTGGACCGTGGCCACGGATTGGGAAGACAACGGCGACGGACACCAGATCCTCGATATGGTCGTGGTCGGCGAGCGCTTCGTCGGATGTGGCAGCACCATCGCGGAGCCTCCTTACGTGTTCTTGCCCTCGATGATGGAAGGCGCGGAACCTTGGGAGATGACGCCTATCAACCTCGCCGGCGACGGCCTCGGCGCCTTCGAAGGAGAGATGTGGGGCGTGGATGCGAACGACTCACGCGTCGTCGTTGTCGGCGT
This sequence comes from Polyangiales bacterium, assembly GCA_045106895.1. Taxonomy (GTDB): domain Bacteria; phylum Myxococcota_A; class Polyangia; order Polyangiales; family Houyiibacteriaceae; genus JBCCRV01. The sequence continues at coordinate 17,510 of JBGCFM010000284.1, read as the reverse complement.
TGACCAAGATCGAAACGTAGGAAAGATCTTCGTCTCCGGCGCCGACCGCTACGAAGCTGACGACTACGCGCAGATCGACATCGACCCACTCCTCGACACTGTTGTGGAGACGGACTCGACTTGGGCGCGCGGCGTCTGCATGGACTCCGATCGCATCGTCGTTGTCGGCGAAGTTCAGCCTCTCGGCGTCGGTGACAACACAGGCTTTGTCCTGGAGTCCACCGACGGCGGCGCGACCTTCACGAATATTACGCCAGAAGGGTCGCCGGACACCTGGAGTAAGTGCCAGATCGACGACGGCGGTCGTGTACTTGTCGCCGGCGCAGGCCGCGTTGGCATCATGAACTAGTCTCAAACGAGTCTCGCTCGAGGCTCGCAAAGCAACACAGGACGCCGGAGCTCTTTGGGGGGGGAGCTTCGGCGCTCTTGTATCCGATCCATTTGAGCTTCGGCGTGAAGCGGGCAAGAATCCCGCCGAATGGTGAACGGTCGTGCAGCGCTCTTTGTGGGTCGGGAGAAAGAGCGCGCTCAGCTCACCGCTTTCATCACGGGCGGGCACTTCGCCATGGTCTGTGGTCCCGGTGGTATCGGAAAAACCGCTCTCGTTCAGGTCGCCCTCTCGGATGTTGAGGCACGCTTTCATCGCTGCCGCAAAGGGGACACCCTTGAAGAACTGGGGCGTGGTCTTCTGCAGGCCATCGGCGAAGGCGGCGCGCCCGCGTTAGGAGACGAGGAGTTAGCCGCGTACGTGCTGGAACGAGCAGAGAACGCCGAGCTGACGGTCGTCATCGATGACCTGCACAACCTCAGCGAAGATAGCGCGGAGCGTTGGTGTGAGCTTGTGTCTCGCTTCGCGTTTGTCTCCAGGTGGATCTTTACGTCGCGAAGACCTGTCGCACTCGCGGAGATAGAGGCGCGTACGATTCATCTTGAGCCCTTGTCTGACTCCGAAGCCATGGAGCTCGCTCAGCGCTGTGGGATGCGGGACGCGCCGGAGCACACCGGCGGCGTTCCGTTTTGGATCAAGCAGCTGGCGGCGGCGCAGAACGCCGGCGCGTCTACGGACGCGACGGCGTTTCTCGACGGACTCTCTCCCGAGAGTCTGCGTCAGCTCGCGATGCTCTCTTTGATGCGCGACCCCGTCATCGAGCGCGGGAGTGAGCTCGCGGAGCATGGCCTGGCCACGGAGAGCGAAGGTCTGGCGCGTCTCCACGACGCCGCTTCGGACGCCATGCGCGCATCGATGAGCCCCGACGAGGAGCACAGCGCGGCACGGGACGCGGTGTCGGCGCTCGCCGAGAGTGAGAGGCCCTCGTCGCAGCTCGATGCGTTGCGTATCAGCTTGGAACACCAAGACATCACACGCGCGAAAGAGCTGCTCTCGGGATATCAAAGCTGGGTCCACGCGGGGCTTGGGCCGCGTCTGTGGAGCCTCTTTGCCGAGGAGCATGGCGCGCTCTCCGTTGAAAAGATGCGCATCGCCGTCGACGTTGGGTCTCGCTCGTCCCTGGATTGGCTCGCCGAACAGCCCGCTCCCGCCGAATATAACGCGCGCCTCGATTGGGCGGAGGGGCTGCTGCGAAGCGGCCGAGCTCGGCGCGCACTTGAGGTTCTACGCGCCGAGCTTCTACGGGCCGAGACCCGCGAAGATTCGACATCGCGGACGACGCTCTTGCTCGGAGAGGCTTTGTGCGAAGCGGGCGAAGCGGCGGAGAGCGTTCGGGTCTTGCGTTCCATTGTGGCGGACGGCGAAGAGCAAGCGCTCCGGCGTGACTCAAAGCTCGCAAAGGCGCTCTATCACGCGGACCAAGGGGACGAAGCCAAGCTTCTCCTTCACTCGCTGGAACAGCGCGCTGTCCGTTTTGGGTGCGAGACCCTCAAGGCCGAGCTGAGCGCTGAACGCAGCGCGCTGCGGCTTCAACTCGGGCTCAAGGATGACAGGCGCGTCGAGACGACGCCTTCCCTGGGCTCCTTGGGCCGCGTTTTTCAGGGCATCCGCCTGGCGGCTTCCGGGCGCTACGGTCACTCCGCGGAGATCATCGCCGCGCTCCGCCGCATCGACGTCCCCGCGAGCACGTCGGTGCTTGCGGGGGTGGTTCAGGGCATCCTTCGCGTCACTCGTGGGCGTTACAAAGGTCTCTCCCAGACAGCCCGAGAGATGGTTCGAGAAGCGGAACGATTGGGCAACGCGCCTCTTTATCACTGGTCGTTCATGCTTGAGCGCGTCGCGAACCTTGGGAACGCAGCGGAGCACCCGGAGCTTGATTGGGCACCCAATATTCCGAGCCCCACGGGCGTGCCTCAGCGCTACATTCAATCGTTGCGCGTCAGTCATCGCGCGCGCAGAGGTGAGCGGATCGCAATGGAGGAGTTGCCCAAAGCAGCCCCCGGCGATGGTCCCTTGGTCCACTGCATCTGCGACCTGACGGAAGCCAACGTGAGGCTTTTGAGCGGAGACGCCGACCGTGCCTTGCTCATCGCCGCCGCGGTTACTCAGCGAACCGCCCGCCTGGGCTATTTCTTCTTCGAAGGCGAAGCGCTCCTCATCCAGTGCTACGCGCAACTCAAACTGGGTCGTTGGTCGGGGCTCTCCCACGCGCTGGATTCCCTGGAGGCGCTCTCAACGTCGCTTCGGTCCAAACGCTACGGGTCCATCGCTCGCCTGCTGCGGCTCTCCTTCTTGGACCGGCCGGATTGCTCTCGCTTGCTCTCGCTTGTGCAGCAACGCGATGTCTCGCCAACGGTGGCGCGCGTGGCGCAGACCTTGATGGGCGGCGAGGCGTCCGGCGACGCCTTGGACGAGCTCTTGGTCACAAGTCTTCGCGCGCGCTGGACACATGATATCGAGGCCATGAGCGGGACCTTGCCGCCTGGCGCAGCCTGGGGTTTCGACGCGGAAGCCAAGCTGATCTCGCTGCCGGATCGTCAAGTCTCCGTGAGCCCCTTGGCGCTCCGCCTTTTGAACTGCCTCTTTGACGAGCCACAGGGCGCGTCCCTGAGTCGCGTGGCTGAGGTCGTCTGGGGCATCGACGACTACCATCAGCTTCGGGACTCCAAACGCGTTCACGTGGCGGTTCGCCGTCTCCGGACCATCCTCGAGGAAGAGCCTTCATCCCCGACGCGGCTGCTAACCGTGGACGAAGGCTACGCGCTATCGGCGCTGGATGCGCCGGTGCGCTTGGTTGCGCGAAGCTGAGAGGCGTCGGAAACGCTGAGGTAGCGTTTTCGCGAGCAGCCAAGTAGCTTTTCATCGATGGGGGATGCCAACGTGGACAAGGGGTCGGAGGCGGTCGCGCGGCGACCACTCTTGGTGCTCTTCCTTCGCTACAAAGCGAAGCTCGCATTCCTCGTGCTCATCGCCGGGCTGCTTTTGATCGGGCGCGAGATCGGCTCGGCGTATCCACGAGATGTTGACATCGTCTTTGAGCTCGGACCTGGTCATGCCAGTCATGAGGTCCTGGACGTGCGTTATGTCTTCGAGGGCGAGGAGGTGCGGGGCGCGACCTACCGCGGCGAGGGCCTCGAGGAGACCATCGACGCCAGCGTCTCGCTCTCGCCGGGCCGTTACACCGTCAGCGCCGAGTTCAACGACGGGACCACCATCGAACGCGCCTTGGACGTGCCTACAGAAGGCCGCGTGCATATCTCTCTCTTCGAGCGAGGCTCATGAGCGCGAAGGGGACACGCGGAGTGGGTACGCAGCACGGGCGACCTCGTGTTGTGGAGCTTCCGCGCCTCGCCATCGTCGTGCTCTCGGGAGGGGCACGGGGCGACGAGCACGTCATGGCGCACGAGCACCTGCGCATTGGAAAGTCGAAGGACAACGACTTTGTCCTCGACGATGAGACCGTCTCCCGCTTTCACTGCGAGATCATCCGAGAACCGCGGGGCTTTCTGCTGCGCGACAAGAAGAGCACGAACGGCACGCTCCTCGACGGCGCTGAAGTGCGCGAAGCGTTCCTTCGCCCTGGCGCCATTGTTACCGTGGGCAAAGTCGAGCTGAAGGTGCGCACCTACAGCGAGCGCGTCGAAGTTCTGCCGAGTGAGAAGTGCTTTTTCGGCGAAGCGGTGGGCGAGAGTCTCCCGATGCGCGAGATTTTTGGCCTCCTCGAGCGCCTCGCGCCGAGTGACGTCAGCGTGCTGTTAGGCGGAGAGACGGGCACAGGAAAGGACACGCTGGCGCGCGCGATTCACGCGGAGAGCCAGCGTGCCAAAGCACCCTTCGTCATCGTGGACTGCGCGTCGGTGGTGCCTTCGCTCATCGAGAGCGAGCTCTTCGGCCACGAAAAAGGCTCATTCAGCGGCGCCACGGAGCGTCGAACGGGCGCCTTTGAGCTCGCCCATGGTGGCACCCTCTTCCTCGATGAAGTGGGGGAGCTTCCCTTGGACCTGCAGCCCAAGCTGCTGCGCGTCTTGGAGCAACGCTCGCTGCGGCGCGTCGGAGGCAACCGCGAGATCAAAGTGGACATTCGTGTGGTGGCGGCGTCCAAACGAAACCTCCTGGCCGAGGTGGAACGCGGCAAGTTCCGCGAGGACCTCTACTTCCGGCTCGCCGCCGCGCCGGTGACGGTGCCGCCCGTGCGTGAACGTAGAGGGGACATCGCGCTCTTGGCGGAGACCATTCTGCAGCGCGTCTGCACCAAGTCCGGTGGGGAGCCCCTGACGATGGAACGCGCCGCTCTCTCCGCGCTGGCCGAACATGATTGGCCAGGCAACGTGCGCGAGCTTCACAACGCCATCGAGCGAGCGGCGATCTTGGCGCGCTCCTCCGGTGCCGCCGCGATTCGTTTTGGTGACCTTCCGGCGCCGGCGTTGATGCGCGCGCCCCAGATACGCCCTGAGTTCGATGAGAGCATTAGCTACCGAGACGCAAAGTCCGCCATGGAAGCGGACTTTGAGCTTCGCTACGTCACGTGGCTATTGGCTCGTCACGAAGGCAATATCTCAGCGGCGGCGAGAGCGGCGGATATGGACCGCAAGTATCTGCATAAGCTCGCGAAGAAACACGGCGTGCATCCTTCATCCTGAGCTCGTCGTTACGGCAGGAGTTTCGCCCACGTCGTCAGGAAGTTCTATTCGAAAGCAGCAGCCCTGGGCCCAATCAAGCACCTCTAGCGTTCCTCCGTGCAGACGAATGATGCGGCGAGCGATGGCTAGGCCGAGGCCAGATCCGTCGTTCTCATCGCGTTGGTCGTCGAGTCGAACGAAGGGCTGAAAGACGCGATCTCTGTCTTCGATGGAGATGCCTGGGCCGTCGTCCTGCACCTCGATCCATATACGTCCCTCCGATGCGGCCCCGGTTACGAGCACCGACTTACGCGCGAACTTTAGGGCGTTGGACACCAAATTGCCAAGGGCTCGCGCGAGCAGATGTACGTCGGCCCGAAGTTCAGCGGAGTGGCAACGGACGACGAGGCGTGGATCCGGGTGGGCCTTTGCGACGCAGCGAGCAATCGTCTCGATAGTCGTTGGTTCTGCTGTGATACGTCTGTGTTCTGAATCGAGGCGCGCGTAGTCAAGGATCTCGCTTGTGAGCGACTTTAGCTCGTGAACTGAGCGTTTCATCGTCTCCATCAACTCGTTCTGCTCGTCTGAGTCTGCTCCTTCCATCAACTCGAAAGAGAAAAGAAGTCGTCCGAGCGGCGTACGGAGTTCATGTGCCACGGCCTGCATGAGTTCTTCGTTGTTGGCGATGAGGCGCTCGATGCGATCCGCCATACTATCAAAGCGATGGCCGACTTTCTTCACTGCGTCTGATCCGTCGAAGTTCGCTCGGACTTGAAGGTCGCCGGCACCGAACCTCTCGGTCACATCATCGAGTAGGTCTAAGTCACGGCGAATCGGTCGCAGAGTGATGAGGAGCCCGATTGCTGTCAGCAGGAGGCAGCCGATGGGCACAGCGAAGCGAACGAAGTCCGAGCTTGGAGCGTTCGTACGCACTACCGCGAGTTGGCCCGAAGTTGTGCGGTGTACCAAAGCGACATCATCGAAGCCCCCCGAGCTCAGCAACACGGGGCGGTAGCGAAGTCGGTACCGTTCCAGCTCGGTCAGTACATCTGGCTGGATTGTCTCGCTTGGCTCGGAAGGGGTTGCCGCCCACGCCCATTGCGTTGCTAAGGAACGAACGCCAAGCAGCTCCAGTTCAACGACGAATTCGTTGTCGACGCGTGCATAGGCGAATCGCCTGAGTTCGTTCCCGAGCACCACGGCTCTTCCATCATTCAGCGCCGCGAGCTCGGAAGACGTAAAGTCGACGAGATCCAGGGGGACCACCGCCAAGAGGCGGCCTTGAACAGACTCACGCTGAGCCACTCGTTCGAGGCGCTCTTCCTCGTTCGTCCCCTCTAGTTCCGTGGCGACTTCGCGGAGATAGCTTTGCGCACTCGCCGCAAACGCGTGGTTGCGGGTGGGTAGAATCCAGCCCGTTACACTGAGATAGACCATGAGTGAGAGCAGCAACATGCCCACCACCACTCCGCCGTAGAGTCGTACGAAGATCCGGGTCATGGGGCTTTGCGAAAGAGATAGCCTCGACCGTGCACCGTGCGTATTGGTCTCAGCGTCGAGTCAAGAGCACGTAGCGCACGACGAACACGCGAAATCCGAAGATCGATGGAGCGGTCGATGCCATCGTACGAAATACCGCGAAGCTCCTGGTAGAGCAGTTCTCGGCTGAGAACTTCGCCGGCGTGTCGCGCCAGGTAGGAGAGAAGTTCCACCTCGGCGGTGGTGAGGTCGATCTCTTGGCTGAACACGAACGCGCGTCCCTCCGTCAGGCTGACTCGGAGCGAGCCGTGGTGAACGTCGACATCCTGAGAGTCGGGCGACCTTCGGCGGAGCAAGGCACGGATTCTTGCGATCAGAACACGCGGTTCCACAGGCTTGATCACGTAGTCATCGGCTCCGAGTTCGAGGCCCAAGATCTGGTCGAAGTCCGCATCTCGAGCGGTGAGCATCAGAATCGGACCACGAAACCACTCACGCAACTCACGGCAGACCTGAAATCCGTCAACGCCGGGCAGCATCAGGTCGAGAATGACCAGGTTTGGCTTGAGCCTCTTTGCCTCCTCAAGCGCATCATCGCCTCGCACGGCCAAGGTGGGTGTGAACTCTTCCCGCGTTAGAACACGGCACACGAGTTGCCCTAGATCTCGATCGTCTTCGACCACGAGCACTGTCGCTTTTGGGCTAGACACGATGGGTTCCTCGGTGAGGTGAACGGGGCTATGAGTAGGGGAGCTCATCCGACAAAATGCTCGCCGCCGTACTGTAGTTGAACCAGGTGACGGATGCCCGAGCACATACAAGTGGATACAAACGATACATCTACGCCACAGACGCTGGACGTTGAGGTTCCTACGTTCGCTTCGTGCTCTTTGCGTTGCGACTCGCCGTTCTGATCGGAGCCCTGCTGCTTTCGCCACGAGTTGCGGACGCTCAGCAAGGGTTGCGCGTGTTCATTCTGTCAGCGAACTACCGAAGCACCGCGAACGTCGAAGCCAGGCTCAGTGAGGTCGCGGCGGAGGCTGAACTTCACGACTCACGTCTATCTCTCGGACCGACTTTAACAGCCGCCGCGCGCTACACGTTCAATGAACCCACAGCGGAGCTGGAGATGGGTGGTGAGAACATTGTGATCAGCCCTGTCCACCAGCTTGATGGCTCCGTGGGCCTGCGCATACCGCTCGTCGATTCGCAGTCGTGGGCGCAGATTGCCGGCGCGGATGCCAACCTCAATGCGAGTCGGGCTGCTCGCGACGAGTCTCGCGCGCAGGTCGCGGAAGAGGTGAGCCGGTTGTGGTTTTCGCTGGTGGGACAACGTGCCATCCGGCGGGCCGCGTTTGGTTCCCTCGAAGTGGCTCGCGAAGATCTACGGTTCTCCGAGGTGCGAGCAGAAGCGGGCTTGGTTTCGGAGCTGGATGTGGTTCGAAGTCGCGCGGAGGTTGCGCGCACGGAGGGCACGTTGGCCACGGCCCGACTCAATGAGCGACTGATCCAACGCGACCTCGAAGCACTCGCTCGATGTGGTGTAGAAGACGTTCTCGTCCAACTCGACGTCGAGCCACTCGAAGAACGAGTCCTCGCCTATTGGCTACGCGACGTCGACCGGCTCGCTTCAGTTCGGCAAGCGGAGTTCGCTCTGGACGCGACGGAAGACAAGCAGACCACAGAGCGACGCAGACTGCTTCCTCGGCTCGACGGAGTTGCCGAAATCCGTGCGACGAACGCCGCAGGATTTGGGCAGCCCGTGTCGGCGCGGCTCGGGGTCGAACTGAACTGGCAAGTCGACTTGGGAATGATCGCCAACGCACGAAGGAGCAGCCCGGAAGTGGAACTTGCACGCGCCCGCTTGGAGGACGCACGACAGAACGCGGCGACCGGGATTATCGACGCATACGAGCGGACGCTTGCCTATCGCGTTCTCGCGCGGACCGCTTCGGCCGTCGAAGCCCAGTTTACGCTTGCGCTCGACGTGGCCCGCGCCCGCTACCGCGCGGGTACAGGACAGCAGCTCGATGTGCTCCAGGCGCTCCACGACCTCCAAAACGCCGTGGTGGGGCGCATCCGCGCTCGCGCCGACCTCGGCTTTGCGCAGTATACCTTGCGGCTCCGCAGTGGACGGGTGTTGCCGTGAGTGCGCGATGGCCCGCTATGGCGCGACTCGGCATACAAATCATGTTCCACAGTAAGACCAAGTTTGCGGGAACGCTGTTTGGCGTGGTCTTCGCGGTTGTGCTCGTGAACCAACAGCTCGGCGTCTTCCTGGGCCTCGTTCAAAAGAACACCATGTTTGTGGACCACACTCAATGCGACGTTTGGATCACCCAAGCGGGCGCAAGTGCCATCGGGCCTGCAACACCGTTTTCGATCCGCGCTCTAACGACTGCCCGCGCGGAATTTGGCGTGGCCTGGGCAGAGCCTTTGCTCGTAGGCGGCGCGTCGATCAGGCGGCCTGACGGTCAAGATGAAGCGGTCACGCTGATCGGCGCGCAGCTGCCAAGACTTGCCGGGGGGCCGTGGAATATGGTGGTGGGAGACGCCGCCGAGGTCTTGGTTCGGCCGTCTACACTGGTCCTAGAAGACTCCCAACGAGATGAGCTTGGTGGTGCCAATGTCGGCGTTGAACGGGAACTCAACGGACACCGGGTGTTTGTCGGCGGGTTCTCATGGGGACTCGTTCCATTCGGCGCCCCTTACGCGTTCGCTTCCTATGGCGATGCGGAAGTTCTGCTGCATATGGACCATGCACAGACGAACTATGTGCTTGTTCAGTCGGAAGCAGGGCAGAACGCAGAAGAGTTGGTTCGTCGTCTTCAGCGGCGTCTCCCGAATCTCGAGGTGCGAACCTCCAAAGAGCTGTCTCGCGATATCGTTGAGCACCTTCTGACCGCCACACCAATTGGCCTGACCTTCGGGGTGTCCGCCCTATTTGGTTTGATCGTCGGGTTGGTGATCGTCTCGCTTTCGATGTTCTCCTCGGTCGTCGACAACATCCGCGAGTTTGGAACGTTGAAGGCTATCGGAGCAACGAACGGCGATCTGACGGCGCTGTTGTTCGCCCAAGCGCTCGCGTACGCGGGCATTGGCCTCGTCATCGGACTCTTCGCCGTAACGCGCATCGCCGAGGCTATTCGCTCGCCGACGCAAGCCTTGAACTTGTCCGCTTCCCTTTTTGCAGGAGCTGGAGCTGCGGTTGTTACGCTCTGCCTCATCGCTTCGCTCTTGGCGCTGCTACGCGTGCGTCGAGTCGAGCCCGGGATCGTGTTTCGATGATGCCATACGCGATTCATGCGCGAGATGTGCGCAAGACCTTCGGCAAGGGCGAGCTGGCTTTCGAAGCACTCAAGGGCGTGGACTTCTGCGTCAAGCCAGGAGAGTTCGTCATTCTTCGAGGACCATCGGGGAGTGGGAAGACAACGCTACTTTCCGTTCTTGGGTGTGTTCTCAACGCAACGTTCGGTGAAGTCTCTCTTCTAGGCGAACGAGTCGATGGACTTGACGAACGGCGGCTTGCGCAGGTTCGCCGGGAGAAGATCGGGTTCGTTTTTCAGTCGGGCAACCTGATCGCCGCGCTCTCCGCCGTCAACAACGTCGCGCTCGGGCTGCAACTTAAGGGAGTCCCGCGAAGGCGTGCCTGCGAAGTCGCAGCGGAGTGCCTTACCCAAGTTGGCCTTGGCGACAAGTTACGCCACCGAGCAAGTCAGCTCTCGGGTGGACAGCAGCAACGCGTCGCGGTTGCCCGTGCACTTGCAGGCCATCCCCCTTTGCTTCTTGCGGATGAGCCAACCGCGAGTCTGGATGCAGCGAGTGGACAAGAGGTCATGCGCCTCATGCGGGACCTCACGGCGAGTGGTGACCGCTCGGTGGTGGTCGTCACCCACGACGACCGAATTCTCCATTTTGCGGATCGCATCGTGGACATCGAGGACGGGTGCATGGTGTCGAACGAGCAACAGAGAGAAGCAAATGCATCGGATCATGCTCCTACTTAGGCGTTCAGCATTTCCGGCTTTGGTGGTCGGAATGGCAGTCGCTGTCGTTCATTTCGTTGCGACCTCTGCTCCAGGCGAGCCTCGAGCGGATGACATCGCGCACGCCCAACGAACCGAAGACAACACCGGCGAAGGACAACGTGAGGAGGGAGTTCTTGCGCGGCCTCCGAACGGCACATGGGTTGCGGCGTTAGGCGTTTTCGAACCGAAAACAGGAGCCATTTCACTCCAAACTGGGCTTCCTGGGAGAATCTCCGACATCGCCGTGCAGGTTGGGCAGACGGTGCAGATGGGGCAGGTTCTGCTGCAGTTGGAGGACGACGTGGAGCAGGCCATCCTCGCCGCCAGCGATGCAGACGTGGACGCAGCACGCGCTGAGATGGCGCGCCAGCGACGAGGTCGACCTCTCGACATAAGCGCGGCGGAGGCGGAGGCGGCCGCCGCGGACTCTCGCGCACGGCTCTCCCGGAACGTCTTTCACAGAACGGAACAGGCGGCTGCTGGCGGCGCCGCAACGCTCGATGAGCTAGACCGCGCGCGACTTCAAGCGGCCGCGGATGATGCGACAAGGCGTAACGCCGAGGCGCGACGTGATGCGAGTCGCCGTGGCCGGCGGGAGGACGTGAGCGCCGCCGGTGCGCGTCTGGCTGGTGCTGAGGCGAGGCGCGACCAGGCATTGGCGACCCTTGAGCGTATGCGGATTCGCGCTCCCTGTGATGCCGAAGTGCTCGCGTTGCACTTCGAAGTCGGAGAGTACCTCTCGCCAGGCGCGGTGACGCCAGCACTTGAACTGGGGGATACCAGTGAGATGCGCGCGCGTCTCGACTTGGACGAACGAGACGTTGGCAAGGTCGCGGTTGGAGCTCTCGTAGTGCTGTCCATCGATGGGCAAGCCCAGAGGCAGTTCGAAGGCCGCGTGGTGGAACTTGGGAAACGGATGCGTGCGCGCAACGGCGCGGCCACGGTGGATCGCGACGACATGGTCGTGTTGGATGTGCTGGTGTCTCTGGACAATGCCGCCGATGTCATCACTGACCAACGTGTGTTTGCCTTCATCGAGTCCGGTGACTTGTGAGCACTGGCGCCGAAGTTCACCGATCGGCGGACGGGAATGTCGTCCTCGACGACGAACTCTTGCGTCGGCTCGAACCGATGCTGTTTCGGTACGCGCGATGCCGGGTCAGATCTGACGAAATCGCCCAAGATCTGGTTCAAGAGATGTGGATCTCGGGACTTCGGTCGTTCTCTCGTTTTTCCGGGCGAAGCTCCGTGCAGACTTGGTTCGTTGCGATCCTTCGAAGGCGTATTGCTGATCACTATCGCAGAAGAGGTCCCGACCTGAGCTACGGCTTCACCGCCGAGTTGGAAGACGCATCGAGCAACCCACTCCTCCGTATCATCGAGCGACAGCAACTCGAACGAGTTCATCGGAGCATGCGGGAGCTTGCTCCACGCGAGCGCCAGGCCATCGAACTCTGTGCGGTCCAGGAGACTGATCGTATCGACGCCGCGCGGAGCATGGGGCTCAGTCGGGCCGCCCTGCGGGTGACGCTGTGTTTGGGCCGCCGCCGCCTCCGTGTCCTCTTGGAGGCACCGGAGTGAGCGAGGCTACGTCTCGATACAAACGATACACCTTCACCACAGACATCGCCTACCCGTGCAGAGCAATCTAAGAGCGCTGATAGCCGCTACCGAAGGTACACATTCTATGAACATCCCGCGACGCATCGCTTTTGCGAATCCGCTCCTCGTCCTGACCTGGATGTTGCTGCCTCCGGCGCAGTCTCATGCGTTCTTTCCGGAGGGCCCAGCCGTGTTCTGCGAGACCTACCCGAACGCACCGGCCTGCATCAACGCAACCACTACATGCTTGATGTGTCACACGGCGCCGCCGCGTATGAACGCGTTCGGGCGGCAGCTGAGGAGTGAACTTCCCCGCGGAGTTCGGGAAGACGGGCTAGGCGTGGCCCTCGCGTCGGTCGAAGAGATGGACGCCGATGAGGACGGGCTTTCCAATGTCGACGAGATCACGCTGGGTACGTTTCCCGGCGACGCGTTATCTACACACGTGGCCGTCGAACCTTCGCCGGAAGCGGGCCGCTCGACGTTCTACAGCCTAGGTCAGTATGACGACGCCTTCGCCCTACGACGGATCATGGTCGCGTTCTGCGGAGTGGACGCCTCCTACGATCAAGTGCAAGCGTTGGTCGAGTCCACCGATGCTCGTGCCCTGCTCCATGAGACGCTAACCGAATGCCTGGCCTCTTCGTACTGGCAACGAGAAGCGATCCCGCGTCTCGCCGATGCGAAGATCCGTCCACTGGTCTCGTTGGGTACCTGCGAGAATATGATCGCCGATTTCGAGTACGACTATCGCCTCTTTCGCTACGCGATGACGAATGGTCGTGACGCCCGCGATCTCTTGACGGCGAGCTATCACGTCGAAGAAAGCGCGCCAGGAGTCCTTCGGATTATCGACGAGTCGAGTGGCCCCGTCCTCGGGATGGCTTCTCGTGCTGGCGTGCAGTGCGCGACTCCATTTCGGGGGTCGCCGGCGGACGGAAGCGCTCAACCACTCTCGCCGGGTCATCGGGCAGGAATGCTGACGACCCAGTGGTTTCTCGTGATCCAAACCCAAGCAAGCTACCTGCCACGCACCACAGCTGCCGCCGCTTACAACAACTGGCTTGGCTTCGACATTTCACGCTTCGAAGGCATGTTCCCCATCGTCGGCGAACCGCGAGACATCGACGATATCGATATTGACGGTGCTCCCTGCTACCAGTGTCACTCAACCCTCGACCCGCTCGCGTATTCCTTCGCGTACTACAACGGCGTCGGTTTCGAAGGCATCCCGGGAATCAGTGCACCCTCGCTTGGAACCTACTCTCGCGACCGACCGACGAGCTTCTTCGGTGGGCCCGCCGTGGCTAGAGAGAGCTGGCAGGCTGAGCCTCCCGCCGCCTACATTCTAGGGGAGGAAGTACCCGCCGAGTCTACCATGGGCGAGTCCACAGGCCTCGTCTACATGGCCCAGCAGATGTCTTCCTCCCACGCGTTCGCTGCGACTCTGAGCGAGCTGATTTGGACCCTCGCCACAGGGCAGCCCCTGGGTCCCGGTGAGCACCAGGAGTTCGGGCTTGTGACCCAAGAGTTTCGAGACTCCGGATACTCAGCGGACGCCTTGGCCCACGCCATCATCGACACCTCTGCTTTTGGAGCACCTTGAGATGAACACTCTCTTCTCCCTTCGAGGGATCTTTCTCGTCGCGATCACTGGGCTATCAGCATGCGCCGACGAGCCTTCGGTCCCTTCCGACCCTTGGCCGACACCCGTCGCTGTTGAGGCTGGTGCGCGAACCGAGTTGCGCTGGCGACGTTCCCGTCCGCTCCTAGCGGGCTACGCGCGAGCGCTTGAGTTGGACATGAGTGAGCTATGTGAAGACGCGGACGGAGCTCCCTGCGCGGTGACTGGGCCGGTCAAGCTAACGGACTACCTAATACGCCATCAGGGCGTGGCTCCGGCGGACGCTCAAGCCGCCTGCGCGGAGCTGCAAGGCACGACGGAGTGCGCGGATGACGACTTCATTACCGAGTACACCCCCCAAGGCGTTCATGTCTTTTCGCTTGGCGGCAACGAGCCGTTTCTGGGCCGGTTTTCTCCGCTCCCAGAACCGTCATTGCTCACGCCTCTAGTCCTTGATCGGGTGGCACTGCTCGCATGTGGAGAGCGCGTCGAGCGTGACAGCGCAGGAACCCCCCAAGTATTTCGTTCCCTCGACCTGTCGCTTACGCAGGTCACACCAGCAACTCCAGGGATGCGCGAAATGGTTGAGGACCTGTACCGCCGTCTCCTTGCAAGGGACGCCACGCCCGAGGAGGTCGACATCGTCCTCACCGTCGCGGAGAGCCAGCCGCCGCCTTCTGCTCAGGAAGCCGCCCGGCTTACCTGTTTCATTATCGCCACCACGACCGAGGAGCTTTTCCAATGACACGCCCACTAGGAAGACGTGGTCTCCTACTCGCCGCCGCCGCCGCTAGCGCATCGACGTTGCTGCCCAAACGACGCGCAACCGCGCAGGAGCCGCCGGGACGGTATCTCTTCGCCATCGGCGCTCTAGGCGGTGCGAGTATTCTCGATAGTTTTCTACCCCTCGCGGAAGACGCTTCTACAGAAGCCAGAGCACTAACGAGCTTTGCCCCTGCGCTAATCGAAACCGTAGCGGGCGTCGACCTGCGATGCGTTGCTCCGCTCACCGAAGAGATCACAGGTCCGCCCCCATACGCGGCGTCCTACCGTCAGCGTACGTTTCTCGAACGACATGGACCGGATACCGCTGTGATGACCCTCGACCACTCGTCGGTTAATCATAACGTTGGACAGCGGCGTGCAATGAACGGCAACGGTGTCAACTCTGGCCGAACGCTCCTGGAAGCTGTCGCCGCGCGTCATGGCCAAGGACTTCCCCTCGCTGCGGTCAACATGATGGCCGGCGAGTTCGCCGCTCCCGGTTGGGACCCCTCGTTGCCCGCTCATGCGCAACAGGTTACCGTCGCGGACGCTCGCTACTTCGCCCTCGGCACCCATGCTTCCCTCGGCCTCCCAATCGCCGTTGACCATGAGCAGCTTCTCTCGGCCCGTGCGATCCGAGCGCGCCTAGACAGCGAATCTGCTTTCGCCACGAGCTTCGAGCACGTCGCTGGACGTCGGCGATTCCTCGCTCTGCGAGAGCGCGCGAACGAACTCGAAGCGAGCGGCATCGCTACCGAAGTGGGCCTGCTCGACCTCCCTGGGTTGGAGCGCTCACCGGAGCTCACCCGGATTCGAGAGCTCTTGCCGAACTTTGAAACGGATCCCTTCGAAGCCCAGGCGGCTCTGGCGTTTCTTCTGGCCAAGAGCGGTGGCTCGTGCGCGCTTGGCATATCCCCGAGTGACGCCCTTGCTCTCGAAGGAATCGGCGCTGAGCGTGGTGTGTCGAATCCCGCCTTGGCCTTTGATTCCTCGCACAACACGCATCGCGTAGGACAGCATGTCATGTGGTCGCGCCTTCTGCGGGTCACGGACGCCCTCATCACCTTGCTCAAGGGCGCAGAGGACCTTTTGCAACCTGGAAGCAGCCTTTGGGATCGTAGTTTGGTCTACATGCCGACAGAGTTCGGCCGAACCCGAAGACGTCCAGCTGGATCTACGCGTTTTGGCACAGGTCACTTTCAGAACAACGGCGTCGTGTTGGTCTCACCACTTATCCAAGGGGGCCGCGCGTATGGTGGCGTCGATCCCGCCACGGCCCTGACGTTCGGTTTCGAACGCAACACAGGTGAGCCGCGTCCGTCGACACATATGTCCATTGAGGACGTCTACGGCGTAGTCTGCGAGGCACTTGAAGTGGAGTACGAGAATCGAGGTTCGACACCCAGCATGTTGCGGTGAGGAGACCCTGCCTCGTGAGCGCTCAGTCTACGCCAATCGTGATGGCGCGAATCTCCTGAACCGGCGCAACCAACGAGAAGAGCACGTTCGCGGGGCTTGCCTCGGCAGCGTCGAAACGAATACGAATGGTGCTCTGCGCGCCGGGTGCGAGTTCCGTCGCTCCGTCGTCTGTGAGCGTGATGCCTGATGTTCCTTCGCGGATGCGCGCCGGCGAGCGCGTGACCGTTTCGTCGCAGTAGTTGGTGAGGATGATCGCGTCTTCGTTGCCAACGTCGAGCTGGAGCGCCAACTCCGGGCTGCTGCGAAGGCAGGGCAACGCCGTGTTGAAGCGCGTGAACCCGGCGCCGGTCTCCGCGACGACGATGTCCAATGGCGGACTCAGCTCGTCGCCGCCGGCGCGGATCTGAAGGCGAATGCGATCCCCGGCGAGGGCGGAGATGACGAGGTAAAAGCTGCCGTCGGCCTCGATGGGCGCGCTCACCGCCGGCAAGTTGTTCTCCAGCGCCCACGCGTAGACGGTTCCGGTAGCCGGCGTAACAGAGCCGGCTCCGGCTTCCACCAAGATCTCCGGCGGGCTTGGCATCGCTGGGCCTATTTGGCCGACGGTCGTATCCACGCCGGTGGGTTCGATTCGGTGCGTGTAGTCCGGATCTGCGGGGTTGCCGGTTTCGGTGCCGGCACAGGCGATGAGCGCGGGGGCGGCGAGGACTGGAATGAAGAGCACGAAGCTAAGAAGTGGGTGTCGCATGATCTAGGTGTCCTGAGACTTAGTAAGGGGAAAGAGCTGAACGGCGAGCTGCACGACGGCGTCGCCTTCGCCTTCGCTGGCTTCCATGGCGAGGACTTCTTTTCGGAACTCACGGATGCGCTCTTTGAGTGTTGGGATGGCGCCGCTTGGTAGGCACAGAGTCACGCCGCTGATGTCGCGTTCTTCGCGGGCGACGATGTCGATGGACTGAATCGCTTTGTCCATCATGGCCGCGTGGTAGTTGACGATGTGGAGCCCAGAAGTCTCGGGGCCCGTGGAGACAACCTGGTCCGAGCGCTCGATGACGCCGTTCGTGCGCGTGATCATCCCGAGCTCTTCCAAGACATCGAGGGCTTCGGCGGCCTCTTTCTCGCTGATGCTGGGAATGAGCTGCCCAGCGATCCACTTGGGCTCTGGCTTGAAGCCCGCGATCGGCAGCATTTCGCGAATCGCCGGGATGTACCAGGTGCTGTGGTAGCGGTGGTGGCTAGCGTCGAGTCCGTGGGCTTTTCGATAGCCGCGGTATTGCGTGAGACGGCGATACGAAGAGTCGCGCTCTTTGCGTGTCTTGGCTTGGTCGAAACGAACGAGCTCACAAAAGTACTGACCGGCGTCGCCCTCGAGACCGATGGCGTCGACATAGCTGAGCGCTGCTTCGCTACTCAGGTTGCGCTCTCGCTCGATGACGCGCTTGAGGTGATTGGGCGAGCGCAGGCCGCAGCGCCGCGCAAAGGCGCGGTAGGAGAACGCACGGCTCTCTTGTTTTCGCTTCTTGTAGAACTCCCCGAGGAACTTTCGGTAGTCCAAGTAGCGAAACACATCCATCTTTGCTGCGGCC
>JBGCFM010000283.1:0-16291 GCA_045106895.1 Polyangiales bacterium | reverse complement strand
GCTCGATGAAACGCTTCGACGCCAAGAAGCGCCGCCGGACGAAGGCCCAGATCTGCGTGTGCAGGCGCCCGACCCCGCGGAAGCCGAAGAGCCGCTTTCGGAGGGGCCACGCCGTCCACTCCCCTGGGTTGTTTTCGGTCTGGGCGCAGCGACGCTCGGCGGCGGTGTTGTCGCCGGAGTGCTCTCGCGCGCTTCGGTTCAGGACATTCGTGACGCCACGGACCATCGGTCTGCTCTCGTCATTGGAGAGACCGCCCAGAGGCGCGCCAACATCGCCAACGCGCTCTTCATCGCCGGCGGAGTCGTCTGCGTGACCGGGTTGATTTGGGGTCTCGCGGCGAAGCGGAAGCCGCGAGTCGAGGTCGATGTCGGGGTGTCCGCGGTTCATCTTCGCGGCCGCTTCTAGCGGTGCTTCTAGTCTGCTGTTGGGCGATCGCCGTCGAAACCCCACAGAAAACGCCGTGTTCCTCGCAAAGGATGCTGCCTCCTCGACTTTTTGCTACAGTCTCGCCATGGCCGAAGCCGACGACTGGGACGAGCTCCCCTCTTTCGACAAAGACGCCGCCGGTGGACTCAACGTTCAGCAGCGCGAACTCTCGGAACGAGCACGTAAGAACGCAGACGAAGGCGGCGGATTGATGGGTGGCGCGCAGCGCGGCGCACAGCATTGCTCCCACGGAAGTCACGGCTCCCACGGAAGTCACGGCTCCCACGGCTCGTGGTAAGCGAAGCCAGCCCCACCCAAAACCGCCGCCTGCCTGTTCTCAAAGGTGGCGTTGAAAAACAGAACGTCAACGATGGCGAGCGCGGCTTTCGCGAGCGTATTCGTACGAAGAGCGAGCGCGTTCACGTTCTGACGGGCACGGTTTGCAACAACAACTGCATCTTCTGCATGGAAGAAGATCGAGACGGCCGGAAGGTCACCAACGCGCGCACAGACGACGAGCTCGTTGAGTGGATTCTGCGGGAACATGCAGGCTGTGAAGAAATCTGCTTCACCTCCGGCGAACCCACGACGAACCGCCGCTTGCCCCACTGGGTGAAGATGGCGAAGGCCGCCGGCGTTCCCAAGATCAGCATCATGACGAACGGTCGCGCCTTGGGGTACGAACGCTTCGCCAAGGGCCTCGCCAAAGCCGGCCTCAACCGCTTCTACATCAGCATTCACGGGCACACAGAGAAGCTCCACGACTCTCTCGTTCGCACGCCCGGGGCCTACGACCAGACCGTCGCGGGCATTCGCCAGATCGCGGCGCTGAGCCGCTACGGCATCGAACTGCACACCAGCACCGTCATCACGAAACGCAATCTTCCGCACGTCGGCGAGATCTACGCGTTCCTCCGCGGCCTCGGCGTGCAGCAGGTGATCTTCAACGTGATGCAGGCGAACGGGCGCGCAAACACTCACTTTGAACGCATCTTCCCGCGTTACAGCGAAATCTCTGAGACGGTGCGCGTGTTCCTCGAAGCCAGCGACGAAGAGCGCCCGATGGCTTTCCTCGTCGACATCCCGCCGTGCACCACCACCGCGCTTCCAGACTTCAACCGCGGCTTCGTCGAGAGTTACAAACACTACGAAGGTCCAAGCGACACGGGCCACGACATTGCTCTCGAGGGCGAAGACGTCCAAGGGCCGGGCGGCGCGAGCGTCTCAGGCATTCGGCGCTCGGACCTGGACGATGCCATGCGCGAAAAACGCGCGGAGTGCGCTAGCTGTAAGTACGACTCGGTATGCGAAGGCGTTTGGCGGAACTACCTCTCAAGGTACGGCTGGGACGAGATGCAGCCCGTCGTCGACGAAGCTTAGCTTTCGGTGCGCGGCTTTCGCCGCCAAGGCCGCCCGACTATTGGATGTTGTGGATGAGCGCGCGCTCACGTGAGGGAAAGCCCGCAACATGGCGATGTCCGAGGGCGAGGCCGATATTGGTGGGTACCTGAATATCGCCGACCACCGTGGCCCTCGTATTCAGCGCCACCACCCGTTGAGACGAGGCCGCGTCGCCCCTCATCGTGACGAGGAACATCTCTCCACGCTCCGCCGTCGAAGTGAGCGTCGCGTCGGACTGCCACTCTCCCCGCATGGACCCGTCGGGACCCAAGATGCGAATCTTCCGCCGGTACACCACCACGATGTTCTCTCCGAAGAACGCATACCAGCGAGGGGCCTCTCCGGGCGGAGGCGACACCTGAAAGGTCGCCTCTTCATCGATCATCGATACTTCTGCGCTGCTCTTATCGTCGTAGGAATAGGACACGACTCGGCGCCCGTCGGCGGACAAGTCGTAGCCGTGGCGCCGGGCGAGAACACGCGGCTGGGGAGCGTCGAGGTCAACGAGGAAGGGGGTCGCTGAGACGACGAGGATTCGGCGCCCATCGTCCGAGGTGTCGACGATAAGGATGCTCTCGTCGGGCCACTGGTGAAGGACGCTCCCGCTCGTGAGGTCCACGACGCTCACGCCGCGGCTCGTCGCGAAGGTCGCTTCGAGTCCATCCGTCGCGGACCCCACCACGCAAGCGGAGATATCACCGTCGAGTTCCCCGCGGGCGATGACCCTTCCGCCCTCAGTATTCCGCACCACGTAGTGGGTGCGATGCACTCCTACCAACCAACGGTCTTCGGGGCCGAAGCACCCCTTGCTCGCCGACCACTCCTGACTGAGCGCGGTGGGCGAGGAAGGCGTTGCCGCCGCACTCTCCTGATTCTGAGCCATCGCCTCCGAGTTCGAGGGCGCGTGGTGACTGGGCTCTTCGGCGGGGGGCTGGTTTGGGGAGGCTTCCATCGCACTTTGCGGGCGAGGACTGGACTCTCCGCACGCGCAGACGATGCACAAGGCGTAGAGGGTCCAGTATCCCGAAGTCGTCGCGCGTCTTTTCATGGGCGCCGACCATCTAGGCCAACGCGCCTCGCGTCAAACCGAGCGAGACACCTGCGCCTTGAAGGTTCGTTAGGCGAGGGCGCGAAGGTCTTCATCGCCAAAACGCGCCAGGTAGCCTTCGTCGACGCCCGCGCACTGCGCTTGCGCGGCGCACCCACGGCATTTTTCGCCGAAGGCCAAGGCCTCTTCCTTCGCCGCGAGCCTCGCGTAGGGGCCAAGTACACAACGCGGCGCGCCGTGGGCGAGCACGGTGATGCCAGCGGCCTCCGCTTCTTTCGCAGCGCGCAACGCGTGAGGCCACGCCATCGCGAGGCGTGGCACCGGTTCATTGCCCCAAGGCACCGTATGAAGATGCCAGGTGCGAACGTCAGCCTGCTTGAGGATACGCGGCATTCCTTGGAGGTGACGGAATGTCGCGCGCGTCAGCCAGGTGCGCACTTCGACGCTTAGACCCTTCGACTTGGCGTCTTCGAGCCGTTCAAGGGTGCGCGCAAAAGTGCCTGCACTCGTGACGAAGTCGTGTGGCGCTTGGGAGTCCGCGTGAAGGTCGATGGACGACACGGGCTTGGTTCAGTCGATGCCGTTGCTGAGCTGAAGCGTGTAGGGCGCGCAGGTCACAGGCGCGCCGGGGCGTCGGAAGACACGAATGTAGTAGGTCGCCGTGTTGTTGGAGCAGATGTTCCGTCCCGGGGCTCCCGGGGCCACCGCGCACGGGCACTCGCCGAGGCCTGCGCCGTCACGAAAGTTTGTGGCGAAGCTGTATTCAGTGAAGCCGGCGTCAGCCATGTCGCATGTCGTCGCGCCACATGCGCCGCGGCGGACGTCGAGGCGGAAGGCGTCGCCTGGGTTGTCGGCGAAACGCGCTCGGAAGTTGTACGTGTCGCACGCGGTATCTGCGCTGTCGGATCCGATGACGGAGTACCAAATCTCGCGTCCCACCGGCAGCGCGTTGCCGCTCACGGTCATCATTTGACCACTGTCGGCGAGGCTGCCGAGGCCAAATGGCATCGCGCACGCGCCGCCCGCAGGCCCCTCGTCCGGCGTGATGGCGCACTCGCAGCCCGTGTCGGGGATGCCGTCGATGTCGAGCATGCCCGCTGGGCAGCCACAGGTTCCGTTCATGCACTCACCGCCCTCTTCGGTGCACAGGACGCCGGGGTTGCCTTCGTCGATGAGGTCATCGCAGTCCTCATCCAGTGAGTTGCAAAGCTCCGGTGCGCCCGGATAAGCCTCTGGCCGAAGCTCGTTGCAGTCTTCGCTGGCAGGGGATCCATCGCCATCGACGTCTTGGGTGGGAGGAACGCAGCGCCGGTTTCGGCAGATGAGGCCGTCCGCGCACTCGTCTTCCGTGAGGCATCCCGTCGAAGGCACACACGCGCCGTCTTCGCAGATGTCGAAGCCGGTACACACAGGGTCGCAGGGAGGCGGGCCCGCGTCAGGCGTGCCCGCGTCGCGGCCAGGCACGGAGGAGTCCATCACGCCTGCGTCGCCGTCCGGTACTGACAAGCAGCCAAGGTCGCTGTCGCAGTATTCATTCTCCGCGCAGACACCTTCGACGGGTTCGAAGATGCACGCACCCTCTGACGTGCAGACTCCGGCCGCGCACGCGGAGGAGCTGACACACTCGGTGTCATCCACGCAGCCGCTCTCGCAGGCGGCCAGGTTTGTATTCGAACACTCCGGCAGGACGCATCGACCACCACTGCATTCGGTCGCCGCGGCGTCGCTCATGGGGCACACGACGCCCTCGCAGCTTCGAGTGATGAGGATGGTTGCAAACGTCTCTCCCACCAACGTGAAGGTCTGGCGACGGGCACCTAGTTCGCGACCGTTGGCCGTCATGAGCTCGGCGCGCACCTCGTAGCTTCCTTCGGCGAGGCCCTCGAAGGAGTGAACGCGCGCGCCGCTCACGTAGTCCGCCGTCGACGCGGTGTGGATATGCTCTTCTTCGCCAGCCGGAGTGACCAACACGATTCTCGCTTGAGCCCACTCGGCGACGGCTGCGTAGTCCGTTCGAAGGTTGACGTGGACGATGGCGTCCCCGTTGCCCTTCGCACAGCCAGCGACGAGTGCGAGTCCGAGGAGGGTGGCGCAGAAGTGATTCACGTAGCGAGTATAGCCTAGGATGCGCGCTTCGGCGCCGGCTGCTCGACGTTTTCGTCGAGACCTCTCATATCTCGCCCGGTGTCGTCTGTTTCCCTACCTCGTACCGGGCCGTTTCCCCGGAGGCT
Organism: Polyangiales bacterium; assembly: GCA_045106895.1. Taxonomy (GTDB): domain Bacteria; phylum Myxococcota_A; class Polyangia; order Polyangiales; family Houyiibacteriaceae; genus JBCCRV01. The sequence goes on along the minus strand of JBGCFM010000283.1, from coordinate 11,184 downwards.
GAGGCTCTACTACCAGCGGCCCTTGTAGCCCATCATGTCCTGCATCGCGGACTCGCCCATTTCGGCGATCTCGGCCTGCTCTTCGGCGAGCTCCAGGCACTCTTCACAGAGCTTCTTACGTTTTCCTGCGACTTTGAAGGGCTGAAGTTCATCGGCCTCTTCCTTACAACCTTGGCACTTGGGCATGGGCCAGCTTAGAGCACTTCTGGACGCCATGCACGGCTGCTGCGGCCCGCGTCTGCCACCTCACGTCTACTCTGTGGCGAGGGAGTAGGGGTACGTCATCAGGACCGAGGAGCCGCGCGGGCGCGGGCGCGGAAAACGCCACTCTCGCATCGCCGACAAGATGCACTGCTCCACGGTCTCATCGTGAAGAGACGACTCGTACACTTCGGCGTTCTCAATTCGGCCGCGAGGGCCGATCAAGAACCGCACTTTGGCGACGCCGGAGAGCGAGCGGTTTCGAGAGAGGCCTTCTTGGTAGCATCGCGTCACCTCCGGCCGATGCTCTCGGATCACGTCATGAACCGCCGGGAGACGAACTCGACCGGAGCGAGCCGGCGCGAGGATCGTCGTGGGCCGAACCGTGGGCGGCGTCGGTGGTGTCGTCGTCGTCTCCACTGCCGGCTCCGTGGACGATGTGTTCGCGGCGGGGGTGTCTGAGTCGTGCGCTGGCTCGTTCGAATCGGTGGGTGGAGGATCGCCGAGTGCGCCCGCAGTTTCGGTCTCGTCGTTCGATGACGATTCGGGTGTGCCCGCGACCGGTGTGCCCAAGGCGGGGGGCCTTGTTGTTGTCTCGCCGCCGCTTGACGTTGAGACCGAGCTGGGTTGCGTGCAGCCGGCGACACACAGGAGGGCGAACCAGGCGAGCTTCATGAGGGAGTCCTTCTGGAGCGGAGCTCGGCGTGGAGTGCATTCACAAACGGAATGCTGGAGTGATGTTCCTTTTGCCAAAACGGGCGCAGAGCGCCGCGCCCGCTTCTTTCGTAGCAGAGCGCCTTGGCCAGCATCTGAACTTTGTCCGCCGCATGAACGATCTCTGCCGCGCGCGAATCAGGCTGGGTCGTGTCTTGCGCCCACTCCGGAGGCAGGAGCACCTGAAGTGCTGCGGCTTCCACCTCCACGAGGGCTGCTTTGAGCGCGGGACTCTTGGCGGGGCCAGGAACGTCGCCGGTAGCGACCTCCGCCGCGTCATGGAGCAGGGCGAGTCGGAGCACGGCTTCCCCATCGACGGTCTCACCCGTGGCGCGCAGCGCATCGACGATTCCCATCGCACACACCGCGACGGCGTGGGAGTGCGCGGCCACGCTCTCGGGGCTTGTGACTCCGCTTAGAACCCAGCCAGTCCGCGGAAGATCCGTGAGCGGGTCCAACGCGATGAGCGTGTCGACGAGCTGACTAGGCGTCATACAAAAGCTCTAGCACGCACGGGTGGCGACGGACCGACACTATTCGATGACGCCGGCGACGTGAGGCGTCTGCCACGCGAGGTGTGCGCCGCCGTCGAGGGCGATCATCTGACCCGTGATGGATCGGGACTCCCACAGGTAGCGCAACGTCGCACCAAACTCGGCGAAGGTTGGCGAGCGTCCCAGTGGAAGTGCCGCGACCTGTCCGCGGAAGTCTTCATCGGTCTGGCGGTCGCTTTGAAGCGTGGGGCCAGGACCAATCGCGTTGACGCGAATTCGAGGCGCCAGGCTCTGAGCCATCGTGCGAGTCGCGGTCCACAATGCGCTCTTGGAGAGCGTGTAGGAGAAGAAGAGTGGCGTTTCGCGCCAGACACGTTGGTCGATGATGTTGACGACGAGTCCCTCTTTGCCCTCGGGCAGCTCTGCAGCGAAGGTCTGTGTGAGCAGCGCCGGCGCCTTTACGTGGAGGTTGAAGTGCGCGTCCCACGTGGCTTCATCGAAGCGGGTGAGCGCGTCCGGCAGGAAGCGGGAGGCGTTGTTGACGAGGAGTTGCACGGGACCGAGTCTCGCGCTCGCGGCGCCTACGAGCGCGGCCGTCTGGTCCCATACGCTTAGGTCTGCCTGCAAAACGCAGGCGTTCGCTCCGTGTTCTTTGAGCGCCTCCACACATTCTTCGGCCTCGCGCCTCGAGAGTGAGTAGTGCACCGCGACATCGAAGCCGTGTTTCGCGAGATCTTCGCACATGGCGCGTCCGATGCGCTTCGCGCCCCCGGTGACGAGTGCTACGGGTCGAGTCTGAGCGTTGGCGGGCATGCCCTCTTCCTTCGTGTTCAACGCGCCGTCGGCATCCCGGCCGCTCGTGCGTCTGCTAGTCGAGGTACTTTTCGTACATCGCGACTTCTTTGTCGGGTCCGTACGGGCGCGTGCGCGCGACTTCGCGAAACCCAGTCGCCCGGTGGAAGCGGTGCGACGCGGGGTTCTCGGGAACCGTATTCACTTCGGCGCAGATAAGCGCACGCGAGTTGGAGCGGACCCAGGCCTCGGCTTCTTCGTAGAGTCGGCGTCCATGACCGTTTCGTCGAACCGATTCGCCCAGAGCGATTCGGTCGATGTACGCAAAGCGCTCGTGACGTTTCAGGAACCACCGAAAGTTCGGGCTCATGTACTCCCGGGTGCTCTCCACCAGGAGGATGATGAAGCCCTCGATGCGTCCGTCGACCTCGAGGACCTGAAACCAGGAAGCGTGCTTCGCAAAGAAGGCGAGACGTTCGGCGTCAATGACGCCGACGGCAGGAGTGCTGCTTTCGTTGAGGCGCAGAACGTCGCTGGCGTCCTCAGGGCTGTAGGGCCGTATCACGATTACCTTAGTACACGTAGGCGTGTCGGATTGATAGCGGGGTTTTTCCCGCGGGCGCGAGCGACGGCTTCGTCGCCGTGGACTTCGAGGTAATCGGCCCGCAAGCCACGGCAACTTTGGCGGTCTGGACAGCCCTCGCAGGCGGGCACAAAGGCCCCCGGTGTGAGCTTTGCGTCGGCCAAATCACGTTCATCGTCGGGGGTTATGAGGCGAACCCCGCCCGCCGCGGGGTCTTCGCTGTGTTGGGCGTATTTCCCCAAGATGCAGTTCGGCAAATGAAGGCTTCTCAGGTCAACGCCGCGATCGTCGGCGGCTTCAAATGCCCGAGAAACATGTGGCATCAGCGCATCGAGGGCCAGAAGCGAGTGAAGGCGATCGCGGTTGCCATCCGTGAGCGAAATTAGCCATAGGCGGGCTCGTTTTACCTCGCGCTCGGCGAGCCATTCGATGGCGCCGGCCAAACGAGGGGCTGTTTCGTCGCTCATAATGAGGTCCGCCACGGGGTTGAGCCCCGCGTTGGCCAGCGCTCGAAGGCCCGCCTCCATCGCGTCATAGGCGGCCCCTCGAACCATGCGCTCGTAGGGCTCCTTCAGATGCGTGTGCACGCTCACGTGAAATCGCGTCACCCCCGCATCTCGGAGGCGCTTTACGTTCGCTGGCGTGAAGAGCAGCCCGTTGCTCTGCACCTTGATATCGATGAAGCCGAGCTTCTTCGCAGCGCGAATAAGCGGGAGCAGGTCGCCGCGAATTGTAGGCTCCCCGCCGGTGAAGCTCAGCTCGCTGATTCCGTCTCGCCGCGCCCGCTGCATCGCTGCAGCGATCTGTTGAGCCGAGAGCGAACGCGTCCGCATTTCGGGCGTGATCGTGCAGTAGTCGCAAGCGAGGTTGCACTCGTAGTGCATCACGACGTCGAGGAGGCGGGTCACGTTTTATCGGACGTCGAGTTCGGGCCGGATCTTCTTCGTGAGCGATTCCGGCGATACCACCCACTCGGGTTCCGGCACATCCTCGAGCTGGTAGAAACCGCCGCAGAAGACGCCATAGGCGCAGGACTCGCATACGGGTTTCTTCTGCCGGCGTTCCGCGAGATACTCCGCGAGGTTCACTGTCTCGTTGTTCACGAAGACCATGTGTCGCCCAAGCTTGAGGCTATCGCCCACGAGAAACTCCTCGTGATCCGGCAGGTAGCACCAAGGCAGGTTGATCACCTGGAACTTCATCCGGTCCTTCCACTTGTCGATGACCGCTGCGGTGATCGCTGCGGCCTCTTCCGTGTCCGGCGCGACATCCGTGGTGGCCCGGCCAAAGGGCGTCAGAAACTGAATGTTCAACCACGGAAGACCGAGGTCAAAGCCGAAGGCGGCGAGCTCGTCGAGCCTCTTGTAGTTCGTCTTCGTTAGCGTCACGTTCATGCCCAGCTCGACGTTGGGCGGCGCATGTTTGACGGCGTACTTGATGCCTTGGACTGTCTGGTCGAAGGCTTCGGCGACACCGACTTCACGCGCGTGGCTTTTGAGGTCGGGTCCGTGGACGCTGAAGAGAAGGCTGGTGAGTCCGCTCTGAACGAGCTTCTTGGCGAAGTCTTCGTACGCCAATAGACGCCCGTTGCTCGTGACGTTTACGCGCTCGTAACCCACGCGTCGCGCGTAACGCACGAGGCTGACAAGCTCAGGGTTGAGCGTGGGTTCGCCGCCGTCAAAGTCGACGAGGTGCACCCCGTGGCGCCGGTATTTGTCGAGGATCTCCCGCTGCCTTGTGGGGTGTCCGTCGACCTGCGTGCGTGTGCCCACCGCGCAGAATGTGCAGTGATTGTTGCACACGTAGGTGACGTTCATGATGAGCTTGGTTGGGCCGCCGGCGATGTCCATTCGGCGGTCGAAGACCCGCTTGAACGTCGCAAGGGTCTCGCGATCGAGAGCGCCGTGGGAGGGCCCCATCTGAAAACGGGGGCCCCAGTCTCCGTCGGCGGGCGCGTTCTTGAGCACCGGGAGGCGACGGGCCATCTCTGTGCCAGGAAGAGGCGTGGCGAACTGAACGGCGGGGATGGCGTCGAAGCGGTCCGAGAGGTCCGCGGCAAAGGCGAGAGTCTCGTTGACCTCCGCGGCGGTCTCGCCTGGCAGCCCGATCATGTAGTGGACGAGGAGCGGCATCCCCGCGCGCTGGGCGCTCTCGGCGGCGGCTTCGATGGCGCCGAGGTCCAGCTGCTTATCCACGACCTCGGCGACGACGCGTGCGCTGCCGCTCTCGGCGCTCACGCTGACGGTGGTGCATCGTCCACGCATGCGCGCGAAGTGCGCCGGAGTCAGATAGTCTGCGCGAAACCCGTTGGGGACCTCGAAACGCAGCGACGAATCTGCCGCCTCGATGGCGTCGAGGAACGCGTCGAAATGGGACTGCCGGACGTTGATCAGCTCATCGAGGACCTGAAGCGTTCTGGCGCCGAGTTCTGACGCCTGCTGAACGCGGGCGTGGAGCGCGTCCTTCGCGAAGCGACGCTGCGTCTTTGCTTCGCCGGGCCGCAGGTCTGGGTTGCTTGAACAATGAATGCACCGAAAAGGACAGCCGCGGCTCGTCACCATCGGCAGCGCGTTTTCTCCGATGGGGAACGCCCAGGCGGGTCGCGCCACGGCCTCTTCGAAGCGCCGGTGAAACTGCCAGAGCGCCGATGTGGAGATCAGATCCCAAGCGGGCAGCGGGAGCGTCGAAAGGTCTGCACGCTTCCCAAGGATAATTCCGCGGGGCTGGTCTCGCAGAACTTCGTCGACGGAGCCTTCTGCCTCGTACTTGATCCAGGCGTCGGCTTCCGGGTACGCGGCGAGGACGTCGGCTTCGACGTAGTGCTGACCCGATTGGTAGGCATCGGCCAAGACGAGATAAGACGTGCAGCCCCGGAGCTCGGTGATGAACTCAGCAAGGAGCGCGTCCCGTGTGCCGGGCCGATGAAAGGGCGTTGTGACGACGATGGCGGCGTCGAAGTTTCCGTGAATCTCCGCGACTACGTCCTCGACTGGCGCGCCGACGAGCAAGCGCCCGTCTTGCTGCCAGGCCGCCGTGGACGACGCGAGGGCAAACGCGTCGACGTAGACCAGCTCGAGGTCATTTGAGGCCGAGCCGGCGCGAAGAGCGCCCGCGAGCTGCGCGCCGCCGAGGTTGGCGAGGTAGGGATAGTCGATAAAGTCCCGCGCGACGGTCATCGAGGGATGGAGCACCAGCACGCGCATAGGTGAGGAGGATAGCAGCTTCGGGGGAAGGGGGCTGGATGCAATTTCCCACGGGGAGGCCCACGCCGACGTCCAAGCTGCTAACCTGCCGGCCATGCTCACGGAAGAACAGCGCGCTTTGGCGGATGGAGGCTCGTGGGCCGATACAAAAGTCGACGAGCACGAAGCGGCCGCGCACCAGAAGCGCAACTGGGTCCGCCTCACCTTCGATTGCAACGACCGCTGCATCTTCTGCCTCGACAGCGACGCCCACGATGGCACCAACCGCGACCCGAACGAGGTCAAAGCGCAGATCCTCGATGGGCGGCGAAAGGGCGCAGAGCGTCTCATCCTTTCCGGCGGTGAGCCGACGATTCATCCGCGTTTTGCCGACTTTGTCCGCCTCGGACGACTCGCCGGATACGAGCGCGTACAGACCGTCACGAATGGCCGAATGTTCAAGTACGAGCCCTTCCTAACGAAGTGCCTCGACGAAGGGCTTCAGGAGATCACCTTCTCCATTCATGGGCCGAACGCCAAGGTGCACGACGCCCTCGTCGGCGTGAAGGGCGCGTACGAAGAAGAGATCCAGGGCCTGGAGAACGCCTTCGCCGACGGCCGTCCCATCATCAACGTCGACATCTGCGTGAATCGCGGCAACGTCAAACACCTCCCGGCGATGATCGAAGGACTCTACGCCAAGGGCGTCAAAGAGTTCGACCTGCTGCACGTCATCCCTTTTGGCAACGCGTGGCGAGACGGCAAAGAGGTCCTCTTCTACGACCTCAAGGACGCGCGTGAGCATCTGGTGGCGGCGTTCAGCTGGGCCAAACGCGAGGACGTTCACATCTGGCTCAACCGTTTTCCCGTTGAGCACCTCGAGGGCTTCCACACCCTCATCCAAGACCCGTACAAGCTCAACGACGAGATTCGCGGGCGCAAAGAGGAATACGCCCGGTGGATCGAGACCGGCGAGGCCCTCGACTGTCGCGATCCGCGTCGGTGCAAACACTGTTACCTGGAGCACGTCTGCGACACCTTCGAGGCGACGCAGAAGACTCTCCTCGCGCCGGAGTTCGAAGTGCTCCGCGTGGACGCCGAGTGGGAAGGCCAGCAAGCGCCGGTGTATGGCGGGGACCCGGCGAGCGCGAAGAAGCGTCGCCTGCCCATGGTGAAGCTTCAATATCAAGCGCCCAGCGCGCTCTTGAAGAGCGCCGGCGCGACGCGTCTTCGTGTCGTGGCGCCTGACCTCGCCGCAGCGTGGGCCCACGTGGAGACGTACTCCGACTCCCTCGGCGATGGCGGCGAACTCGAGTTCGAGCTGAAAGAGGTCTCGGAGTTTGCCGAGCAGCACGCGCGACTGAATGCCGGCAAGAACATCGTGCGAGTCGATGTGTTTCGCGCCGAGGCGGCGCAGCATCTTCTGGCGATGGACGAGAGCTTTCGGGTGGGTCTCGCGTTGACCAAAGAGACCGCGCCGTGGCTCTTGTCTCTGGCCGCCGATGCCCCGGAGCTCAAGCGACTGGCGCTCTTTCAGCCGACCTGGGAGCGCGCCACAGATGCCCGCGACCACGACGTGGAGCTGGGGCCTTTCTTTGCGGAGTTTGGCGCCAAGGCTCCAATCCGTGGACTCCCGCGCTGCGTTGCCGGAGCGGCGTTCGAGGCTGAGGCAAACACCATGGACGCGGCCATGCTCGAAGCGGACGGAAAGCTCGAGGCGTTTCGTTTCATCCGCCGTTACATCGAGTCCCGATACCGGACGAAGTCCCTGCGTTGCGAGACCTGCGTTTTCGCCAGCGACTGCGAAGGCATGCATGTGAGCCATGTGCGAAGCCACGGCTTTGACATGATGCAGCCCATCGAAGATACGCGACCCGCCGAAGCCTCCGAATGAGCACCACGCTGCGAGTGCTCATGGCGGAGCGCTGCAACCAGGGGTGCTCGTTTTGCACCGCTCGCCGCAGCCAGGAGTCCGCGGCGGTCTTTGGGAAAGCGGCGGCTCATATCGAAGACGCGCTCCTCGCCTCGCCGAAAGAGATTGTACTGACCGGCGGCGAGCCGACGATGCGCGGCGACCTGGACTCCCTTGTCCGCGCCGCCAGCGCCGGCGGCGTGCGGGTGGTGCTGGAGACCAACGCGGCGCTGATCACCGAAGCGCGCGCCCGCTCGCTCGCCGCGGCGGGACTCAGCGTCGCGCGCGTGCACTTTCCGGCCTGGGGAGACGCGTGTGACGCCGTCACTCGTGACCCAGGTGGGTTCGTGGCCGCAGAGCGCGGCGTGCGAGCGCTCCAGGCTGCGGGCGTGGAAGTCGAGGCCTCAGTTCCGCTCGTGGCGAGCAACCGAGCCCACCTCCCTATGCTCGCCGGGAAACTCGCCGAGCTCGTGGAGCGCGTTCTCCTCGTCCCCGTTCTTCAATCGCCGGACAAGAGCGAGCTGCTTTCGGCCGCGGAGCTCGCCCAGGCGCTTGCGGACTTCCGCGCTCACTGCGGCACCTTGTCTCTCAAGCTCTCGCCGAGCTCCTTCGTGCCGCCTTGCATCTTTCCACAACCGGCGCGTTTTGCGTCGCTCTACGCGCTTACGCCGGGGGGCGCTGAGCGCTCAGGCATGGAGCGTCAGGAGGCCTGTTCCCCGTGCCGCCTTCGTGAGCGCTGCCCGGGAGTTCCGGCGCCTCTCGATTTTCAAGCGCGACCCATCAAGAGCGAGAACGTTCGTCGGCGCCTGTCTATGATCGATGACGTGCGCACACAGACGGAGCGTGAGCTCGCGCAAGATGACGTCTTTCGCGATGACCAAGGTGTCGCTCACGCCGCCAAGATCATCCGCGTTCACTTCGCGTGCAATCAGCGCTGCGATTTCTGTTTCGTCTCCACGCACCTTCCGGAGGTCGCGCCGAGTGCCATCGAAGCGCTCATTGACGAGGCCGCCGCGGAGGGGCGAATCATTGTCCTCAGCGGCGGTGAGCCCACGCTCTCGCCCTATCTTCTCGACTTTGTGCGACGCGCGCAGGCTGGCGGCGCCCCACATATCGACCTTCAAACGAACGCTACGAACATCGACGATTCGTTCGCCCGAAAGCTTGCAGGCGCGGGTGTCGACTGGGCCTTCGTCTCCCTTCACGCGCCCAACGCGTCGCTCTCGGACGGCATCACCGGCGCGCCGGGGACCTTTGACAAGACGGTTGTCGGCATGCGCGCCCTCGGGGACGCGGGGGTGCTCTTGCGGCTCAACTACGTCCTTCACGGCGAGAACGCTGCGGCGTTTCCGGAGCACGTCGACTGGGTCCATGAGAACTTCCCGGAGGCCATCCTCGTTCCGAGTTTTGTGGCGGCGTCGACGGACCTCGTCCCTCGTGCCCTCGTGCCGCGCTACGCAGATGTCCTTCCCCACCTGGCCGAGGGCTTGAGGCGCGCAGGCCGCCACGGCCTCCGCGTCCTCGGCCTCGATTCGCTCTGTGGCGTGCCTCTGTGCCTGATCCCAGCGACATACGCCGAAGACCTCACGGCGCTGGCGGAGGCGCCCGCCGACCTGAGTGGCGGAGAGATGCGCTATCCCCCGCCGTGTGAGGGCTGCCACGCACGAGACCGCTGCTTTGGATTGCGCCGCACCTACTTGGAGCTCCACGGCCACGACGAGCTCCGGCCTTTCACCGCCTAGTTACTCTCCGAAGACGCGACGCACCTGAATTGAGGGCGGCAGTTCGTCCAGCGCGGCAGCCACGCGTCCGCGCGATGCGCGCCACCAGGCGCCCAGTGGAGCGCCGTTGTCCGTCGCCGTGAGCGCTTCATGCAGCGCGCGAAGGGGCGTCTCGAGCTCCGGGACCGAGATGGGGTCGTTGTCGTAGCGAGGCGCGAGGCAGTTGATGTCGAAGGAGGGCGTTCGAAAAAGAGAAGGTGCCGCACTGTTGCGGAGTTCGATGAGCAAGTAGAGCTGCGCGCTCGGGCCTGACTCGGGATGGTGCTCAAGGTGAACGCAGACAAAGCCGAGTTCGTCTGGGTCGTGTTCGTGGAGCCCGGCGCCGCCGCCAAGGGCGCTCTCGAGTCGTGACTTCGTCGCCCGCGCTTTCGACTCGCCGAACGCGAGGTTGCGCACGAGTCCGCTGGTGAGGATCATGAACGCTTTCTGTGGTTTGAGCTCGAAGCGCTCCGTAAGGATCTTCTTTGACTCCCAGAAGACGGCATCACGGTCTTGGTTTTGTTGGTAGTAGAAGCGCACGATGCGCAGCAAGTCGCCGAACATCTCGCTGTGGTGGGAGGCGTAGGTGCTCGTCGCTTCTTCCTCGCTCATGTCGCCGCTGAGCACCTGAAGAACACACCGTGCGGCGTGCCATCCGGAGTGCATCGCCAAGAGCACCCCCGTGGAGAGAACGGGGTCGATGAATCCGGCGGCGTCGCCGGCGGCGAGCCAGCCGGCTCCGGCGACGGGCTCGCTGCGGTAGCTCCAGTCCCTCGCGTGCCGAACAGCGCCAACGAGCTCGGCGTCCTCGCCCAGAACCTTCGCCAAGGGCGACGCGCGGATGACGCTCTCGTAGTCGAGGGGCGGTGACTCCTCGAGTTCAACGAGGCCCACGGAGCGGAGATTGTCCCCCACGGGAAAGCACCACGCCCACGCCGTGTCGAGGCCGACAAAGAGCCCCTGCTCTGTTCGCGGCGCAGGGAGGCGCCCGCGGCTCTTCCACTGTGCGTAGTGCGCGCGATGGCGCAGCCCTTCGATGTTCCTGCGCTTGCTCCGTAAGCCCGCGACCTTTGCGGCACTTCCGCTAGCGTCCAAAACGAATCGAGCGCGCGCTTCGCCGCCGCGGAAGCGGACGCCGACGACACGGCCGCGTTCCTCGAGTGTCTCCATGACAGGCGCTTCTTCTCGAACGTCCGCGCCGGCGTCCTTCGCTGCCTCGAAGAGAATGGAGTCGAATCGGGCGCGATCCACGAACCAGGAACCCTCGAATTCGTCCGTGTCGCGGAGCCAGAGGTCCCACGGCCCTGGGCCGAACCCCCAATGCGTCGCGCCGGTCTTGGGCTGAAAGCCGGCGGCTTCCACCTCCTCGAGGCAGCCCATCGCGTCCAGCACCGGCACAATCCCAGGCAGAAGGCTCTCGCCGACCTTCGGGCGAGGGTGTTTTGCCGCTTCGAGGAGCAAGACTCGGGCGCCGCCTCGGGCAGCGACGGCGGCGGCGGCGCTCCCGGCGGGTCCGCCACCGACAACGATGAGGTCGAAGTGCTCG
>JBGCFM010000282.1:0-8016 GCA_045106895.1 Polyangiales bacterium | reverse complement strand
GGACGACAAGCGAGTGGCCAAGGTGTTTGCGCGGCGCTTCACGAGCAAGCTCGGCGTGGACGCGGATGTGAGCATCGACAAGAAGCGAAACAAGCTGCGACTGGAGCTCGACCTGGACCTTGCGCGGAGCGCGATTTAGCGACATTCGCAAAGAAAGCAATGGCGCAAGCGCGGCCCAAAAGTGCCCATAAAGTCATGAAGAACACGCAAAAAAGCATACACGGTCACATCTCGCACGTATCGCCCATGATATGAATTGTCCAGGTCTGGACCTAAACTCGGGAGGTCGATGGGAACAAAACTTCTCGTCGCTACGTACAACGCGCATGACGCGACTCCTCCTTGTCGCCGCGCTTTTCGGCTGCGGCTCTCAGAGCGCTGAGGAGCCAAGCGGGCTCGAACACGAGGAGCCGGAGACGGCCTTCGACGACGACGGCGCGAACAACGCTGGGTCCAACGCTGAGAACGATGACGGACACCACGACGATGACGATGACGAGGCCGGGGACCCGCGCGCGCTTTGCCTTCCGCTGGTGGACGGCTGCGGTTGCTCCTCCATGTGCGCGCAAGGTGAACGTCACGTTCACGGTGACCAATACATGATCACCCACGACGGCCAGGACAGCCGTCTAGACCAAGCGATGCTCGGGCGACACTGCTTCGACGAGAGCGGCGCGAGCTCACCCGACGACGGTACAAGGAGCGGATGCGTCGATACATTCCAGCGGGGAAGATGCGGCGGTGGATGCGTTCCAACGCCAGCCCCGACCTGCCGCATTGTCGACGGCAGCTGTGTTCGCGTTGACGATGAGCATGCGCAGTCGTGGGAACACGCCACGTTCCACGTTTCCTTCGCCGATGCATCAAGCGGAACGCTGCGACTCCTCGGTGATCGCTACGAGTACGTAGGCAACACCGCGCCGCCTTTAGAAGAGAACTTCTACTTTGTGGAGCACCCTGCGGGCGCCTTCAGCGCGGAGCACAGAGACGACCCCAGGACCGTCGGTCTGGTTCACTTCGATGCCGAAGCCGCTGACTACGACGCGACAAACTCACGGCGCACGCTGCAGGTTCGTCGCGACGATGACGGAACGTACTGGATGCACAGCATCGTCAGCGAGTTCCAGCAGTGGTCCATTCGGGCCCAGTGAGCGTCGGCGCTTTCCGCATGAAAACTCCGCGCGCGTCGCGTATGAATGCGGCGTGAAGCTCAGCACCATCTCCTCGCGTCTCTCCAAAAAGCTCGCCGACCTCTCGTTCTCCGAGCCCGTCACGCACGTCTACGACCCGACGGACTATGCCCGCGGGATTCACCGCTCCTACCTCGACCGTTTCGGCGAAGGACCCAAAGAAGCGATGCTCTTGGGCATGAACCCGGGCCCTTGGGGCATGGCCCAGACCGGCGTGCCCTTCGGCGAGATCGCCGCCGTGCGTGACTGGATGCAGCTGGACGGCAGTAAGATCGGCAAGCCCAAAGTGGAGCACCCAAAGCGACCGATCACGGGCTTTGAGTGCGCGCGAAGCGAAGTGAGCGGCGCGCGTATGTGGGGCTTCTTCAAAGAGCGCTTTCCAACGCCCGACGCGTTCTTCGAGCGCTTCTTCGTTGCGAACTATTGCCCGCTGGTTTTCATGGAGGAGAGCGGCCGCAACTTCGTCCCGGAGAAGCTGCCAGTCGCCGAACGTGAGCCGCTCTTGGCCGCGTGCGACGAAGCGCTTCTGCAAACGGTGAAGTCGCTGAAACCGAAGCTCGTCATCGGCGTAGGCGTGTGGGCGAAGAAGCGGGCGCAGAAAGCTCTCGCTGAGCTGGACCTTCCCATCGAGCACATCCTCCACCCAAGCCCCGCGAGCCCTGCGGCGAACCGTGGCTGGGCGCCCCAAGCCGAGGCGCAGCTCAAGGCCATGGGCATCACGGTCTGAGCGCGCAGCCGCGGTGAGCCGTGATAAGGTCCGGCACATGGACTCCGCTGAGCTCACGCGACTGACCGCCGAGACGCTTTACCTCGTGCTTTTGGTATCGGCGCCGGCGCTCCTCGTGAGCCTCGCCGTCGGTTTCATCGTGGCGTTGCTACAAGCCGTCACACAGGTGCAAGACCAGACGCTCTCGTTTGTGCCGAAGCTCGTCGCCGTCGCCGCGGCCCTCGTGGTCATGGGCGGCTGGATGGGCGCGCACATGATCCGTTTCACGGACTCGCTCTGGCGCGCAATCCCCGAGATGTTTTAGGGCGCGCACATGGAGCGCCTTTTTGCGTGGCTGCTTGCGGAGTCCCAGACAGACCTTTGGACCGCGGGTCTCGTCGCCGCGCGCATCGCGCCGCTGACCATCTTCGCGCCTTGGCTGAGCCTTAAGCGCACGCCGCCTGTTCTGCGCGCGACGTTGGTGTTTGCACTCACGCTTTCCTTCGCCCCCCTCGCCGCCGCGAACCTGAGCTTCGATCCCTCGGAAGTTCCCGGCGTGGCGTATGGCGCGTGGCTTCTCCGCGAAGCACTCGTGGGAACACTCTTTGCGCTGGCGACGGCGATGCCTCTCTACGCCCTCGATTGGGCGGGGCGTCTCGTCGACACCTGGCGCGGCGCGAGCCTCGCGGAGGTCATCGCGCCGAACACGGGGGAGCGAACGAGTCCCGTCGGCGATCTCTACATGCTCATGGGAATCGCGTTCTTCGTCACCTTGGGCGGGCATCGCGCCGCCCTCGCCGCCTTCGCCCAAGGCCTCGTGACAGCGCCCATCGGCCAGAGTGGCTTCGTCCAAGGCGCTTCAGTCTGGCTGGAGTCCGCGCAGCTCACGGGCTCGGCGCTCTCGCTGGCCCTCGCCATCGCCGCACCCGCCGCCGCAGCGATCGTCGTCGTCGAGGTGGCCCTTGGGCTTTTGGCGCGTAGTGCGCCGCAGGTGCCAGTCTTCTTCGCGGGCATGCCGCTCCGCGCTGCAGCGGGCATCGGCGCGATGTTGCTGGGTCTTTCGCTGCTCATGGCCCAGCTACCGGAGACCTTTCGCGCGGCCATCGACGTCGCCGGCGGCTGGCTCGAACGGCTCTGAGCAGAGGAAACAAAGAGTCGGAGCGAATGGCCCTTTTCGTTGAGGTCCCGATCGAGTAGGGAAGCGCATGGCGAAACACAACATTGAAACGCTCATCGACGCTGAAACCATCGAGGCGCGTTGCGCAGAGCTCGGCAAGCAGATTACCGAGGACTACGGCGACAAAGAGATCGTCATCGTGCCGGTGCTCAAAGGCAGCTTCGTCTTCGCCGCGGACCTGATTCGACACATCGACCTGACGTGCTCCATCGACTTCCTTGGGCTTCGTTCCTACGAAGGGACCCAGTCCAGCGGTGTTGTTCAGATCACGAGCGATCTCACCAAGTCCGTGGCTGGAAAGCACGTGCTCGTCGTCGAGGACATCGTCGATACGGGGCTGACGATGCAGTACCTTTTGGAGAACCTCGACACGCGAAAGCCAAAGACGGTCAAGACCGTATCGCTTTTGCACAAGCCCGCGCGCTCCAAGGTTGAGGTACCCATCGACTACCTTGGTTTCACCATCGAGGACGTCTTCGTGGTTGGCTACGGCCTCGACTTTGACCAGAAGCTTCGCAACCTGCCCTACCTCGGCGTTGTGACGGACTGATGGCAGACCGCCTCGCTATGTTCGACGCGATGATCGCGAAAGGCAGTGAAGACCCTTTCGTGTTCTACGCGCGGGCCATGGAGTTTCGTTCGCGCGGTGAGAAAGACAACGCGCTGAAAGCCTTCGACGAGCTGTCCGAACGTTTCGCAGACTATGTGCCGACCTATTTGATGGCGGCGCAGGTGTGCGGCGAGCTGGAACAAGAAGAAGCCGCGCGAGGCTGGTGCGAACGTGGTCTCGTCAAAGCGAAGGCCGCCAGCGATGGCCACGCGGCGAGCGAGCTCCAGGCGTTCCTCGACGAGCTCTAAGCGAAGAGCGCTCCGGCTGCGCTCATCGTCATGCGCGAACGAAAGACGTCAGGATGTGGTCGCGCCAGCGGCCGCCGATGTGAAGGTAGGACTCGGCGAAGCCTTCGATGACGAAGCCGCATCGCTGGAGAACCTTCGCGCTCCGTGCGTTCTCGGGCATGTAGTTCGCCATCACACGATGCAGGTCGAGGGCGTCCATGATCGTGGGAAGCGCGTGACTGAGCGCGTCGTACATATAACCTTGGCCAACGAGCTTGGCGTCGAGGCCATAACCGAGGTGACAGGCGCGAAAGGCGCCGCGAACGATGTTGCTGAAGTTGCACGTCCCGACCACCCGCTCGCTCATGGCGACGCCTTCGCGCAACATGAAGTAGCGGGCGTGGGACTCGCGAAGCGCCTCTTCGGCGTTGGCGTCGAGGCGCGACTCCCAGAAGCGTTTCGTGTAAAAACCCGGCGGCCGCTCTGGTTCCCAGGGCTCGAGATGAGCGCGGTTCCGGTCAAAGTACGAAGCCACTGCGCCAGCCTCGGCTGGGCCCGGGATCGCCAGCGTGCATTTCGCGCATGTGATGACCCGCGGGATGCTCATGGCGGAACCATAGCAGCCGAAGGAGACGTCCCTTGCAGGAGACTTGAGGGTCCTAGAACGGGGTAGTTAGCGACTGGGCATGACGCCGGGGTCGTTGGCATGACAGGCGCGGTCACGACCGGTGTCTTTGGCGTGGTAGAGCGCAGCGTCGGCGGCTTCGATGACGCCTTTGCCGGACACGTAGGGATGCAGGTGGTCGAAGGTGGCGACGCCGAAGCTCGAGGTCACGCGAATCAGTTGCTCGTCGCCGGAATCGATGAGCAAGCCGCCAATGCGCGAACGGAGCCGCTCGGCGAGGCTCATGGCGCCGGACGCCTCGATGCCCCGGGCGATGACACAGAACTCTTCGCCGCCGTAGCGGGGCGCCACGTCTTCCACGCGCACGGTCTCTTGAACCACCTTCGCCACTTGGCGAAGCACTTCGTCGCCGGCGGCGTGACCGTAGGTATCGTTGACCGCTTTGAAGTGGTCGATGTCCATCAAGATCACGGAGAGCGCGGACTGGTGTCGCACGGAGTAGGCGAACTCTTCTTTTAAGCGCTCATCCATGAAACGACGGTTGTACAGGCGCGTCAGCGGGTCGCGAACGGCGTTGTCGTAGAGGCGGCGGGCCGCTTCGTGTTCCATTTTGTCTTGAAGCTGAAAGCGCAGGATGAGTGTTCGGCCGAGCTGAATCCGGTCCGCGTTATTGAGTGGCGCGGCGTAGGGAATCGGCACGCCGTTGATGAACGTCCCGTTGGTGCTCTGCAGATCCTCGATCCAGTAGCCGCCGCCTTTGCGGAAGATGCGCACGTGTTTTCGAGAGAGCCCGTCGTCGTCCACGCGCACCGTGGCGTTCGCGCCGCGGCCGATGACCATCTCCTGCCCCTCCATCATGATGAGGCTGCCGGCGTTCGGCCCAGCCACGACCGTGAGCGCGAACTGATCGCGGCTCGCCACGTGCGGACGAAACGGCTCTTGCTCGCCCGTCATCATCACCTGCGTCGTGTCGCCGCGTTGGCGCCGAGGCGTGCTTTGGGGTGGCTCGACGGCTAGAGGTCGAAGTTTACGCGACTCCACGGGACCCGAAGAGCTGCGTCCCCGCGGAAACGCGGAGGGAGATTGTCCTGGTTGTCGCGACTGGCTCACACCTCATCCATACGGCTCCCCGCACCGCGGCTTGAGGGTGCCCGCGATCATTGAAGTGCACTCGCCGGTCTTCTCTGTGCAACAAAGGTCGCTCAGCGCAGACGCAGAGGCCCCAATTGGCGGGTCTACTGGGACAGATTTGCCGAAACGAGGCCGCGCGGGACAACGTGTGAGCGGCAGCCTACACTGCGCACGATGTCTTGTTTCTTGCGACTTGCGTGTTGTCTTGTCGCCCTCACGGCGATCGCATGTGGCGGCAGAACCGATCTTCGTGATCAGGTCGACGCCGAAGGCATCGATGGGCCGGTGCCGGGTGACGAAGTGTGCAACGGCCTCGACGATGACCTCGACGGCAACGTCGACGAGGACTTTCGCGATGAGCTGGGACGCTACCTAAACATCGATCACTGCGGCGGATGCGGAATGCCCTGCGGAATCGATGACCCGCAAGAGGTGCGCGTGGACTGCATCCTCATCGAAGAGGCCCCGGTCTGCGCAGCCCTCGAGTGCACCCCCGGCTTTGCGCCTTCGCGCTCCGGCGAGTGTGTGCCCCTCTTCGACCAGCTCTGCATGACGTGCCTCGACGACGGCGACTGTGGCGGCGCCGCAATCGCTCACTGCGACGAGGTGGCGAGCGAACGCCGCTGCACCGTGGAGTGCACCTTTGGCTGCCCTGACGGGTACTCGTGCCAAGGGGATCGCTGCATCCCCCTGAGCGGTTCCTGCAGCTGCGGACCTGGCGACTTCTTCGACCTCGCCTGCACCCTCTACGATCCGATGGACCAGCGCTGTCCGGGCGCCGCCGTCTGCACGGATGGCCTCCTCAGCGAATGTGAGGCCCCACCGGAGGTCTGCGACGAAGAGGACAACGACTGCGACGGGGACATCGACGAGGGCTTCCGCGATCGCCGCGGCGCTTACAGCCTCGACATTCGAAACTGTGGCCAGTGCGGGGTGGATTGCACCGTCGATATGCTGCCCGAAGGCGACCTCGTCTGCGGCGGCGACCCCTTTGCGCCGAGCTGTGTCCTCGAGTGCCCCGACACCCTCGACGGCATTCAGGTGGGGGACCGCATCGACGCCGACCTGGACATCGCGACGGGCTGTGAGTGCACGCTCACTTCTTTTACGGACGAACCGGGCCCAGTGTTCGCGGTGGGCGAAGATCTCGATGTGAACTGCGACGGCGCCGACGGCGTGGTCGTCAATAGCGTCTACGTCGCGCCAGATGGTGACGATGCGTTCCCCGGCTCGCCGACACGGCCGGTCAAGACCCTCGCGCGCGGTCTCGAGATCGCGCGGGAATCACTCGGCACCGACGAACCACGCGACCACATCTTCGTCGCTTCTGGCTCGTACGCGGAGACCCTTGAGCTCACCGACGGCCTCCTTGTTCATGGCGGATACCGCCGAGACTTCTTGGCTTTGGACCCCGCAGGGTTTCGCGTCGACGTTCGGGCCCCGGCCAGCACGACGGCGCCCGGCGGCGCGGCGTTCGTGGCACGCAACGTTGGAACACGACGCACGCGGCTCCGCTGGATGACATTCATCGGCCGCGACTCCACGCCGGAATCTGCAGCGGCCTTTGGGGGCGTTGTCCTCACGCCCGGTGGGGCCCTTGAGCTCCTCGATCTCCAGGTCCTCTCGGGCCAAGCAGCGTCGGGGCTCGGCGGCACGAGCGGCGAGCGTGGGCAGGAGTCCACGCGTCCGGCGGCGGAAGGCGAGCTTCCGCGAGGGGCCATCGAGAACGCGTCCAATCTTTGTATTCGCGACGCCACGAACACCGTCGCCGGCGGCACCGGAGGCGTGAATCAATGTGACGGCGTAAACGTTGGTGGCGGCCGAGGTGGCTCGCCTTCGTGCCCGACGTTCGCGAATGAACAACCCGCCGGCGTGCGAGGTCAAGGCGCAGCGCCGGGTGGCGGCGGACGGGGTGGACAGGACTCCCGCGGACCCATCAGCGGCTTCAACTGCCCCGGCGGCGGAGTGTGTTGCGGGCTCGCGGACTTCTCGGTGCCCACAGAGTTCGTCGGCCCACAGTCTGGCGTCGGAGGCGGTGATGGTAACGCGGGGCGCGGCGGCAGCGGCTGCAGCGACCCCTTCGGTCGCTTCGACGGCACGACCTGGACGCCCATCGAACCTACGCGCGGCAGCGCCGGCACTGCGGGCAGCGGCGGCGGCGGCGGCGGCGCGGGCGGCGGCGCAGAGATGGATTTCGTGAACTTCGAGTGCGGGTTCGCCGATGGTCTCGGCGGCGGCGGCGGCGGCGGCGGGAGCGGCGGCGGCGGCGGCGGAGGCGGCACGCCGGGCGGGAGCGGCGGACCCGCCGTGGCCGTCGGTCGGGGGCTGGGCGATGTGAGCGCCGCCGTTG
>JBGCFM010000281.1:0-13090 GCA_045106895.1 Polyangiales bacterium | reverse complement strand
GGCTTCTTCCGCTCCTACATGTTGATTCACACGATGATGAGTCTGCTGACGGGTTGTTTGACTGTGGCAGTCACGTGGGCGTTTGGCGTTCGTGACCCACATGTCTGGGGCCTGCTGACGTTCTTCCTCAACTACATTCCGAACATCGGTTCACTCATCGCGGTCGTCCCACCCGCAATGATCGCATTTGCAGACATCTCGCCGGGCGCGGGCGTCGCGCTCTTTTTCTCGTTGGGCAGCATTCAGTTCATGATCGGGAACTGGCTCGAGCCGTGGGTGCTCGGTCGAAACTTCCAGCTCTCTAGTTTGGTGGCCTTCGCGGCCCTCGCGTTTTGGGGCTGGGTGTGGGGCCTCGGCGGCGCGCTCATCGCCGTCCCGTGCACGGTCTTTCTCCTCGCCCTCGCGCGCGAGTCTCAGCGTTTCCGTTGGATGTCGGATCTCGTCACGACGCGCACACCCCCGAAACGTCGACAATCACTGGTGCCAGAATGAATGAGCAACTCCGAGTAGAACAGCAAGACAGTGCATCCGGCGGGCGCCTGCTCCTCCTAACGCCTGAAGACAAAGCCCTCGGCAAACTTGAGTACCGCTGGCTCGATGGCGTGATGCACATCGACCACTCGGAGGTGGCGCTGCCGCTCCGCGGCAAAGGACTGGCCCAGATGCTGGTGCTCGATGCCGTGGCCCGGGCTCGCTCCGAGGGCTTTCGCATTCAGCCGCACTGCTCCTACGTCGTCGCGCTGTTCGAGAAATGGGAGGAAAAAGCAGCGGATGTGCTGATCTGAGCCCCCTATTCTTGCGCGCCGCTGGCGTGAATGGAATGGTTGGAGGATGAAGCTAAGCACCTGCGCCAGTCTCGCCCTTCTCCTTGCCCTCGGTGGCGCCCTCGGATGTGGTGACGACGATCAACCCATGGACGCCGGCTTCGACGGCGACTCCCCCGGTGACGTCGGCACCCAAGATGGCGGGCCGGACAGTGGACCCGACGCTGGACCCATGGACGCCGGCAACGACAGTGGTCCCATGGACGCGGGTCCTCCCTACCCGAACGTCACCTGCGACGATCTCGGGCGCACCAACGAGGTTCGAATCGCCCAGAGTGACTCTGCCGCGCTCATCAACGCGGTCAACGACCTGTCGCCGGACACGTGCATTCTCCTCGCCGCTGGCACCTACCGGCTCGACAACTCCGTGACCATTCGCGAGGACTCGATCACCATCGTGGGCCAGGGCATGGGCCTGACCACGCTCTCCTTCGGTGGCGTGACTACGCAGGTCAACGGCGTCGACGTCATTGGCGACGACTTCGTCATCGCGGACCTCACGGTCTTGGACGCGCCCAAAGACGCCATCCGCGTCGAGAACAGCGACGGCGTTACCTACCGCCGCGTCGAGACGACCTGGACCAACGAAGAGGACTCGGAGAACGGCGCCTACGGCATCTACCCCGTGCGCTGCCGCAACGTCCTCATCGAGGAGTGCGTGTGCACGAACGCTTCGGACGCCGGCCTCTACGTGGGCCAGAGCATCAACGTCATCGTTCGCAACAACACCATCCGCGGAAACGTCGCGGGTCTTGAAATCGAAAACACGCAGTTTGCCGATGTCTACGACAACGTCGCGGAAAACAACACCGCCGGCATCGTCGTCTTCGACCTTCCGGGTAACCCCGTCGTCGGCCGCGACGTTCGTATCCGCGACAACATGATCATCAACAACAACACGACGAACTTCGCCCCGGGCGGCGTCGTCGCCGTCATCCCTGCGGGAGTCGGAACGTTCACCCTCGCATCACGACGCGTCGAGATCCTCAACAACACGTACATGAACAATAACTCCGTCGACATCGCGCTTCTTAGCGGCGACGTCGTTGAAGGCGAAAGCAACTGGGTCCTCAACACCGAAGACCTCGTCGGCGACTGGGAGGACCTGGGTCTTCGCGAAGGTCCCGACGAAGGAACCATCTTGAACAACCGCAACCGGAACATCGTTGTCTCGGGCAACACACACATGGGCTCCGGCACCATGGCGGACTCGGGCAAGGAGCTCGGGCTTCTGCTCCTCGTGCTCTATGGCGCGGAGGTTCCTTCCATCATTTACGGCGGTATCGGCGAGTCTATGTTCGACGCAGACGTCGCGGCGAATAACTCCAACGACAACCACATCTGCGTCGGTGGCAACACCGAGGCCAATAGCTTCGGCCAAATGGACATCGAGACACAGGGCGAGACGCCGGGCTCCCCGAACCTCGTGATTCCCGACGCCCCCTTCGCTCCCTTCGACTGCACCGAGCTTGAAGGTGGTCCCGTGGCAGAAGTCACGCTTCCATGAAGCACGCCGTCGCCGTCGCCCTAGTTCTCGCGAGCGCAGCACTCGGCTGTGGCGACGACGACACGAGCGTTCCGCTTGATGCGGGCGCTGAAGATGTGCCCGTCGTCGACGTCGGCGGTGAGGATGCACCCGTGGATGTAGGCGGCGAGGATGCCGGTCCTACCTTTGATGGGCCTATCCTCATCGATTTGAGCGAGCGTCCTCCCGCGATGCTCTCCGAGATGCAGCTCATGCATTGGGATGGCGAGGAGCTTCAATACAACGAAGGCCTCGTCCCTTACGAGCTGAACACTCCGCTCTTCACGGACTTCGCGCTGAAGGCTCGTGCCATCTACGTGCCTGAAGGCAGCGCCATCGAGTGGGTCGATGACGGTCCCCTTACGTTTCCTCTCGGCAGCGTCATCGTGAAGACGTTCTATTTCCCGGACGATTTTCGAGAGCCCTCGGACGACCAGCACCTCATCGAGACGCGCGTGCTTCGGCTCAACGAAGAAGGATGGGAGGCTTGGCCGTATATCTGGAACGAAGAGCAGAACGACGCCGTGTTGAGCCTGGGTGGAGCGACTCGCGCCATCGATTTCATCGACCCCGACGGAGAGATGCAGACGGCGAACTACCTCATCCCCCAGCGCAATCAGTGCAGCACCTGTCACGAGCGCAACGTCGGACCCGATGAGTCCTCCGCGATGACGCCCATTGGGCCTCGAGGGCGCCACCTAAACCGCGAGTACGCGTTTGAGAGCGGCAGCGCGAATCAGCTTCAGCACATGGCCGACCTCGGCATGCTCACGGGCTTGCCGCCTCTCGAAGGGCTCGACGCGACCTACGATTATCGCCAGGTTCAAAGCCTTGGCGCCGATGGAATTCCTGCCGAAGACGTGGACCGCGCCGCACGCGACTACTTGGACATCAACTGTTCGCACTGCCACGACCCACTGGGACCTCAGGGCGTGACCTCGCAGCTCTTCTTGAACTACGACAGCGAAGACGCCTTCCGACTTGGGATCTGCAAGCGGCCTGGTTCCGCGGGTGAAGGCACCGGCGGTCTCACCTACGACCTCGTCCCGGGGAACCCAGACGAGTCCATCCTCTTCTTCCGCATGGCCACCGTCGATATTGGCGCCATGATGCCGCTCATCGGGCGCTCCCTTCAGGACACCGAGGCGGTGGCTTTGATCCGTCGCTGGATCGCGGCGATGGAACCCCAAAGCTGCGAGTAGTCGTTCGTGATAAGCGTCGCTATCAAACGGTCGCTTTCACATTAATCGGTCGAAGTAGACGGCAGGCTTGGGGACGGTACATGGGGTGGTGCCTCCATCGCCGGTGGCCTGTCTTCTCGCCTTCGGCGACGCGACAGGACGCGCCAACGAGTTGGCTCGTGCGGCGGAGTCGGCCCCACCCCACGTACCGTCCCCAAGCCTTTCGTACGTGGCCAAGCCATCATGAACTGGGGGAGGGGGGCGGTCTCCGATAGGTCTGCGACCTACGTCGATCGCCGGGTGTGGCTCAGGGTCCGAGGCTTACGCCTTGGAGCTATCCAACTATCGCTAGCACACTGAGTAATCGGTCGAAGTAGACGGCGGGCTTGGGGACGGTACATGGGGTGGTGCCTCCATCGCCGGTGGCCTCGAGTCGATCTCCCTCGACACACGGGGGGTGTCGCCTCAGATAGGCGGCATGGGACCGAGTTCCAACTTAGATCGAGAGAAGCTCGAGGGGCCTCGGCTGCGCTTTATCTATGATCTCGCCGGCGCGCTTCACGCCTATGGGACTCCGAGCCATCGCCTCGAAGCACTCCTTGGAGCTGTGGCGAAAGAGCTCGGGGTTCAGAGTGAGTTCTTCGCGACGCCGACGGCGATCTTCTGCGCCTTTGGCGAGGTCCCCGACCAGAAGATGGGGCTCATCGCACCGGAGAGCTCCGACCTCGACCTCGGTCGCTTGGCGGATTTGGACGTAGTCGCGCAAGACGTCGCTGGCGGCGACACGAGCGTCGAAGAAGGCTCGCGTCGTGTGAAGGCGATACTCGATGAGCCAGGCGGCTACGCGATGCCGCTCCGCTTGCTTGGGCATGCGCTCCTGGCCGGCGCCGCAGCGCTGCTTCTTGGCGGCGGCTTTGCCGAAGCGGGGGCGGCGCTCGTGGCGGGGACACTCGTGGGCGTCCTCGAGATCTCCGCTCGGCGAGACAGCGGACTCGCCGGCGTTCTCTTGCCCCTCGGCGCGCTCCTGGCTTCGCTCTCGGGTCTGGTCGCGGCGCTCATCTCTCCGGTGCTCTCCACGGCGGTGGTCGGCATCGCCGGGATCATCTACTTGCTTCCGGGTCTGACGATGACCGTCGCGATGAAGGAGCTTGCCACGGGTCACTTGGTGAGCGGGACCGCGCGCCTCGCCAAGGCCTTGGCCGCCTTCATGTTGCTCGGCGTTGGCGCCTTGGTGGGCGGCGCCATCGCGAGCCTCGTGGACGTGCAGAACACGAGCGCCGAAGCGCTCTCCCGTGGGTGGCTCTTCGCGGCCATGCTCGCTTCCATCGCTCCGCTACTGGTGTTGCTGAACGTTCGCAAACGGGACGTGCTCTTCGTGACCTGCGTGGGCATCGCGGGGTACGGTGCGTCGGAGCTGGCACGCTTTGGAGGGCCGATCTTAGCGGCGGGCGTGGGTACATTTGTCATCGGTCTGATGGGCAACGCGTGGGCGCGGCTGCGGAACCGGCCCGCCGCCGTCGCGACGACTCCCGGTATCCTCTTGCTGGTGCCAGGGAGCGTCGGCGTACGCGCGATCTCGGCGTTCCTCTCGGACGATGTCCTGGCGGCGGTGACGCTCTCGTTTCACGCGTTCCTCACGGCCGTCGCGCTGGTGAGCGGCTTGCTTGTGGCGAACCTGAGCTTACCGCCGCGTAAAGCGCTCTGAACAACGCGTCTTAAACAACGAGCTAGTGAGACGGCTCGATGGGCGCGGCCGGCGCTTCACTCTTCCACACAGCGAGGCAGAGCCAGAGTGCGCACAGCGGCCCTACGACGGCGCCGACGATGGCGCCTAGGCCACCTGTGGTGAACGAGCGCGAGATCGTCAGCGTTTCCACGCTCGCGTGCAGGAGCGGCAAGAACGCGCCGAGGAAGGCGAAGGGCAACGCCGACACGAGCAGCGCCACGGCGGCTCGCCACCAGGGCGCCGACGGCGCGAAACGTTTCACCATGAATAGGAAGGTGACCAAGAGAGCGCCGATGAAGTGATCGACGAAGGGAATCCGGTAGTGCGAGAAACGAACGCTCGCGAAGGCGTAAGCGACGGGGCCGGCTGCGGTGACGACGAAAGCGATGGCCTTGAAGCGTCCGATCCGTGTGCGTAGAAAGCCGACGAACCCGCAGATGAGCGCGCTGAGCACGACGTTGAAAGACGCCACCTCCGCAGCGAGCCCCGGGCCCGCATCCCCGAGGCCCGGATACCCCGCGTGACGGAGCGTGTAGATGGCGATGCCAACGATGGACCCAACGAGCCCAGCCACGACGCCGCCGAACGCTTCATCGAGGAAGGGCGAGGACTCCTCACGCATGCTTCGGATTCGCCTTTGGTGGTTTTGGCTTAGACATCGTAGACCGAGAATGCCGTCGGGGCGCCAACGACACCAGCCCCGATACCTTCCAGCGCGCCGTCCGAGAACGGCGACGGTTCGTCACGCACGCTTCACGGTACGGATGTCTCATTTGGCTGCGCCCTCGAGACGATCTTGTTCCTGCGGACCGAGTACAAAATCACGGCGCCGGTTTTGGTAGGTCGACGCTCCACGCGAACGACAACATAGGAGCCACTTGCGGTTTGAACGCCGCGCTCGGGACGAGCACTAGCTCGTCTTGTCGGGTGTCGCGCTCACGGACGCGTGCACTTCGGGAAAGTGGTCGGCGAGGACCTTCATGAGGGTTTCGCGCGTTAGGGGCTTGGTCTGAAAGTCCGCCGTTGTGCCCTCCGCTGCCTTCCGATCGTTCGGGTTGAGGGAAGTGGTGAGCATGATGACGACGAGCTGTCCTCCTTGGTCGGGACCAAGCTCCTTGTAGGCTTCCAGGAACTCCCAGCCGTTCATCACCGGCATGTTGATATCGAGGAAGACGATCGCCGGTTGCGGAAAGCTGCCTCCGCTTTTTGTCGTCAGGTAATCGAGGGCTTGTTGTCCATCGGTCTTGACGACCACATGCTCCGCGCAGCCAAGGCGGGAAATGACGCGATTGTGATAGAAGTTGTCCGCTTCGTTGTCATCGATGAGAAGGATCTCATTGAGCTTTTTCATGCCGCAGGTCTCTCGCGAAGTGTGAAGAAGAAGACGGTACCGCCACCCGGCGCATCCTCCAACCAAATCCTACCGTGGTGCAAGCGCACGATCTTCTGACAGTGCGCCAGTCCAATGCCCGAACCTGGATGCTCCGAGCGGTTGTGGAGTCGCTGAAAGACGCCGAAGATTCGCTCACGGTGTTTGACGGGGATTCCTTGTCCGTTGTCGGCGATGCTAAAGGTCCACTCGTCTTCCGTGTGTTTCGCGTCGACATGGACTTCGACGGGGACTCCCTCGCGACCAAACTTGAGCGCGTTGCTTAGTAGGTTCTGGAAGAGGAGACGCACCTCGAGTGGGTATAGGCGCAGCGTCGGCAGCGTATCGGCGATGTGTACCTTTGCGTCCCCCTCGCGGATACTCGCGTTCAGGTCTTCGACCACTTCCAGGGCGAGCTTCTTCATGTCGACGACTTCAGCGATGGCGTCGTTGCCGAGCTGGCTGTGCGCGAGGAGACCGTCGATGAGCGCGTTCATGCGCTCGCAAGACCGGCCGATGAACTTGAGAAATGTTCTCCCGTCTTCGTCGTAGAGCTCTGCGTACTCTTCTTCGAGGAGCCCGGAATAGCTCGCGATGGTCCGAATGGGTTCTCGGAGGTCGTGCGATGCGAGGTACGCGAACTGTCGCAGCTCATGGTTGGACGCCTGGATCCGATCGTTCGCCCGGAGTGCTGCGATGCTCCTTTCAAGGACCTCCGCGAGCTGCTTCGCTTCGCCGGTGAGTCCTTCTGGAACGTCCAATGTGCGGTCGTCGGTTTCCATGGCTGTCACCGCACGGGCCAGGTCTCGGAAGGGGCGCGTGACGAGGAAGGCGAGCAGAAGCCCCAGGACGATGGCCATCGCCGCGAAAGCCGCCAAAGGGGGAATGACCTCCCAGTATCCACCGAGCTCATCGGCATCGGACGTGACGACGAGAGTGAGAACCGACTCCTCCTCGGTGCCTCCGCTGGTGAGTCGGCCTGCGCCGAGGAGCTGGTCCTCGTCGCTCTGGTGTGTTGCGTCCTGCTCGCCTCGAATGAAGGACGCGAGAGTCGGAAAGTCCGCGAGGGCTGTGGGCGATTGCCCCAGGTCGAAGCCAAAGGCGCGCGACGGTTCGGGATGCAATACGAAGTGACCGTCGCCGCGCATCACATAGGTGGTGTCGTTGGGAAACGCCGCGGCGAGGTTGTCCAGAATGACGCGGGCGTCGACGTTGATGACGACGAAGCCCACGACCGCGGCCGAGTCGTCGCGGGGCTCAAAGACAGGGGCGGAGATGCGAAACACCGGGACGTGCGGCTCGGCGATCTGTCCATGTTCGCGATTGAGATCGACCGGAGAGACAGAGATGTCGCCTTCTTGGACCGCAATGGCCGTCGCAAAGTAGCGCTCGGATTCTTTCTCCTGCAGGTCGCGTTCGGAGACGCGGCGGATGTCCTCTTCGCCGGACGCGCGCTCCACTCGAACGAGCTCGCGCCCTCCATCGGCGATGCCGACGAAACGTGCTTGGAGATAGGTGCCGTGGCTGCGCAGCATCTCCGCGAAGACCAAGGCAAGTCGATCCGACCATTGGGTTTCCGTGGAGCCATCGAGAGGATCGACGCCCCCGTTTCGGCGCGCGCGGACGAGGCCATCGACGGCGGGCAAATGCTGAAGGAGACGAGTGCTCCGAACCACTTCACCGACTTCGTCTTCAAAGCGGGTCTGCGCGACGACGATGGCGCTTTGGATGTCCTCTACGCGGTCCGCTCGACGCTCGTCGGATGCGCGCAAGAGCATGACGCCCGTCACCGCCACGCAGCAAACGACGAGGAAAGCAATGGCCGGGGCGATTCGCGAGAGAAGGGACATGTGTGAACGGGGGGGCGGTGCCCGAGTATACGTCCTTCCTCAACAGAGGTTGAGCGCTTCGGCGCCCGCCAGGGAGGGTCCCTACATCGGGGGAGCCTCCCAGGCTTGGCTGTACGTGTTTGGCACTGCTATGAACTGCGTATGGTGTTCCTCGTCGCTCCGGATCTTGTCATGACGGCGGGGCATTGTGCTGCCCGAGGGTGCAACGAAGGCGCCATCGTGTTCGGCCTCGACCGCGCGCGCGCGGAGAGCGCCTACTCGCCGTCGGAGGTCTATCGCTGCATGCGCGTGGAGGCGCGCATGCAGTCCGAGGGCTATGACTGGGCGTTGCTCAGGCTGGACCGGGCCACCCCTCTGCCGCCGCTCCAGTTAGCCGCCTCAGACCCCGCGGAAGGCACTCACGTGGCGCTCATCGGCCATGGCCTAGGCTTGCCGCAGCAAGCTGTGCTCGGCGGCGTTGTTCTGAACGAAGGGCCACGCTCGTTCTTCGTCACGGACCTCGACGCCTTCGGCGGCACCTCCGGCTCTCCTGTCTTCAGTATGGAGACCCGCGAAGTCGTCGGCATTCTCGCGAGCGGCGGATACGACCTGGAGTTCGACGAACAAGCGCAGTGCCTTCGCTCCGTACGCTGCGACGAAACGAGCGGCACTGGCTTCGGGTTGGAATGCCCAGGCAACCGCGTGACGACGCTGGAGCTCGTTCGCGAAGAGTTCGCGCGCCTTGGGGCGGACCCATTCTGCACGACGAGCTGCGCGGATGCGGCGTTGAGGCCCGGAGAGTGCCGGAGCGGGCGCGAATGTGTTGGCTTCTGCGCACAAGACACCGGTTGCAACGACGCATGTAAGTTCCCTTGTGACGCGTATGGCTACGACGACGATACCTGCCGAGAAGGTTGGTCGTGCGTCGGTGGATGCGTCGTTCAGAGCGGATGCTCGGGCTGATATGCGTTTCACGACACTTCGGTGCATGCCACTTGTTGCTTCCGTCGCCTTCGTTGTGTTCGGCTGTGGTTCGACCACGGAGCGTGCGAGCACGACCACGGACCCGGGAAGCGAGACGGCGGAACGGCCTCCGGCGACATCGGGGCTAGCGCGCTGTGCCGCGCCCGAGACGCCGGAGCTGACGAGCTACCTGGAGGCAAGTGAAGGCGATGGTGTGGTACGCCATCTGGAGGTGCTCCGAGATCCGCGCAACGGGGTATGGGCCACGGACTCCCACATTCGTATGCCCATGCATCACGCGACGGCCATCCGCTGGACGAACCTCGACGACTTTCCGCTCGTGGCAGACGTTGGGGCCGCGCGCTTGCGCTTTGAGTTTACGCTGCTGACGCGAGACGTTCGTCAAGTACCCGGAGAGCGCGCTTGGCGCACGGAGTACACGGCGGAGGTGTCGAGTGTGTGCGAAGTCGAGGGCGACACCGCGCGCTGAAATGCCGCGCTCGGCGCAGTACGTGCGAAGGGATGGGCTAACGGCTCGAGTCTGGCCAGCCGTGCGTTTCAAGGTCGAGGGCGATGACTTGCCGTCTGTCGTGCCCCACAAAGACCACCTGCGGGTCATCCGCGAAGAGCTTCCGTGTATCGGAAGCAACGGCATGGCCTGGCAGTCCGAGGAACTTCAGGTGAGACCACGCGCGCTTTCGCGCAGCGACGAGTTCAAAGGGGAAGGTCGACGCGCTGCTCCCGCCGCAGAGCTCGATGCTCTCGAAGCGACGCAAGCGGTCATCATCCAGGAAGAGAACCAAGTCGTCGTCTGTCCAACGATGTCCGTGCACACCCAGGTGGCGCAGGTTTGGTGCTCGCTGAAGAACACCAAACAAGGTTTGCGTGTTGACGGGGCCTCGAAGAACGAGAGAACGTAGGATTGGATGCTCGCCTCTGAGCAGTGTCGCTATTTCACGAGACGAACAGGCGAGGCCTAAGAGGCCAGGGAAACGACCTGCGATCGGCGGCTCGGTCTCTTCGCTTTGAACACGCAGCTCCAGGTGCGTCACGAGGTGCGTCGCGCCGTGCGCAGCCAGTGAGCGATGAACACGCCTTGTCCCCTGGAAGCTGAGCATCCTGAGACTGCATATGTTCGCACGCTCCGGCCGGTCTAGGAGCGCGACAAGCGCTTCGTCTGCGTCGGTGTTCGCGTCCCATGGCACCAGCTAAGTGGCTCCGCCATCTTCGACAGTATGATGGAGTGCTACCCCTCGAACAATCCCTCGATACGCCCTTCCACTTCGCCCAAGCGCTCTTCGTGTCCAAGTGCGCTCATGGCGCTCACCAAGACCTGCGCGGGATGCGCTTCGTCGGTGGCGATGTGCTGTCCGGGGACCATGCCGCCGGCGCGCCCTGCGATGAGGCAGGCCATGCGTTCGGTGGAGTGGCTGCGCTGTCCGACTTGGTCGGCGGCGTCCCATCCGTAGCCGCCCTCGTGGGTCATCACCATGGCGGTGTGGTCGAGGAGCGTGCCGCCGGCTTCGGGGGTGTTGTCAAGGGAGTGCACCAGCGACGCGAAGTGCTTGTAGTGCCACGCGAGACTCTCGGCCATGCCTTCGCTGCCGTGCCCCGAGTGTCCGAGCTCGTGCAGGTCGGACTCGCGGCCGAGGAGCTCGTTCATGTTCATCCACGAATGGAAGTGGGTGAACTGAATGGCGATGGAGCGCGTGATGTCGCAGGTGAAGGCCATCTGAATGAGGCGCATGAAGACTTCGGCGCGGAGGTCTTCATTGGAGTAGCCGGTGCTGACCATGTAGGGGTAGGAATCGTCGGCGGCCTGGGGGCGGTTGCCGCCGAGGGACGGGTCCGGGCCCGGGTCATCGATCAAGCGGCACGCGCCGATGGGCTCGGAGCCGAGCTCGCCGAGGCGTCGTTCCAGATCGCTGAGCTCGTCGAAGTGCTGCGTGAGACGGCGCTGGTCACGAAGTCCGAGGCGTCGCCGCAAAGCGCGCGCTTGTTCGGCGACGACGTCGACGACGGCGGTGCGCCTGCGACGCTCGGCTTCTTGGGCCGCGCGAATGGCGGGGTCTTCGCTGGTCGCGGCGAAGCCCGTGGTGAGCTCTTCCCAGGCGCGACGGGGGCTCGTTTGCGGCGTGATGCCTTCGCCGCGCTCGCCGATGCCGCCGCCGTCGCGGTAGCTGATGGTGGAGCGACCCGAGAGGCCGCCGCCGCCGAGGTAGGTGGACGGCTGGATGCAGTACTGGAGCGACTCAAAAGCAGAGCCGGAGCCGATGGTGTCGATGATGGCCTGGTCACTCGTGGCGCCGAAGGCGCGCGTCGACTGCCCGATGGGCGTGCGGACGCCGGCGAGGAGCGGGCTGACCATGGTTTCATGGTGGTTGTCGGGGCGGCCGCCGGCGGGGACGGTGCCGC
Source organism: Polyangiales bacterium (assembly GCA_045106895.1). Taxonomy (GTDB): domain Bacteria; phylum Myxococcota_A; class Polyangia; order Polyangiales; family Houyiibacteriaceae; genus JBCCRV01. The sequence goes on along the minus strand of JBGCFM010000281.1, from coordinate 1,258 downwards.
CGTTCTCGCCGGCCCATGGGATCTTCAGGTTCGTCACCACGGAGATCTGCGAGCTGACGTCGTCGTAGCTTGTGCCGGTCTGAAGCGTGCCGCCGGCGAAGGGCGCCAGCGCCGTCTTCAGGTCGTAGCCCGCGCCCGTCGCGGACGGAACGTAGGTGTCGTCGATGTCGACGCCGCCCGCACCGAGGGAGGACCCGGCGACGCACACGAGGAAGCGCTTGGGGATTCCGTCGTCTTGGGCGCGGGAGCCGCTCTTGGCCATGACCTCGAGGAAAGGCAGCGCCAGGGCGACGCCACCGGCGCCTCGGAGCATGGCGCGACGAGAGATTTTCTTCTTACGGGCCATGATCACTCCCCTCCTTCGTCGGTATCTTCGTCTGCGGCGTCTGCGCTGCTGTCTTCGCGGACCAGCCCGAATCGCTCGTTGGCGACGATGTCGATCAAGAGCTCCTGGAAGGTCCAGTCGGTGCCGATGCGAGTCGACGAGAGGAAGCGGATGAAGGGCTCATCATCCGGCAGCTCTTCGCGACCCATGGCGAAGCGCATCACCTGACGCACGACGCAGCTCTCGAGGCGGCCACCGTCGATGAGGATTTCGCCCAGCTCGCGTGGACCGGTGAAATCGCGGTCGCTGATTTGCCCCTGGCCGTCGATGACACACTCGGGCTTCCCATCGTCGTGCTCGCGGTAGCGGCCTTCGAGGTCGTAGTTCTCAAGGCCCCATCCGACGGGGTCCATGAGCAAGTGGCAGCCGCCGCAAGCGCCCATCTGGTGCACCTCGAGGAACTCGCTCTTGCAGTTCGTCTCCGGGATGTCGTCGACGTTGACGGTGGGAGGCGGGGGCGGAATCACCTGGCAAAGGAGCCGCTCGCGGACGTGAATACCACGTCGTGTGGTGCTCGTGTCGCCGCCGGTGCTGAAGGCGCCAAGGACCGAGCCGTGAGCGAGGATGCCGCCGCGTCCGGTGTCCTCGTACTCGACAAAGGCCGGCTCGTCCCCGGGGAGCGTCATGCCGTAGTGCTCCGCGAGCCGTGCGTCGATGAAGGTGTCCGTGGCGCGGAAGAGGTCCATGTAGGGCGCGTCTTCGGTGAACACAACGCGCTCGATGAGCCCACGTGTTTCGAGGCGCATGCTCGTCGTCAGCTCCGGAGAGTGGGGGAGCTGCCGGTAGCCGAGCCACAGCGCGTGGAAGCGGTCGACTTGGTCGAGGGCCTGGGGATCTTGGAGCATGTCAAAGGCGGCCTCACGTCGACCATCC
>JBGCFM010000280.1:0-21229 GCA_045106895.1 Polyangiales bacterium | reverse complement strand
CGAAGAAGAACGGTTCCGTCGAACCCTCGATCGCGGCCTTGGGCTCCTCGCGGAGAACAAAGAGTGGTCCGAACAAGACGGTCAGAAGATGTTGCCAGGCCCCGTGGCCTTCAAGCTCTACGACACCTTCGGTTTCCCACTCGACCTTCAAGACGTCATCGGCGAAGAAGAAGGTTTCCGCGTCGACCATAAAGGTTTTGACGGCGCCCTCGCGGAAGCGAAGGTTCGCTCCCAAGGAAGCAAGGTTGGATCCGCAGCCGTCAGCGATGTGTACTTCCCCATCGCTAGCGAGCTCAAGGCGCCCGTCGAGTTCGTCGGTTACGAAAACGAAGAAGCCGCGACGGAAATCCTCGCACTCATCGTCGACGGAGAGCGCACCGAGACATGCAGCGGTGGCAAGGTTCAGATCGTCACCAAGGCGACTCCTTTCTACGGCGAAAAGGGTGGCCAGGCCGGGGACTCTGGCGTCATCGTGACGCCGACTGGCGAAGACCCTATCGTCGATGCTCAGATTCCAGTGGATGGACTCGTCGTGCACTACGCGGAGCTCAAGTCGCTCACCCTGAAAGTCGGAGACTCCGTCACCCTTCGTGTCGATGCTGAGCAACGAGGCGCGACACGGCGAAACCACAGCGCCACTCACCTGCTGCACTGGGCGCTTCGAGAGGTGGTCGGCGAGACCGTCGCTCAAAAGGGCTCACTCGTTTCCCATGAGCGCCTTCGCTTCGACTACAGCTCGACGCAGCCTCTGAGTGATGACCAAGTCACTCAAATCGAAGACCTCGTGAACACCGCGATCCTCGCGAACACACCGATCAGCACCGAGGTGCTCGCCATCGACGAAGCGAAGAAGCGTGGCGCCATCGGGCTCTTCGGCGAGAAATACGGGGACGAGGTACGCGTGTTGCGCATCGGCCCCAGCCTCGAGCTTTGCGGCGGCACACATGCAGCTGCGACGGGGGACATCGGCCTGTTCAGCATTCTTTCGGAGAGCGGGGTCGCCGCCGGTGTACGCCGCCTCGAAGCCGCCACCGGTCGCCGCGCCATCGCCGAGCACAGGCGAACCAGCGAAGCACTTCGCAAAGCCGCCGAGGTTCTCAAAGCGTCGCCGACCGATGTCGCCCAGAAAGCGGAGAGACTTCTCGCGAGCAACAAGGGTCTCAAGAAGGATCTTGAGCGCCTTCAGAAGGAGCTGGCCAGCGGCAGCGGCGGCAGCGATCTAAAGTCGAAAGCCCGGCCCATCGAAGGAGGCCAAGCGCTCGGCGCCGTCGTACCGTCGATGGACGGGAAAGGACTGCGCGAACTCGCAGACCAACTTCGCGACCAACTCGAGCCCGCCGTGATCGTCCTCGGCGCTCCCTCCGGCGACGGTTCAAAAGCACTCCTTGTGTGCAGCGTCTCGAAGGCACTCACCAAGACGTTCCGAGCCGGGGACATCATCAAGGAGGCCGCAGCGATCGTAGGAGGTCGTGGCGGCGGTCGTCCGGACTTTGCCCAAGCAGGAGGCAGCGACGTATCCAAACTGGAAGACGCCGTCGCTCAAGTTTACTCCGCGACGGGCGCGTAAGAGCCGCCATGAAGCCCGCCGTCGTCGACGCCTACCTACGGACACGTGGACTTCGCCGTGGACTCAAAGGCCTTGGGCGTAGACTTCTACGTCGCAAGCGAACCGTTCACTTCTACTACTGCGTCACGGACCCCTACAGCCACTTGATGGTGCAGGCGCTTCGCGCGACGGAGTGGGGAAACACGGAGCTGGAGATCTGTGTCGTGCCGGAGCCGAGCGCCGACACGAACCCTGCCCCCGCCCTTCAGGCGAGATGGGCAAGGGAAGACGCGCGCCGTTTGGCCCGCCACTTCGACCTCTCCCTGCCCGAAGCCGATGGTCTGGTCAGCGATGAACGTGTGCGCCGGGCGAACGCCGTTCTCTTGAAATCGCGTGAAGCCTTGGAGCAGCTGGAAGCCTTGGAGCGGGTCGGCCGAGCGCTGCATGCAGGCGACCCTCACGGCCTCTCCGCCGCCGTCGAGCGCTACGGGGTCGTCAAGGGACACACCGTTCGACCCACACTGGAACAGAACTACGAGACGCTAAGAAAGCGCGGACATTACCAAAGCGGCGTCTGTCATTATGAGGGCGAGTGGTATGTCGGCCTGGACAGGTTCGACTACCTTTTGGAACGGCTGAAGGGTGAAGGTGTCGATGTACACTCCCCGAGCTACCGAGTAGCCGAGACAGCCACCCCAAGCGCCGACGAACTCTTCTTTTCGTTTCGCAGCCCTTACTCATACCTCGCTCTCGAACGCACACGAACGTGGTCCCGGGTTCCAAAGCTGAGACCTGTGCTGCCTATGGTCGCGCGAGGCCTCGAAGTCCCAAAGACGAAGATCCGCTACCTCCTGTGGGATGCGAAGCGAGAAGCCGAGCGACTGGGCATCGAGCTTGGCAAGGTCGCAGACCCCGTCGGTGAAGGAGTGGAGCGCGCAATGGCGGTCTTTTTTGCGGCTCAAAAACACCAACGCGGCGCCGAGTTCGCCAGGGCGGCGATGCGCGCTTCTTGGGCGGAGGGGCGTGACCTGGCTCGTGATGACGTTCTGTTCGCGTTGGCAGCGGAGGTGGGCTTCGGACGGGATGAGACGATGGCCGCCCTCAAAGACACTTCTTGGAAGGCCATCGCCGAAGAAAACCGAAAAGCCCTCGTCGATGCCGGGCTTTGGGGAGTTCCTACCTTTGTTCGCGGTGGGGAAGCACTCTGGGGACAAGACCGAATCCCATGGCTCGCTGACGACTGAGCTCTCGTCGGCCTTCGCTCACAAGCTTCTTGTGTCATTCGTCCGACTGGGGGACCCTAACGCCGATGGCCGACTTTCCCCGCCTGGATGAGGAACTCAACGCGCTAAGCGCTGGTTTGGATGTCGACGCGATTATTGCGGCGATCCCAAAAATCGAAGGGCTTGAAAGCGTCGACGAAGCGCTCAAGACCCTCGGCGAGAACGTGCAGCCAGCCCTAGCCCTGAGCACACCCGCGCCGAGCAACGACGAAGCCGCAGCCAAGACTCAATCTGAAAACGAGCCCGAAGCTGAGGCCAAGCCCGAAACTGAAGACGTCGAAGCTGAAGTCGCCAAGCCCGAAGCTGACGTCGAGCCTGAAGCTGACGTCGAGCCTGAAGCTGACGTCGAGCCGGAAGCTGAAGTCGCCGAGCCCGAAGCTGACGTCGAGCCTGAAGCTGAAGTCGCCGAGCCGGAGCCAGAAGCCGAGACCGAGCCCGAAGAGGACCTGGAGCCGGAGACCAAAGAGACCTCTGCACTCTCCAATTTCCACGCAGGCCTGACACCAAGCGACGTGCAGCAGCTCGCAGAGATGGATGCTGCGGAGGCCGCGGCCGCCGCAGAAGGTTCCAGCCCTCTCGATGCGTCGTCGATAGCGGCGGATTCGGGCGATTCCAGCACTCCAAGTGTAGCTCCCGAAAGCGCCGCGCCGAGCTCTGCGCCGCCTTCAAGCACACCGCCTGAACCTATTTTCAACGAAGAGGACCTCGCCGCCATTCGCGCGTCGACGCCGCCACCACCGGGAGCAGAGGCGAAGGAGGATGAAGTTCAGGTCGAGGTGGAGGAGGTCGAAGTGGTCGAAGACCTCGAAATCGATGAACTCTCGATGGACGACCTGGACTTCGTTGAGTTCGAAGATGACGACATGGAATTGGACGCTGACGACGCGACGGCGGTCGTGAGCATGGAGTCGCTCAGTGCGTTGACCGGTAGCACAGACGATGTGGCTGTTGACGACGTGGTTGTTGAGGCAGAAGCGACTCCGGCCGAAGCTGCGGACGGCGCGGAGGCTGCGCCGGAGTCGTCGGGTGAATCGGGCGACGACGATGGTGACGACGACGGTAGCGACGGTGGCGAAAAGAAAGGTTTCTTCAAGAAGATCTTCGGCTAGGTCACGCGGCCGATGACAATCGGCATAGGGGGCCCGAGTAGTGACTCAGGCTCCCCTGCCACACCACCAGGCATGCGGGTCCGCACCTGGCGGTTCGATAAGTTGAGGTCAGGGAGCGAGCTTGGGTAGGCCCATTCCGGTGAAGAGCTTGTTGGGAAGTGCGATGTGGATCGTCGTCATGCCCGAGTTTCGCCACCATCGCCGGGTATTGCCGGCGACCTTCGCCGCCGCCGTCCGGCTTAGTCCGCGTTTCACCAGCTCTGGAAACGTAGTTTTGCCACGCATCCAGTGCTTGAGTTGGTAGGCGCGGAGCCGATGACGAATCCACTCGTCGAGCTGTCGAAATTTCCGAGGCGTCTCGGCGATGCGGAAGTATCCGCGCCAGCCGACCAGATAGCTTCGGAGAGAGTCGATGACCTCTTGGAGACTGCGCCCGCGCGACCGACGCGTGAGCTGTCGGACGCGGCACTTCATTTTGTGAAGTGCCTTGGGCGCGACCCGCGCGCGTACTTTCTTTCCCGTTGCCACCCAGAAGGCGACGCCAAGAAAAGGTCGTTTCCACGCGTGGTCCACGGCACTTTTCGATTCGTTGACTTGTAGCCGAAGGGACGCGAAGAGACGAACGAGGGAGCGCATCACACGCTCGCCGGCTTTCTTCGAGCCCACGAAAACTCGCACGTCATCCGCATAGCGGACGAAGGCGTGCCCTCGTTTCTCCAGCTCCTTGTCGACTTCGTCGAGAAGCACGTTCGCGAGTAAAGGCGACAAAGGTCCGCCTTGCGGCGTTCCTTCGTAACGTTCCACCGTCATTCCGTTCGCTAGCGCGCCAGCATTCAGGTAACTGCGGATGAGTTTCATCACGAATTTATCCACGATTCGATTGGCCAACCGTCCCATCAACATGTCGTGGTTCACGCGGTCAAAGAACTTTTCCAAGTCCACGTCCACCACCCACCGCTTCCCGCTTTGAACGTATCGGCGTGCTTCACGGATGGCTCCGTGCGCCGAGCGTCGCGGCCGAAAGCCATGGCTGTGTTCTGAAAAGGTCGGGTCGAATCGAGGCTGCAGGACTTGCAACAAGGCCTGCTGAATCAGGCGGTCCAACACTGTCGGAATACCAAGCTCGCGCTCGCCTCCTCCTGGTTTTGGAATCGTTGCTCGCCGGACTGCCATCGGCTGGTACGTGCCCGCGAGCAACTGCTCGCGAACGCGTGGCCAGTGAATCTTCAGCCAATCCGGAAGCTCACTCACCGTCATCCCGTCGATGCCTGGGCTCCCTTTGTTCTTCCTTACTCTCTTCAGAGTTTGAGGGTGAGCCGCCCGCGGCGGCGAGGGAACTTCCGAAAAGTTCCCTCAAGAAGATGCCGCCCGCATCAGGTTCGGACGCCGAAGCGCCCTCGCCATCAGCGAGTCCTTTCCTGGGTCCTCGTTTCCCAGCGACGCCGATGACGCGCACTCACTCCGCTTTGTCAGCTGCGTTCCACGCAGCCCCTCCAGCGGCAGCTCCAGTTGTTTGGACTTCGACAGTCTTTCGTCTTCGAGTCGCTGGGCCGATTGGCCCTTCCCATCGTTCGGTCCTTCAGCGCGTCTCCCGACGTGGCCTACTACGACCTCGGCTGACTTCTCGCTCCGCGCCATGCGTGACCCTTTCAAGTCCAAGGCGAGATCTCCCCAGGTAAGAACGCTGACCTTCTCCGCACAACCGCCGGATTTACGCAGGGTCCCTTCGGATCACGAGAGCTTCGTGGTTCTTTGCCCACTCGCCCTGGTCGCCCACGCCTTCTATCCGATTCTTATTCATCGGCTCACGGATTCGCTCCACCCTTCCTCCACACGGTCGGTCGCCCTTCCGCACTTGGGTTTCACTTCCTTCGCTGTGATCGGCTCAGGAGAGGACTTTCACCTCTAAGTCAGCGCCCATGCTGGGCGCACAAAGCAAACGGCCCGCATCCGAAAGATGCGAGCCGTTTTTCGTTCCCCCGGAGGTGAACTTGAGTGGGGTTGTGAACTAGAAGTAGAGGTGAGCGCCGACGTTCAAGATGCCGCCAGCGGAAGTGTTGGTGGTCTCGCCGGTCGCGAAGTTCACGAACTCGGGTGCTCCATCGTCATCAACGCGGCTTCGAATGAACGCTCGGATGTCGGCGGAGATGGCGAAGTGGTCGCTGATGCGGAGTTCACCGCCGATGCCGGCGTGGCCGCCGAGGTAGGCGAAGGTTCGCGAGGTGTACCCAAGGAAGCGGTCCAAACCATCGGTCACCGCCCAGCTCACCTGCGGGCCGATGACAAAGAACATCTGGAAGCGCGTCGCACGCGGGAGATGGAACATGAAGTCGAAAGCGATTGGCACTTCGATTCGGTCGTGGCCGTTGTAGTCCTGACCGCCGTACGCGCCGACGCTCAGTTCAACGCCGAACATACGGGAGGGACGAAAGCGGATGCCCGCAGCCAAGCCGCCCATTCGAACGTTCTCTGCGATGATGCCGCCGAGACGTGCGGTGATGCCGAACTTCTGGTTCATCACAGGTCGAAGTCGAAGACGAGCTGGGTCCTGCTCGATGATGATGACCTCTTCCTGCACCGGCTGAGGAGGCTGGTAGACTACGACCTGCTGCTGAGGCGGTGGTGCGACCGGCGCCTGCTGGACGACGACGATGCGCCCTTGCGGCTGCTGCGGCGGAGGTGGCGGCGCAACCTGACGAGCGCGGCGGGTCCCTCCAATGCTGATGGAGCCGGACACCTGCACGTTGGTACGGGTTTGGACGTTCGCGCTCGCGCACACCACAGAGCCCGGCGGGCATTGGGCGGCAGCCACCGACGAACCCGAGAGGGCAGCGAAGGAGGCAAAAAGAGCGGCAAGGAATACGGGAGTGGCTTTCATCGGGGGTGTTCCTGTGAGGGTCGACGAGAGATAATGCAAGTCGAGTGCCAGGACCCGACGAGTACGAAAATCCGTCGTTCTAGGCGTTTCTTAGCCTCGGGGGATGAACGTGGAACTCGAAGAAGGACACAAACGCACGATCTCCCCGATGGGGCGTGAAGGGGAGTTCACGCTTGATCCGCTTGGTCGCGTCCAAGCTGCGCAACGACCTCGCCTGGCTCCTCGCCGTTTAGCGCCGACGTCGCGTGCACCGCTCCGCGCTCCGCACGCTGAAGACTAGGCAGAACCTCATGAAACGCCTCGTCCGTGAGGGCGCTCCAGGATCTCGCCGTGGCGCGCTCCATCGATGCGAAATGGCCGATCATCTCGGCGAAGCGTTCGAGGCCGAGGTTTGTGATGAGTTCTTGGCGTTTGTCGAGGAACGCGGGGATCTGCTCGGTGAGAATGTCATCGATGGCATCGGCCAGCGTTTTCGGGTTCTTTTCAAGCTCGTCGATGGGAAGTGCTCGCAGGGCGCTGAGGATGTCAGCGAGTCCCGTCGCCGGATCGCTCCCGCCACCCTTCTCTTCGCCCTCCGCGTTCGCGTCTCGTGTCTTCCTGTCCGCGAGGCGCGCCAAAGGACCGCCAATGATCATGAAGAGCAGACCGCCGACGAAACGAGTTCCAACCTGCCCCCACCAAAGACTCACGCGCGCAAGTCCCGTGGGAAGTGCCTCACCCTCTTCAGGAATAGGAACATACGAGGCGAACCAAGAGGCGTAGGTGAGGCCTACAACAAAAAGAATAGCGCCAAGGGCCTTGAGCATCTTCGGGTTCATTGTCCGCCTCCCGTCGCGAGAGCAATCATTGTCAGAGTCAGACTTGTCAGCGCCTCACCGATAATAAATCCGGCGCCGATGGGTACGATGATACCGCCGTAGAAACTACGACCCTTCCACTTCTCGAGGCTCATCGAGACGACACAACCGATGCCGTAGGCGAAGGTGATCTCGAAGGGCAGGTACATGGCGAGACCGATGAGGACGCCAAGGCCGCTCACCGGGAAGAGGGCGAGGGCACCACCGATGCATGCGCCGGCGAAGTACTTGTCGAGAGGTGCGTTTCCGCTGACGACGCCATCCACCATTCCCTGGAGGGCGCCAGCCTGTGGAGCGCCGAGGTCTGTGCCCGGCCCGAAGCCGCCTTGGCCGCCGGGTCCGCCTTTCCAAAGGAGCACAACAGTTCCGATGGCGATGGCAGGTCCAATCCATGCGACCATGAACTGCGCGAGCTGCTGCCTACGAGGTTGACCGCCGACGAGGTGACCGGTCTTTAGGTCGCTCATCATGTCAGAGCACTGGTTTGTTGCGACGCAAACGGCGACGCCGATGGTCACCGCGAGCATCACGTTGTTCGCGGTAATTGCCAGCATGAGAGTCACGGCGATGAGCGCGAGCCCGGAGAGGGGCGAGATGTCCGTCGCGCCGGTGGCCTGGGCGACGATCAGGCCCGCGAGAGCCAACCAGATCGTGCCCGCGACGGCCACCGAGATGGACATCGCAACGGCTCCTTCGGACCCGAGAATAGCGACGACGAAGAGCGCAATGAAGGCGCCACCGAGGCCGAAAATCAGCACCTTCGGAGGCAACTCTTCAGCGTCCGACGAGTTGCCGGTTTTGGCGAGTTTTGCCGCAGCCTTCAGGCTCTTGATGGCTCCTTTGAGCGCGGGGTAGCTCATGACAACGCCGGAGAGCGCGCCACCAATGAGCACGCCAATACCGACGGGGCGAAGCATCGAACCGTAGACCGTGCCCCAGAGCGCGTCGCCGACGACGTCTTCGGGAATCCAGCCTTGGCCCGCTACGTAAGGAGCGATGACCCACCACGCGAGCATTCCGCCGACGGCGAAGGCGAGACCGCCCTTACCGCTGAGGAGGCCGGCGCCGAAGTTGGCCATGGAGAGCGAGAGCGATGTGCCCAACAAGAGAATGCCCGTGGAACCGCTTGCGGTCTCAGGGTCGTCGAGGAACCAAGCGCCGACGGTCAAAGTTTCGGGCATCACCTCGAAGTGGCTGAGGAGAGTCATGGATGCAGCGACGACCGCGCCAACACCGAGGAGCACGGCTTTCTCAGCGCCCGCGCCGGGGGACTTCAGGATCGTCGCGACGGCGATCCCCGAAGGGAAACGCAAACGTTCGATCTCGATCATCTGCTTCCGAAGCGGAATGATGACGACGATGCCCATGAACGAGCCCGCGACGGCCGCGAGAAGGATGACCCCGTAGTTTATCTCGTCGGCGAACCCCAAGAGGAAGAGCGCGGGGAAGGTGAAAACGACACCGGCGGAGGCGGTGTTGATGCCAGAGGCGATGGTCTGGTTGATGTTGGTCTCGAGGATCGAACCGCATCCATCGATGTTGAACACCTTCCGGCCAACTCCGCGAAGGAGCGCAAAGCCGGTGATGGCCGCGACCGTTGAGCCGGATAGGCCAAAGCCTAGCTTCAGTCCGATGTATACAAAGGACGCGGTGAGAATCGCGCCCTGAATGACGCCGAGAGCCAAGGCGGCGAAGGTGAGTTCGCGGTAAGCGGGGGGGGAGTTCGTGGCCATGTGGGCGCAGTCCTACCGCGGCAAGCCGCAGTCGCGCAATGCCGCCCGCTCTTTCACCTGGAATCCGGGCGGATCGACCCATTTGAATGAGCTTGCGCGCCTGCTAGCCTGCGCCGCATGCAGACTATTCTTCGACTTATTCTGGCGATCGCCCTCCCCACCGCCCTGGCGTGCGGCGACGACTCCTCGGCAACGGACAGCGGTCCGGGCCCTGACGCAGTGGGCATGGACGCGGGACCTGGCGGCTCTGACGCCGGAAACGATGCCGGAAACGACGCCGGCCGCCCTGACACCGGCCCAGAGAACTGCAGTGAGATGACGGTCCCTGGCCTTGGTACGGAGCTCGTGGGCCGCTTCAATCAGCCAGTCTACGTGACCGCGGCACCGGACGACCCCGACCGACTGTACATTGTCGAGAAACAGGGGCGAATCGTGATCTGGGATGAGGGCGACACCAGCGAATTCCTTAGCGTGGGCAATTTGAACACGGATGGCGAGCAGGGCCTCCTGGGACTCGCTTTCCATCCGGACTACGCGACGAATGGTCGCTTCTTCACGTACAGCACCCCGCGCGACCCGTCGCGAAACGTCATCGATGAGTGGCGACGCAGCGACGGCAACCCGCTCGTCGCCGATGGCGCGCGAGTTGAGCGTCTCCTCGAGGTCAACGACCGCGCCAGCAACCACAACGGCGGGATGATCGAGTTCGGACCGGACGGCTTCCTCTACGCCGGCCTCGGCGACGAAGGTGCCGGTGGCGACGCTTACGGCAATGGCCAGAACCTCAACACGCTGATGGCCACAATGGTGCGCCTCGATGTGGACAACGCGGCGGGCAACTTCGTCGCAGCGGGCAACCCTTTCGCTTCCGGCGGGGGTGAGCCGCAGATTTGGGCCTACGGCGTTCGCAACCCTTGGCGCTGGAGCTTCGACCGGGCCAACGGCAACATGTACATCGCCGATGTTGGCCAGGAGCTCATTGAAGAGATCAGCGTCATCGAGCCTGGCACCAGCGGCGCGAACCTGGGCTGGCCCGCGTATGAAGGCAACGATGTCTTCGACGACAGCCAAGTCGGCGATGTCACGAATCACTTCGCGCCGATTCACACCTACCGTCATGGCGACTTCGACGGTCCTAGCATCCGCGGCGGCGTGTCCATCACGGGCGGCTACGTGTACCGAGGGTCCGCCATCCCCGGCCTCAACGGCTTCTACATCTTCAGCGACATCGCAGTCTTCGATGTCGCGGCGCTTCGCTACTGCGAAGGTGAAGCGAGCAGCATCCAACGCGTCGAGGACCTTTCGGGACTCGCAGGGCAGCTGGCTTCATTCGGTGAAGACGGCAACGGTGAACTCTACATCGTCTACCTCGGTGGTGAAGTTCGTCGTATCGTGGCGGAGTGAATAACGTAGTCCAACGCCGAGCGAAGCTCGGACAGCGTATCTCTGGCGCCGCGCTCTTTGCCGCGGGGCGCTCGATCGGACGCAACTATCCGGGCAACCCGTACCCGTTTCGAGCGTCGAGTCACTTCCTCTACTTTGTGGGCAAGGGACTCGAAGGCGCCTACGCGCTTGTTGAACAAGAGCGGACTCGGGTGTTCATCCCGACGCCCGACGCCGACGACGCGCTTTGGCATGGGCCTCAGCCGAGTGCGGAGGAGCTCGCGGGTGCCCTTGGCTGCGAGGTCGCTCCGTTAGAGACCTTGCCGGCCGTACTTCAGCAAACGCAGCAGGTCGCGACAATTCCTGCGCCAGACGCCTCGACCCGCGAGGAGCAAGCTGCTTTTCTTGGGCGAGGTTTTGGCCGCGCCGGAGGCGATGCCGATCTTGAGCACGCCGTTGTAGCGCTCCGGAGTGTCCATGATGATGCGGCCCAAGCGGGGCTCATCACGGCGGCGAAGGCGACGGCGGCGGCGCACCGGGCCGGCATGGCCGCGACTCGCCCAGGCGTCAGCGAAGCGGCGGTGTGTGCCGCGATGGAGTTCGAGCTTGCGAAGCTCGACTGCGGGACGGCCTACGGCTCCATCGTGACGGTGCACGGCGAGGTTCTGCACAACCATTCGCACGGCAACGAGTGCCGAGAGGGCGACCTCCTCCTCGCCGATGTCGGCGCCGAAACCGCGGACGGTTGGGCCGGCGATGTCACGCGCACCTGGCCCGTCAGCGGCACATTCTCACCCACGCAACGCGCGATGTACGACATCGTGCTCGCGGCCCAAGTCGATGCAATCGCTCGCGTGCGCCCCGGCGTTCGTTACCGCGAAGTGCATCTGCAGGCCGCTCGCACGTTGACCCAAGGCCTCGTCGACGAGGGAATCCTCCGCGGGAACGTGGACTCGCTTGTGGAACGCGGCGTCCATGCCCTCTTCTTTCCTCACGGCGTCGGCCACCTTCTGGGCCTCGATGTTCACGACATGGAAGACCTTGGTGACCGCGCGGGTTACCCCGAAGGCCGCGCCCGCGACGCCCAGTTTGGACTCTCCTATTTACGCCTCGACCGGGAGCTGGCGGAGGGAATGGCGGTGACCGTCGAGCCTGGATTCTACCAAGTTCCTGCGATTCTCAACGACGCGGCGCGATGTGCGTTCGCCGAGGATAGCCTCGACCGGGTCGCCCTCGAGCGCTTCGCCGATGTGCGCGGCATCCGTATTGAAGACGATGTTCTCGTGAGCGCGAGCACGCCTTTCGTCATGACCGCCGACGCGCCAAAGAGCGCCGAAGACGTCGAAGCCACCATTCGCGCTCACTGATTTTTGAGGGCCTGAAGTTGAGCAAGCAGACGTCGGAAATCGCTGAGCTCCGTACAAGGCTCCTGAAGCTTGAGTCGAAACACGCACGTTTGCGGGCCTTGCTCGATGCGCGAGGAGAAACCATCGAGCGGCTTCGCCAGATGAGCGACGGCGCCGCGGATTCCGTTCTCCTCCACGACGGAGAAGGCCGAATCCTTGAGTCGAACCGCCAAGCCTGCATCGCTCTTGGCTACCGAAACGGGGACTTGGCGGGCAAACACTTAGGTGACATCGATGCGACCTTCGCGTCCCTCGACGATGAGGGCGTGCGTCGCGCGCTCGTTCAGCTCGAGGCTGGGACGCCGGTGACGAAACGCTCCCGCGCGCTGGCAAGGAACGGCAGCTACTTCGACACGGAGATGCGCACCGCGCTCTTCGAACGGGACAGCCTCGTCAAAGGGCAATACGAGCGACTCTTCGTGGCGGTGATTCGCGATATTTCAGATCGCGTGCGCTTCGACGAAGCGCTCCGCGAGAGTGTTCAGCGTTTTCGCTTCCTCTTTGAGAGCTCGCCCGTCGGTATGGCCATCGCCGATGAAGATGGCGTGCTCACCGACGCGAACGCGGCGTTTGCAGCGATGATGCAGTTCGATTCCACCGAAGAGCTCGAGACGGTGAGCCTTCGTTCCCTCGCTCACCCCGACGACACACATAACCTGCACGTCGGCCTCACTCTGCTCACCCACGGCGAGCTCGAAGTGATGCGTCGGGGCCAACGTTTCGTCGGAGCGAAGGGGAAAGATGTATTCGCGCAGCTCGTCGTGTTTGGTGAACGAGCAGACAAACACTTGAGACAGATGATCATCGTCGCCCTCGACATGACCGACCAGCGTCGCGCCGAAGAGAACCTTCAACGTCTCCTGGAGACTCTCGAGGCCCAAGTCAAAGTTCGAACCGCCGAACTCGAGGCCGCGAAGGTCGCCGCAGAAGCCGCAAGCCAAGCGAAAAGCCAGTTCCTCGCGAACATGAGTCATGAGCTTCGCACCCCACTCAACGCGATCATCGGTTATGCAGAGATGCTGCAAGAAGACGCGCGGGAGAGCCCAGAGCTCAAAATGGCGGCGCAGGACCTATCGAAGATCCAGCGCTCGGGAGAGCATCTCCTCGGCCTCATCAGCGATATCCTGGACCTGTCGAAGATTGAAGCAGGTCGCATGGAGCTCTACTGGGAGCCTGTGGACATTGAGGCCGTGGTTTCCGAAGTCGTCGAAACGCTCGCGCCCATCGCAGCGCAGCGAGGAAACCGACTCGTCGTCGAAGCGGATGAAATGGGGAGCGCTTTCGTCGACGCGACGAAGCTTCGGCAAATCTTGATCAACCTCATCAGCAACGCGAACAAGTTCTCCGAAGACAGCGTCGTCCGTGTGCTTTGCGAGCGTCGCCCCGGTCGCTACGACGAAGAGGAGCTCGCCTTTGAGATCATCGACCGAGGCATCGGCATCGACGCCGAGACGCTGACACGGCTCTTTCAACCTTTCACACAGGCGGACGCGTCAACGACGAGAAAATATGGCGGCACCGGCCTTGGCCTGGCGATCTCAAAGCGCTTCGCCGAGATCATGGGCGGAAGCATCAGCGCGTCTTCCAAACCAGGCTACGGTTCGATCTTCGCGGTGCACCTACCGGCGCTCTCCGAACCACCAAAGCCGCGCGTCGCGCCCCGTCCAACGTTGCCTCCGCGCCTTAGCGGTGGCGACGTCGTTCTAGTCGTCGATGAGGACCCAGCTTCACGAGACTTGCTGATCCGCCTGCTTCAGAAGGCGGGGTATCGCGTCGAGGCGACTCAAGGCATGCGGGAAGGTTTGGACCTGGCGACAACGCTCAAGCCCGCCGCCGTCGTCCTCGACCCAGAAGGCTGGAGCCTCGGCGGCTGGAATGTGCTCGAAAAGCTCAAGTCGCTGCCGGCGACGGGCGAGATTCCAGTGCTTCTCGTCAGCGTGACGCCGGACCCTGAACGCTCGAAACTGCACGGCGCGGACGGCTGGATCGCAAAACCCGTCGACCGTGACGCTCTGCTCCGAAGTCTGCGGCCCTACGCTTCGCCACGAAAATAGCGGCGCACTTCGTCGGTATCCGCGAAGGGATGGAAGGCCCCAGAGATTTCTTGCGTCGCTTCGTGCCCTTTGCCCGCGATGACGATGACGTCGTCCGGTGTCGCGTCGCTGAGGGCGCTCTCGATGGCCTTGCAGCGCTCGAGCTCTTGGTGCCAGTTTGCCCTACCCGAGCTCCCTTCTAGGACATCGGCGGCGATGTTCGCTGGATCTTCGCGACGAGGATTGTCGCTGGTCAGCCAAACGACGTCCGCGAGCTCGTCTACAAGCGCTCCCATCGGGGCACGTTTACTTCGGTCACGCTCTCCGCCGCAACCAAAGACGCAGTGCACACGACCGCTCTCGGAACGAAGAAGGGTTCGTGCCGACGCAAGGACGTGGCGAAGCGCGTCAGGGGTGTGAGCGAAGTCGACAATGACACAAGGGTCGTTGTGGACTCGCTCAAAACGGCCGGCGATTTTCCCGATGGCGCCGAGCCCGTCGTGAATCGCTTCGGCGTCGAGACCGAGCGCGGCGCAAGCGAGCGCTGCCGCCGTCGCATTGTGCGCTTGAAACGCGCCGCCGACTTGGAGCTTGATGGACACAGGGACGCGCCCGCGAAACTCAGCGCTGGGAGCGAGGGTGAGCACCTGTCCGGCGCCACTTGGCTCCGTGGCAACGAGCTGCAGGTCACACGGATTGGACCCGTACCAGACGACGCGCGCGTGTGATGGAACCACCTCGGCGAGGAGTTCGCAGGCCGGGTCGTCGGCGTTGAGGACCGCCGTGCCGCCCTTGGGAAGCGAGAGGAATAGTTGCGCTTTTGCCGCCAAGTAGGCCTCGGCGGTTTCGTGAAGGTCGAGATGATCGTGTGTCAGGTTGGTGAAGACCGCGACCTCCGGCGGCCAACGCGAGGCCAAACCGCCGAGAAGCGCTTTGCTCGTCATCTCAACGGCGAGGATCTCCACGCCGGCATCCACCGCGCCTTCGACGGTGCCAAGAAACTCCTGAGTGCCCTTCCCTGCGACACGTTCCCCGTCCACCCACGCTCCAAGCGTCGTCACCGTCGCGGCGGGACCTCGCTGCCCAATGACGGCCCCGACAAAGGACGTCGTGGACGTCTTTCCATTTGTGCCGGTGACGGCGACGGTTCGCAGCTTTGCGCGTGCGGCCTCAAAACGGGCGAAGAAGAGGGGCGCTCTCGGACGGTTCACCATGCGCGGGGCGAGTTAGCTCCAGCCGATACACTCGCCGGAGGGGTCCCATTGAATGCACTCGACGACCGGCTCCCAGCCGATGCACTCGCCGGACGGATCCCATTGGATGCACTCGCTGGCCGGCGCGTAGCCTCCGCCTCCCGTGTCCCAACCGATGCACTCACCGGCCGGAGACCAGTCGATGCATTCCTCGGTAGCAGCGTAGTGCCCAGGGTCGCCGGGAGCAGCCTCATCGAGCCACCGAATGCACTCGCCCGTCGGGTCCGCCTCAGCGCATCCCGGTGTCACGCCACGGATCGTGACCCCGTTGTTCGGAGGGGGCACGGTCACTTCCGCGGTGACCTCGGCTCCGCTCGTATTGGCCGCGGGCTCTTCACGAATGATGCAACCAGGTGCAGCGCCCATCGCGAAAGCAAGCGTCAGAAAACGGCGTCGATCAATCTTCATGGGCGGAGCAT
Organism: Polyangiales bacterium; assembly: GCA_045106895.1. GTDB lineage: Bacteria > Myxococcota_A > Polyangia > Polyangiales > Houyiibacteriaceae > JBCCRV01. The sequence goes on along the minus strand of JBGCFM010000280.1, from coordinate 5,329 downwards.
ACCACGGCGAAAAATAAAAGAAGCTCCCGCGCATTTGGAGTTTTGCCAGCGTGGGCCACCACCATGGTGGACACGTTTCTCCAGATGCGCGGGAGCCAAATCGGGTGCGGGTTAGAGTCCGCAGAGGGGGTCGTTGTCGTCGCAGTCGAGTTCAGCGAGAGCTGACATTGGCGTCTGCTGTGGACGTGGTCGGCGTGGCCGTGGGCGAGCGCGGACTCGCGGCGAAGCTTCGGGTTCCGCGGCGGCAACGGGCGCAATGACGGGCGCTTCGACTACGGCGCTCTCTTCCGCCGCTGGCTCCGCGACCGCGGCGACGGGCGCAGCCACGGGGACTAGCACTTCGCGTACTTGAACTTCGGGACCACGAACAAAGAGCCAGGCGCCGAGCGCCATAGCGACAGCCGTGGACGCCGCGAAGGCGACGGGCCAAGGGGAACGAGACGGTGCCGGAACGATGGGGCTTGCCGCTTGGAGAACTCGCTCGTGGAGAACCCGTCGCTCCGCTTGAATCGACTGAAGCTCCGCCTGGAGCGCGTCCATGCGCGCTTTGGAGGCGCACGCCGCTTCGGCGGACTTCGCTTCGGCTTCGAAGGCGAGGCGTGCCTTCGCTTCCGCGACCGCTCTTCGTTCGGCTGCCTGCTCGGCTTCGGCGGCGGCTTGCCGGGCGACGGCTTCGGCTGCGTCCTTCTTCGCTTTCGCCTCCGCGGCATGCTCACCGGCGATGCGCTGGGCTTCGATGTCTTTCAGTTCCGCGAGGGCGATGAGCAAGCTGTTGTCGTTGGCCATGGTGGCTCTCCTTCTTGGGGAGAGATCAATGCAACGAGCAGGCCAACTTCACGAACCGAAAAACAAGCCTAATTTAACTTAGAACGACGCACCTTGATGTTGTGAGCATCGTCGATGGTGCTCATAGCATCACTTCGCATTTCGCGGACGCTCAGCCCAAGTTGCTGGAGACGCGTGCGGAGCCGGCGCACATTTCCTTGGTCATCGCCTTGGAGTAGTGCCTGAGCCATGGCCTCCAGGCTGCCGCCGGAGTCGGCGAAGAGCTTTCGCATGAGGGCGCGTTCGAGATCACGCACCACATCCCGCAGGTGCTCTTGAGGCTCCAGGGTCATCGGAAGCTGAAGCCCTGACGAAGCGCTCGGCTGCTCTGCGTCGAGCCAGGAGTTCCGCATGAGATCGGCGACGAGGCGTCCTGACACCGGGAGACGCGAAGCATCCCCACCGGGCCGACCCGCTTCCGCCGCGCTCATCGCATCCGCGAGCGTCATAAGGAGCGCGTTACCTACAAGGAGTTCAAGCTCGCGCACATTGCCGGGCCACGTATGTTGGCGAAGTCGTTTGAGCGTCGACGCCGGAAACGAGAAGACCACGCCGGACTGAGGGTCCTCTGAAGGACCGATCGCGAGGGCGGCGTTTGGAGGCCCATCAACACCGATGGCGCGTTGGTACTCAGCGAGAAGTTCTCGGTCGCCTCCGGACGCGAATCGTTTCTTCGCGAAGGTGCGCATCAGCGCTTCGAAGTCTGTGCTGCGCTCGCGGAGTGGCGGAATGCGAAGCGCTGCGGCAGGGTTCAGTCGCGCGAGAAGGTCCGCGCGAAAGGCCCCGCTACGAACCATCTCGCCGAGGTCCGCGTTCGTCGCCGCGACGACTTTGACGTCTACCGCACGTACCTTGGTTTCGCCGAGGCGAGTGACCTTGCCATCTTGGAGCGCGAGCAAGAGCATCCGCTGCGCCGAGGGCGGGAGGTTTCCGACCTCGTCCAGAAAGAGCGTGCCGCCCTGCGCTTCTTCGAATTTGCCGGGTCGGTTCACCGCGCCGCTGAAGGCGCCGAGAGCCGAGCCAAAAAGCTCCGCGGCCATCAAGTTGTCCGGGATTGCAGCCAGGTCGACGGCAACGAAGGGCCCCTTAGGGCGACCCGCGAGGTGGATCACCCGCTGAGCCAGGGCGCTCTTGCCGGTGCCGGTCTCGCCGAGAAGAAGCACGGGCAAGGACGTCCGGGCGAGGGCTTTTGCACTTCGACGCAGGCGCCCCATCGCGCTCGTTTGACCCCAGACGTAGTCATCGCCGTCCTCGGTTCGCGCCACACGACGCGAGGCGAGAATTCGCTCGATGAGCAAGCTGAGGGCGCGTACATCAAACGCCGACTCTCCGGCGAAGGTGAGGTACTCGTCGGCGCCGAGGGCTCCTCGCTGATCCAACTCGATGTTCTTCTCCGAAGACATGAGCACTACCGGTAGGTCACGACGAACGGCACGGATTCGATCGAGGATTCGAAGGCCTTCGCTACGTCGACGTGTAGCGATGGGACCCTCCGAAGGAAGCAGACGCGACGCGGGCAAATCAAAGCTCATGTCGAGCAGCACAAGGTCCAGGTCTTCGTGGCGCGCGAGGGCTTGCTCTGTTTCCGCCCAATCGTGGGCGTGCGTCAGCTGACATCCCGCTTGATGCGGGCATGTCCAACAGGGACCTCGGAGTTCGCAGCGTGTCGCGTAGCGGTAGTCGCGCATGAGCGCATGGAAGAGCTCGACGTACTGGTCGCCGTCGTCGACGACGAGAACCTTGGGCGCAGGGGAGGCCCCGATGGACACGGAGCGGGTCATGACTGCTCCGACCTCGCTTCGTGAATGCGGCGGGCGATGGCACGCGCGAGGGTCAGCGCCTCCTGTGTCGCATCGTCGTCGCCAACACGAACTTGGGTCTCCAGCTCCGCGAGGCGAAGAAAGTCCGAGGCGCACTTGTCGCGTCTTTGGGTATCCAGCGCGGCTGCGTTTTCTTCGAAGCGTTGACTGGGCCCCGGCTCCCCTTCGCGGCCATAGAGGTCCCGAACTAACATTGCTCGGAGCGGGCTTGGCACGGGCCCATCGCGTAGGTTGCGGGCGGTTCGGACGATGTATTTCGCCACGTCGTGTTCCAACGCGAGGAGCGGGTCAGAGTACATCTTGGCCCTGCAGAGCGTCGGTGATGGCTTTGGCATCGAAGGCGGCGACGGCGAACACGTCGCCGTAGAGTTTCCGAAGGTTGGCGAGACGGCGGGGCGGAAAGTCGTGAACGAAGACCGCCGGCTGGTGGTGCCCTGCTCGGCGCAACTCACCGAGAACCAACGTGCCTTGCTGTTCCTTGAGGTGCCGGATCGCCCGATGGGTGTCTCCTCCAAAGCGACGCCGCGCCGTGGACTCGACTCCGCCGACGAGGTCGATGGCAGGGGAACGTTCGAAGCGAAGGTCGACGAGCAAACCGTCGCAAGGCTCCTCGCTGAGGTGAGCGAGGGCTTCTTTTGCGGAGTGAGCTGTGTCGATGAGGTAGTCGGACAGAAAGGCCCGAGCGAACTCCTCGTACTCTGTACCGTCTTCGATAACTAAGAGGCGAGGCACCTTCGTAGAATACTACCGCGCGACGTCTTTTGGTACTCAAGCCGCCGTCTGTGCCAAGATCACCCGGTGCGACGCTGCCTTCTACTTCTGCTGCTGCTCTCGGTAGAAGCCTGCACGCCGGACGCGGTGCCCCAAGACGCCTTGTGGCGTGCAGCGCAGGAGGCCTTCGTCGCAGGCGACGTGAGCGCGCATTCGCTTTGGGAAGCCATCGACTCTGAATCGCCGGAGGGCCGCGAAGCGAGGCGGAGGCTCGAGGCCGCGGACCAGCACTATCGACTTGGCATCGCACGCCTAGAGCGAGGAGAGGAAGGAGCGCGCGCGGACCTTGCCGCCGGCGTTGCCATCGCCCCCATCGACCCTTCGCTCTACCTGCCCCTGGCTCGCGCGTGCGGGGCGCAAGGCCTCACGCTGCGGGCCGCGGAGTACTACACGAAATACCTGACGGCGTTCCCCGAGAGCGACTCCGCGGAAGCAGCGCGGGGCGAACTGGCGGAGCTAGACCCGAGGCTCGCCGGTGTATTTCAAACGAGCCCGCGTCCTTCCGCCAACGCGGAAGCCCACGAGTCCCCCATCCCGTGGGGCACGCTCTTCGCCGGCGCGCTCTTTGGTATGGCCCTAACCCTCGTATTTGGCGTGCTCTATCGCTGGCTCCGCGGCCGCGGGATGCGACTGGCGCAGCTCGTCGACAAGAGCCCAGAGTTTCACCCTTCCGTCGCATACCTCGTGGGTTCACTCCGCCATGAGTTTCTCAAGCACCGGATTGGTGCCGCGGCGGACTCGCTCAACGAAGGCAAAGATGCAGACCGGGCGTTTCTCAAAGAACGCCTCTACGGAGGCCAGCCGCTTCGGGGCGCATGGGAAGGGCACTTGCTCGCCTTCGAGGGAGCCCTAGGGCACCGAGTCGACCTTCGCCGGGACCCATGGTTTCGGCGTGCGGATCGCGCCGTGCGCGCCATCGCCCGCCTCGAAGAAGCCATCGGCTCCGGTTCTAAACGCGCAATGAATCGACTCGCCCGCGCTCATCGCACCTTGATGGAACTCGACGCCCACCTAGCCTCGATGATCGGCGACCTGGCGCGAACACTCGTCGATGAGACGCTGCTCGAAGAAGTCGTGCAAGCGGTTCGTTCCGAACACAGCGCCGGCGCCATCGAGCTTGACGCCCTTGAGATCGATGCTCCGAGGGCCGACGACGAAAGCGAAGACGGCGCACTCCTGCTCGATGTATTTCGCGTAGACCTCGTGCTGATTCTCAAGAACATCCTTCGCAACGCCGTGCTCGCCGTTGGCGCGGAGGACCAAGCGCGCCACATCCGCTTCGCCGTTGCGGTGACGATGGAGGACACGGGGGAAGAGACCGTCTCCTTCGAAGTTCACGACTCGAGCAACGAGACCTTCGACCCAGAAATCCTCTTCGACCGGCGCGTCGACCAGGGGCTCGGCCTCGTCGCTGCCGCGGTACATCGCTATGGCGGCACCATCGACGTCGTTTCGTCAGAGGCACCCTTCGCAAAGCGGGTGGTGGTTTCGTTCTTTCGCGCGGACTAGCTCCCTCGCGGAATCACCGCGGCATCACCTAGTTCTCCGAGTAAAAGCCATTCGCTGTCACCGGCGATTTGGCGGCGGCAATGGCGTCGTCTGGCGTTTCGCATCCGTGAGCATCGGCAGCGTATGGGTTTCTGCATCGAAAGCTGCGGCGCGATTCGTGCGGTGCATGCTGCATGGCGAAGCAGCAGAAGCACCAAGCGAAGAACGGCAGCAAAGCGAAACGGCGCAGCAAGAATCGTCAGATCATCCTGCCGGGACAGACGGTGTTCGCGAGCGTGCGCACCATGCATCGCTTCTATCTGCTGAGGCCGGACCACGAGACCAACGAAGCCATTCTGTACTTGCTGGGGCACTACGCACAGTTATGGGGCATGGAGGTGCTCGCCTTCTCGTTCATGTCGAAT
>JBGCFM010000028.1:0-18502 GCA_045106895.1 Polyangiales bacterium | reverse complement strand
GGCGCACGCGTCGAGCCTGCGACGACCTCGAAGACCGAGTCGCCGTCGCGGACGCGCGTCGTCGAGACGTCTTTCACACGCTGCTGACGCTTGATCCAGCCCTGCTGGGTGATCACAACCATCGCGTCTTCGTCGACGATGAACGCCTCCGGGTCATACTCAGGCTCGTCGAGGTCCTTGAGAATCTTCGTGCGGCGGCCGTCGACAAAACGCTCCTGGAGGTCGTGGAGCTCGGCTTTGACAAGACCCCAGCGGTCCGACTCGCTCTTGAGCAGCGCCTCGATGCGTTTCGCGGCTTTCTGCTTCGCCGCGAGCTCCGTACGCAGCTCGAGGATTGCCAGCTTCGCCAGACGGTGAAGCTTGAGCTCCAGGATCGCGTCGGTCTGAATCGCGTCGATCTTGAAACGCCGCATCAGCTTCTTCGCCGCATCCGCCTTGTTCTCGGAACGACGAATAATCCGGATGACCTCGTCCAGGGCATCGAAGATGAGGATGAGCGCTTCGAGGATATGAATGCGCTCGCGGAGCTTCTTGAGTTCAAACTCCAGTCGCTTCGTCACCACCTCAAGGCGGAAGTCGAGGAAGTAGCGGAGCATCGAGACCAGGTCCAAACGCCGCGGCGCGACGACGTCGGCTTTGTGCGTGGGCACGAGGCAGGTCATGTCGAGGGAGACCGTCGTTTGCAGCGGCGTGTGCTTGTAGAGGTACGCCATCACAAGCTGCGGGTCGGTGCCCTTTTTCATCTCGCACACGATGCGTGTGTCCGACGTGGACTCATCTCGAACGTCGAGGAGCGCGGGCAGCTTTCGCTTTACGATGACGTCCGCGATTTTCTCCACGGCGCTTCCGCGCTTCACCTCATATGGAATCGAGGTGATCACGAGGCTTGGATTGCCGCGCCCCTTGGCCTTCTCAAGGGTCCACTCGCCGCGAAGCTTGAGCGTCCCTTTGCCGGACACGTACGCGTTCTCGATGTCTTCTTTTGTCGAGACCAGCTCGCCGCCGGTGGGGAAATCCGGTCCTTTGATCGTGCGCAGAATCTGCTTCAGCGAGAGCTCCGGGTCGTCGATGAGTCTCACACACGCTTTGAGCACTTCGCCCATATTGTGCGGCGGGATGCTCGTCGCCATGCCGACGGCGATGCCCTGAACGCCGTTGACGAGAAGGTTCGGAAAGCGAGCCGGAAGAACGACGGGCTCGAGCTTTGTGCCGTCGAAGTTCGGACGAAAGTGCACCGTGCCCATGTTGAGCTCGCCGGTGAGTTCGTCCGCCACCTTCTGCAGACGCGCTTCGGTGTAACGCATGGCAGCGGCGGAGTCACCGTCCGGGGAACCGAAGTTGCCACGCCCATCGACGAGGGGAACGCGCATGGCAAAGGACTGAGCCAAACGCACCAACGCGTCGTAGATCGATGTGTCGCCGTGAGGGTGGAACTTACCCATGACCTCACCGACGATGGCCGCGCTCTTGCGGTACTTCGCGTCGTGACGAAGGCGCATTTCGTTGTGCATCGCATAGAGGATGCGTCGCTGAACGGGCTTCAGTCCGTCGCGCACATCCGGCAGCGCGCGGCTCGAGATGACGCTCAGCGCGTAGTTGAGATAACGTCGCTGAAGCTCTTCGCCCAGGGGAGCATCTTCGATCTCGAAGAGCGCTTCGCTCAGCTTGAGCTGCTTCTTTTTCGGCTTTTTCTTGCTCGCCATGATCCATCCCTAGGAGCTTGGTTCGCAGCCAGCCCAGGCTGTGAATCAAGCTCTCAAACGCGCTTCGCCCTGCGCGGCCGTTCAGTCGTCCTGACTACCAGCGCGGGCGGATCCCGACAAGGATCACCCGTGATGCACAGCGCAAAACGCCGCGAGAGCAGGGCTATCGCTGATCGAGGAGCTGCACGAGCTTCGTCGCGCGCGGATCGCCGGGGGAGAGCACGAGCACCTGCTCGAGGGCCGCCCGCATTCCTGTGACGTTCTTGCGGCGGAAGAGGCCCGACGCGAGTTGGAAGAGCGCTTCTTTCGCGAGATCCGTAGAACCAGCCTCGAGATGGAATTCGGCGATTCGGCGGAGCAGCAACAGATCGTTGGGGTATCGACGCCGGAGCTCTTGGAGACGGCGCGCCACCTCTTCGTCGTGCGTGTAACGAAGGAGCACCTGCATATCGCCCATCATGCGCTCGAGCTCACGGGGCGGAATCTGACCATCTTCGGATCGCTCGCGCGTCGGTGGCTCCGAGGGCCGAACGGATGCCACATCGGGGACCAGCCTCTGCGCTTCATTCTTTTGTGTGTGGGGACCCGCGGGCGCAGGCGCCAGCACCGTCCGCTCGGCGAGCTCACTCGGGAGGCGCGGCGGAGGCGCGATCTTTTTGACCGAGAGAGGGATCGCGTCGCGTTCAAGGGCGCCGTCAAAGAGCGCGCCCTGCGTTGTCACCGCTTCTTCCGCCGTCTGTAGGAATGCTTCTTCTACGTCGTTTCGCGCCTCGAAGGCCGGGTGGTCTTTCTCGAGGACGTCGAGAGGGACCAGCTCCGCGAGAGCGGTCTTCGCCGACGGGAAGGGATCCTCTTCTGGGATCGCGCCCAAGGTCGTACGCGCCTGACCCGCCACGGCGTTCGCGTTGCTCACGAAGGCATCAAAGATGCGCTCGACATCTGGAAGCAATGGCAGCCGCTCGGTGGCGGTAATCAGTCCCGCGTCGGTCATTCCAGGATCGGTATGGTCTTCGCGCATTCGCGCAGTTGTAGCGCACTCCGAGCGCCCGCGCAGCGTCTTCAGCCCCCAAATCGGCTCGAGGAGCCTACGCGGGCTCCCGGACAAGCCGGACAAGAACGCTTTGCGGCCTAATCGTCCATCGGCTGGTCTCGAAGCTGGTCCTCCGACCAGTCGAGAATAGCGCGGGCGTCCTTGAAACGGTCACTGGGATAGGTTCCGCCCGCGATCCGTTCGATGGACTTTGTTCCTGCGCCAACGGCGACAAGCTCCTTGATGCGCTCGAGCATCGCCGAAAGCGTGCTGACGCCGAGTCGTGGGAGTACGACGGCGAAACGGCGACGGTAAAGGAACACCATGTCCGTCCGGCGCAGGCGCTCTGTCACGGCATCGAGGACGCTCGAATAGACGCCCTGGTGAACGTCTTTCGACACGGAGATGACAACGACGGAGAACTCATCGCCATAACGATCCGCGAGGTTGGTCTGCTCCTTGAGTCGCTTTCGAAAGTAGCGACCTTCGAGCACACGCGCAGAGCCCTGAGGGTTGCCGTGGACCGCCACCTCAAGGACGTCACGAAGATCTTCCGGCGACCACGTGCGACCGGGGCTGATTCTTCGCGCGGCCTCCGCCAGCTGCCGTGCAAAGCGCGAAGCCACTTCCGGGTTCGCGCAGATGCCCTCTAGGTCTCCCTCCGCGAGCGCTCGCTGAGCGTCCGCGTCGAGTACTACTTTGATCGCCTCGGTGACCGTCGTCATCGACGGAAGGATACCACGCTGAGTTCATCGATGGCGAACTTGCCGCGCGGATGAACCCATGCGTTACCCGAAGAATGTGCGCCCTTAGCGGCTGCCCAAACCGTCGAAGGAATCGCGGGCGAAACCGTCGTACTCCGTCCCCGGGTCGAAGGCGTCACCAAGGTCCGTGTCACCGGTGACGATGCGGGCCTGACGCCGTAGCGCTCGCTCAGCGGAACTCGTGTCTCCGCTACCCCAGGTGCTCTCGCAAGTTCCGAACGTAGAACCGAACGTGTCGAGGACGGTCCCGTCGCATTCCAGGGAGTAGACGTCGTCGCCGTTGTGGTTGATGACGCGTGACGATGGCGATTCATCGCAGAGCCCCGGGGAGGAGAAACTTGGATGGCAGAGAACCCAGGTAGAGCCGCTCGCCAAGGACCCGGTCATCGTGTGGGTGACTGGGGCGCCTCCGCCACAGCTATTGCGCAACGTCAGGCTGCACATGGACAGGTCGATGCTGACGCTCGACGCGTTGTATAGCTCGATGGCCTTGTTGTTGGCTGAGCCTTCAAGGTACTCGCTGATGATGAGCGTGCCGGGTCCTGGGGGAGGCCCTGCGTCGGGTCCGCCGTCGGGTCCGCCATCCGGCATCACAGGCACATCGGGACCCGCATCGACCATTGGCACATCTGGACCCGCATCGGTCATGACAGGAACGTCTGGACCCGCGTCCGATGTGACCGGGACATCGCGGCCGCTGTCGCTCAAGACCGGAACATCGGGGAGGGGCCCGGCGTCCGTCATTGGGATTGGACCCGCGCACATGCCAGCACGGCAGTCGACTTCATTCTCGCACGCAACGTCGATGCAGGAAGCCTCGAGTCGAACCTCGATGGGCACCGAGCTGCCACCCACAAACATCGCGGGGAGAACACGACGTACTCGCGCGGCGTTCCCCAGAAGTCCGTAGACGCTGATGACGACCATCTCGTTGTCGCCCGCTTCGCCGGGCCGAATCGCGATGGACTGCGGCCACGTTCCGTCGATGGGGGCGGTGGCGTCCGCGGTTCGACCGCTGCTCACACCACGAACGACGATTCGAACGGCGTCGATATCTCCGGGAACTGCAAAGCCACTCCCGTCGATGGAAACCACGATTCCGGTTTCGTTTGCACAGCCAAGGGCAGCGAGCAGGAGAAGAAGCCCGGATAAACGGCAAGTCATGAGGCGAATCTACCGTGATTCTGCTCGGGGGGCATCCCGGAAGCGCCTCAATGGCCGTCAAAAGGCGGAAACGTCCCAGCGCAGGAGGCGTGGTGAAAGACAGGGCCCTGCCCACCACCGAGGCCAGGAGCACGTACGATCGCCCGCTGGAGCCAGCGCTTTGCCCCGTAAACAGCGTCTCGGAGGGAGTGGCCAAGGGCGAGGCGAGCGCTGATCGCGGACGCGTAGGTGCACCCCGTTCCGTGGGTGTGTTTCGTATCGACGCGTGGCGCCGAAAAGACCTCCTCGCCGGATTCGTCGAGGAGCAGGTCACTCGCATCTTCCTCGTCAAAGTGGCCTCCTTTGATGAGAACCGCCTGGGCGCCGAGGTCACGGATTGCCTTCGCGGCATCCAGGGCTTGGGCCGAGGACGTGACCTCTCGGCCCGTCAGCGCGGCGGCCTCGGGCCCATTCGGCGTGACAAGCTCCGCGCCGACAATAAGGGCCCGCATGCGGGCTTGCGCGTCCGCGTCGAGGAGCGCTGCGCCGTGTTTGCTGATCATGACCGGGTCGACGACGAGGGGCACCCGTCGCTCGGCCAAGGCGCCTATGACCGCGTCCACGATATCTGCGCCGCCGAGGGCGCCAAGCTTGATGCAAGCCGGAGGAACGTCCTGAAGCACAGCTTCGATTTGCTCGGCGACGAGGGACGCCGGAAGCAGCTCCACGCGGGACACGCGCTGGGTGTTCTGCACCGTCACCAACGTCACGACGCTCATGCCGTAGACGCCGTGTTGGTGAAACGTCTTTAAATCGGCTTGAAGACCTGCGCCTCCGGAAGGGTCGGAGCCTGCGATCGTAAGGGCACTGATAGGTGCGGACATAGCCGCTTCGTAGCCCCTGAAAACGGGCCTGTCACTCGAACGAATAGGAGAAATATAGGGGTTCTGGCCCTTCGGGCTTCCTCGGTGGTCCCTCCCACGGATCCGGGCTAGGTTCCGCCGCGTGGCGAGTGCTGGCCCCAGAGCGTTTCTAGCGGTGTTCGTCGTTTTTGGACTCGCCTGCGAAGAGCCTCCACCCGTCGTGGACGCGCCCGCCGAGATAGAGCCGGAGCCCGAGCCCGAGCCGGAACCCACGCCGTTTGTGGAGCACACCGTAGAACCGGGTCAGACGCTCTGGGACATCTCCCGTGCGTACTCCGTGAGCGTCGACGAGATCATGGAATTCAACGAGATGAGCGAGCGCGACGTACGCCGTCTCCGCGCCGGCGCTCCACTCCGAATCCCCGGCGCGACGGAAGCCGCCACCGTCGAACGTGTGACCGCCGTCGACATCACAACGCTCCCTCCGCTGGAGGGCGCCGCCTACCATGTCGTCGCCGAAGGGGAGACCTTGTGGGACATCGCCCAGACCTATGACCTTTCCTCCGGAGAGATCATGGAGCGCAACGAGTTCGACGACGACGCCGTTCGAAACCTCCGCTCTGGACGCGCGATCATCATCCCGGGCATCGAGCAGAGCGCCGTGCGCGTCGCGGAGCCGAGTTCAACCCGGCGCGTCATGCACACGGTCTCGGAAGGCGAGACCATTTGGGATCTCGCGCGCTCTTTCCGTGTCTCCGTGGCTGCGCTGATGGCGGCCAACCGCCTCGACGCCGAGTCCGCGAGCAACTTCCGCGTGGGTCAGCGATTGGTGATTCCCGGCGGCCAGCGGCGCTCCGGCGAGGACGCCGACCGACCCCTGACACGTCGTCAGAGGCGCGCCCAAGTGGTCGCGCGCAGGCTCGGTCTCGGCACCCTCGCCGTCGCGCGCAAGCTGATGATGGGCCAAGTAGAGCGCCGCTGGGTACGCGCTGGACGTGGCCGAATGAACCGCATGCCTGGAACCCTGCGATGGCCCGTGTCGAACGGGCGCTTCGTGCGCGGGTACGGAAGTGGCGAAGGGGGCTACCACCTCGCCGTCGATATCGCCGGCGACCTCGGTTGGAACGTCCGGTCCGCGGCGGCGGGCATCGTTGGGTATTCCGGCGACGAGGTACCCGGCTACGGAAACGTCGTCCTCGTCATCCACAGCGGTGGGTGGGTCACCATGTACGCCCACAACTCCGTCAACTTCGTCGTCGCCGGCGAACGTGTTCCGGCAGGTGGCGTGCTCGCGGAGCTCGGCAGTACGGGCATCTCCCGCGGCCCCCATGTCCACTTCGAATTCATGGCGGAGCAGCGAAACTGCAACCCCGCGTCGCTCTTTCGCCCGGGAGTCAGGCACGCCTCTCGACTTGCGCACATCGAACCCGAGAGCTGGACGCGACCGGACCAGCGCCCCGAGGGCGTCGACTGCGGACGACGACGACGACACCCACGAAGCCGCTGGGTCACAAACGAGTGAGCGAACATCCCGCGGATTCGAGCCGGGGTGCCGCCTTGGTTCAGATGATGGTGAAAGAGCGCGTGTTCCTCGCCATCGTGGCTTCGGCGCTCATCTTGGTGGGCCTCACCTATCCCTACGCCGGCATCGCCCGCTGGGTTGGGTTCGCCATCGCGGGGTACTCCGCAGTCGCCAACGACAGCGTTCAGACGCTGGGCACTTTTATCGGAAGCAACCGGGACCGTCCCTGGTGGACACTCTGGCTCTGGATCGGCGGCATCTTCTTGGTGACCATCGGATACAGCTGGTGGGCCTACGCCGGCGACGTCACCTATGAGCGGCTAGCGTCGAAGGGGTTCGACGAGACACCGATGGCCTTCACCTTCCTGCAGGTGGCGGCACCCATCGTGCTCCTCTTCCTGACGCGCTGCGGAATCCCTGTATCGACGACGCTTCTGCTCTTGAGCTGCTTCGCTTCCAGCCCAGCGAGCATTGGCAAAGTGCTCACGAAGAGCGTGGTCGGCTACGCGTTGGCATTTGGGGTCGCCATCATCATCTGGCTGTTGGTTTCGCGGGCCGTCGAGCGTTGGCAAGCCAAGGGCCCTCCGGCTCCGGGCTGGCGAATCGCTCAGTGGATGACGACGGGGCTGCTCTGGAGCATCTGGCTGATGCAGGACGCCGCGAATATCGCCATCTACTTGCCGCGTTCGCTCAGCGTCGTTGAGCTGTCGGTATTTGCCGGTGTGATCTTCTTGGGCCTCGGCGTGCTTTTTCGGCAAGGCGGCGAACGTGTACAGAAGATCATCGACGAGAAAGCGCGCGTGGTTGACGTTCGTGCGGCGACGCTCGTTGACCTCGTCTACGCCGTGATTCTCTTTGTCTTCAAGATGGAGTCGAAGATTCCGATGAGCACAACCTGGGTCTTCGTCGGCCTCCTCGCGGGGCGCGAGATCGCCATGACGCTCCGAGGCGTAAGTGGTACGACCATGAAGAAGACACTGAAACTTGCCGGGAAAGACCTCGCCTTCGTCACCATCGGCCTTCTCGTGTCGTTGGCCATGGCGTACGTCGCGAACACGAGCCTTTCCGCTCCATGATACGTTGGGGGCATGACTTTTCGCCCCACCCACTGGCTCCACCTCGGATGGCTCTCGCTTTTCGCCCTTTCCGGGTGTGACTGCAGCAGTCCCCCCGATACCAGCTGCCTGACGGACAGTGACTGCCCCGATGGAGTTTGCGTGAACGAGATGTGTGCTCCTGCGACCATCGACGCCGCCACTCCCGATGCGGCGGCGATGGACACGGGCGAGGATGTCGTCACTCCAGATGCTCGAAACGCCGGCGACTGCACAACGAGCATGGACTGCACGCCGGGGTTCCAATGCACCGTGGGCGGCGAGTGCCTCGACGCGAGCCTCCCCTGCGTCGACGACGCCTCCTGCGGCGGAGACCGCTACTGCTGTGCCGATGGATGCGCCGCGGAGAGCGACCCGAGCTTCTGCATTCCCTACGGCACCGGGCCCCGCGGCACGGTGAACCCGGAATGCCAAGGACTCATCCCCGTCGGTCTCTTCGAGCCTTCGGTGCAGTGTGAGTGGTTGGCCCCGCCGGACGGCGATATGTACCCGGGCCATATTCAGGTCCTGGCGACGCCCCTCGTCGCGGACCTTGGGAACATCCCCGACTCCGATCCGGACGCCATCGCTCCGGGCGAAATCCTCATCAACACCTACAACTTCACCGACGGTGGCATGCAGTCCGGCGTGGGCATCGACCCCGCGTATTTTGGTGTCCTTCGCGTCCTGAACGCCCAGGACTGCTCCCAGCTGGAGACGATTCACGACCCCGAATACCCCCTCATCGCGGCGGCTCCGCCCGCCATCGGTGATCTCGATGGTGACGGCGTTCCAGAGATCGTGGCGCTCACCGCGAACACCGGAATCATCGCGTTTCGATGGAACTCCGCCACCGGCGCCCACGAACGCTACTGGGTGAGCGAAGGCAGCGATATCAGCGGCGCCTATCGCTGGGACGGCCCCGCGATCCATGACCTCGACGACGATGGGATCCCCGAGGTCCTCTCGCGCGGCGAGGTGTTCAGCGGCACCACCGGCGCACGGATCAATGTGGGCCAAACGGGAGTCATGACGAACGTCAGTACGGGCTCCTTCGCCGTGGCCGCCGACTTTGACAACGACGGGGCCGTCGAGCTCGTCGCGAACGAGATCTTCCGCTGGGACACGGCGACGAACCTGTGGGTGATGGCCTCCCCGGGTCCCGGCGCCGGCGCAGTCGCCCACGCCCTCGCGGACTTCGGCACCCCCACAGCGGACGGCTTCGACGGGACGGCGTTGGATGGAATCTCCGAAATCGTCACCATCCTGGCAAGCCAGATGCAGGTCACCACCCTCGACGGAACCGTTGTGATGTCGAGCACTGCCATCAGCGGCGGTGGGCCACCCACCGTCGGCGACTTCGACAACGACGGCTTCCCGGAAGTGGCTTCCGCAGGTGGCACTCAGTACGTCATCTTCGACCTCGAGTGCGCCGAAGCAAGCGACGAGTGCGTCGGTGGCTTCGTCCGGTGGAGCACAGTCAGCCAAGACGCATCGTCGGCGCGAACGGGTTCTTCCATCTTCGACTTCGAAGGCGACGGTCAGGCGGAAGCGGTCTACGGCGACGAGTGCTTCACGCGCATCTACGACGGGTCCAACGGCGATGTGCTCTACTCGTCCTTCCGAACGTCGTGCACTTGGTACGAGAACGTGGTCGTCGCGGATGCAGACCGTGATGAGAACACCGAGATCATCGTCGGCTCCAACTCCAACTGCAACGTCACCTGCCCACTCATCGACCCGATTCATCCCGGCGTTCGATGCGAGGACAACGAAGACTGCCGCTCCGGCGCATGCGACGCCGGCCTGTGTCGCTGCGAAGACGACACGCAGTGCGAAGACGACACCATGTGCACGACCCCTCTCGACGCTAGCGAAGGCATGGTTTGCCGCGCTGTTCACCCCGCCGACGTGGCGCAGCAAGGCGTGCGTGTATTGCGCGACTCCCTTGACCGCTGGGTGTCGTCGCGGCCGATCTGGAATCAGCACACCTACTCCATCACCAACGTCCGCGACGACGGGACGATCCCGCGCACCAGCGAATGGACACAGAACCACGCAGACGCCTCGTTGAACAACTACCGTCAGAACGCCCAGGGTGAGGCCGCGCCGGGAGCGCTTCCGGACATCACGGGCCGCCTCGACACAGACATCTGTCGTGAGGCGGACGGCGAAGAGACACGGCTCGTCTCTACGGTGTGCAACCGTGGCGAACGCGCCGTCGGCGCCGCCCTCCCCGCGACGTTCTACCTCGGACCGCCTTCGGAGGGCGTCGTGCTCTGCACTTCGTTCACGCCTGGGCCCGTCCCCGTGGGTGGCTGCCTCGAAGTGAGCTGTGTACTCGGCGAAGAGATCGAGAACGGGGAAGTCTTCGTCCAGGTCAACGACGACGGCGCCGGCGGAGCGACGACCATTGAGTGTATTGGGGACAACAACCAAGACTCCGTCGTCGTCGAGGGCTGTGGTGTGCTCCTCTAGGGCGCTTCGACGGACGATTTTTGAACTTTCTCTGCGCCGGTCGCCGGCGCGGTGCGTTTGGTGGGAAAGGGGATGGCAAACCGCCGTCCATCAGGAGCACCCATGAAGCACCGGTTCTTACACACTCTCGTTTTCTCAAGCGTCCTAGCCCTTGAGGGCTGCGCCTCCACGCCGCCTGAAGCACTCGACGTGGATACCGCGTCCTCGGGCTCCGGCGCAGAGGTCGTCGAAGCATCCACGTCCAGCGAAAGCTACGGCGGGAGCGCCTACGGGGGCTCGAGCGAAGGGTCCAGTTCTGCGTCCGGTTCTGGATACGCCGGAACCGTGTCCCGCGCCCCCGAACCTGCCGTCGCAGAGGCCGAGGTCACGGAGATGCGCCAATGCGAGGTCGGTTGGGGCACAACGAAGAGCGGCCGACGACGGGTCGACCCCTGGGACTGCTCCGTGGTCCGCGCCGATGGCGTCGAGCGAACAGAGTGCACCGACGCGAGCGGCCGATGTCTGCAGCCATGAACATCGCGCCCTCAGACACCTTCGCTTCCCCCCAGACCCGCTCCGCTCTTCGAGCCGACGGTCGTTGGGCCGGCGAAGCCACCCGTCACCCGGCCCCGGAGATACGCGACGCCGCCAGCGACGACGTTCTTGCCCTCAGCCCTCAGGAGCGCGTCGACGTCGCCTCCACATGGCACATGCAGGCGTCCACGGAGGCCCGCGTTGCCGGGCAGTTCGCCGTGGTTCGCGACGCGTTGGTGTGCCTCAATGCCGACCGCGGGCTCATCCGCTTGGCCACGCGCGCGGTGGACGACGAGCACCGTCACGCGGCGCTCTGCGAAGACGTGGCCGGGAGATATATCGGGCGCGTCGTGAGCCCCTACGAAGTCCTTCCGGAGCATCGCCCGCGTCATCCCGGCGCGCCCGACGCTCTCCGCCACGCGCTCTACATCGTGGGTCAGTGTTGCCTCAACGAGACCTTCGCCAGCGCATATCTAAACACTGCGCAAGAGCACGCCTCCTCGCCCGTGGCGAAGTGGGCGCTGCGGGAGCTTCTCAGCGACGAGGTGGACCACGCGCGTATCGGCTGGGGGTTCATGCACGACTTGCCCCCGGCGATGAATCGCCTGCTCTCGGACTGGCTGCTGCCTATCACCATCTGCAACCTCAGGGAGTGGCGCGCCATCGAGCTGCCGGAGGATGATGCCCTCGCCGCCCACGGGATTCCCCCGCACGAAGCCACGCAAGACGCGATCACCGAAACGCTCCACGGAGTGGTCATTCCGGGCTTCGCTCACGCTGGCCTCGACACGCGTGGCCTCGAGCGATGGGCCGCCGCCGGGGCCCGGATCCCGCCGATGCCTTGAGACTGCTCGGAGCGTAAGCGCGGCCTATGCGCGGCCGCGGCTTACGCCAGTGGTCACTCCGCCGGCGATCAGATGCGCCAAGCGTAGGGGTTCCGGGAGGTTTCCGTGCAGCGTCGTGACACGCAGCAGGCCGATGGCGGCCTGGCGCGATAGCCCGGCTCGTTGGACGAAGATGGAGCTTGTTCGTGGCCCCTTACGTGGCGCCGGCAGCTCTTCCATCGGCCCCGCCGCTTCGACGAGGGCGCGCTTCTTGGCGCCTCCCGGCAGGGCGTCGAGAGCGCGAAAAACCGCCTTCATGCGCGGTCGGCGGCGCGCGACGACGAGCACCGGCAACCCCAGCGTTTCGCTCATGCGGTGGATATCGACCACATTAAACCCTGCCACCGCGATGCCCTGAAGAAGCACGGCTTGCACGTGGCTGGCGCGGCCCGTGTCCTGGATAAGAGAGAGCATCGCGTCCGTCGAGTTCACGCCGTCGCGACGCACCTTCGAACGAAGCACGACATCGAGGCGTGTCCGTGCGCAGATGGTCCCGATGAGACTGACATCGCCGCGATGGGCGTGCTCGAAGGGCGCATCGTCAAAGCCGATGACGTTGGACAACTCGGTCATGCGCTCTTCACTCCGAGACGACGCGGTCGAACTGGTAGTTCGCCTGTGGGAAAGGAATACGCAGCGCGTTTCCTTCCTGAAGAATAGGAAGCCCGGCGAGGGGCGCTTCCCGGAAGACCCACTGCAAACCGCCCCCCTCTTCCGCGCTCAAGGCCAGCGGCGTGCTCCATTCTCCGGCGTCGAGGATGAGTTCGCCATCTTCGCCGACGCGAACGGTGATCTCCCCAAGGTCCGTCGAACGGTAGGTCCCGACCATGCTCGCGCTCTCCGCGCTCGTCGGAGGGCGGATGCCCTCGCGTGCAGCAGCCAGTGCTTGGTCACGGAATCGACGGCGGCCCGCTGCGGCATCGATTGGATTCAGCTCCACGCCGAGCGCCATCTCGAGGACCAAGGCCCGGACGCTCTCGGTGAAGCCGTTGGCGTTCGCGGCGTTCGTGAGGGTGACGATCGCGAGGTCGAGGGACGGGAAGAAAATAACATCCGACGTAAAGCCGAGGGTGTTGCCGCCGTGGCCGAAGGCGATGAGCCCATTGAGGTCATAGCGAAAGAGACCCAGCCCATACGTCACGTCGTTGCCCGCGGCGACGCCCGCTTCGCGACGAACGACCAGCGCTTCTTCTTCGAGAAAGCGGCGGTTGCGATCTCCGACGCCACCACGAAGCTCCATCTGAACGTACTTGCCTAGGTCTCGCAGGTTCGACCAGAGCGCCCCCGCAGGACCTACGCTCTCGATCGCCTCTTCGACTTCGAAAGGGACCGGGATCATCTCTCCGTCAAGGTTAGACGCGTGGGGCGATGCGTGGTCGCCGCGTCGCGCACGACTCATCGAGAGGGTGGTGTTTCGCATGCCCAGGGGACGCAGAACCTCACGGTCGAGGGCACGGGAGAACGCCGCATCGAGAGGGCGTCGGGCGTCGCTAACTCGGCCAAGGGCGTAACCGCCGAGGGCGACGAGCTGATTGCTGTACTGGAACGTCTCGCCGAAGCCCGTGGTGGGCGCGAGGGTGCTCAAGGTGCGGAGACATTGCTCGGAGCCCGCGCCGCTGTACTCAAAGATGAACTCGAGGTCGCGCCGAGGAAAGCCAGTGCAGGCGCAGAGCGTATGGCGGAGCTGGAGCGCTACCGTCGCCTCCTCGTCGGCGAGGCCAAACGACGGCAAAATGTCGTGGACAGGGGTCTCCCACGTGGTGCGTCCAGCCGCGATGAGGCGTGCGGCGAGGAGCGACACGAAGGGCTTCGTGGCGGAGCCAATCATGAAGACCGTTCGATCCGTGACGGCGGCTCGCCCGCCGGCTGCGCGTGTTCCAAAGCCTTCGCTCAGGAGAACCTCGTCCGCCCGCGTGACGAGAACCGCGGCGCCGGGGATGTGTTCCGCTTCACGCAGGGTCTCGATGGACGCACGCAGAGTAGCGAGCTTTTCTTCGTCGATGGACTGCGCCTCTAAGGACGCCCAATCCTGCTCCTCGTATCCCTCCGGGCGAAGGGACCCGATAAGCACGTTGGCGTCCGCTCCGCGACGGGCGAGTGCGTCCATATTGCCGTCGAGAATCGACACATAAGCGCGTGTGCCGTGGACGGCGAGAACGGCAATGAACGCAGCGTCGCCACTCGCGCCGGCGTCAAAGTGAATCTGGGCCAAGAAGTCCCAGGCGGTCCCTGGAACGACGCGGACGCCGAGGGGCTGCCGTCGAAACGTGGGGTCGAGACGACGCCAAACGTTCATAGCAAACGCCGCGATGCGTTGTTGATCTTCCGGGTCGAAGGGCTCGATGAGCTCCTGGCTGGTGATGGCGATGTGAATGCCGCCATCCCGCGGGCGAAAGTGAGCGTCCTCGCCGTCCCGCGCCATCGTCCAACCGGCAGGAACCTCGACCACCGCGTCGCCGCTGACCGCTTGCGCTCCCTCCGCGGCAGCAAATTCAAGAGTCGAGTCCTCCGCTTCGACCTCTCGGGTCGCGGCAGGGGCGGGCTCTTCGGTCTCAGGCTCAGGAGTCGTTTCAACGGGGGCCTGGCCACCGCCGCACCCGACAAGAAGGGCCAGAGCGAAGTAACGATTGGAGAAACGCATACAAAGTCCTTCCCACGCGCCCTGCGAAACGCAAGAGCGCTGGACGGGGACTACACCGGAATGGTTCTTCCTATTCCCAAGATCCAGTACCCTCGCGGCGATGAACATTCTCCGCAGCGCAGGCGCGCCAATCGAAATCGATGAACTCTCGATCACCGAGCTTTCCATTCGTCACGCCGAACGCCTAAAAGACTCGTTGGCCTTCGTCGACGGCCCCACCGGCCGTTCGATGACGTATGGCGACTTCGCCGAGCGTGTACGTCGCGTCGCCGGTGGCCTCAAAGCGCGCGGCGTAGGCCCCGGAACAACGTGGGCGATCATGGCACCGAACTCGCCCGAGTACGCCGTTGTGTTCCACGCCCTCGCCTACGCGGGCGGCACGGTCACGACGCTGAACCCGAGCTACGGCGTTCGCGAAGTGGTGCACCAGCTGAAAGACGCCGAGGCGACGACGCTCGTCGCTTCCGCACTCTTCGCGGAGACCGCAGAGGCCGCCGCGAAGGAAGCAGGCGTCGAGCTGCGAATGTACGAAGGTGCCGCGGAGGCGTTCTTTGCGGACATCGAAGGGGAGCCGCTGGCGGAGCAGGTGAGAGTGCCGCTCAAGGACCACGTCGTGGCTCTGCCCTACTCGTCGGGCACAACGGGCTTGCCGAAGGGCGTCATGCTCACCCATCACAATCTCGTCGCGAACGTGCTGCAGCTCGAAGCGCACAAACACGTCGCCGAGGGTGAGGTCTGTTTTGCCGTCCTCCCCTTCTTCCACATCTACGGAATGCAGGTTCTGATGAACTTCATGCTCGCCCGCGGATGCACCGTCGTGACCGCGCCGCGCTTCGACATGGTGCAGATGCTCGAGCTCACTCAAAAGTGGAAGGTCAGCCGGCTCTTCCTCGTCCCGCCCGTTGTCTTGGCGCTCGCCAAGCACCCCATCGTAGACAAGTTCGACCTCTCGAGCGTTGTGGAGATCTTCTCCGGCGCCGCTCCCCTCGGAGGCGACCTCGCCGAAGCTGCCGCAAAGCGCCTCGGCTGCTCCGTCGCCCAGGGTTACGGCATGACGGAGCTCTCGCCGGTGACGCACACCATCCAGGAGGGCCACTATCGAGCGGGCTCCGTTGGAACACTCGTGCCGAACACGGAAGCCCGCGTCGTCACCGAGGGCGATGATGGCGCGCGAAGCGACGCCGCCATCGGAGAGCGCGGAGAGCTCTGGATTCGTGGCCCACAGGTGATGAAGGGATACCTTGGAAACGCGGACGCGACGGGCTCAACGGTGGACGCCGATGGCTGGCTGCACACCGGCGATATCGCCATCGTGCTGGAGGACGGTCACACCTTCATCGTCGACCGCATGAAGGAGCTCATCAAGGTCAAAGGCTTCCAGGTTGCACCCGCGGAACTTGAAGCCCTCTTGGTCGGACACGAAGAGATTGCAGACGCCGCGGTCATCGGAGTCCCGGACCTAGAGGCCGGCGAGCGCGTCAAAGCATTCGTGGTTCGCACCAGCGAGTCGCTCAGCGAAGAAGCGGTCAAAGAGCACATCGCCGCGCAGGTGGCGACGTACAAAAAGATCAGCGTCGTGGAGTTCCTTGAGGCGATTCCGAAGTCCGCTTCCGGCAAGATCCTCAGGCGAGAGCTCCGCGCCCGCGAGAACTCCTAGCGGGCGTCGCTGAGCGCCTACTCCGTGGCCGCTCGTACCACCGCCTCGACGAGGGCCGCGGGAAAGACCCGCCCCTGAAGGCGGCCGAGTGTCGTCTCCCCGGCGCGGAGCCACTCGTCTTGGTAAGGCGAGGTGTCCACGCTCTGCAATCGACGGCGGAGGGTCACGAGGGCTTCATCATCCGCCCGACGAACCAAACGCTGCGCCCGCCGTTCCAGGCGATGAGCCGTGCGCATCAGCGTAGCTTGGTCTTCTTCGCTGAGCTGGGCGACGCGTTCGCTGCGAAAAACCGTCGCGCCGATGAGCACCCCGGCGCTGTCCTCCGTAAAGAAGCGAAGTCGCGTGTGCCACTGCAACGCCACGACTGCGAGCGCCGAGGCAGGCACGGCATCAACCATTCCCGTCTGAAGAGCGGGGTAAACTTCGGTGACGCCAAGCCGTCGCGGGCGCGCCCCGATGGTCGCGAGGAACTCACTGAAGACCTCGTCGCTGCGGGGAGCCCAGACGCGCGCACGGCGGAGATCACTCGGGCGCGCGATGCGTTCACGGGAAAAGAGCCGAGCACGCCCGACGTCTCCCCAACCGACGAGGCTGTAGCCCTCGCGCTCGAAATAGTGCGAAAAGCGGGGGCCCATACGGCGGCGAACTCGGTCGAGGGCCTCGTAGTCGCCGATGACGCTGGCGAGGCCGAGAACAAGAACGGGCCGGACGATTTGAGAGAGGCCCGTGGTGGTCAGCGCAGCTCCATCGAGCTGCCCTGCGCTCATCTTGTCGATGACCATCGGCTCTTGCCCCTGGGAGCCACCGGGGTAGATGCGCAGACCGACCCGGCCCGCGGTCTCTTCGCGGAGCGCCCGGTCCCATCGACGTAGCGAACGCATCCATGGGGAGCCCTCCGGCGCCAACGTCGCGAAACGAAGCTCGTGGGCTGCCTGCTGTGCGCGGGAAGGAGCGCTGGGCGCGAGAAGGCAGAGCGAGAGCGCGCCAAACCACAATGCTGTTCGTGTGGATACCACGCTCGCAGTGTGCGGGTGCAGCACCGCCGCGCACAAGGTTCGCTGGCGAATGGAGGGCGAAGAGGCTAGAAACTTCGGAGATCGGCACACATGGAACGCGACCTAGGAATCACATTCGCCGGCGGTGGAGGCCGCGCCTTCTACCAACTCGGCTGGCTGGAACGCTACACGGAGGCCCTGCTGCCGCGTCTCGCCGCCGTCTCCGGGTGCAGCGCCGGCAGCGCGATGGCCGCCGTGTGGTTGAGCGGCCGGGCCGAAGAAACCCGCGTATTCTTCGCCGAGCGGCGGAAAGGCGTCAAAGGCCACATGGACCTCAGTCGCCTGCTCCGCGGCAAGCGCCCCTTCCCCCATGACGACATCTACCGCGCGACGATCCGCCACTCCTTGGCCGAGGGCGGCTTCGAACGCCTGAAGTCCCAGCCCTTTCCGGTAAACGTCCTCTGCGGCGAGTTCCCCCCGGTTTTGCCCAGCGGCGTCAGCATCGCCCTGGGAATGGCGGCGTACCAACTCGAAAAGAAGATGCGCCCGAAGATGCTGCACCCAACCTTTCCTCGCTACGTGGGTTTCAAGCAGCGCACCTGGGACATGCGTGAGTGCGAAACGCCGGAGGAGGCCGTGGAGCTCGTCATCAGCTCGTCCTCGACGCCACCGTTTACGAAACGGGGGCGCTTCGACTCGCGCTTGCTCATCGACGGCAGCGTCATCGACAACGCACCGGCCTTCATCACCGACGAGGCCGCAGGGGTGAGACGGAACCTCGTACTGCTCACACGCCCCTATCCGGAAGCGGAGCTCGGAAGGCAAGACACCCGCCTCTACATTGCGCCGGACCGGCCGCTCCCCATCACACGCTGGGATTACACCGAGCACGCCCCCGTCGACGAGACGCTCTCGGCTGGACGGCAAGACGCGCTCCGGGATGAAGAGCTCCTCGCGGCTTTCATGAACTGAACGATCAACAGACAGAGCCACTGAGGACCGCCCATGCATCGCTATCCTTTTGAACGCGAAGAACACGCAGCGATCCGTCAGGAGCTCACCCAGTTTGGCCGCGCACACATCGCGCCCCACGCCCTAACTTGGGAAGAAGCCGGGGAGTTCCCTCGGGAACTCTACAAGACCGCAGCGGAGGTTGGGTTTCTCGGCACCGGATATGAAGAGTCCGTTGGCGGCTCCGGCGGGGACTTCTCCCAT
>JBGCFM010000279.1:0-2558 GCA_045106895.1 Polyangiales bacterium | reverse complement strand
CACGTAGGGGTTCTCGTCCGCCATCAGCTCGATGGCGCGAGCCGTCGCCGCCACGCGCTCGGGCTCGCCTTCGTTCATGCGTCGCGTGAGCGTAGCGAGGAGGCCCATGGCGCGGCCACGAACACCTGGGTCTGCGTGCCGCGTGCGCTCGAGGGCTTTCGCACGAACCGTCGCACCAAACGATGCCTCGCGGGGAACGAGACTCTCCAGGCGCCAGAGCGCCATAGAAACAAGCCAAGGCTCCGGGGCGTCGAGGGCGGCGAGGTAAGGCTGAATGCGCTCCGGCGATCCGAGCTTGGTTCGTGCCTGCCAGACGTTGTTCAACACCGCGTAGCGAAGGGGAGCGGGCTGTGAAGGCACCGCGAGGGCGAGGTACGCATCGAGGAGCGCCTCGTTGGTGTCGTCTCCGCGAAACGCGAAACTTCCGGCGTCGATGGCCGCCGCCTGAATGCGGGGGCGCGGGTCGCGAATGCGTGTGGCGAGGACTCCAATGACCTCTTCCGTCGCCATGGTGTATTCGCGCTCGACCTGACGAGGCGACACCGTCCACGAGCTGGAAAGCGCTTTGAGCGCGCCCACGACGACGTCGTCGTTGTCCGACGTCGCTGCGAGGTAAAGAAAGACCTGCCCGAGTGTCTTGTCTTGGCGAAGCTCACTTGGAAAGAAACCCGAACGCACTTGAGGCGCGACCTCGGCGGCGCGCGCCGTGTCTTCCGGCGAGAGCGTGATCGTTGGCATCGGTGGCGCGGGTGGCAGTCCCGCTGGAGCGGCCGCGGCAGCTGCGGCGGGCGCGGCTCCTTCGGCGGGAGGCGCACCGGGCGTCGCGGGGCCGGTGGCTGTGCCCGGCGCAATCGGTGTGACGGTCTCTTCTTCTCCGCCACACGCCGTAAGCGCGGCGCTCAATAGAAGTGCATTAACTAGATTTGCTCGCATATCAATAGTTCCCCTACTCGGCCTCCGTGGCCGATCCGGTCGCGACCCTAACCTACTTTCCGCGTCTCGCGACAGTCGCAATAGAGCGGGCGAGGGCATCGAGACCGTCGCTCAAGCACGCGGGGCCTGGCTGCAGGAGAATCGCAGGGTCGAACTCCTCGATGTCGCCGTGGATCACCGCGGGAATCTTGGCGTAGCCGGGCCGTGAAGCGATGGAAGGAACGTCGACGGGCTTGCCGCACCAGCACGCCGCGATGAAGTCGGGGCTTGCCGCGATGATCTCTTCGTGGGTCACAAAACGCTCCGACGCGAGCTTCCCCGCCGCCCGTTCCGCAAATATGTTCTCGCCCCCGGCGATCTCGATGAGCTCACCCACCCATTCGATGGCGCTGATCAGAGGCTCGTCCCATTCCTCGAAGTAGACCTTGGGTCGGCGCGGCAGCTCTGCCGCGGCGGCGCGCACGGATTCGACGTGGGCGATGTGTTTCTCGACGAGCGCCTTGGCTGCGTCGCCACGTCCGACGATGCGGCCGATTTGCAGGATCACGTCGAGGATCTCCTGAATCGACCGCTGATTGAAGATCATCACAGGCAAGTTGGCCTTGATGAGGTCGCGCGCGAGGTCCGCTTGAATGTCCGAGAAGCCGATGATGAGGTCTGGCTTGAGCGCGCTGATCTTTGCGACGCTGCCTCCGATGAACGCCGAGACGACGGGCTTGTCGCGCTTCGCCTCGGGTGGCCGCTCCGTGTAGGCGCTGATTCCTACGATTCGCGCCTCTTCGCCAAGCGCATAGAGGATTTCGGTCGGTTCTTCGGTGAGACAGACGATTCGCTCAGGTGCATCGCGGCAGATAAAGGTCATACGGGACGCTAGCAGTAGATCGCTGGGCTATTCCGCGTAGAGTGCGCCCATGGCAAAAACAAAGATGAGCTGGGCAGAGGCCGCAGCGAGCGTCGCGAACTTCCCTGGACCCGCACTCTTGGCTGCCGGCGGATTTAGCAAGACCATCGCGTCCCACCTCCCGCCGGAAGAAGCGAAGGTGTTCGGCGACTTCCACGAAGCGATGGTGAACTGGTTTGACAAGAAGGACGGCGCGGAGTTCGCGACGCTCCACGCGACCTGGTGGCCACGCCTCGTCGCCGTCACGGAGACGAAGCCTCAATACAGCAAACCCACGAGCCCGGCGGCCGTCGCCTTGAGCACGGCGTACCTCCAGCTTCACGCCGTGAAGAGCGTCGTTCCAACGAGCGCCCTTCCCGCCGATGCCCTTCGTCCGCTGAGCCCCGAAGACTTCGCCGTCATCGGGAAGAAGTGCGCGAAGAAGACGAGTACGAAGATCTTTCAGCGCCGGGTCGAAGCACTCATCGACAATAAGAAGAAGCCTTGGGCGGAGCAGCGCGCTCACGCCGAACGAATGGGCTGGCAGCACCCCGTCAAAGAGAACACGTTCGAAAAGCACCAGCGCAACGGCGTCGTCGCCCTCGCCTGCGGCTCACTCGCGAAGTGGGTCACCGTCGGCAACGACAAGCTTCTCCGCGTGCCCGACGGCGAGTCCGCGTCGGTCATTCGTTTGAGCGACGAGGAACGCGCGACGTTGGCCCCGTGGCTCCCCGCCGCATGATAC
>JBGCFM010000278.1:0-13252 GCA_045106895.1 Polyangiales bacterium | reverse complement strand
CTCCGTCAGCGAGTACATGGCGCTCCTGAGCGCTCTGCGTCGTCAGCGCGGGCACCTCATCACGCTCAAGGACACGCGCTACATCGACGGCGACATCCTCGAAGCGCGTGAAGAACAGGTCGTCGAACAGTTCGACAAGGTCAGCCGCGACTGCGTGCGCTTCTTGCTCGGCGACGACGCCTTCGCGCCCATCACCCGAGAGCTCAGCGAGTGTTTGGCCTCCTCGGACGCGGACCAGCGCGTCGCGGAGCTCAATCCCATCATCGAACATGCCGAAGAGGTGAGTGAGGGCCTCGCGCTCATCAGCGAAGTCGTCTCGGGCCTCGAGGTGGACGACGCGACTTCGAGGACGTCGATTCTTGAGACCATCAGTCACGTCTTCGCGCAGCTCAATCAGCTCCGGGCGGCGCTTACGCAGAAGCGTCGCGCGCTGCTCAAAACCGAAGGCGGCGCTGAGTTTGCAGCGCAGCTAAGTCTCCTTGCGCAGAGCGTGACGAGCGCGCTCTCCATGGCGTCTACGCCGGACCGCGTCGACGAAGAGCGCGCGCGCCTCATGGTGCAGCTCGAAGAGCTGGAAGCTCGCTTCTCCGAGTTCGATGAGTTCCTCGAAGAGATCGCAACGAAGCGCGAGGAGATCTACGACGCCTTCAGTGCCAAGCGGCAGACTCTCGTGGAGGCACAGCAGCGTCGTGCTGAGAACTTGATGAAGGCAGCCGGCCGAATCGTGGATGGCGTCGAGCGACGTTCGCGCAAGATGGAAAGCGCCGACGAGCTCAACGCCTACCTCGCCGCCGACCCCATGGTCATGAAGCTTAGGCAGCTCGTCGAGAGTCTGCGAGAGCTCGGCGATTCGGTGAAGGCCGACGACGTGGAAGCGCGCCTCAAGGCTATTCGCCAGGACTCCATCCGCGGATTGCGCGACCGCCTAGAGCTCTTCGAAGACGGCAACCTCATCAAGCTGGGCAAACATCGCTTCAGCGTGAACGAGCAGAGCCTCGACCTGGCCTTGGTGCCTCGCGGCGACACGCTGGCGTTTCATCTGACGGGGACAGACTTCTACGAGACCGTCGACGACGAAGAGTTTGGCAAGACCAGGGCCTTCTGGACGCAGCAAATCGTCTCCGAGAACGAAGATGTGTATCGAGCTGAGTACCTCGCCGCGACGGTGCTCTTCGAGGCCGAGTCGGGCCACGGCGCGCTCTCGCTTGAAGCGCTTCGCGCAGCGCAGCGAGATGACGGCGGTCTCCGCGCGCTCGTCAGCAAGGTCGCCGCCGGTCGCTACGACGAGGGCTACGAAGGCGGCGTCCATGACGCAGACGCGGCGCGCATTCTCGACCGGCTTCTCCTCGCACGGGAGTCCGGCGGTTTGCTTCGCTACGCCTCGAGCGCTCGCGCCCTCGCATGGATCTACTGGTCGCGGACTCACAGCGAGGAACAGAGCGGTCTCGCACGACGAGCGGCGAGCTTCGGCAGACTTCACAAGGCCTTTGGTTCCACCCACGAGCAGCTCCGTTTTGGGGAAGAGCTTGGCGGCGCCATCGACGCGTTTCGCACAGAGCACAACCTGGATTTCAGCGCCCAGAATGCGGAGGTCGCCGGTCACTATCTGACGCAGGAGCTCGCCGAAGAGCGGCCGCGATTCACCACGAGCCGCGACGCCGTCTGGCTCAAGGATGAGCTCCTCGCGGCATTGGAGAGCGCGGGCTCTCGGCGCGCTTTTGAGGACGACATCAGCGCTCTTCAGAGCTCTCCCGCGGCGCAGTTTGCCTTGGCGAGCGCGTGGATGGATGGCTTCGTACGAAGCGGTGGCGATGAAGTATCCGCGCGCGCACACTCAGCGACGGAGGCGACGGCGCTTCTGCTCAGTGAAAAGCTGGACCGAAACCCGAGCGATGCGCTCACGACGCTGAGCGTCGATGGACTTCTTGGGCAGCACGCGCGTATCACAGACCAGTCTCTCGTGATCCGCCTCGATGAGTTCTTGGGGCGTCTGGAGACGTTTCAAAACGAACGAGTGCCGGCCTACAAAGCGTATCGTCGCGTCCGGCACGACCTGCTCGCGACAACGCGCGAGACGCTGCGACTCGAAGAGTTCCGCCCGAAAGTCATGAGCGCCTTCGTCCGCAATCGTCTTGTGAACGAGGTATATCTGCCCCTCGTCGGCGACAACTTGGCGAAACAGATCGGTGCCGCAGGAAACGAGAAGCGCTCGGACCTGATGGGACTTCTCTTGCTCATCTCCCCACCAGGCTACGGCAAGACGACGCTCATGGAGTACGTCGCCAACCGCCTCGGCCTCGTGTTCATGAAGGTGAACGGGCCGGCGCTTGGGCATAGCGTTCATTCCCTGGACCCCACCGAGGCGCCCAACGCGACGGCGCGACAGGAGGTCGAGAAGATCAACCTGGCCTTCGAGATGGGCAACAACGTGATGCTCTACCTGGACGATATCCAGCACACGCACCCAGAGCTTTTGCAGAAGTTCATCTCGCTCTGCGACGCTCAACGACGCGTCGAAGGCGTATGGAAAGGCAAGACCAAGACCTACGATCTACGCGGGAAGAAGTTCTGTGTCGTGATGGCGGGTAACCCCTACACGGAGAGCGGCGAGCGCTTTCAGATCCCCGATATGCTGAGCAACCGCGCGGACGTGTACAACCTCGGCGATGTGCTCAGCGGACGCGAAGAGCAGTTCGCCATGAGCTACCTCGAGAACGCGCTCTCTTCGAACCGTGTCCTCGCGCCGCTCTCCGCGCGTGAGCAGAGCGACGTGTACAAGATCATCAAGATGTCGACGGGCCAAGACGTGCCGACGTCCGACCTAAGCCACGACTATTCCGGCGCAGAGCTGAACGAGATGAAGGCCGTATTCGCGCGCCTGACGAAGGTTCGGGACGTCCTCCTTCAAGTGAATCGGCAGTACATCGACTCCGCGTCGCAGGAAGACAGCTTCCGCACGGAGCCTCCCTTCAAGTTGCAGGGCAGCTACCGAGACATGAACAAGCTCGCGGAGAAGGTGGCGAGCGCGATGAACGAAGACGAGCTGGAGCAGCTCATCGACGACCACTACAACGCTGAGTCACAGACGCTGACGAGCGGCGCGGAACAGAACCGCCTCAAGCTCTCGGAGATGCGCGGACGACTGAGTGAAGACGAAGCGAAACGCTGGGAGGAGATCAAAGAAGAGTACCGACGGCAGAAGGCTATGGGCGGAGCCGAAGACGACCCTGTCACTCGTGTCACTGGAACGCTCTCAAGTCTCGGCAAGGACCTACGCGCTGCCATGGCGGAATCTGTGGATTCACTTCGCGCCAACGACGTGGCGCCCGTCCCCCTGGAGACGCAGCCCGACTCCGAAGCGCAGCAGCTGCAGAACGAGCTTCTCCGCACGCTGACGCCACGTATCGGTGAGCTTCAGCAGGCGCTCCAGGCTCTGCGTGAGCCACGCGTCATTCATGTCGAAGGTGTGCCGAGCGGGCAGACCGCGGCAAGCGTCGACGAGAACGTCAGCGCCATGCTCGCGGAGCAGATTCGCATCGTCGAAGAGTCATTGGTGCCTTTGGCGAAGAAGGCGAGCCAGGACCTCTCGGATTCGAAGGAGCTCCACAACCACATCATCCAGCTAATGGACTTGATGCATCGAGTGGATAACAAGCTGCGAAGTCTGCACGAGCTCTAAGCACGCGGAAGCAGCCGTGGGCGAGGCCGAGGAGCGCGCCGACGTAGCTGCCGATGTGAATCCCCCAGACCGTGACGACGGCGAGGGGGTGCTCAAGACCCCAACCGCTTAGCGCGCCCGGCATCCAGTAGCGGGCGTAGAGCCCGCCGCCGATGGCCGCCGCAAGGGACCAGACAAGCGGAAAGCGGATGTGCTGCGCAAGGGCGGCATACGAGAGCTGCTCGCGGCGTCCGGGGTTGTTTGCGATGAGCAGGCCTAGACCAATGGCCAAGCCCGCGGTCCAGCCGGCACGCGCAGCGAGCCACGCGACGTTGGGAAAGAAGGTGTCGCCGGCGACGTCTTTGAGGACGAAAAAGTACTCCGGCGCGAGGGCGAAGGTGATGATGTCGTGGACGACGGCATAAGCGACGGCAAGGCCCGCTGTGGCGAAGAGAAACGCGTACTCGCGAAGGCGCGAGAGCTGTCGATGTTTGCGCCACTCGGTGTACGCCAGGGCGCCGAGGAGGAGAACACCTGCGAGCGCTCGGTAGGCGAAGGTTGTGTCGTTCATGCGGCGGTGTTTGCAACATCAGGGCCGGACGTGGGTGCACGGCTTCATCGAAAAGAGCGCCGTTCTGTCCGCCGCCATGATGCCAGAATGTCGCGGCCGCACGCGACGGAGGCATGAAGCCTCGATCTACCCCTCGCCGAACGCCGCTGCGACAACCGCCTCGGACGCTTCGTCGAGGGGAACGAGAAACTCCACCTCGAACTGCTCCGCCACGGCGTCATGCACGGCGGCCCATCGTCCATGCATCGGGGTGAAGCGCATGCGGGAACCGTCGGGAAGCTCTACCTCGATGGGCACGTATACCGGCACCTCCTCTGTGCCACCGAGTACGCTGGCCACGTGATCGAAGCGCCCGTCTTCTACGGCGACTTTAAGCACTGCTCGGACGGCCGGTGACCTGCGCGCCACCTCTTGGATCCGCGTATAGAAGCTGCTACTGGCCTGTTCCCAGTTGGTCACGAGCGCGCTGAACGCGGGAGACAGAAAGAGTGCGTGCATATTGGACACGCCTCCGAAGGAAGCGATCATGCGCGCACCAGCATCATTGGTGCGCAGGAAATTCCAGTCGCGGTCGACCACGAAGGCTGGAAAGGGCCAATGGCGGAGCACTTGTCGTGACATGAGATCGAGCGTGGCCTGCAGCTCCGCACCTTCGAGGGAGCGAGGCGGATAAGGATTGCGGAAACCCGAGGCGGCGAAGAGTGCCGCGCGGTTCGACGCGGTGAGTCCAAGGCTTGCGACCAGGCGGCCAAGCATCGCCCGCGTCGGCTCGGACCGGCCGGTCTCCAGAAACGAAACATGGCGCTGGGTCGTGCCTACGGCATGGGCCACGGCCTCCTGGGTGAGCCCAAGATCACGTCTCACGGCGCGAAGCGCTTCTCCAAAAGGTTCGCTCATCATGTCACCTATTCCCTCGAAGGGAATAGACGCCATTCCCCCTCCGGCTAAGTTAGCAGCCGCGGAATGTCCCGCAACAACACCAAAACCCGCTCGGTGAACCCATGAACGACACCCTGATCTCAACCCTTGGTCTTCTTCTCTGTCTGGCTCCTGGACTCTTGCATGCTGCCGAGATGGTGTCCCCGATGCTCTCGCGCTGGATCGTCAACTTCGTCCTGCCCTTCTTTGGGCCGGGACGCCCGCGGGCGGAGTTGTCATTGACCTACGAAGAGCAGATCACAATGCTCGACGCGGCGCGCGAAGCTGGACCCGAAAACAAGCCCACGGCCGCAGATGACTATCTGTTTATTATGCTCTTCGAGCAACGGCAGGGTGGCATCGCCTTTCTGTCCATGGTCGCGGGCGTCATCTATGGACTTGGGCTCTCCCTCGACGGTCGTGCGCCCTTGCACTTGATGTTCGCCGTGATGTCCGTTCTCTTCACACTCGTGAACGCCAATCACGCGGGCATTCCTGGACTTGGCCGCCATCCTCGCGTCTCTCGGCACGGTCGGCACGTGGGCATACTCTTCGCTCCGTTCTGGGCGGGCGCAGCGGTGCTCAACATCCTGGCGTTGACGAACGCGCCCGCGTAGCGACACGCCTCCGCGTCGCGCGCTATTCCTCGCCGAACTTCTCACGCATCTGCAAGAAGTCGAGGAACTCGTGGAGACGCATTCGGTCTTTGATTCGGAAGCCTTCGTCTTGCGCTTCGGCGATGCCGAGTCGCGAGAGACGTTGAATGACGGCCTGCACTTCTTCGATGCTCAGGCCCACCTGGTTCGCCAGTGCATCGACGGTTACGGGAACAAAGAGAGAGCCGTCGTCGGCGGGTTGCCCGTTGAACTCTGCTTCGTGGGAGAGACCCAGAATCACGCGCGCCTTGGGGTCGCGGTGCATGAGCAGATCGATGAGCGTGTTGGCGCTGTCGAGACGTCGCGCGAGGCGACGGATGAGGCGCACGGCGATCTCCGCGTTGCTTGAGATCATAGCGCCCAAGGTGCGGCCGTTGATGGCGAGCATCTGGGCGGGCTCCACCACTTCAGCGCTCGCGTTTCGCGGCTTGTCATTGAGGATGGCCATCTCCCCAAAGAAGTCGCCAGGACCTAGGATGGCGAGCTGTTTGTGCTGGTCTTTCACCTCGGTAAAGATGCGCACTCGCCCAGTTTGAATGACGTACATCACGTCTCCTGGGTCGCCATCGCGAAAGAGCACGTGTCCCGCCTCGTAGGTTTTTGCGAGTTTTCCGATGTCAGCCATACACTGGTTGTACGGAATCAACCTGCAATTCGCTAGTAACTCGCGGGAGAGGCCGACAGCTCCGGTGAGCGGAATACCGAGGAGCGTTTCTCCACAGAAGCCAGTCTCCCCAAGGAGTCCTCTCAGCGTACAGCGACTTTTACACAGTGCGTCAATTGCATTTTCGTCAATGATTCCGGGTTCATGCCTGTGATCGAAGTGCGGAGGGGATCACACGTGATCCCCAGAATGACCAGAGTTTCCCCCAGGTCTGTGTTGTTTCTGTGGAAAACCTTTCTTCGCCTTGAAAGCGCCTTGTGTACGAAATTTGCGCAAATAGTGGTGACACGGCGATTAGGGGCCCTATAGTGGGGAGGTGGTCGCCATGCTGGCGGTCATATCTTCGAGGACACTATGTTGGGCAATAACCCCGTAATGGTACGTAATCACAGCTCTTTGAGCGGTGTGAACATGTGTGTAACTCGCAACGTGGGCCCTCACAGGCTCACCACCCACAGAAAGCTCCATGTGGTCTGGTTCTCTTCGGACGGCCAGAGACCCTCGAGCGCCGGCTCAGCCGGGGGAGGTAAGTAGAATGCACAGTTCCATGCAAATGCTCTCACCGGAGGTGAACATTCGCTGACGTAAAGCGAATGGGCTCCCGGTGGGAGCAATGAAAAGGGGCAGCGCCGAACGGTGCTGCCCCTTTTCTTATTAAGAGTGACGGCAAGCCGGACCGTTGGTTTTTGCTAAACTCGCCCCGTGCATCGCTTCCTAAGCCTGATCTGTCTATTGGGATGCGCCGTAGATCACACCGGCCTGATCCCTTCCGATTCCGCGCCGGCGGACACGGGCATGGTGGACTCCGGAGTCGTTGATGCCCCCGATGCGAAGCCGGACGTTTCGATACCGGACAGCGGTCCACCTCCGGAGTGCAACAACAACGACACTCGTGCTTGTGGTGACAACCCGCTCTTGGGCGAATGTAGGCCGGGGCAGCAGAGGTGCACTGAAGGTTTGTGGGGTCCTTGCCGTGGTGGCATCGGTCCTGCCCCTGAGCTTTGCGACGGCACTGAGCGCGATGAGAACTGCGACGGAGTCGTCGACGAGATCTGCGATTGCGTGCCGGGGATGACTCAGGAATGTGGAACGGACGAGGGTGCGTGCGATCTGGGCACATCCACATGTGGCCCGGATTCCCAATGGGGCCCATGCTCCGAAGAGCTCACCAGAGGCGAAGAGGTGTGCAACGAGGTCGACGATGACTGCGACGGCATGACCGACGAGGCAGTCACAAACACCTACTACCTCGACGAAGATGGCGATGGCTATGGTATCGGCGCCAGCACAACGCAGGCCTGCACCGTACCGGCGGGCTACGCCACCGAGGCCAACGACTGCAGGGACAGCGGCGACGACAGCGAGAACTACTATCCGGGTGCTGAAGAGCGGTGCAACGGCCAGGATGACGATTGCGACTCCACGATGGATGAAGGCCTCACGCCTATTACCTACTACGTCGATGATGACCGCGACGGATACGGAACACGCCCTGCGGTCTTCTGTGCGGACCCAGGAGAGGAATACGCCGCGGTGTCCGGAGACTGCGACGACACGACGAGCTCGGTCAATCCCATGGCCACTGAAGTCTGCGACGGTGTCGACAACGACTGCAATTTGGCCATCGACGAGGGCAACATCTGCGCCTGCCCGGGTGTAAACTACGGCGGTCACAACTACCTGTTTTGTGAGCGCGACCGCGGCTGGACTGGGTCGCGCGGGTCCTGCCCGGGCCAAGGACTGTATCGACTCGTCATCATTGACGACGCGGCCGAACAAGCGTTTATCGAAGGTGAACTCGCCTCGTACGCAGGTGGTCTGCGGTGGTGGATTGGCCTCGATGACCGTGACACCGAAGGAGAGTTTGAGTGGATCGATGGGACGCCTCAGCGCAGCGGCTCGACGATCCACACCTACGATAACTTCGGCGCAGGCGAGCCGAACAACAGCAGCACTTGGGGCGAGGATTGTGTCGAAATCAGACCCGGAGGTTTCTGGAACGACCGGGAATGCGACGACGGAGCCAGCTTTATCTGCGAGACCTTCGAGCCCTAGCTAGCACCTAACGCACTCCGACCACATGGTCGGCGCACTAGATCGAGATGCTGTTGGGCACGTAGCTTGGCACCTGCGTCTCGAAGGGAACGACGCGCTTTAGGTTCTTTTCGCGAATGATCGCTTCGGCCTGCGCGAGCTTGGCCTGGAACTGCGTGAGCGCCGGCGCCACCCGTGGGTCTTGGAAGAACGGGCGACGTGGATTGGTCGTGTAGTGGCCGAGGCGGTCGAACTGCACGGAGCTCAGCAGATACCCGAAGGAGAGCTGATAGAGGGCCACGTCGAGGGGCGGCAAAAGCGCGAGGTAGTCGCGCTCGACGGCCACGCCCTTGCGCTGCGGTGGTGCCGAGTACGCCGTGCCGCTCACCCCGGGTAGGAACGACATCATCGGGTACTGGGCATAGTTCACCGACGCGTGCTGAGCACTCGCCGTGTAGATGGTCTGCGCCGCAAGCTGCACCAAGTAGTCGAACGACTCGATGGCCATGTGGTCCCCACGGTCGACGAGACCGTCAAGGCCCATGACGCCGGCGTGGTCACCGGAGGCGAGCTCGTTGACGAAGTTCTGGAGCTCGAAGTCCTTCTTCACGGCTTCGTCACCGGAGTAGTAGATGCTCAAGTAGGAGCGCACCCACTCTTCGATGGCTTCGTAGAGAAGCATCGTGTCGTCGCGCATCGGAAAGTCTGGGAGCGCCGCCGCGTCGACACCGCGACGTTCAAAGACGTGCTTCGGGTTCTGGTGGTCGAAGCGTCGACGTAGGTAGGCGTCGCGGACGAGCTCCATGCTTCCGTCGATGGTCGTCGAGAGCACCGACGCGACGACGCCGCCGGGGATGACGAGGCTGTGCAGCGCCGAGTGATTGATGGCGATGGTGAAACGGAAGTGCGGCTTGAGGAGCGAGAAGACCGGGTGCTCCACGGGGAGCTGCCGGTGCATCGCGACGATCATCGGTTCGATGACGAGATGGCAGTCGCCAAGGTGAGCGACGGTCTCGTGCTGAATCGCGCAGGCGTTGAGGACGAACCACTTGGCCATGGACCACTTGAGTCCGGCGTCATCGTCCACGTTTGTGATGGCCCGCGCAGCGACGGCGGCCTTCGGCGTGAAGATGGGCGTCTTGTCCGTGTCGTGCTTTTGTCCGACCTGGATGCAGACGGGCTGCAACGCCGGCCCAGGCGCGTAGCCGGCGGGCGGATTGTCGTTGCGATAGAAAAGCGCGACGGGCGCGACGACGTGGCGAGTGTCCCCGTGGAACTCGCTGTTACCGAGTTCTGCGAACTGTTCGTAGTCAACGGCGAAGAGGCGCTTTTGGGCCATGGCTTCCGCGAGGGTGGGAGCGCCCTCGCCGAGGACCGCGGCAAAGAGCGCATCATCCACGGGCATCTTCGATTGAAGGTCCGCGAGAGAGATCATCGCCGGACCATCACCGATGCGTTTGAGCTGCGTGGTGTTGAAGCCAGCGATCTGCAGCCAACCAAAGTACCAGTCCTGCTGCCATGGCTCGCCTTCCGCTTCCATCCAGTCGGCGCGAGGAATCTTCGCGGACATCGGGATGGGCAGGTTTGGGTAGAGCTCGAAGTACTCAGCGATGCTCTTCGGCCGAAGGTAATCATCGCCGACGTTGTCGCTGTGACGCAGGACGTCGAAAAGCGTGTCCCTCAGAAAAGCCGTCACGCCTTGCTCCGCGAACGTCTTCGAGAGGTCTTCGACGGAGCCGATGATTCGCGCGATGTCACCGGGGACGTTCGCGAGGTGTGTGAACACTTGTTCGATCTGCGCTGGCAGCTTCAGTAGCGCTTCGCCAAACTCCAAGATGGAGGAGATGTCTTTGACGACGTTGATGGCGCTGGCGCCTTCGAGCTGCTCGCGCATCGCTTCGTAGCGAGCGCGGATCTCTTTGACGACTTCGCCGCCTTCGGGCGGGTAGAGGTCGTCTCGAAACTCCTCCTCAAGTTTCGCGACGACGACTTGTTCAAAGTTCTTCGCGATCTCCAGGAGCGGTCCGGCGACGAGACCTTCATAAGGCAGCGAGAACTCCTCGCCTTTGGGCAGGTCCGCGCTGAAGGCGAGGGGCTCAAGATACGAGCGCATGTAGTTGTAGTTGGTGCGCGCTAGAGAGAGCGCAAAGGCGCGCGCCGAGCGTTCCTCGTCACTTACGTTTTGAGGAAGTGAAGGGGCGGGGTGTGATCGGTCGTCGCCGATGGTTGGTAGTTGCACGGCGGCGAGAATAAACGAAAAACCATCCGCTCTTACTTGATAATTTCAGTTGCGCGAAAAGCCTCTCGGCCCCTCGCCTTGTGACGTTGGGCTTGGACGAACTCAGGGTTCGTCGCAGGTGCCGTCACGGAGAACAGCCACGCCGGCTGCGTTGGCTTCGCATTCATTCCCGTAGTCGAAGCTGTCACAGCCACAAACGGGCTCAAAGACGTCTGGGCAGTCGACCGGACGGGGCATGCACGTGCTCGTGGCGTCGAAGCGGCCGCACATTTCGCGGCGCGTGAAGTCACAGTATCCGCTGTCGCCGCAGTCGCTACCCCCGCGACCTCCGCATCGCTCTGGGACCACTTCGCAGCGGCCTCGGCTCGCAACGCTCTGGCCCGCCATTTGCGCCATGCACGGGTTGCCATAGTCGTTTCCGTCGCAACCGCAGACCGGGTCGAGAATGCGTGAGCAGGACTCAGGGGGGGTTACACAGATGCCTTCGGCGTCGCCGGTGCCGCAGCCCGTTGCGTACTCACAGAAATCGCCGCGGCTTGGGCAGACCGCACCGATGAACCCGCCACACGTGCCGTCCGGGCCTGCGTCGGAACCAGCGTCGAAAAGAGAACCGGCATCCGCTGTGGGGCCCGTATCGGATTCGGAACCACCATCGGCTCCAGCACCTGCATCGGCTCCAGCACCTGCATCGCCTTCAGACCCGGCGTCATTTTCGGAACCTGAGTCTTCGTTCGCTCCGGAGTCGGCGACGGAGCCGGCGTCCGTGGTGGGACCCGTGTCGCGGCCAGCGTCCGCGCTCATGTCGTCATCGCCGCAGCCAAGGGCCAGGGAACTCATCAGTCCAACAAGTAGAAGTGTGCGCATAAGCGCAGAGTACCAGGTTTCATCCCGACCCATGCAACTCGGAACTTTCCCGCTCCTCTCATGTCTTCATGCCATGCCGTATCGAAGTGACGAAGAAGCGTGGGTACGACGGAACGAGGAAGCAGAGGCGCGGGCGGCATCGGCGGAAGCTGCGCTGGAAGAGCTGACGGCAATGAAGGCGATGGCCCCGTGGCGCTTGGCGGCAGCCGCACTCGCGTTGATTTCGCTTGGTGCGGGCCTCGGCTGGTACCTCGCCCCACCGGAGAATCGGCCTGGGTCGTTTACGGCGCTCTCCACCCAGGCGCTCGCGCTCCAGAGTCACTCCC
Source organism: Polyangiales bacterium (assembly GCA_045106895.1). Lineage (GTDB taxonomy): Bacteria > Myxococcota_A > Polyangia > Polyangiales > Houyiibacteriaceae > JBCCRV01. The sequence continues at coordinate 1,322 of JBGCFM010000278.1, read as the reverse complement.
GCTACGTCTGGCGCGCCGTCGCACACAACACGACGCCGCTGGCAGCGGCGTCCGAGGAGTGCACCTTGAGCGTGGATGCCCAAGACAACGACGGCTGGGAGGATCAGCCGGCACGTGAGATCCACGTCCGCCTGGAGTGCGGTGGGCGGCGTCTCTACAGCACGTCCCACTACAACGTGCGAGGACGCAACGTGGGCGGATGCGCGCTGGAAACCGGTGGCGAAGCGGCACTCTTTTGCTCCGTGAGCTGGCGCTTTCCGAGCGGCGCAGAACGCTTCAGCATCGACACACGCGGCGGCTTTTTGCGACTCCACAAGGACGGCGCCGAGGCGACCTTTGAGATCACGCCTCTCGATTTTCGGCAAGTCCCGCCATCGGCGCGGGTAAGGCGAGGCGCCAGCACCTTTGAGAGCCGCGCCACGATCACCCATGTGTCTGGGGTTCCGAGTGAAGGCACGTTCGCCCGGCCCCGCGTCCGAGTCGGCGCGGCCTGTCATGTCGCAGCGAGATCTGAGAATGGTGAGCGCGAGAGCCGATGCGCGGTGGAGGTCACCTGCGCTGGGACACGAATGGAAGCGAGCGGCGCGTGTGCCCTCGACGAGCTTGGACAAATCGAACGCATCGTCGATCTCACGGTGTCGGAACCGGCGGATCAACGTCGGGACGGGAACGCGTCGGTGATTTTCGACGTCTTGGAACGCAGGCTGGTGCTCATGGAGGACAACGGACACGAGGCGTTCCTCGTCCAGCTGAGTCTTGAGTCAGATCGCTCGCGCGCTCGCTTTCTCTGAGCGCCCTCAAGGCGCTATCGTGCTGCATGGCGAAGAAACGACTCGCGGCGGGGCTTCAACGCGATGACGACGGCGTTGTGCGCTGCACGTGGCCTGGGCAACACGACGACTACGTGCGCTACCACGACGTGGAGTGGGGCATCCCTGTCGACGATGAGCATCAGCTCTTTGAGAAAGTCTGCCTCGAGGGCTTTCAGGCGGGGCTCAGCTGGCTGACGATCTTGCGAAAGCGAGAGAACTTTCGGAAAGCCTTCGCACACTTCGACTTTGAGCGCGTGGCTCGCTTCAACAAGCGCAGCGTCGAGAGGCTTCTCGATGACGCGGGCATCGTTCGTCATCGCGGGAAGATCGAGTCGACGATCAACAACGCAAAGCGTGCCTGCGACCTTCGCGACGAGTACGGCTCACTCGGGGCGTTCTTCTGGTCCTTCGAGCCTGCGGAGCAGACCCGACCGAAGCGCCTAACGTTGAACGCGATGCGTAAGCTGACCCAGTCGCCGGAGTCTGTGGCGATGAGCAAGGAGCTCAAGA
>JBGCFM010000277.1:0-30418 GCA_045106895.1 Polyangiales bacterium | reverse complement strand
TTGGAACGGCAGAGGGCGTCCAGAGCCGCGTGTTCGCGATGTTCCGTCCGGAGGCTCATCCCGCCATCGATCTGCTTCGATAGCGGATGTGTGTTGACGCGTCTCAAGGGGACGCATACATGAGAGACATGTCGAAGGTCTTCTTTACCGGTTTTCCTGGGTTTCTTGGCCGCGAACTTTTGCCGCGCATTCTGAAGCGCACAGAACACACGGCGGTGTGTTTGGTGCAGGAGCGCTACATGAAGGACGCCGAACGGGTGCGCGCGTCCATCGAGGCTGAGCACGATCTCAAGGGTCGTATTCAGCTCATCGCCGGCGACATCACGAAGCCAGACCTCGGACTCGGCGCTGAGCTCGAGTCCCTCGCGGCGGACACCGTGGAGGTGTTTCACCTCGCGGCTGTCTACGATCTCGCCGTGGGTCGTGACTTCGCGATGAAGGTCAACGTGGAGGGCACGCGACACATCCTCGATTTCTGTGAGCGCTGCCGAGGACTGCGTCGACATCAGTACATCAGCACCTGCTACGTGAGCGGACATCACAACGGCACGTTCAAGGAAGCTGACCTTCAGAAAGGACAGCGCTTCAATAACTTCTACGAAGAGACCAAGCACCTCGCGGAGGTCGAAGTTCGCGCGCGCATGGGGACCGTGCCGACGAGCATCTACCGGCCCGCCATCGTCGTCGGCGATTCGGCGACGGGCGAGACGCAGAAGTACGACGGTCCCTACTTCGCGATTCGATACATCCTGAGGCAGCCGACGCCCTTCGTGGTGATGCCCCTCATCGGCAAGCCGCGTCAGAATCACATGAACCTCGTTCCGCGTGAGTTCGTCGTCGACGCCATCACGCACTTGAGCGGTCTCATCAAGAGCACGGGCAAGACCTATGCGCTCGCGGATCCCGATCCGCTGAGCATCGCGGCCCTCATCGACGGCATGGAACGCGAGACCGGCAAGAAGCTGCTGCGTATCCCTCTTCCATTGCAGCTCGCGAAGACCGCCATCGACAAGGTGCCCGGCGTTCAGCCTTTCTTCGGTTTTCCCTCCGACGCCGTCGACTACTTCGTCCATCCAACGAAGTACGACACGACGAATACGTTGGCAGACCTCGACGGATCCGGCATTCGCGTGCCGAACTTCGACAGCTACCTGGGCCGGCTCGTGGACTATGTTCGCGCAAACCCGAAGGTGCCTTCCAGCGCGATGGTCTGAGAAGCCGAAGTTCCCAGCAGCTGTCGTTTTGGTTCCGCTTCCCGTTTGCGTCGCCAGCGATGCTGAGTATCCGCGTGCTTCCCGGTTGGACGGAAGCGGAATCCGCAACTCGGCACATGGCTCCAGTTCAAAAACACGAACCGATGCTGAACTGGAAGATGCCTTGGGGGGGAACGACGTGCTCGCACTCCGACGGGTGTGAACATGCGTAGGCCGAGACCCAGCACCATTGCTCGCTTGGCGTCGCTTCGGCGCAGCGTTGAAAATGCTCTGGATTGCTTGGACTCATCCGGATGCCACGAGCCGAGAGCCGAGAATACAGTTCTCGTTCTTGAGCCAAGGCGAGCTCGCACGGGTCGCCGCGCTCTGGAACAGTCCCACACTGGGGTTCTTCCACGCAGGTGTAGCTGGGCGGATCCGGCGTCGCTGTCGTGGTGGTTGTACCTCCGCATGCGAAGAGTGACGCGAAGAGGTAGAAGGAGTGGCGCAAGCGCATGAGCCGCGAACCGACCAAGACGCAAACTATTCCCTGATGCGAGCGACGAGACGTTCATATGCGGAGCCTTAACGAATGTGCAAAAGAAGCAATGCATGCAGTCCTCCCGCCCTCTCGGTCTTTGTATTCTTTCACTCGTTCTATCGCTGACGGCGTGCACAGACGACGGCCGGCGGACTGGGTTCGTTGACGCTTCCGTGGGCCGTGATTCCGTGACTCTGGACGCACGGGCGGATGCGCCCTCGATGGTCGATGCATCGGCGGACACCATCGACCTCGATGCTGCAATGCTCGCGGACACGAGTGTCGACGCGGGAGCGCCGGATTCAGGACGCGATGCGATGGTTCCTGATGGCGGACCTGGCGGACTGCTTCCGCAGGCGGGCGACTTGGTCATCGTCGAAATCCAAGGGAACCCCGTCCGCGCGACGGACGAGCAAGGGGAGTACCTTGAGCTTCTCAACGTGAGCGGCCGGGTCCTCGATCTCAGCGGCGTGACCCTCACGCACATCTCCTTCGTCGGTGGCGAGCCGGACGTCTCCGCGGATCGACATACGATCGCGAACACTCTTTTCGTGGAACCCGGAGAGCGCGTGCTCTTAGGAAGCAGCGACGGCGGGTTCTTCGGGGCGGGCGACCCGGACTACGTGTACTCCGACATCCTCATTTCAAACGCGGAGACGGAGACGACGCGATTCCGCCTCATGGTTCCTGACTGGGACCGAAGCGAGCCTCCAAACCTGCTCGATGTCGTCGACGAGGTGATCGTTGAGTCGCGTCTCTTTGGCAACGCCGTGCGCGGTCAGGCTTGGCAGTTCGATCCGGCGCGCGGAACTGCGACGGCGGCGAGTAACGATGACCCCGCGAACTGGTGCACGACGGACATGGCGCCCGGCCTTGAGTACCGCGCCGGGAACTTCGGGACCCCGGGCGATCCGAACGCCTGCGACTAGAGCCGAAGGCGGCGTGCTCCGGCCGCAATGTGGCCGCGCGTAGTTATGAGATGAGCTCTGGAGCAGCCTGTCGCTTTTCAGCAGAGCTGAATGATGGCGTGCTCCAATGCGAGAGCACCCGGCTGCTTGCTGCCTTTGAGGAGAAGGTCCGTCTTGGCGATGGTGGAGAAGGCGCGCGTGAGGTCGCTGAGGCGAAAGCGTCGCGCGGCTTCTTTGAGGTCGCGCGCCTTGAAGGGTGGAGCGCCGGCGTACTTGGCGGCGTCTTCCGGCGATAGCCCGCGGCCAAGGCCATCGCGCATTCGTGCGACGATACGAAGCTGTCGCGCGAGCATCGCAAGAATGCGAAGGGGAGGCTCTCGGTCTTGCAGAAGCGAAGAGGCAGCGCCGAGCGCGCGTTTCCGGTCACGCAGGCTGACGGCGTCCACGAGCGCCCAGATGGTGTCGACGCGAATCCGTGTCACGCACGCTTGAATCGCGCTCTGATCGATGCGTTGACCTGCGCCCACGTAAAGCGAAAGACGCTCCAGCGCGTCGTTCAGCGCGGCGAGGTCGTCCCCCACGGCGTCGACGAGGGCATGTCCTGCGTCACGGCCGAGCGAATGTCCGCGGCGCTTAGCTTCCCCTGAAGCGAAGTCCAGCAGTCCAGCACCCTTGAGTGGTTTGATGTCGTGCCTGAACCCCTTCTTCTTGAGGGCCTTCGCGAACTTGGTGCTGCCGTTGAGCTTCGTCGCCGTCATCACGAGGCAGGTCGATGGGTTTGGCTCAGTAACGTACGCGGTGAGCGCATCCACGCTCGACTTCATCGCGTCGACGTGCCGAACCAAGACAAAACGTCGATCGGACATCATCGGCAACGTACTCGCCGCGGCGGCCACGCTGGCGCCGTTCGTCTCGCGGCCGTGGAAGACATCTTCGTTGAAGCCCGGGATTCCGCCGTCGCCGATGGTCGCTAGGCGCAACGCGGTGACGGCCCGGTCGTTGAGGAGCGCTTCGCTTCCCACGAGGGCGTACACAGGCTGGAGCTTGCCGCTCTCGGCGGCGGCAAGGATGGTCTTAAGATCCGCCAAGCGGCTTTAGAAGGTGACTTCGCCGCTGTGTTGGACCCGCTCGCCGACGACCTCAAAGCGGGCTCGACCCACTTCTTGTCGACGAACCGTCACCACAAGCTCCATGCGACGATTGGGGTCGAAGTGTGGGCGCTCAAGGCGAATCCGCTGAACGAAGGTCTTCTCCTCGCGGTTGTTGATGAAGGTGCTCATCGGGGGCCCGATAAATCGACGCGCGCCGTCCTCGATGTCGTAGAAGAGTACCTGGAACTCGAGGTCACCCACCGGGCGGTTGAAGGCCGTGACCATGTTGGCCCGCCAGTCCCGCTCTGCAATCGGCGCGTCGGTAGTCTCCTGAAGTCTGCGCGCGTTGTGGCGTCGCGCAAAGCTGATGAGTCGTCGCTCCGTGAGAGAGCGAGGGATTCGAGCCTGCGTCAGATAGACGCGTGCGCGAAGGCCTCGCTGTGCTTCCGCCACGGCATCGAAGGGCGTGGTGAGGCCAAAAGCGCCAGCGAGGAGCCCAGACACGCCGAGGGCGAGGGCAAAACGAAGGGTCTTCTGTTTGAGGCTGCGTCCGCGATCTGCGTTCATCGAAAAGCTTCTCCTTGAAGGCGGCACCCTACCATGACCGGCGGCGACGTTGGGCGTGTTGGACGCTGCACCTTCAAGTTCATTCACTTGGCGGAGTTTTCGTGCTTTTGCGCGGTTTTTGGCGAAGAAAACTGCCGCACAGAGGATCGCGCGTGCGAGAAAGTTGGCCCTTTTTGCGAAGGTCGATACGGGTAGTCCGTGGGTGGCTCCTTCTTGCCGCCGAGGGAGTAGCGATGCGAATGGAGGCCGGGGTCAAGAGTCTGATGGCGCAAGCTGAGCGGGCCGCCCAAAAACGTGGGCAGCAAGCGTCTACGGCTCACCTTCTCCTCGTGATGCTTCAGGGGCAGAGCGACGTTTCGGGTCTTCTCCGCGCGGAGGGGATTCGCGAAACCGACCTGCTCAACGCGTTGCGCGTCATCGATGATGAAGCCCTCAACACGTTGGACCGCGCCGTCGAGCGCTCGCGACAGCTCGCCGCGCGCTACGGACAAATGCACACGCCCTGGCACCTGCTCTTGGCTATCACGCGAGACACGCGCTCGGCGGGTCATCGAAGCTTGACGAAGATGGGCATGGGGGCTGGCCGTATTCACGACCAGGTGTTGCAGCAGCTGAACGGCGACCCCAACCCAGAAAAAAAGCGAGCGCCGCGGGTGGTTCGGGCGGAAGCGAAGCGAGCATCCGCGGCCACAGACACCCCCCGCCGGCCGAAGCTGCGCGCAGCTCCATCTGTGACGCAGCCGATGGCTCCCAAGCGCGCTATCGCGCCGGTGCGTCGAACGAAGCCCAAGGCGGTACGCGAGGCACAGCCTCGAACGAAAACGAGGACGTCGACGGCGAAGAAGTCGAGTCGGCCCGTCGCGCGTCGCGGGGTAAACGCTCGAACCAACAAGAAGCGGCTGGCGACGGCCTATCCCATCATCATCGATCCGCTGACCGGACAGGCGGCAAATGACGTCGAGGTGTCCGCAGAGTTCACCTTGGACCCGGAGCGCTTTCCGACGCTCCACAAGTACGGTCGAGATCTCAGCGCGCGCGCCCGCGCCGGGGGCATTGACCCCGTGGTTGGACGCGACACGGAGATTCAGACGCTCCTCGATGTTCTCGCACGACGTCGCTCCAACAACCCCATCCTCGTCGGTCCTCCCGGCGTCGGAAAGACCGCCATCGTCGAAGGCATGGCGCGTTACCTGGCGACCTCCGAGGGACCCCTCGCGGACCGCATCGTCGTGGAACTTTCCGCCGGCGCGCTCATCAGCGGAACCGGGGTGCGAGGCGCGCTCGCTCAGCGGGTGGCAAAGCTCCGCGAAGAGCTCGCCCTCGCCGAAGGGCGCGTCTTGCTCTTCATCGACGAAATCCACGCCATCGTCGGACCCGAAGGGGGAGCCGACGATCTCGCTCATGAGCTAAAAGCCGGTCTCGCGCGCGGCGAGCTCTCGTGCATCGGCGCGACGACGGATCGCGAATACCGACGCTACTTTGAAAAAGACCCGGCTTTGGTCCGGCGTTTTTCACCTATCCGCGTCGGCGAGCCGAGCGAAGCCGACGCCGTGACGATCCTCCAAGGCGTATCCCCTCGCTACGCCGAGCACCATGGCGTGAGCATTGAAGACGAGGCGATCGAAGCCGCGGTGAAGCTCTCGGTTCGGTTTCTTCCCGAGAGTCATCTGCCCGACAAAGCCATCGGGGTTCTCGACCTCGCCGGAGCCCGCGTTCGTCGGCGCGGAAAGAGCGTCATCGATCGTGAGGCCGTTGCTTCGGTGATCGCGGAGCGAGCGAAGGTGCCGCTCGAGCGCCTGATGATGCGTGACGGAGAGCGGCTTTTGCAACTCGAGTCGTTGCTTGGACAGCGCGTCGTGGGGCACACCACGGCCATCGCGTCCATCTCTGATGCGCTGCGTAAGTCCGCCGCCGGGTTCCGTGGCAAGAGGCCTCTCGGGACGTTCCTCTTCCTTGGGCCGACAGGCGTCGGAAAGACCGAGATGGCGAAGGCGATGAGCGAGGTCTTCTTTCCTGGCACTGGGATGACTCGTTTAGATATGAGCGAGTTCTCCGAGAAGCACGCCGTCGCGCGGCTCTTCGGCGCACCTCCTGGCTACGTCGGTCATGACGACGGAGGTCAGCTAACGGACGCGATTCGTCGCTCGCCCTATCAACTCATTCTTCTCGACGAGATCGAGAAGGCACACCCCGATGTTCTTCTTTCGCTCTTGCCTCTCCTCGACGAAGGGCGCCTCAGCGACTCGAAGGGCCGCACGGTGGACGCGAGCAACGCGATCATCGTCATGACCTCCAACCTCGGCGCCGCCGCGAGCGGGCGCCGCAGCATCGGTTTCAGCGACGGTGGAGGGGATGGACGCACGGGCAAAGCGCTCGCCGCGGTGCGTGCTGCGCTCCCACCGGAGCTCTTCAACCGCATCGACGAGCCGCTCTTCTTCGCACCACTGAGCCGCGACGAGGTCTCGGAGATCGCGTCACGTCTTTTGGTCAAGGTTGCCCGTTCGATGAAGGAACAGGGGGTCGTCCTCAAGATCGGGGACGAAGTCATTGGCGCCCTCATCGATGCAGGTGGCTATGACGCGGCGCTGGGCGCACGTCCGATGAAGCGGGTGATCGGCCGGGAGATCGAGTCACTCTTGGCGACGGGCCTCCTGCGAGGGGACTTTTCCGCCAAGGATGAAGTTCTGCTCCATGTGAGCGAAGGTAGAATCGCCTTCCAGGTAGTCTGACTTGCGTTTCCGCCGCAAAAGTTTCAAACCAAGCGAGCTATGACCGCCGCATCCGCGACGGCGTCCAACGATTCAAAGAATCTGGCCGCTGAGAACCTGCCGCGTGCGTTCGGCCGCTACCTGCTCTTCGACATGATCGGACGGGGCGGGATGGCGGACATCTACCTGGCGCGCATGGGCAACAGTCTCGGCGGCCATCGTCTGTGCGTCATCAAGGAGATCCGCGACACCTTCGACCACGATCCTGCGTTCATGGAGATGCTGACGGCGGAAGCGAAGCTTGCCGGTCGACTCAACCACGCGAACATCGTGCAGGTGTTCGACCTGGGTCGAGAAGGGGGCCGTCTCTTCTTGGCCATGGACTACGTGGAGGGCTTTGACCTTCACCAGCTCTTGCGACGTTTGAGCAAGGGACGGATTCCGCTTCCCGCGGAGTTCGCGTTCTCGATCGTGATCGAGACGCTCCGGGCTCTCGACTACGCTCATCGTGCGCGTGACGACCAAGGCGCGCCTCTTGGGATTGTCCACCGTGACGTGTCGCCGTCCAACGTACTGATCTCCTTCGAGGGCGAAGTGAAGCTCTGTGACTTCGGCATCGCCCGGGCCACGACGGAGTCCGCCGATGAAGAGACCATCGCGGCAACACGCGTCGCCGGCAAGGCCGCGTACATGGCGCCGGAACACGCACACGGCAGCGAACTGGATGCACGCGCGGACATCTTTGCCGCAGGCATTTTGCTGTGGGAGCTGTGTGCAGGGCGCCGCCTCTACAAGGGCAAAGGCCGCGAGGTGCTCGAGTTGGCGAAGGCGGCGGACATTCCGGCCCTGCCGGAGCGAGGCATTCCCAGCCAAGCGGCGCTCCAGAAGATCCTCAACAAGGCGCTCTCTGCGGATCGAGACGAGCGCTACAAGACGGCGGCGGAGTTCCTCGAGGTCCTTGAGGACTTCGCTCTCGACGAAGGGCTGCGGGCATCGCCGCTACGCTTTGGCTCGTTCCTCTCCGATCACTTCGCGGACGAAATCGTCGGAGTCCGACGTGAACGCGAGCTCGCCGCCGACCAGATTGAAATGGAAAAGGCGGAGTCCTTTGGGCCAGCCTCAGCGCCGCCAGGGAGCACGGCCCCAGAGCCGGTGAACGTCCCGGCTCTTCCAGCGCTTTCACCAGAACTGAGTCCTCCAGCAGCGAGTCCTCCAGCAGCGAGTCCTCCAGCACTCAGCCCCCCACTCAGCCCTCCCAATATGAGCCCGCCAGTGATCGCTCCCGCGCCGACGGTGGGCGAAGTCAACGTTCCCCAAGCGCCGCCCATCGCAGCGAGCCCAGCACCTGCGGCGGAGCCGCCTTCGCTGAAGACCCCGCCTCCGACGGCGCCAGAAGAGGGCGGTGACACCATGTTCTACGCTGGGCTCGTCGTCGCCTCGCTCGTCGTCGCCGCCGTCGCGTATCTTTTGGTTTCGACCTTTCTCTAGGTCAGCCCGTGCGCAAGAGAGCGCGTGACTTGCGCGAGGTCTGCGCCGGTTTGGTGCCGAACACCAGGCGCATACGAGTTCTTCGACGAGCGCCTCATTGAAGAATGCTGAGTAGACGCTTCGCTTTGCTGGCGCTCAGACCTGCACGTTTCGCGGTGCCAACGATCAGGCGGCCGACGAGATCATAGGCGCTTCGAGGGTGTTTCGTGAGTGCGTCACGGTGCTCCGCGATGGCTTGAACGTCCCCTCGCATGACCGGGCCTGTCAGGGCTTCAGGAGTTCCAAGCTTCTCTACGTTGTAGGCGACGCTGTGGAGGAGTCCGGCCAGTGCGCGTGCCGCGTTTTTGCGCTGCACACCCACGGAGACAAGAACGTCGATGGCGACGTCACTGATAGCGGCGGCGCCATTCGCCGTAAGGGCCGCCGCGGCGTGGTACGCGTTTCCGTGCACCCCAGGCAAGACATGGCCGCCCATTGCTTTCACCAGCCGCCGCGCCGCTTTTTGAGCGCGTGCGTCACCGGAGACAGCAAACGCATATCCCGCGTTCGGCGGCGGCGCGTTCGCGGAAGCGAAAGAGATGAGCGGATGCAGCGCTCCGAGTCCTTTGCGGGTTAGCCCGCCAAAGGCTTCAACGCCAAGGCGGCCAGCACAGTGGAGCATGACGGCGTCACTGCCGGGCGCGAGACGTGCGGCGACCTCTGCTATGTGAGCGTCGGGGACCGCGAGCAGGAGAACGTCGGCGGCGGAGATCGTTTGCGTAGCCCCTTTGACGAGGCGAACACTCACCTCGTCGCTCTCGGCGAGGTAACGTTTTAGCCCACGGCCGACTCGGCCGCGGCCCACGATGACAACGCGTAGACTCATCGATAGAGGCCGTGGGTTTCGATGTACTGCGCGACGGAGAGCGCGATGCGACCTCGCGTCGTCTCACCGGCTTTGAGCCGAGCTCGAAGCTCCGTGGAGCTTAGCTCCGGAAGGTTGAGCGCGTCCGGTGCGTCGGCATGCTGATGGCCGGTGCGTCCGACCACGAGGGGCGGCGCGAGGGCGACGATGTCGTCCCAACGATGCCAGCGGTCGGCTCCCGCGAGGATGTCCGAGCCGATGAGAAGGCGAAACGCCGAGTCTGGGTGACGCTTCTGAAGAGCTTCGAGGGTGTAGAGCGTTCGGCCGTCTCCTACGTCTTTTTCGATGTCGCAGACTTCCGCAAAAGGAAAGCCCTCCATGGCAAGGCGGCACATCGCGAGACGGTGCTCAAACGCGACAGACTTCTTTCCGAAGGGGTGGGCGAAAGCGGGGATAACGAGCACGCGGTCTACGGACCCTGTCGCTTTGGCCCACGCCGCGACCAGCGTGTGAGCGACGTGAGGGGGGTCAAAGCTTCCCCCGAACACTGCGAGTGTTTCGCCCACCTCTAGCCGCTGACCGTCATGCGCGAGGACACACCTTGCAGGACGTGGCGTTCGACCTCTTCGCCGCTCGCAACGTCGATGGCCGAGAGAGTCAGGCTGTCGTCACCTTCCCCCCCGCCGAGGATAGCGACGCGGCCTTGTGCGAGAGGACCGGGCGTCAAGAAGTAACGCGGGCCGAAGCGTTTGAAGAGCCACTCTGTCGCGTTGCCGTAGACGATGATTGTGGCGTTTGCGATGTCCTCTTCGTCGAGGACCTTCTTGTCACGGACCGCGAGAATGATGCGGCCGGCGAGCATCTCCACCGCGCGTGTTGGCAAGGGCGGCAGCGTACGCAGGCGGCTCAACGTTCGGATGGCTCGCTCGCTCTCGAGGAGGTTGGCGATCTCCGCCGGCGTCCCGCTCTCAGCGACGCCTGCGACGCGATCGAGAAAGGAGCGTCCGTCTCCGCCCAGCTCGAAGCTCCAGCGTTCGGCGTTCTCCTCGAGGGTGGTCGCCTCTCCCAGGTAGACGACCTGATCGACACCAAGGCTCAGCAGCCGTTCCGCTGCGTGACGCAGGCGACCCGTGTCTTCGTCACTGGGGCCAATCCACCCGATGCTGCCGTCTCTTGCCATGGCGCCAGACCCTAGGCCTGGTCCGCTCCGATGCGCCGACGCGCCTCAAAGTGTGCATCGGATGTAGCGAAGCGCAGGAGGTCTAGGGCTTCGGGAACGTTTCGTAGAGACTCAACTCGTTCCGCCGAGCTTTGGCCATGACCGCTGATGCCCGCAAGGCGTAGCAACGCGAGTACCGCCATGGGGACATTCCCAATGGCGAGAAGACCGGCGCGGTCACCTAGCTGTGCAGCGGCGAGTCCAATGCGAGCGGCGTCGAATCCCCGCGTGCCACCCATCTCGACGGCGGCGGGGCCGAGGACGTCTCGGACGCGGCGTGGCAACGTGCGACTCATTCGTTTGACCGCCAACTCCAGCTCCTTGGCTTCGATGTCGGCAGGCTGGTGGTTCGGATCGTAGAGGCGGACAAGCGCCGCCAGGTAGAGGCCAAGTTGACGAGGCGAGGAGCGCATCGCAACACCGAGCTCCACGGACGCAACCTTCGCAGCGCGCGCGAAAAGGAACGCGCGCTCTTCCACGGAAGCTTGGGCCGCCACTTCGCGACCCACGACGATCGTTAAGGGCTCGGACGAAACCGGCACGCATACTTTGGGCGCAGCGTCGGAGATGAGAATCTGAACGTCCGAATGACCAAACCAACGAGCGACGCGCTGGGCTTCGAGGTGAAGAGGGTCGTCCCGACGGTCCACCTTCTCAGTGCGCCAGGCCTTCGCATCGAAGGGCAAGAGCTTGTCGAGGGTCGGACCCACCTCGCGGAAGACCTCAAAGGTCGCAGGTGTGAGAAGCGTTGGCGCAAGGAGCTCGTGTAGCTCGGGGTCCGTCGCCGCGGCTCCGCCACCAGGAGCGCCCCCGTTTGCGTCGAGGCGGCTCGTGAGCGTGAGCTCGGAGACTCCGGACGCGAGCGCCGTGGAGGCGACCACCCGGCCGGCGTCATCGGCGCCGCGCCAGGTGAGAACTTCAGCGAGGCCGGTCCAGGCTTCGGGCGAGCTCGGCTCCTCCTCGATCTGTCGGCGAAAGTCCCCGCTCGCGCGGTTGAGGTGCATCGACAGAGCAGACTCTGCGTTCTGACGTTCGTAGAGGTCGGCGAGGGCTCGCAGGACCTGAAGATCGTTCGGGCGTAGCTTTCGCTCCTGATCGAGGGTCTGTTCGGCGAGGCGGAGTTTACCAGCCTCCTCGTGCGCTCGGCTGTGACGAATGATGTGACGCGTCTTGGCATCCGGGTCGATCTCACGCTTGTGGAGTTCACCCGTGGCGAGGATGGCTTGGGGCCACATCTTGTTCTTGAAGTAGAAGGAGCTGAGTCGCTCAAGGGCCTCAAGGTCGTCCGGTTCAAGCTTCAGAACGCGGCGATACGCCGCCTCAGCGCGCCTCGCGTCCGGTAGATGCAGATCGTAGATTGTACCGAGCTCAAAGAAGACCCAGCGCATGTGTTCGCGCGTCTTGGTCAGCCGCGCGAAACGAACGAGGGCCTCTGCGGCGCCGGACCAGTCTTCGTCTTCAAGGCAAAGGCGAGCGAGCTTTTCGAGGGCATCGACGTGGTTTGGGTCGATGACCAAAGCAGCGAGGAGCGCCTCCTTTGCGCCTGCGCGGTCGCCCAATGTCGCCTTGAGCCGCGCCTGGGTTTCATGGAGGGAAAGCAGCGTGCCGTCGTCCGCTCCGGCGGAAACACGGCTCTCTGCGAGGGCCGCTAGCTTCCGTGTTTCGTTGCTCGCTTGGTAATGCGTTCGCAGCTGGTCGAACACCTCACCATGCGTCACATCGATCTCAGCCGCTGCTTCGAGGGCCGCGATAGCCCCATCTGTGTCGCCCGCCGCGTTGAGATTGCGCGCTGCGCCGACGTGGAGATGAAGCTGATGCCGTGAATCCTGCGCGAGGGTGGCAGCACGCCTGAACGCATCGCCGGCGGCGGCTGGGTTCTCCGCTGCTTCCAGCAGGTTGGCGCGAACCTCACTCAGGATCACGTGACCGTCGCCCTCAGGGCCGACGAGTTCCGCGGCGACCTCTGCCGCAGACGACGTCTCAATCAGCGCATCGAGTTCGGTCAAGAGAATGGGACCGCGTTCACCCTCTGTTCGGCCGTGTGCCACGCATCGAACTGCAGCGGCACGCATCTCGGCGTCGGCATGGCCCGCCAGAAGGTGACGCGCGACCCAGCGACGGTCTTCGCCTTCGAGTTCACCGAGGATACGCGTCGCGCTTTCCCTCAAGACCTCGTCGGCTGCGTCTCCTTGAGCGTTCGCATCGCCCAAGAGAAGCTCAGAGGCGGCCCTCGCCGTTGCGGCGACATCGAGGGGATCGCTCAGGTGTTCTGCGAATGCGCGCTGGATTCGGGCGAGCTCATCGTCTCGGCCTTGGTCCATGAAGTAGCGTTCGATGGCACGCAGCGTTGGGAGGTGGCCCGGGGCGTCGTCAAGAATCGACTGGAGCGTCAAGAACGCGGAGCGTGGATCGTTGCGCTCGTAGAGGTCGATGGCGGCGAGGGCTTCCAGCGCAGCGAGGGCTCCGGGTGTGCCGGTCGTTGCACGCACCGCGGCGAAGCGCCTCTCGGCGACCCGCGCGTATCCTTCGGACGCCAGATCGGCGCGGTCGAGAAAACGCATCGCCAAAGGGTCATCATCGGGGAGCTCTCGATAGAGTGTGGCGGCTTGAGCCGGATCGCCGCTCGCTTCGTGCAACATCCCTGCCCTCAGAGTCGCCATCCGCTTGGTGACAGGATCCCCTTCGCCGAGCTGCGCGCTGAGCGCTTTCGCGCGGTCCGCAGCGTCGATGTCGCTGGACGCGAGGAGCTCTTCGCGCGCGATGGGATCGTCGGGGCAGAGGTCGAGAGCTCGTGCCCAACCTCGCCCACTCGATGTGCGTAGGGCTGCCGTCGCGTGAGCCACGGCGCCGCGGCGCGCGTTGGTGTCCCCGTCGCCGACCTCTTCCAGAAAGAGCGCGAGCTCTTCTCCTTCGAGGCTTGGCCCTAGATCTCCTGCCAGCATCCACGAGGCTGGTCCTGCGCTTGGCGCGAGATCGTAGCTGCGTCGAGCGGCCGCGTGTGCTTCTTCGGCACTTCCGGCTTCAAGGAGGATTCGTGCAGCGGTGCTCGCGGCGTGAGCAGCTCGAGGTCGGTCGGCGGCTTCGGACTCTTCGAGCCAAGCTGCGGCGGCGCGTTCAGGGTTTGCGACACGAAGCATTCGCGCCAAGGGACGTGTGACGACGGCGAGACCAGGCGCGGCGTCACGCGCTTCGGCCAACACAGCCGCCGGATCGTCGCTTCGTTCGGCGAGGGCGAGGAGGGCGCCGACGCGTCGCGCGCCAGTGGCACGATCCGCGTAGCGCCTCAGCTGCTGCTGAGTGCCTTCGCTGTCCCCTGATTCTGCGCACAGATCGAGGAGCAGGGTGTCTGCTGTGAGCGGCGCCACGCCTTCTTCAAGAGCGTGTTGAAGCTGCGTGCGCTCGCTGCGTTGACGTGCCTCCACGTCGTCTCCGCTTCGCACGTGCATCGCAGCAGCTTCGATAGCCCCGCGTCCGTCCGACGAGGCGACGAGAGCGGCTTGGGCCAGGCGACTGGTGTCCCCGGACTTGCGAGCGATGACCTCGCGCACAACCTGGACTGTTCCAAGCTTGCTATCGGCGAGATGAGCATCTCGCAGCGCTTGTTCCGCGCCTTCAAGATCTTCGCGGGCGGCGAGCACCTCGGCAAGGTCGACGAGAGCGAGCGCGCGGGAGCTACCCCCGGTGCAGGCCGCGAGGGCGACGAGGCTCGCTTCGCGAATGTCCGCTTTGCCAGCAACTTGGGCGGCTTGGGCGCGGAGTCGATGTGTTGTGGCGCGAGTACCGTCCGTCAAACCGGTGGTGGCCCAGGCGGCGTCACCGCCGGCTAGGGCGAGGAGCGCCGCGCCTCGGCGCGCGAGTTCACGCAGGAATGGGCTTTCCGCCTGAATGCTCGCCATCGCGAGTGCGTCGCGGCGGGCGTTCGCCGTCGGGGCGGTTCGTGCGCGGCCAAGAAGCGACGAGATGTCCTCGCCGTTGTAGAGCTTCGCCGCGAGAAGCGGTGAATTTCCTCGCTCCATGGAGCGCCCGGCCATCCCTCGAAGTACGGAGCCGAGACCGGAGTCCTCGATGTTTGCGCCGGCCCAGCCGAGCGCCTCGGCGCTGCCTTCCCTGTCGCCGTCTGCGCGTCGCGCCAGGGCTAGGAGGATCGCCGCCGCGGGGCTCTTCGTCGATTCGTACGCCATGGTGGCGGCCTCTGCGGCGCCTCCGTAGTCGTGCGTTTGCGCGAGTCGGACCTCAGCCAGGAGCATGGCCGCCGCGCCTCGGTCGATCTCAGAGAGCGGAAGTGCGATCTCTTTCTCCAAGAGAGCCTCGGCCTCGCCCCAGTCGCCCTGACTGAACGCGTCGCGCCGCATGCTTCGGAGTGCGAGAAGGTTTAGAGGGTCGGTCTCGTGCGCCGCCCGTGTCAGCGAGCGAGCTTCGCCAGCCTCGCCGAGCTGCATTTCCATTTCCGACGCGGCGAGCAGCAGTCCTGCTTTTCCGGTGTCGTCACTTCGAATAGCGAGCTCGCGAAGAAGCTTCGTGCGAGCACGTTTCGTCCGGATGTCGTGACCGACGAGGGGGTAGTCTTCGCGTCGCGGTTTTCGTCGCGTCACGGTTCTCTGAGCGGTCTGCGCGCCGCCGTCTTTGTCCTCGTTCGCGAGGGGCGCCGCCACGCTCGCCGGTGGCTCGTCCGCAAGAGGCTGTGCTTCGGCGTTCGGGTCCTCTGCTTCCGCCTCCGCCTCCGCAAGCGCTGCGGACGCGGGCTCTGGATTTGCAGTGGGGGTCTCCGAAACATCATCCGGTGACACTTGGGCTTCGTTCGCTTGCAAGGACTCATCGTCCGAAGGCCCCTGGGGCGCTTCGACGGGCACCGAAGGCACGGCGACGACCGGGGGGCCGCTTTCGGCGACGACCACGGGCTTGCTGGCCGGGATTGCGAGGGCCGGAACGGCAGGTGACGGGATCAGCGGGCGCTGCACAAGCGGAGGAACCGGGCGCGGCGGCGGAGGGGGAGCGGAAGAGGCATTCGCCGGGCCCTCGGCGGTGTCGTCAACGAGCACCTGAGCGTCGAGTTCACGGTCAGCTTCAGCTTCGGCCTTTTCGTCTTCAGCTTCGGTCTTTTCGTCTTCAGCTTCGACCTTTTCGTCTTCAGCTTCGAACCTGTCTGCTGCTGCTTCTTCGTATGAACTCGCGCCGCTCGATGCTTCCGCCGCAGCGTAGGACCCGACACGAGTCTCCTCGTCGTTCGGCTCCTCCGTGGGTTCGCCGAAGTGCAGGTCAAAATCGTCGTCATCGTCTTCGTCGGACGCAACATCCATGGGGAAGAGCGAGTCGATGTCCAGCTTGTCGTCGTCGAGTTCGCGGGCGGTTTCGTCTTCTTCAGCCAGCAGCCCAGCGGGGGCTTCGCTCGCCGCAGCGTCGATATCGAAGAGCAGGCTGTCGACGTCGACGTCGATGTCTTCGGGGGGCGCGGAGAGAGGCCGCACGGAGGCGGGCCTCGAGGGTCGGTCGGACGCACGCCCCGGCGGAGGAGGGTCGCTCCGAACCTCCGCCGCCACCGAGTTCTCAAGCTCAGGCGGGAAGAGCCCATCGAGGTCGAGATCGATGGCTTTGTTCGTCTCTCCGAGCGCTGCGAGAAGCGAAGGTGGAACCGAAGCGATCTTTGTTGAGGCCTCTTCGCCGTCGTCTTCTTCAAAGAGAGGGAACTTGGAGGCGAGCTCCGTCGCACCTAGAGGTGGAGGCGACGTCGGACGATTCGAAGGCCGCTTGCTCTCCGCTTCCGGCGGAGCAGGCGGCTGCGAAGTGCCCGCGTCAAAACTATCTGCCCACGCGTCGAGAGCAGAATCAAGATCGAAATCGTCGTCTTCGCTCACTTGAGCCCCAGTTTCTTACGCAGATCGATAAACGTCGGTGATAGCCAAGTGTGCACAACATCAAGTCCGTCCGCGGAGCGGAGGAGTCGCTCAGTGGTGGGTTCGGCAGCGAGAACGGACTCGAGAGCGACGCGAATATTCTGGCTAAACAAGAGACCGGTCCGGTTCATCGAATGCAGCGCTCCACCCAGGAAACGTTCCACATCGACCGCGCCACTCGCTTGGGCCTTCGTGACCGCCGCGACGATGTTCTTGCGACCGCGCCGAGACATCGCGCCTTCCGCGGCGCGAGTCCATTCACTCACACCCGGGCGGCCTTCGCCTTCGGGGAGCGCCCGCCCTGCAGCAGCGCATGCTGCAAAGAGCATGGTTGCTCCCTTGGCTGCACCGTGGGGACTGAACGAGCGAAGATGTGCATAGGCCGCGTAGGCTTGGCGTCCGATCTCAAAGGCCTGAGAAGCGTGGACGACTCCTTGCACGTTCGCGCCCACGACCCAGTCCGTTCGGTCGCGCTTTCCTGGAACAGCAAGGATACGTTCTGGGCTGGAGCCTCCTCGGTAGACCTCGCCCATTGGTATGCCGTACGCGGCGGATGCGCTCTCTAGGGCGGCGCGAATGCCATCGTCCTTCGAAACGGTGTCCCGCCGCGTCAAGCCGAGGGTGCCCAGTTCGAGACCTTCCATCGCCGCGAGTGTCTCCTCTGCGGCGGAGGCGAGCTCCGCGCAGGCTTGGGCGGGCGCCACCTGAAGCCCAAGGATCTCCTCGCGGGTAAGCTGACGCTTGGGAAGTGGCCGCTGCGCTTCTGGCGCCGTCTGTCGGGTTTCGTCGAGACCTAGGACTTCGATGACCTCGACGACAGCCTCGCGCATCACTCGGTCGTCGAGCCACTCAGCGGCACTCTGGAGCTTTTGAAGTTCCACGAGGTTGATGGTGGAGGTTCTCAGCGCTGCACGAACACTCTCGGCGAATTGCGACGCGTGTGCGTGCCTCATCTCGCCGGCGGGCAAGAGCGCCGCGACAGCCTCCGCGCTCTCCATGTTCGTCGGTTCGATGGAAAGTGCTTGCCGGTAGGAGAGCAACGCACCGCCCTCGTCGCCGAGGTCTTCGCGTTGGACGGCGGCGGCACGCCGGAGCAAGTGCGCTCGTTCGCTTCCGCCGTACTGGTCCGCAGCGTTGAGAAGAGTGCGCACCGCTTCTTGCGATTGCCCCGCTCGAAGCGCGACGTCCGCCATCCGGACGTACAAAGCGTTGTCCGCGAGCCCCAGCTCCTCAATGCGCCGGAGTTCCGTGAGGGCCGCCGCGCTGTCGCCCTTCTTTCGTTCAAGGAAGTCTGCGGCGCCCAAGAGCGCGATTCGTCGTTGTTTGTTTGGAACGTCGGCGGCGGCGAGGGCCCGCAGCGAATCGACGGCTTCGTCCCACTGCTCCAGTGCGACGTTGATCTCGATGGCCAACGCGATACCGCCGACGTGGCCTTCGTTGAGCATGTCGAGGTTCTCAAGGGAGAGAAGCGCGTCCTCGAGCTTTCCGTGCGAGCGATGGAGGCGCGCTTGTTCGTAGAACAGCCGCTCGAGTTGGTCGCTGTCATCAATGGCGGAGATCCGGCGCGCCACCAGCTGCGAGAGGCCGTGCGTATCGCCGGCTTCTTGAAGCAGGTCGTGGAGCCGGTGGTAGGCCTTCGCTCGGCCTGGCTCAGACTCGAAGAGCCTCATGAGCCGCTTGCGCGCTCCGTCGTCATCGCCGAGGTAGTCCATCCGGACGGCGGCGCTCTCTTCGACAAGCTCGCAGTAGAACGGGCCTTCGCCGAGGACGATGGCGAGGTGGTCGCACGCTTCGGCGACCCTTGGCCAGTCGGAGGCGTCCCGCGCAGCTACACGCATCGCCTCCCAAGAGACCAGGTCGTCGGGCTGCGCGTCGATGGCCCTTTGCAGGAGGTCTACGGCTTCGGGTCGCCTTGCCTCCGTGGCGGCACGTCCCGCGCCGGCGAGGAGCGAAGCTGCCGTAGCCTCGGACGCGAGGGAGATTCGACCGATGAGTGCTTCCGAGCGTGGGTCCGCGTCGTCGCTGGCTTCGAGCGTCTCGTCGACGGCGATGGCGGCAAATTCACTTTCGCTGCCCGCGAGCTCTTGGGCGATCATGAAAGCGTCGGCGCTCGCGTCCGTCCCGGACGCCATCATGGAGCGCAGGCCATGCAGAGTAAACGCTTCGCGCGTCGCCCCCGTCGTCGAGTTGGACAGGTTCAGCCATGCGTCAGCGCGCTCGGCAGCCGGCGCGTTCAGAAGCGAAACGAGAACTGCAAATGGGTCTTGTGCGTCAAGAGCTCGAAGCTCTTCGCTGAGCTCGTCGACGGCGTCGGGGGCGAGCTCGCCCGTCGCAGCCGTGACGCCCGCGTCACGGAGGAGGTGCATCGCGTCTTGGGGCGCGCTCTTGGACAGGAGCCGCAACGCGCGCAGGCGAAGTGCTGGGTCGATGGCGGACTCGCCTTGGATCGCGAGTGCGAAGGCGGCGTCCGGCGCGAGCTCGGGTGTATCGAGGCACGCCTCCAGCGGCGCCTCGCTCAGCTCGCTTTTTGACGCGCGCACTGCGTAGTGCTCGCCGAGAGCAAGCGTCGCGTGACCGGCCCCTTGGCCTTGAAGCTCAAGCTCCGAGAGGGCCTCGAGGGCGCGAAGAACAAGCCCGTTATCGTCGTTCTGAGCGCCAAGTCGCGCCAACGCCCAGAGCGGAGACTCGTCCGTGGGATCAAGGTCTGCGGCCTGCTCGTATGTATCCGCCGCGAGCTTGCTATCACCGGAGGCCTCTGCGGCTGCGCCTGCGCTCAGGAGGGACACTACCGCTGCGGCGTCTCCTTGTCGTGCCTCTGCGGCGCTGCGAAGGAGGGCGACGACCTCGTCGGACTTGCCTTGCGCGCGTAGGATCTCTTCGAGGAGCGCGGCGGCGTATCGATGCCCAGGGAAGCGCTCCAGCGCTGCTCGTGCGTTTTGTTCCGCTCGGGACTCGTCCCCGGCGAGGCGAGCGGCCCGTGCCGCACTCGCGAGGGCAGCCGCTGCGTCATCGTCCGGACCGGCGTTGCTCGCGAGAGCCTCGTGGGCGCTCGCGAGAAGGTTGAAGTCACCGAGGCGTGCCGCAAAAAGACGCACCGCGTCGGGCGCCCAGCTGTGCGTCGATTCGTCCGCCAGGGCGGCTTCGAGATGTGTGCGCAATGTCGCGTCATCTCCAGCGGCGACGGCGAGACGAACGCGGTCCGCATGGAGCGAAGAGCGCTCCTCGTCTTCAAGGTCCTGTGTCCACATCGCGGCGAGGACGTCTTGCGCCGCGCCGTACTCACCATGCACCAAGCACTCTTCGTAGAGGTCGCGAAGCACAGGAAGTGAGTCTTCCGCATAGAGGGCGGCGCGCTCAAAGGACTTTCGCGCTCGGGCAAAGTCCTTAAGTCGGCGACTTGAGACGATCGCGGCTCGCCAAAGGTTGGCGGAGGTCTCGCTGCGCGTTTCCGCCGAGGCTCCTTCAGGAAGTGGTCGCTCAAGGGATTTGACCCACTCCGTCAGGTAGCCACCGGACTGAAGCCAGTGGTTTTCTGTGGCTTCAAGAGCGGCGGAGTGTGGCGCTAGGGCGCGCGCCTGCTCAAGCGTCGCCATCGCCGCTGGGTGGTCGTGGCCTTGTGTCGCGAGGGCGGCTTCGTAGAGAAGACTCGCCTTGATGTCGTCGGGGAGCTCCGAGTCAGCGAGACGACCGGCCTCGGCGGCTACGCCGTCGACATCTCCGGCTGCGCGAAGCGCGCGAATATATGCACGTCGAATAAAAGCGTCGTCGGCTCGGATCTCACTCGCGCGTGCGAGGAGCGCCGCCGCGGCTTCCGGCTCGTCCGTGGACTCCAGGCGAAGCATGGCTGCCTCATAGAGGCAAGCGACGCCTTCCCCGCGCGATCGTTGTTCGTCCGAGAAACGATCCATCTGGAACGCGCCGGAGCCCTCGACGGGTTCCCCTCCGGGGGCCGCCAGCGCGAGAGCGCCGAGGCCTTCGAGAGCCCGCGCCAGGTCCGCCGGCCTCTCGAACTTTCGCGCCAAACGTTCCAGGGCGGCAAAGCTGCGCCACCGAACGGCAGGAAGCTGCGCCGCCTCATCGAGGGCGAGGACCGCTGCGTCGATGTCGTCCTCCGCTGCGCGCGCTTCTGCAAGGTCATGCAAGAAGAGTCCTTTGAGAACCACGTCGTCGGTGGTGAGCGCTCGGGCTTCGAGGGAACGCGTGATGAGGGAAGGGTCGCCGGTTCCTCGACCGAGTCGCTCAAGGGTGTACGCGGCGAAGCGGCTTGCGGGGTCGGTTTCGAGTGCGCGCTCGGCCCACTCGATGGCTGCGTTGCGATCTTCTTCGTGCCGTTCCGCGAACGACGCGAGGTCCAACATCGCCGAAGCGCGCCCTTGGCTTTCGCTCGTCGACTTGAGGGTCGTTTCAAGGAGCCGTTTCAGATTCTTGAAGGAGCGGCGCCGTCCAAAGATGCGGACGAGGGCGTCGAGGGGCGGACGAAACGCCGGCGTGAGATTGTAGGAGACGAGGTACGCTTTGACGGCGCCGGCGGGATCGTCCGTGTTCTCCAGGTGACGCGCGAAATCCCAGCGGAGCAACGCCTCGGTATCTGCGTCGAGCCCCTCCGTCTGGAGCTCGCGCATCAGCATGGCTGTGCGATCGGGCCCTTCGGGTGAGGCGCCCGATGCGCTGTCTGAGGAACTAGGTGTGTGCGAGGAGTCGACCATGAACGCGTTGCGCTTTTCTCGTCCGCCGAACGATACCAGCGGTGCGGCCTCCTTTGTAGCGGTGTTCCCGGCTTTGGGGGGGGAAAATGCGGTCTCACACGGAGAGATCTGGCAGCCAATTTCGACTCATGAGCCGAAATCGCCCCACGCGGCGCCACATCGGCTAATCTCTGGCCCATGGCTGGCGGTGACGACGATGATATCCGAACCCAAAAGACCCATCGTGGCTTTGCGAACCCTCTAGACCCCGGCGTTCCCAAGCCGCGGGCGGGCGACCTTGCTCCTGGTGAGTTTGGTGGGTTTTCGGGCCCTCCCTCCTCGCCGGTCTCGGCGGGTCATTCTCCCCCAAGCGAGTCGGCGTCCCTGACGGAGAGCGGGGAGCTGTATCTTCCTCCCGGAACCACACAAAAAGGCAGCCCTCACGATCGCACGCCCCTCGTCGAGATCGAGGTGATGCACCAGCACGGTCCCTCGCCGCACATGGATCGCCCGTCCCAGGTCGTGGAAGTGTGGACGATGAACCGCGTGTACACGATGAACGCCTCGATGGTTTGTGTATCGGTCACGGACCGAGCGAACAGCCAGCCGAATCCGGGACATGGGTTCGTCGGGTGTCGTCTCGTCGGTGGTCAGCATCGCGATGGTGAGACCTTTGAGCTCTCGTACCCTTACCCGCGGCCCGGTACCGAGGCCGTGTTTGAGCATCCTGGTCACGCGCGCTTTTCGCGCACGTCGCCCGTCCAGCGCGTGGTGCTGCGCCTTCACGTGGTCACAGTGGCGCCGAGCCGTCTGGTGCCAACTTGGGCAGACATTACGCGACACGAAGTCAACGAAGGCTAACGAGGGATCATGGATCGATTGAAAGAGCGCGTCATTATTGTGACCGGCGCGAGTCGCGGAATTGGAGAGGCCATCGCCGAGCGCGTCGTCGCAGAAGGTGGCCAGGTCGTCTTGGCGTCGCGAAAGATCGATGGGCTAAAGCCCGTCGCCGAACGCTTGGGTGATTCGGCGTTTCCCATCGCCTGTCACACGGGCTCCGAAGAGGCGATCAATGAACTGGTGGAGGGCACCATTGAGCGTTTCGGCAAAGTCGACGGTCTCGTCAACAACGCAGCGACGAATCCCTACTTTGGTCCGATGATGAACGTCGAATGGCCCGCGTGGGACAAGACCTTCGAGGTTAACCTCAAGGGCTACTTTGCGTGCGCTCGAGCGGTCTCTCGCCATCTGATCAAACGCGAGAGCCCGGGCAGCATCGTCAACGTCTCCAGTGTCCTCGGCAAGATGGCGGCACCCATGCAGGGCGCTTACGGCATGACAAAAGCCGCGGTTATCAGCATGACGCAGACCCTGGCGGCAGAGCTTGGCCCAAGCGGCATTCGCTTCAACGCCATCGCGCCTGGACTCATCGAGACTAAGTTCGCGCGGGCGTTGACGGAGAACCCAGGCATCAAGAAGCAGGTCGTCGATCGCACGGTGTTGGGGCGGGTTGGGCAGCCGAGTGACATCGCGGGCGTCGCTGCGTTTTTGCTGAGCGATGACGCCGCCTACATGAGCGGCCAGACGTTATGCGTCGATGGCGGATGGACCGCGACTTAGACCGGGCGCTTTCGTCTTAGGCCACGGAACTTTTCGTTGCTGCGCAGGTCGTAGCGCCGATGAAGGAGTGCATCTTGGTGGTGGTTTGCGCGCACGTTCTCGCCTGCGCGTCGTCGCTCCCACCCCAGCCGGTGCAAGCGCCGGTTTCAAACCTCGCTGAATCCGAACCCGCCGAGCTTTGCCGCACGGCGACTGAATGGGAGCGACGGCAGATTTGGTCTGCGACGACGGACGCCTTGAGGTTGTGCGCGCAACACAGCCGCCAAGGCATTTTCATCCGGGGCGAGTACAACATGCAGATGCGCGCCGACTCGAGAGGACGGATATCGGTCAGCACTCTCGGTGCTGTGGCTCCTGCGGCGTTCCGTTCGTGTCTCGACGAGAGCCTTCATGCCCAGCGTCCGGGGCCTTTCGAGGAATGTGTGGAGACAACGCTTCACTATCGCTTCGACAGCGCCGTGGATCTCACGAACCACGCGACCTTCATCGGGAGCGGCGAACGTGGCGAGTGGGTCTTTCGCTCTCCGCCCGCGGAGACGCCGCGCTTCGAAGTTCTTGAGACCCAGGGGTTTGCGACGACGAGCGACGCGCGCGACCTCGGCGCTCGGGCGTTTGCAGGACTCGAAACATGCTTCGGCGATGCGGTCTATTCGGCACTCGCCGACGAGGGAGCGTTCGACCTCGATGCGCCTTTGGAGGTTCGCTACGTCCCCCGACAAGGCGCGGAGCCCGAAGTTCAAGTGCTCAGCGCGCCATCGCCAGGCTTAGCCTCCTGTACCCAGCAGCTGGATTGGCCGGGGGCCAGCGAGCATGAGTACCAACACGGCACCATTCGTCTTCGCGTGGAAGCGCGAGTTGTTCTTCTTGAGGAAATCGTGGACGCCCTTGTTGGGCACCAAGGAGCGGCTCCGCGCTGAGACCTAGGGAGATGCCTGCTAAACCAGCTCTCCGTCGCTCATGTCGATGATTCGGTCGACTCGCGTGTCCTCGCTAAGGCGCGGGTCGTGGGTCGTGGCGACGATGACCCGCCCTTCGTCTCGTTCGCTGCCGAGGAGCTCAAGGATCTTCTGCGTGTTCTCGGCGTCCAAGTGTGCGCTTGGTTCGTCGAGGAGGAGAACGCCAGGTTTGCGGGCGAGGGCTCGGACGAGGGCTACCCGTTGGCGCTGCCCTCCGCTGAGCGCGTTTGCTTTGGAGGAGGCGAGGTCACCAATGCCGAAACGCTCAAACGAAGCATCGACATGACTGAGCTCTTCCTTGGTTGGACCGCCGGTGGGCACGAAGGGCAGCAGGGCGTTCTCACGGGCGCTCATCTCGTCGATGAGGCTTAGCTCTTGAAAGACAAAGCCGACCTGAGCGCGGCAGAAGAGGGCTCGGTGATGGTCACGCATGGACGTGATGCCGGTGCCGCCAATGAGCACCTCTCCAGAGGTGGGTTGTACCAATCCACCGAGGAGACCGACGAGGGTGCTTTTGCCACAGCCGCTCGCTCCGCGGATTATGTTGAAAGAACCCGACGCGAAGACGAGGCTTACGTCTTTGACGGCAAGGGTCTTGCGCTCACCGTCGTAGTAACGCTTGGTGACGCGCTTCGCTTCGAGACCGGTTTCGACGTCGCTCATCGTCGCGCTCCGTCGGGCGTCTTGGAAGCTGCCCGCCACGCTGGGAGCAATCCCACGACGATGAAGGGTACGATGACGATGGACACAAGAGACAGCACACTGACGATGTCCGAGTGGGGGGTGAGATCGAGCTCCGCATGGAGAACGCTCCAGCCAAAGAGAATCCCCGCAAGCCCTGGTGCATGAAGCCAGAACACATAGGCGTAGGCGAAGATGCACCCAAGGAAGGTGCCCACGATTGCGAGGAGGGCGCTCTCGTAGAGACGCGCATAGAGCACGTCCGAGGTGAGCCACCCTACAGATTTGAGGACGGCGATCTCTCGGACCTCGTCTCCGCCAAGCCCGGAGAGCCGCTCCCAGCCCAGCAAAAGAAGGCACGCGAGACACGGCAGAAAGAGCGCGTTCATGAGCCCGCCTCGACCTTCAAGCGTGAGCTCATAGGCGCGCGTCATCGAGCGCCGGTCGATGACACGGGCTCCTTCGATGAGCTCTCCAAGGCGAGCACCCACGACGGCGGCTTCTTCTTCGCGGACGAGCTCGATGGCTACATCGACGGCCTGCCCTTCGGGAACACCAAGGAGCGCGCGGGCTGTAAGGACGTCCACGATCATCGCATCGGCGTCGTGGATCGCGCTGCCGGTGGAGCGAACTTCGAGGATCTCAAAACGTAGGGGACCACTCGCTCCGGGGATGGCGAGTCGGTCACCGACGTGGAGGGCCAGTCGTTCTGCTAGGCCGCTCCCCACAATGGCATGCGCTGGGGCGTCCGTGCTGAGTTCACTCTGGCGGAGCTCGTCATCACCGATGACGACCACGTTCGCTTCCAGGGCGGGCACGTAGAGAAAGCCCCAGACCCGCGCTTGGATGGAGCGAACGCCCGGGTCCCCGCGAAGCGTCTCGGCGGAGCGGGCGTCGATGAGGCCAGGGCGGCCGGCTACGAGGCGCTGCAGAGTCAGGTCCGGAGTCGCGAGGGCGGCGCCTTGGACTTCAGCCCGGAGTGCATCCGTCAGGAGGAACCCGCTTCCGTACAGAAATGTGACGAGCGCGATCGCGGCGGCGAGGGCAGCAGAGCGAGACATGCGGCGACGTAAGGCGCCCAAGGCGAAATCGATGAGCGCGAGCTGTCGGCGGAGCGACTTCATTCAACGGGCCCGAGGACCGCGCCCGCAGGGTCGGTGTCGAATGAGAGGGGAGCGTCTGTCAGCGGGGCGCTGCGTTCGCTCTGAGAGGGAGTCCGCAGCCAGCGTGCTGACGAACTGAGAGCCAGGTCGACGAACCCAAGCTGCTGCACGACGGCTAGCGTCTCGGGCCGTTTGGCGTCTTCGCTGGCGTGACGGGCTTTCGCGTCGATGCCGACTGCGACGAGAAGGAAGAGCATCAGTGTTGCGACAAGGGAAGCACGGAACACGCGTTGGCCCGGCGTGTACTTCGACGTGCGAGTCATAGGGCCAAGAAGAGTTGCGTGAGCAACGCGTCGGCGACCAGCACGGTGATCGAAACGACAACCACCGCGCGCGTCGTCGAACGTCCGACGCCCTCCGTGCCGCCCCGGGTGTTCAGGCCGTAGTAGCAGCCGAGGATGCTGATCAAAAAACCGAACACCGGGGTCTTGCTCAGCCCACTCGTGAAGTCCGAGAGCCTCACGGCGTCGAGGCTAGCGCCGATGAACTGTGCCGGAGACAATCCAAAGGTCACCTTGCTGATGAAAATACTGGCTGCGAGGCCCAAAAGAAGGGCGAAACACGCGATGAGAGGCATCACGACGACGCTGGCGACGACGCGCGGCACCACGAGTTTTCGAATCGGGTCGGCGCCGAGGGCGCGGATTGCATCCACCTGTTCGGTGACGGTCATCGAGCCGATCTCTGCGGCCATACCCGCGGCGATACGGCTGCCGACGACCAAGGATGTCAACGCGGGGGCAAGCTCGCGTGCTTCGCTGATACCGATGACACGTCCGAGGGCTTCTTTGGCGCCGTACTGCTCCATGAACACGCCGAACTGAAGCGTCATGACCATGCCCACGAAGATGGCCGTGGCGCTGGCAATACCCATGCTGCGAACACCGAGGGAGTCGACGAGGCGAATGAACGCACGCGTTTCAAACTTCGTCGTGAAGAGCGTGCGAATCGTGCGCGTGCCCAGGAGTGCGACGGAGCCCACTTCCCGGACAGCATTTGTCGCACGATCTTGGAGGCTCATCGTGCCTCGAAGGAATCAATGACGCCGGTGAAGGTCACGTTGGCGTCGGCGAAGGCGCTTCGCGAAGACACGAGGGCGAAGTCGTAGACGCAGTCATCCTTCTTGAGCACGAGCAAGCGCAACTCGCGAACCACACCATCGAGCTTCGCGACGACGTGCGAATCAAGCGCTTCACGGCCCTGAAACGGTCGCCGTTCTTCCGAGAGGACCTCCCGTTCGGTGAACCCGATCAACAGGTGGTTCGTCAGCGCTGGGAGGGGGAGGTCAAGGCGCGGATCACAGCTTCCGCCCACGTGGATGACCGCCGCGCTCTCGGAGTGGGTCCAGGCCAGATCATGAGCTCCTTCGACCTCCGTGCTTCGCCAGGGGCCCGAGGGCGCCTCCACGGCGAAATGCACGGCGCCATCACGGTACACGCCGCCGGCGTAGCTCGTCCCGCCACACGCCGAAACGAGCGTAATTCCAAGAAGCATGGTTAGGAAGCTTTGGCGCACGGCGGGAGCCTACCAGAGCCGGAGGGCGCCGCCAGGAGCGAAGCGTCCTAGAACTTCTTCCCGGAGTCTTCACCACACACTTTCGTGTCCACCATGCGATGAGCTAAACTCCCCTGATGGGCGACGAGAAGAAGGAACTTGGGATGCGGCTCCTCGAGCGCTTGCGTGCTGAGGGAATCGTTGATGCCGACACCTTCCGCGCCGCTGTCATCGAGGCGCGTCGGCAGAAAGAGCACGCGGTCGAATCGCTGTTGCGGCTGGGGGTCCTCGATGAGTCCACGCTGCTCAAGCGACTCGCAACTCTTCACAAGACACGCTTCGTCTCGACGGAGAAATTGTCTCGCGCGGGCGTCCGGAGCGATCTCGTTCGAATGGTCCCGCGTCGCATGTGCACTCGCTTTGAGTGTTTTCCGATCATCTATCGTCCGAAGACACAGACCTTGCTCTTGGTTGCTTCGGATCCAGACGCGCACGACTTCGCTGAGCATTTTCAGATGACGACGGTTCGGACCGTTGAGGTTTTTGTCGCTCGCTTCGCAGCCATCGAAGCCGCCATCTCGAAGCACTACGACGGCAAAGCAAACGCGTTCAAAGATCTCGTCGCCGCGGCGCCTCAGCAAGAGGCGTTCAGTGGAGGTTATAGTGGCTCCTACGGGAACGACTTCGGCGGCGACTTTGGCGGTGACTTTGGCAGCGACCTGGATCGTTCCGCCATGCCTGCGCTCGCGGGTGCTTCGCCTTCGCCCTCCCCATCGCCGGCGTCTTCGCCGTCCTCCGATGCCCTCGACCTAGGCACCGTCGATATCCCGATGCCGAGCCCGGATGACAGGCCTTACGGCGATGACGAGCCCCAATCTCCGCCGCCACGCGCTGAAGCGAAGCCGCCGCGGCCACCTTCGCAGCCGCCCGCGGCGCCGGTGGATGAGCAAGCGTTCCTGGACATGGTCCATGTCTTCGTCTCGCTCCTCGACCGCGAACGTGAAGGCCTCCGTGATCATGGCGCAGAGGTCGCGCGTCTATGCCGTGGTGTTTGCGGCCGCCTTGGAATTCAGGGCTCTCGTGCCAACGCGATCATTCTCGCGGGCTATCTTCACGACGTAGGCAAGACCTCAAGCTATCACCTCACGCCTTTCAACGCGGCACGTTACGACGGGCATCGTGCCCAAGCGAAGAAGACATATCTTGCTCCGGCACGTCTCTTCACGAGCACCAACCTGCCGAAGACGACCACCCAGGCCCTGGCTCATCTGTATGAGCGCTATGATGGTAAGGGGTTCCCGGACTCGCTCTCTGGCAAAGAGATACCCCTCGGTTCCCGCATCGTCGCCATCGCAGAGACCTTCGCCGACCTAACCAGCCACGGCAAGAATCCCTACCGCCGCCGGCTCACGGCGGGGGAAGGCTGCGAGGCGCTTCAGGGTCTGTCCGGGACAGTCTTTGACCCCGAAATGGTGGAGCTCGTTCGCCAGGTGGTTCAGGGGCGAAGCTCGGCGGACACGGGCAGCAAGACCATCCTTCTGGTGGACCCGGACCCGGACGAGACCACCATCCTCGATATACGCCTCGCCGCCGCTGGGTTTTTGGTG
This sequence comes from Polyangiales bacterium, assembly GCA_045106895.1. GTDB lineage: Bacteria > Myxococcota_A > Polyangia > Polyangiales > Houyiibacteriaceae > JBCCRV01. The sequence goes on along the minus strand of JBGCFM010000277.1, from coordinate 1,762 downwards.
GAGATCGCCCGTGACGCGAGGCGTGCTTTCGCCGTCATCGAAGAAGGTCGGGTCGACGCCATGGTCAGCGAGGTCGTCCTCGGTGAGAACGACGGCTTTGGTCTGGCGCAGAAGATCCGCGACCAGGGACGAACACTGCCTATCCTCTACCTCACGTCAAAGGGCGACCGAACGAGCGTCGAGCAAGGCTTCAAACTCGGTGCCGTCGACTACCTCGTCAAACCAGCATCACCCGAAGTCGTCGTCGCAAAGATCAAGAAGCTATTCACAGGTGTCTCCCGCGGCATCACCGGCTCGCTGAAAGAGATGTCCCTTCCGGATGTTCTTCAGATCGTCGGGAACAGCCGAAAGACGGGCCGGCTCGTTATCACGAGCGCTGGGCGTCGCGGCGAAATCCATCTGTCCGAAGGTCAGGTGTGGGACGCTCGCTTCAGTGGCGAGCGCGCCCAGGAGGCGTTCTACAAGCTGCTCCTGCTCACCACTGGTGACTTCGAGTTCGACAGCTCCTTCGCGCCGACTTCCCATCTCATCACGGACCGCCTCGAGTCACTTCTTCTTGAGGGGATGCGGCGCCTGGACGAAGCCGACAGCCAGCCGCGCCGCTAAGGGCTCGCTCTTAGGCGGCGGGCCGGAACTCGGCGAGCTGCTCGCGGAGCTTCGCGCGAGCTCGTACCTCGAGCTGTCGCACGCGTTCTTTGCTGACGCCCATCTCGCGTCCGATAGCTTCGAGGGTGGGTGGGTCGTCGCCGAGAATGCGGAGTTCAATGATGCGTCGTTCGCGATCGCTGAGGACCTTCATGGCGACCTTCATCGCCTCGCGGACGGCGGAGATCCGGTTGTGATGGTCGAGCTGCTCTTCGGCGGTCTCAGCGTCGTCTTTGAGGCGAGCGATGCCAGGAGTGTGAGTGCCGTATTGAGCGTCGAGGGACGAGTCCGACTGCATCAGCAGGGGCCAGAGCATGGCGGCGCGCTTCTCAGGCATGCCGCTGACTTCCGCGAGCTCTTTGTGGTCCGCGATGCTCTGCCGCCGATACGCGCGCATCGCGCGTCGCTCAGTTCGGGTGGATCCGAGTCGAACGATTCGGTAGTGACGCACGACGTAGTCGCGAATCTCTGCGCGGATCCAGTACGCCGCGTAGGTCACGAGCCGGCAGCCCTGGTCCGGGTCGAAGCGCTCCGCTGCCTTGAGCAGGCCGAGGTTGCCCTGCTGGATGAGGTCTTCGAGGGGGATTCCCCAGCGGAGGTATTCGCGGGCGATGCGGATGACGAAGGGCAAGCTCGCTTGCACGAGCTCGCGTCCGGCGCGCTCGTTCCCAGCACGCCAGTCTCGGGCGAGTTGTCGCTCTGCTTCGGGCTTGAGGGGCTTCCGCTGTCCAAGGGAGTCGCGGTACCGGTCGAGGGAGGTTTTGGCTCGGGGTGAACTCTGTCGCATGTCCAGAGGCATTGCAGTTCCCGTGCCGACTCTTTCGCTCTGCTATTTCAGTCTCGACGAGAGTCCTCCGCTTGGTCAAAAATGAGTGCCGCGGCGAAATGCCGCGGCAAGTCCGCGCGTTCTTGTCGCTCAGCTACCCTTGGCAGTGCGGCCGGAGTATGGAGATCGTGATGGCGAAGAAGAGTGAAGCCCTCCTGAGAGAAACGCGCCCAACGCCCGCGTGGCGTTTGTTGCTGGCTGGACTGGTGCCCTTTGCGCTCGGTCTGTTGCTGGTGGGAGCGACATTCGGTGAAGAGCCGGATGAGACAGGTGGCTTAGGTTTGGACGCAC
>JBGCFM010000276.1:0-20871 GCA_045106895.1 Polyangiales bacterium | reverse complement strand
GTCCGCCGCGCACATGACTCCGCACATGCCGCAGTTCGCAGCGCTACTGCTGGTGTCCACTTCACATCCGTTGGTGGCTTCGCCATCACAGTTCTCTCGTCCGGCGTTGCACTCAAAGCCACACACGCCAGCCTCGCAGGTCGCCATCAGCGCGCCGCCCGGGACCTCGCAGGCGTTGCCGCACATGCCGCAGTGGGCGCTACTCACGTCTACGTCCACGCAGGCGCCGTCACACTCGAACAATCCATCGCTGCACGTCGCGACGCACTCTCCCATTTCGCATAGGGGCGAATCGCTCCCGCAGGACGCTCCGCAGGAACCGCAGTTCGCGGGCGTGGTGACAGCCGTCTCGCAGCCCGTCGCCGCGTCTTCATCGCAGTCCCCAAAGTTGGTGGCGCACATTCCGAGAACACAGTCTCCGCTCTCCGTGTCGCAAAGCGGCGCCGCGTTCATGAAGCCGTCACACTCTTCATCCATCGTGCAAGGGGGAGGTCCGGCATCGACGTTGCCGTCGACCCCGCCGTCTGCGCTGCCATCTAGCGCACGGAACTCATCGGCGTCGTTGATGAGAGAACACCCGGCGAGGAGGACAAGAGCCGTGGAGAGACGAAGTGAAGGTTTCATGGGTCTGTTCATCATCACGGGCGCGAAGGGCTACGAAAATGACGGGATGCCGTCATTTGGCCAATTGCCCTACAAATTGAGGAGAAATTCGCAGTTTGACGCCATCGCTGACGAGCCTGGAGCGGCGCGCTTCCTTGTCCCGTGTAGCCAGCCGCCGGGCCACCTGGCCGGTCCGAGGTCGTGACCTCCGTCCTGCCAACGGGCTCCGTGTCGGGGATTGCCCCCTTTCGTCAACGTTGTTGTCCATCGCGAACGTGCGAACGGACTTCATCGGCGTGACTTCAGCGGCGTACAGGTCAACGTGGGCGAGGGTGACCTTCGCACGTGCTACGACCACAACTACTCCACGTTGATCGACTACTTTCGCGGTGCGCGCATCGCAGAGATCGCGTCGACCGATGCGGGCGAACAAACGATCGAAGTCGTGCTCCTTCGTGACGGTGGAACTGATCTCACGGACCGCCTCCGTCTTCTTGGCGGAGGACCAACGAACGAACGTCACGGTGGTGATCACCCGCGATTGCAGTGGCATCATGTGTCCGGGTGCGGGCAGCCCGAAGAGCACGACGACGTCTGGGTGACGAACGACGGCGCAGCGTGGACAGAGTGGCCGGACGTTCTGCCAAGCCCTTGCTATGGCGGGAGCGTCATCGTGGACAGGGACCGCCTTCTTCTCGCCGGTGGGTCCGAGCCTTGCGACGGTATTTTGGAGAGCCCGGACGGGTTGACCTGGACGGTCCTCGGGCCGATGCCCGCCCCGCGCGACAATGGACGCCTGATTCGTCACCAGGGGTTCATCGTGTACGCCGCGGGCGATGAGAGTGATGTGCCCACAAGCGATGTCTGGCGGAGTGACGACGCGAGCGCCTGGCGTTCGGTCGGCAACTTGCCGGAGCCACGGGTCGGCGGGGGTTTGGTGACCTTCACGCCCAGTCTACCTGACCGCCCTTGATCTGCTCAAACGCGGCATACGTGTGGAGCGCTTCTAAGCGCTCCACGTTGATGCTGCCAATCCGGCGAACGTTCGTGTAGGCATATCAATCTGGCCGCAGCGCTTCCACATCGCGCAACACCTCCGACACAAAGCGCGCCTCCACGTTCTTTGGAGCCAGCTCCTTCCCATCTTTGCTGAAGACGATGTCGCGAACATCCACCGGCTCCTTCTCTTCGATGTAGCTCACGGCCACGGCGCCCTCGAAGTTGATGATCGCCGTGACCCCGTCTGGGCTCATGCGCTCATGCGCATAGAAGCCGCCGCCGTCGATGATGTCGTAGCGCGACCACCCGCGCTTCTCGATGCCGAAGACCCACCTCGGCGCTGGCATCTTCATTCCGAGGTCCACGATCTTATTCTTCTTCACCTTGTAGTCTGCGACGTCGTAGGTCTGGCGCGCCAACTGCTCAAAGGGCTGCAGGAGCTCGAAGTCGGCGAAGTACTCGCCCCACTCCGCGCGCTTCTTCTCCGGCCAGTCGATGGCGTGTACGAGCGTTACCTGACCCGAAAGCGTCACGGCGTCGCCCTTGGCGTCGATTGGCTGTCGAGACTCGTCCACGGTGAAGAACGTCGCCTTCTTCTTCTTTGGGGGCACGCAAGCGAACACGAGGCGCCGCACCAAGCTCACGATGAGCGGGTGATCGACGAAGTACTGCTGGAACGAATCCGCCTCCCAGCTTCGCCCGCCGCACATGGCAAGCTCCAGGCGCTGCACCTGTTGTTTCGACACCGAACGCAGGTCCTTTTTCAGCGCCCCGAAACGTTTCTTCTCTTCCTTCGCCACGTCCGCGTCGTCCGACTTGCCCGGCTTCGGCAAGGTCTTCAGGCGCTTGCCCGTTTCATCAAATACCACCGGCGTCAGCGTCTCGTCCATCCGCACCTGGAACTTCCGCGGCCCGAAATCGATCCACGTCGTGCCGTTTTCATCGAGTCCAAAGTCAGGAACCACGCGGTCGCCGAGCTCTTCCGGCGTGAGCCCGAGGCCATCGGCGATCTCTTGCACCACCTCCGTGGCCCGCGCCTCCACGCTCTTGTACTTGAGCTTCTGGGAGATGCTGTAGACGTTGGAGAGCGCCGCGTCTGTACCGATCTTCGCGAGAACATCAAGGCCCAGCTGCGCGCGTTTCGCCCCGCCTTCGCCGGGCCACTTGCGAATCAGCGGCGTCAGCCGGCGAACGGCGTCATCGCCGGCGAACCACCCGAGGCTCAGCATCGCCCAGCTAGACTTCCCGTCGGCGCCTTGGGCGAGCCAGGTCTCAAAGGCGGAGTGGGCGAAGGCCTCAAGAGACTCGGGAGTGCACATCTCCGCGGCGATGGCGATGCCGGGGTACTCTTCTTCGTAGGTCGAGAACGCGAGCATCGTGCAGAAGTTCTGGAGCGCCTCTTCGCCGAAATACGCGTTGCCCTTTTTGAGACGCGGCGGGTCGAGGCTCGTCAGAGAGAAGTGCGAGGAGAGCCTTGGGATCTTCGCCGGGACGATGTCGAGCTCTTCCAGCTCCGCCAGGGCGTTGAGCGCCTTCTCCGCGTCGCCGCCGTATTGCTTGGCGACGGCCTGAATGATCTTCGTGTGTCCCGCGGCGCCCACGGCACAAAGCGCACTGACGGCGAGGGCCACGCGCTTCTTGGACTTCACAAAGAGCTGCGGCGTCAGCCCGATGACGGCGGCCTTGGGGTACTTGCCGAGCCACGCGCGAGCGCGATCGCGCAAGGTCTTGAGTCCATAGGCTTCGGCGACCTTGGGCGCGGCGATGGCCAGCCCCGACTTCTCGAACACAGACAGCGCGTCGGTCGCGGAGCGCTTCATGGTGAACGCGAGCACTCGTTCTTCGCCGAACTTCTCGATGAGCGGGCCCACGTCCCAGCCGGCGACGCGGTCCGGGTTGGCCATGACGTGCTCATCGAACTGCGCCGCAGTGAGCTGCGTCAAAGAGAAGGCGCCCACATGGTAGTAGCCGCGCTCCAGGCGCTCGAGGACCTTCTTCTGACCCTTGGGCCAGAGGTTCCGATTCTTGGGACCCGCGGGCGGAACAAACTTCGCTTTGTGCGGGAGCATCTCGACATTCTGCGGCTTGAACTTGAGCGCGCCCTTCCCTGCGCTCCATGGCGGAGTCACGAGAAACGCCGGGAGCGCCTTCTTCGACGCGGCCTTTCCAGTCGGCAAGAGCGCGTCCTTGGCGTTTGTGAGCGACGCCACGCTGCGGGCGCTCGCGCGGACGGCGGGGTTGGTGCTCTGCAGCGCCAGGATGACCGCTTCACCGCCGATGTCCGGCCGCTTCTCGAACTGCGACGCGATGAACTTCTGCTCGTCTTTGAAACGCAGAAACTCCACCGACGCGCTCATCATCAACGCGTCAGGCGTGGCGGCCAGGGCCCGACAGACGGCCTTGTCACCGTAGGTGTACCCCTTACGGCGAACGCCCGTGGCGACCTTGGTCAAGAGCGGGATGCACCGGTGTCCCCACTGGCGGATCACGGCGGGCGCAAATGCCAAAAAGTTCCCCGGCACCCGCGCGACGTACTTGATGGCCACCTCCGGCTCCGCCGTGGCGACCCCTGGGCAGAAATGGTGGTTCCAGTAGTAGATCTCCGGCGAGGTCTCGAGCGCCGCCTCGGCGAGGTCCGCGTCGTTCAACACGAAGGCGACGCCGGGCCGAAGGAGAGGATGAATCTTGTCCCACTCGGCGGCGGCAAAGTCCCGAGCGGCCTTGTACTCCTTGGCCTTGAAGAGCGCGACGGCATGTCGGAGTTCGAATAGTTCTTGGCTAAAGCGACCCGTGCACTCACCGAGCTTCACCTCGTAGTCGCCCCGGTGCATCAAGCTGTGGCTCTTGTAGTCGTAGTGGTACTTGGCGAAGCGGCAGAGGCTCCTGAACGACGCCATCGTCCCAAAGCGCGCCATGTGATAGCGCATCACGGCGATGGGCGGCGCATACCAACTCTGGCCGTAGTGCAGCAGGCCGACTTGGCCGTCTTCGCTGAGTTCGTCGCTCTTGCCGGTGACGAACGCTAGCAGCTCATCGCTCGTCGCTTGGTCGCCCTGAAGCGTGCCGGTATAACGCCAGTCGGCGTAGTTCTTCTTCGCCAACGACTTACCAGGCTTCAGCTTCTTCAGCTCTTTCATCTTCAGCTGGGACAGCGCCTCCTGGCGAAGCTCCTCCAGGTCGAACGCCGGCAGCGGGGGTACGCCTGGCTGGCCGTAGCCCCATCCTGCTGGAACCTCTTCCAGCTCGCTGAGGTCTACCTCCGGCGCGCCTCTCGCCGCGGCCTTCTTCGGAGTAGACTTCCTCGTCGTGGCTTTCTTGGGAGCCGCTTTCGTCGCCGCAGTTTTCTTCGTAGCGGCCTTCTTGGGCGCAGCTTTCTTCGCAGCAGCCTTCTTCTTGGGCGCCGCGCCGCAGAGCACGTAGCCCTTCTTCACCTTGCTCGCCGCGACCTTCTTCGCGTCCTTGAGCGCCGCCGCGTCGTCTGCGTAATCCTTTTCTTTGGACTGCCCGTCGGTCCCGATGCGGCCCCAGTTCGTCGTGACGGCGGTCCCGTCCACGCTCACGGCCCAAAACTTCGCGGACTTGCCTTCGCGGTACTCGTAGCGCTCGTTCATGGCGCCACCGTGCCAAAGTTCGTTCAACACCGCGAGGAAAAGCCCGTAGGCTATGGCCGTGTTCGACGTCACTCCGGCCGGCCATTTCCCTCACTCCCTCTCGTTGGCGAGCGCCTCTCTGCTCTGCATCGGCTTCGCCTGGCTCTTCGTTCGCGCCCTTCGAAGCATCGCGGGACATCGTCGGCGAGCTCGCGCCGCTGACGGCGCCGTCGACGCAGAAGCCGAACTCGTCGCGGGAACGGTACTCGTCGCTGGTGTCGTGGAGCTCGACGACGCCCCCTTCGCCGCGCGAATCGAGATCGAGCAGAGGGGGAGCGAGAGGAACCGAAAAGGATCCATCTCCCATGAATGGCGCGAGACCCGAAGACGGACCTTCGCGCACCCCTTCTGGATTCGGCACGCGACGGGAGAGCGCGTCTTCGTCCCGGTCGCCAAGAACATCCGGCTCGTCACCAAGCTCGATCGGCAGGTGCACGACGAAACGCTCACCCGCTATCGCATCGCCGAGCTCAACGTAGGCGAGACCGTCGTCGCGACAGGCCGCCTCGAGCAAAAGCGAGTCGGCAGGCCGGCGGGACAGGGCTACCGCGACGGCATCGAGCTGGTCTGGACGCTCACGCCCGACGGCGCCGAGCCCCTGGACCTTTCCGCCGAGAGGCTTGGCGACAAGCACAAGCGAAGGGCCCGCTCCTTGACGAAGCTCCTCGTTCTCGGATGGCTTCCCTGCATCGTGGTGAGCGGCCTGTGTCTACTCCCATTCTTCGTCCGCACGCTCACTGGCGCGCCCGTCGAAGGCGTGGTGACGGGTCTCAAAGAAGAGGCAACCCGCGACAGCGACCAGCGCGTCCACCTCGAATGGCACGTCGACTACGAGACAAGCGCGGGCCAAGGCCACGATCTCATCACCGGTCCAGACTGGCGAACGCTGAGCGTCGGCGATCCTATCGCCGTGTTCAGCACCCCCGGACTTGAGGATGTCCTTGGCCAAGACGCCACTCTCTACTCCGTGTGGCTCCTCATTCCGACCCTCGTCTTCGCCGTGCTTTTCCTTTTCATGAGCGCGACAAAACCCGATTGGTTTGATGCGCCTGTCATCGACCGAGGAGGCGGTCACCTCAAAAAGCCGGAGCCCTCGGCAGAGCGTGTGCTCTCGCGCGGCGCCTAGCGCGTACATACTCGCACACTTGGGGAGGCGTTCAGCCGCCATCACAAACGTCCTCAGCGCCCCCATGGGATATGGGCGCTGTGACGGTGATGGGACGAGTCGCCCCCCTAAGAACGCCCACCCTCCCCGAGAGTTCTACCAACGACTCTTCGCGCCGAGGTTCCGCACATCGGCGTAGCCCGCGCGCTTGATCATGCCCGCGGCGCTGCTGCTGCGCACGCCGCTCGCACAATAGACGACGACGGGGCGTTCTTTGTCGCCGAGCTTCTTCATGTTCGCGCCAAGAGTCTGAAGCGGCACATTGATCGCGCCTTCGATGTGCCCGCCGGCGAACTCCGCAGGGCTACGCACGTCGACGAGGAGCGCGCCGGACTTGACGAGCTGCCGTGCCTCGTCACCGCTAATATTGCCTCGTCGCCTGAACAACAAGAAGACGATGGCGAGGCCCATGAGCAACGCAAAAACAGTATTCGAATCCATCACTAATCCTCATCTCTCACGGCTGCGACGGCCAAGGCGACGCGCACCGCACCGGACTCAAAGTAAACATCGTAAACCGGAAGTGTTCTGGCCAAGTAACGCAGCGTCGAGGTGAGCTGCCGCTGTGCAAGGCCTGACATCGCGTTCTCAAGGATCTCTTCGGAGCCAAGTTCGCCCAGCCAAGGCAGCTCACTCCGAAGCAATGCGACGTGCTCCTTGCGGATGTACTGAGACACCTCCGGGTGGTTGACGAAAAACGAACGGCCGCCGAGCTGCGGAGGAACGGCGGGGACGTTCGAGCTCGCCCGCACTTCGTGCCCCAAACGTACGTTCAACACCGCCTCCTCGCGGTGCTCGCCCTGGAGCACGACGAAGCTGACATGCTCTGGGTGGCGCCAGAGCTCGCGAAAGACGACCTGGATCAACGAGCGCGCGAGCTCCCGTCGTACGCCGTACTCAACAGGGTGTTGAAGGACGAGTCGAAGGTGTCCGCACCCCACCACGCTCGGCGACGCGAGGTGTTCCAGGAGTATCTCCTCGTCGTCGCGTGGAGGAGTGCGTAGGTAAGCTTCGAGGTCTGGCGAAGAGCTTGAGCGAAGCGCCGTCATCTCCGGGAGCCGCTCGAGGACGCGTCGAAGGGCCGACATCGCGTGCGAATCCGTGTGCAGGTAGAAGCGACCAAAGTTCGCGACGTGCGCCTGAAAGACATCTCGCACCTCGTCCGCGCTGAGCTCTCTCGACGCGAGCTCTTCAATGCTCGCGAGTGCCAAGAGAAGTTCTCCCGCGTCACCGCCCGGCGTCCCGACGATCCCGTGTGTCTCTCGACCATCCACACACGCCTCGCTGTTTTGCAGAAGCAGCGACGCGACACGCGTCAACGGGATATGGCTGTTCTCAAGGAGGGCACTGAGACTCGAACGCGCCGCGTCCGGGGGACTAAAACGCGCGGGGGCCACGGGCGAGCTGGGGGTGTCCGGCGCCACAACCGGGAGCTCAAGTTCGCGCCACCGCAACATGCCACCGGTCATCGACGCCGTGCGTGTAAAACCCATCGACTCGAGCACTTCGACGGCGCGAGCGGAGCGTCGTCCAGAGCGACACACAAGAACCACAGCCTCACGGGGATCCCAGTTCTCTGCCAAAGTGGGCAGGTCAGCGAGCGGCGCCGACGTGACCCCTTCAATCTGGCCGTCGGCTCGTTCATGCGCCTCGCGCACATCGACGACGCGCACATTGCAACGATGCGCGTGGGTCCACGTAGCGTCGACTTCGGGCGTGTTGCCGGGGGAGGGAGTGAACACGATGGCGGCGCGCTCCTCGTCGCTTATCGGCTGACACTCGTTCACGACTTCCGTGTTTGCACGCGGCGATGCTCCGCATGCGGCCAGCGTTCCAAACACGAGCGAGAGACCTAACAAGCCAATGATCGACACGCCGCTTGAGCACTCTTCCATGCGAGGCCTGACTGCATCGTTCGTGCCAGGCGGCTCGAACTTTCCACACGCGCTTGCTCCGCTCATGACGTTGCAAACGTGTTTCAAAGAACTCGTCACGACGTTTCACAATGCGCGGCGACAACAACCGCTACGCCTCTACCGGCGCAACTCCGCATCCGAGATTCGCCGGCACCGCGATGTCGAGTTTTCTCGGTGGTGCAAGTTGCAAGGCCGCCATGATGTCGATGAACTCGATGGCGGTCTTGCGATGACCAAGGCGCGGGTTGTGCTCTTTCTCTTCGCCAATGGTCGAACTCGTTCGCCCTTTGTAGTCGTGCCCTGGATAGAGCGCCGTCGCGCCCGGAAGTGAGAAGAGCTGCTCGTGAACCGAGTCGTAGAGCGTGCGTGCGTCCCCTTGTTGAAAGTCTGTTCGACCGCATCCACGAATGAGCAGAGCGTCGCCGGTGAAGACCCGGCCGCCGGAATGGTCGACGAAGCTCACACACCCGTTCGTGTGCCCCGGTGTCAGTCGTACCTCGAGCGAGCAAGCGCCGAATTCGACGGTCTCTCCGGTCGAGACGAGACGATCCGCGCACCCTGCGCCGGCGTGAACAGACATCACAGATGTGCTGCCGGCCCGCTCGCGCATGAGCCCAGAGCCCGTCACGTGATCAGCGTGCACGTGCGTCTCCAAGGTGTGCACAAGCTTGAGCTTGAGTTCACTGAGAATCGCCCAGTCACGCTCGTGTTGCTCACGCACAGGATCGATCAAAACAGCTTCGCGCGTTTTGGGGTCGGCGAGAAGGTAGGTGTAGGTGGAAGACTCGGAGTCGAAGAGTTGGCGAAACAGCATACTAATTTCCTTCGCCCCGCGAGTTGCATCCTCTGTGCCATCTATCCGAAGCCCCTCGTTCTCTTGGTATGCAACGTGCAGTGAACGTCAGCATGAAACACGATAAAAACCTCACTCGCCGACGCTTCATTCAACGCGCAGGACTCGGGACCGCAGTCATCGGACTCGCCGTTGTGGGCTGTGGCGGAGAGGAAGCACTGACCTGCGACGACGTCACCGGTCTCACACCCGCCGAAACAGCTGCGCGCTCTTCAAATCAGTACGTAAGCGCCTCCCCGCATGGGGCCACCAAGAACTGCCTGAACTGCAATTTCGGCCAAAATCTCACGGCCTCGTCGTGCGGAACATGCACGGTCATCAAGGGCGGCATTCACCCCGACGGATACTGCAACCTCTGGGTGGCAAAGTCGTAATTTCCACGCTTGATGAGCGCCCACAGCGCTTCCTTAAGCGATGGTTTGAAACACCAGATGAAACACCCTGAAACAGCGCGCAGCGGCATGTACGCGTTGAAGGTTCGAGCGCTCGAGTGCGGCAACCAACGGGGCCCCCGAACAGCCAGGTACTGGCTCTCTGCAATACTTGTCGGCGTCATCTCGGCGTGCGGTACCGCAACCAGGAACGAATCGATGGAGAACGACACCGTGACACTTGGCATCATCAACGAGTTGCACCCCGCGCCGAGCTTGGTGACAGGCGGGCAACCGTCCCAAGCGCAGTTCGAGGAAGCCGCAGGCGAGATACGCACGGTGATCAACCTGCGAGCAGCAGGCGAAGACGGCTTCGACGAGGCGCCCCGCGTCGAGGCCCTCGGCATGAGCTACGTAGCGATCCCCGTTCAGGGGGCGGCAGGCGTCACAGAAGCGAACGCGCGCCTCCTCGACAGCGCTTTGAGCGAGGGCGGCCCGACGTTGCTCCACTGCGCGAGTGGAAATCGCGTTGGCGCGCTCCTGGCCCTGCGCGCTTTTTATGTCCAGGGTGCGAGCCCCGCGGAAGCGCTTGAGCTCGGTCGAGCCGGTGGTCTGACCAGCCTGGAGCAGACCGTGGCACAGCACCTGGAGACGGCGGCTCGCTGATCCGCGAGGTCCAGCGCGAAGAACTGTCAACGAGTCGATGAACCACTATGAGTGCCTATCTCTACCCCATATCACTCGCGGTGATCTCCGCCTTCGTCGCCGCTCTCGAATTCTTCGTGCCTCATCGCAAGGGCCAACGACAGCTTCGGCCGGCGCTCGGGTGGGACTTTCTCCACCTCGTGTTCAACGGTCACTTTCTCGGCGTCATCTTCTACGGCGTCGCGACCTCGTGGCTCCTCCCCGTCTTCGATGGTTGGCTCGGTGGCGTCGGCGGGACCGATCTCTTCTATCGCTCATCGGCGGCGGGTTGGCCTCTCTTCGTGCAGATCCCCGTGGCCTTGGTGGCCATCGACTTCCTGCAGTGGTGCGTTCACAACGCCCTCCACCGAGTCTCATTTCTGTGGCCCCTGCACAAATGCCATCACTCTGTCGAGGACGGAGAGATGGACTGGATCGTGTCGTTTCGTTTTCAGTGGACCGAGGTCGTGGTTTATCGACTCGTGCTCTACGCGCCCCTCGCGTGGTTCGGTTTTGCAACGGAGGCCATCCTCTTCCACGCGATCTTTGGGACACTCATCGGGCACCTCAACCACGCGAACTTGAACCTAAGCTGGGGTCCCCTTCGTTACGTTCTCAACAGCCCGAAGATGCACATCTGGCATCACGACTACGAAGGCGACCGAAAGACCACAAAGAATTTCGGCATCATCTTTAGCGTCTGGGATTGGGTCTTCGGGACGGCCTATATGCCCGACACGCCACCCGCGCGCTTGGGCTTCCCCGGCGTCGAAGACTACCCCAAGAGCTTCTTCGCCGCGGAAGTCTGGCCCCTTGGGAACATCGGTTCGAAGGGACGCGCGCGGGCCCTCTCCTCTGCCATTGCCGTCGCGTTGCTCGCGGGCGCCTGGTGGCTTCACCTCCCGCCGGAACGCACGACATCTCCAACGCCAATGCTCGGCGAGACCCAGGCTTCGTCCCGCCCGAGCGACTCCGGCGCAGTCCTCGACGCCTACAGCGACAGCGCCGCCGAAGCGAGCGACGCCCTCTTGCGCTTCGGCTCGGAGGCGGAAGCCCAGGGCTTCGAGCACCCCGAAGCCATGGTCAGCGTGTCCGAGCTAGCGGCGGCCCTCGGGAGCCCAGACCTCGTCCTCCTAGATGTTCGCCCTGAAGAGCGCGTACGCGAAGGTCACCTTCCGAGCGCTTGTCAGCTGTACCGGAGCGACTACGCGCAGACAGAGCCCGTCTCCGGTGTGAACCGTTCGTTGCCCGAACTCAAAGAGATGCTTGAGGCCTGCGGCGTGACAAACGCTTCCACCGTCGTCGCCTACACGGACGGTGGTCCGGAAGCGTATCGCTTGTGGTGGACGCTCCGGACCGTCGCGCGCTACGAGATCCGCGTTCTGGATGGCGGCGTCCAGCAGTGGGTCGCGCGCGGGCATGGCCTCGCCGAAGGAGAGCGCCCGCGAACGCCCACCTCACTCGAACTGCCAGGCGATGCGCCGGAGGCCGCCGAGTGGCTGCTCTCCCGTTGGGCGGACGTGGAAGCGTTCCGCGAATCAAGGGACGCGACGCTCTTGGACACGCGCGAGGCGGACGAGTTCAGCGGCGCCGTGGTCCGCTCCTCCGCCGCGCGAGGCGGGCACATCCCTGGAGCGACGCTCTTGCCGTGGCGTCTCATCGTGCGCGACGTCGAGAGCGATCACCGACTCCACGCGCCATCCGATTTGCGCGCGCTCTTCGCCGAAGCCGGCGCCGTAGGACCCGTCGTCACCTACTGCCAATCGGGCACGCGCAGCGCCGGCGTGCTCTTCGCGTATCACCAGCTAGGGCTGAGCGCAGACGTGGCGAACTACGATGGCTCGTGGGCTGAATACAGCCGGCGGACCGAGCTTCCCGCGGAATACGAATGATGCTTCGCGTCGCCGCATTTGCCTTCACGTGCACAGTCTTCGCCTTCAGCGGTGGCGGCGAGTCTGTGCCGCACGCGACGGCGCGCGGTGCGAGCCTCGGGCTCTTCGCCACAAACCCGGCGTACGACTACGGGGTGATGCTTGAAGAGATGCGCTCACGCGGAGCGTCGGATGTGCTCATCACGTATCGCCTGATGCAGGATGACATTCACGCTTCGAGGATGCGCCTCCAAACCGGCGCGAGCCCAAGCATTGGGACGATTCGTCGAACGCTTCGTCAAGCGCGTCGCCTGGGCCTGCGCGTCGGACTGATGCCGATCGTAGGCATCGAAAATCGCGCCGATGGCGAGTGGCGTGGGAGTATCAACTTGAACGGAGAGCCCGATGTCTGGTTTGAGCGCTACGCGACTGTGATTCTTCAGGCGGCGAGTCTCGCGGAAGAAGCCGGCGCCGTCCGGCTCATTGTCGGGAGCGAACTCAACGGACTGGAACGCTTTGACGGCGAATGGCGCTCCCTCATCCAGCGCGTTCGAGATCGTTTCTCCGGAGTCGTGACCTACTCCGCCAACTGGGACCGCTATGAGACTCTCGCGTTCTGGGACGCCCTCGACGAAGTCGCCGTCAGCGCCTACTTCCGTATGGACTCAACGAACGACGCGGCTGCTCAGTGGACCACGCACCTCGCGCGCCTGCGAGGCTTCGCGCGAGCGATGGAACGTCCGCTCCTCCTCAGTGAAGTCGGCTACCCCGCCCACGCAGACGCGGCGGAGTACCCCTGGGATGAGACGCGCGACGCCCCTACCGACTTGGCCGAACAAGCACGCTTGCTGCGTTCGTTTTGCGAGGCCCACGTCCCCGCGCGCGATGGTGGATACTACGTGTGGAACTGGTTTGGGCAGGGCGGACCGCGAGACCCGAGCTACGCACTTCGCGGAAAGCCAGCGGCGGATATCTTCGAACGATGCATGGAAGAGAGTGACGATGAGTAAGACCAAGAGCGACGAGCAGCGCGCGACGCGTCGAGCTTTCCTGCGCGGAAGCGTGGCAAGCGGAGGAGCCGCCGTGCTCTTTTCGGCGGGATGCGGGGCGGAAGAAGCCACCGAGCAGACGCCGACGCCTCCGGAGCCTGCCGTCCCTCCGCAGCCGCCGGCGCTCGCCTCCGGGCTCCCGGACGGTCTGCAGCGAAGGAACTTCGTCGTTCACGGCCTTGAGCCCATGACCTTGGAGACGCGGAGAGACCGCTTCGGCGCGAGCCCCGTGACCCCCGCGAGCCACTTCTTTGTCCGCAACAACTTGCCCATGCCTTCGCCGGAGATCGTCCGCCGCCCCGACGACTGGATCTTGGACATCTCCGGGGTGGTGGCGCCCCGCTCCATCACGCTACGCGAGCTCAAGACCTGGGGCACCGAGACCTTGGCGACTGTGGTCCAGTGTTCCGGCAACGGACGTCAGTTCTTCGACCACGAAACGTCCGGTTCGCAGTGGGGCGTTGGCGCGGCGGCCTGCGCCATCTGGACGGGTGTCCCTCTGCGCACCGTCATCGCCAAACTCGGCGGCGCCCTGGAGGACATGCACTACTGCACAAGCGCCGGCGGCGAAGTTCTGCCCGAAGGAGTCGACCGAGACTCAGTCGTCGTCGAACGCTCCATCCCCACGGAAAAGGCCCTCGAAGACTGTCTCCTCGCATGGGACCTGAACGGCGCGCCCATTCCCCTCACTCATGGCGGGCCTCTGAGACTCATCGTGCCCGGCTACTTCGGCTGCAATCAGATCAAATACGTCCGCTCCCTTTCGTTCACGCCGGAGCAGTCGGGCGCGCATATCATGAGCAGCGGCTATCGTTTTCGCCCCGTCGGCGAGTCGGGCTCTCCGGAGCAGCCGTCCATGTGGGAGATGAGCGTCAAGTCGTGGATCAACCAGCCATCCGGCATGCACCCCGTCGCGAAGGGGCTCGTTCAAGTGCACGGAGTCGCCTTCTCCGCGGGGCGCGGCGTTGGAAAGGTCGAGGTCTCGGACAATGAGGGCGAGAGCTGGCGTGAAGTCGAACTCATCGGCCCGGACCTCGGACCTTACGCGTGGCGCGTCTTTGCCTTTGAGACGACGCTGGACGAAGGCCCTCACTCCTTGTTGAGTCGCGCGACGGACCTGGAGGGCAACGTGCAGCCCGAAGAGCGCGTCGAGAATCACCGCGGCTACGGCCACAACGGCTGGCGTGATCTCGGCGTTCAGTTCGACGTCGTGGAAGGCCCCGTCATCCTCGAAGAAGATGAGGAGGAAGGGGATACGCTCGTTGGCGCCCCTCCCGGAAGCATCGAACTGAGCGAAGCGCAGACGCAAGGGCGCGAGCTCTTCGTCGAAGGAGCGACCCCGCCCTGCGGCACATGTCATACGCTCTCGGAAGCCGCGACGAGCGGAACCGTCGGCCCCAACCTGAACGTGCTGGCGCCGAGCGAAGCCCAGGTCCTCGAGGCCATGAGCAACGGCGTCGGCGTGATGCCGACCTACAGCGAGTCCCTCAGTGGCGACCAGCGGCAGAAGATCGCGGCCTACATTCGCGCCGTCCTTGGAGCTCAATAGGTGCAAGCCGCCGGCAGGAGATTGTTCGCCGCGACCTTCTTCGCGCTCATTTCTCTCGCCTGCGTGTCGAGCTCCGAGCATCGCCCCGTGGAGCGCACGCCAACGGCCGTCGAACCCGCCGTCTGTGAAGGAACGGCGCTGCAGGTGCTCGGCTCCGGCGGACCTCGTTCCTTTGGGGGCCGTGTCAGCTCGGGCTACTTAGTCTGGCACCAAGGCAAAGCTCGCTTCTTGGTCGACGCCGGCCCCGGCGTCACGCACCGCTTCAACGAATCCGGCGCGTCCTTTGATGACCTCGACGCGATGTTCATTTCGCACCTCCACGTCGACCATTCGGCGGACCTCGTCGCGCTCTTGAAGATGGCGAGCTTCGGGCGCCGTCAACGTCCCTTGGTGCTCTTCGGGCCTCGGGGCTCAAGCCGATTTCCGCCCATCGACGATTTCGTCGCCGCGCAGATCGGACCCAGCGGCGCCTACCCCTACCTCGGCGGATTCCTCACTCCAGGACAGCCATTCACGCTGTCGACTCACCGCGTTGAAGGGGCGACGACGGAGTCCCTCCTCGAGTCCGGCGATACGGAGGTCCGCGCCATCGCCGTCGCCCACGGACCCGTCCCCGCTTTGGCTTTCGACGTTCGCATCGGGGACAGGCGCGTCGCCTTCATGGGCGATCAGCGAGCCGACGACGACGCCTATGTGGACATGCTGCGCGGCGCCGACGTCTGGGTCGCCCACATGGCCATCCCCCAGCGCGCGCCAGGGGTCGCCGCCCAGCTCCACGCGCCACCAAGCCGCCTGGGCCGCGTCGCCGAGCAAGCCGGGGTCGGGGCCGTCGTCATCTCCCACCTCATGGAGCGAAGCCTCGCGGACTTGGGCGAGAACCTCGCGGCCATTCGCGAGCACTACGGCGGCCCCGTCCTCGTCGCCGCCGACCTCGACTGCTTCTCCTTGGATTGAGCCGCGCCGGGATACGCGCGGGAAAGAGGGCTTCCGTCAGAGGAAGCCACGTCTTCTCCAAAGAAAGCCATGCAAGCGTCGCAGGGTCTTTGCGCAGCCACCCTTCCGGTGCTGGCGGCCTTCGATGACAAGGTGCAGGCCACTTTGGGTTTTTCTTCGCATCGATCATGACCTGTCGGGATGTCCGATGCGCACTCACTGTGCCCCTGGTCCCGATGGCATGTCGCTGACCTAGTTCACTGGTCCCCACCAGGCCGAACAGGTCGTTGTAGCCTTTGCGGGAGGAGGAGCACTTTGTGCGCACAGGGCTTCCGGGTGAATGGCAACGAGTTGACAACGCTGTAAACGAGCAAACATCGAATATCGGCATACAGCTTTCCTCCAAGACCCCTCCTCGAAGAGGCGACGCGACTTGCCTTTTCGAGCAGCGCGCTGTCACCTAAGACTGCGTCATGCTCCGACATCGGCAGCATCCTTCCTTCACCAACGAAGAGCATCATCGTGGCTGACGAACACGGCACGCTCCGCTTCCTCGTCAGCGGCGCGCTCCTTGTAGGCGCCGCGTGCGGTCCCAGCGACGAGGCCGAACCTCGTCGTGAACGAGCCTGCTCCCGCCGCGGAAGCAGAGGCGCAGGAGCAGGCAGAGACGGAAGCGCAGCGGGTGGAGGCAGAGGCGGAAGCCCGACTCGCAGCGGAAGCAGAGGCGGAAGCCCGACGCGCAGCGGAACAGAAAGCGTAGCGACCGAACAGGAACGCTGTGCCACGGGAGCGCCCCTTGGCCCTTTCCGACGGGATATGAGCTGTGAAACTCAAGGACGAGATGAAGTGCTCGCTGGCTTTTTTCGTCTTCCGGCGCTGAGCGCTTGCCCCACGTTGAGGGGCGACGTGTAAATCGTGAATACCGACGGCGCGCGACACGGCGCGGCTGCTAAACCGCCCAGCGGGTTCACATTCAAGGATGGCTCGAGCCGCCTGGAGAATGTCACTTCGAGTGGAGTCGCTCATAGGCCCGTCGGCGGGTTCGAACAGCGTTCGAATCATCGCCTAGACTTCATTGTAGCATGTCCGTCTATGAAGCGACCTGCATCGATTCTTCTCCTCTTCTTCCTCGCTCTCCATACGACCCCGGCATCCGCGTACGACGAGGAGAACTTCGTCTACGCCGAAGAGTGGCCCTTCGAAGCCGGCGGCGACTTTGATCGCGCTCGCACGGAGCTTGGCTACGAAGTCAGCGAGCAGACCGCCCGCATCTACGTTCCGGACGAGGCCGTCGCGGACGATCGGCCGTTGGGGCTCTACGTCCACCTGAGCTTCAACGATATGCCTCATAACCCAGGCACGTGGCGCACAGAGCTCGCCGACCTCGACCTCGCGTACTGCTCCCCCCATGACGCAGGCGGCAATCAAAACCTCTTCAACCGCTTCTTTCGCGTCGTCGACTGCGTGGCCTCGATGTCCGCGCTCTACAACATCGACGACACCCGTGTTGTCATCGGCGGGTACTCCGCCGGTGGGGTAAGCGCCGTCGATATCGTCGTCGCGTGGCAAGAGCTTTTCGTTGGGGTCATCAGTCACGCGCGCACGGTTCCGTGGCAGGGAGTGCCCATCAGCACGCGCCCGGGGGTGAACTTTGGCGCGGAGCTCGACCGCCACGACAGCCCGGAAGTGCACGCCGGGCTCCAGGCGCGCGGCCGGCGATTCGCGTTCATTTCCGGCGAAGAGGACATCATCGCGATGCCCGCCGGTGACTTCTCAAACTACGAAGGAATCCTCAAGACGGTGCACCAATATTGGGAGCGAGGGCTTCAGGCGCGAGTTTTCGACGTGCCCGGCATGCGGCATGTCCCCGCCGCCGCCGAGCCCCTCTCCCTCGCACTGCGCTACGTCCTGAGCTGCGAAGACGGCGGCGAATATCCGCCTCGTTTCGATATGAATCACCGTCCGCCTCACACGCCCGTTGCGACGCCGAGCGTGATGGCGCCGGCCTGTTCCACCGACATGCCTGGGGGTGATGCAGGGCCCGCGCTGGATGGCGGCGGTCCCGGCATCGACGCGGGTCCTGGCTTCGACGGTGGACCTGGCTTCGACGCGGGGTCGGGTTCCGACGTTGGCCCTGGCTTCGACGTTGGGCCCGGTGTCGACGGCGGTGTGCCTCCTCTCGGCGACGCCGACGAGGGGTGTGGATGTTCGGTGGCTTCCCGCGAGACGCCTTCGCCGATGTGGCTCGCCCTCTTGTTGGTCCTTGGTCTACGAAGACGCTTGAGCCGTTGAGCCGACCTCCCGCTCCTGTTTTGTTTGAGCGGGCTCCTGTCGCGAGGGCGGCCTGGCCCCGGGTTTCTTAACGTCGTGGCCTTATATGAGAGGCGGTTCGCACACGAGTCCTCCAGAGATTTGCGCGTTGGTTCGAAATGTATTGAGCGTCCGCCAGTTGGGTTGCTCCGCGGCGGGAATGGTGCCGTCCTCGCGCACATTCGTCACATGGTAGGTGTGCTGGTTCCAGATGCGGCGGGCCTGAATCCATCGATTCTCGGCATCGCCAATGACTTGGACAGCCGGCGTATTTCGTGACGAGCCGACGAGGTCGGACACGACGATAATCTCCGCAGAGCCGTCGTTGTCCACGTCGGCGACGACGGGGTACTCGATGAACGTGTCACTGGTTCGCGCCGTTTGCAGGAGCACTTCGCCCGACGCGCCGAAGATGTAGCTCGCGACCTCGTCCGCGTACATGGCCTCGGCGGTGCCGTCCCCAAGAAAGTCGAAGGCTGTGCCGCCGGCGATGCCTGTTACATCTTCGACGGGAGCACTCCAGGTCACCGTCGCGTCGCCTTCAAAGGCCGAGTATTGGCCGGCACTGCTCATCGCAAACTCCGCTTCGCCGTCACCGTCGAAGTCGTGAACCGCGATGGGGCGAATCCAGTTGAGACGTTCCGCCGGTGACCCCGTCGGGGTGACCGGTCCGTAGGCTACGGCACCGTCGTGCTCGAGCATGTAGACACCCTCGCGCGTCGCGAGGAGAATTTCGGGCTCCGGGTCGTCATCCAGATTCGCAATGGACGGCAGTCCCGGCGGAACACCATCGGCGACGAAGTACTCGGTCCCGTCGTGTTGATAGGCGGCGTTCCCAAGGACGATCTCTAAGTCCCCATCTCCGTCGAGGTCCGCCATCGTCGGCACTGGAAAGCGACTCGCCACTTCCGGCGCCGTCCACAGTTCGTTGCCTTCGTGGTCCACGAGCATATTGCCGCCCAGGACCTCTGCGTCCCCATCGTTGTCCACGTCGGCGATGGCAAGGGAGCCACGCAGAGGCGCCTCACTGTTGAACTGCTCCCACGGCCCGGGCCCCGTCCACTTAAGTGTGCCGTCGTGCTCGAAGGCCACGAAGCGCCCTTCTTCGTTGACGCTGACAATCTCTACGCGGCCATCGTTGTCGATGTCACCGATGGCCGGCGTCACCGATGCATCGACGCCACCGAAGCGAAAGTGCTCGGTGCCCGTCGCGCCATCGAGAACCACAATTTCTCCAGCTTCGCCTGCCCGGCGCGCACCGAAAGTCTGGTGGTAGACGACG
This sequence comes from Polyangiales bacterium, assembly GCA_045106895.1. Lineage (GTDB taxonomy): Bacteria > Myxococcota_A > Polyangia > Polyangiales > Houyiibacteriaceae > JBCCRV01. The sequence goes on along the minus strand of JBGCFM010000276.1, from coordinate 1,636 downwards.
ATGACGACATCCGGGGTGTCACAAAGGTCGATGGTCCCGTTCCCGTCATCGTCCGTGAAATTCGCGACCAGGGGGATAACGCCGACGCTCTGGGGGTCATCCCTTGGACCGTCCCACGACCACTGGAGAGAGGGCGAGAAGCTACCCGGGGCGGCGCGCTCCTCACACGGCAAGGTTCCGTCCAGTTCGCCGCGAACGACGCAGCCTTCGTCGGAGAACGGGCAAGCCTCGGTTCCGCGACAATCGAAGTCACCACAGTCGACGCGTCCGTCGCCATCGTTGTCTAGGCCGTCGGCACACTCCGTTTCGCCCCCGGAAGCGGCGTCGGACCCCGGTCCCTGGTCCAACCTTGGACCCACGTCTATGACGTCTGCGGCCGCGTCGGCGGGAGCCGAGGACTCGCAATCACAGGCAACAAGGCTCAACAAGAGCGCGGCTCGAACAAAGTTGTGCATTGAAAGGACGCTAGCAGCCTCGTCCGAATCGATTCGATCACTGTTCAGTGAATCAGGCGCACGCCGATTCAAGCCGGCGCCGCCAGACGACTTCCAAGGCTGCCTGCGGGGCGGCGCCGCCGGCGTCGGCGCTCTTGAGAGCCCCTGACTTCTCGGACGTCCTGTCCAACACGGGGCATGCTACGCTTTGTCTCGATGGGACGTTTGCGAATCACGTTGATTGCTCTGTGCGTGCTCGGCTGTTCCAACGACTCGGCCCACGAGGGCGAGAGTGCGGCGACGAGCGGTGACGAGTCGAGGGAACACACGGAAGGTCAGCCCGCCGTCGTAGCCGTCACGCTACCGCCGGGTCCCGTCGCCCCGGTGGAAGGTCAGCGCATAGAGCAAGATGTCGCGGTGGAAGCAGACGTAGAAGCAAACGCGAACGAGTCCCTGGTAGATGCAGATCTTGAGCGTCTCGCCGCGGTGATCGCCGCCGCACAAAACACCGGCGGCGGCACCTACTGCGAGCAGGCATACAACGGCGCAATGGCGATGGTCGCCGCTCTCTCGCAGCAGAGCGGTCAAGCGCCGAGCGCGAACATTCCATCGAGGAGCTCCTTTCTGAGCGGCTGCAATGGTCTATCGGTGCAAGCGCAGCGGTGCATGACGATGTCCTACGCGATGGCGAACCAAGCCACCTGCTCTACCGTGATGCAGTCTGCGGAAGTGCAGGCGTTCCGGAACCAAATGCGCCGGCCCTAAGCGCACGGTCGCGAAGTCGCTTGCTCCGAGCGCGCTCAAGCGGAACCCGAAGCGGACACTGAACCGGCCCCCTGCGTCAGGATAGTTGTCGCCTAAAAAATCGGGTCTTTCGAAACTTGGGCGATGGAAGCACTGACATGAAAGCAAGGAAATCGAAACGGCACTCCCAGGAACTGAAAGAATCGGTCGCCCGTCGATACATCCAGACCGATGTCACCTACCTTGAGCTCGCCGACGAGATCGGTGCCACGAAGTCGACCGTCTACGGTTGGGTTCAGCAGTTCAGAGAGCAGGGTAGCGTGGGTAGACGAAGTAAGAAGACGGAGACAACGGAGGGTCGGAGCGCGGAGGAAAAGCTTCGGCTCGTGCTTCAAGCGGCAGCTGTGCCGGAGGAAGAGCGGGGAGCTTTTCTCCGCCGTGAAGGCATCCATGACGAC
>JBGCFM010000275.1:0-9690 GCA_045106895.1 Polyangiales bacterium | reverse complement strand
GCGATTCAGAAAGGTAGAGGGGACCTGACTTGTCCTGCAGCCCGATGGCTGCGTTGCTCTTCCTCGAAATGTCGGGGACATTCCTTCGTCATCGCGCCTAGCCCTCGGACTGCAGTCCTACGTCATCTCCCTTCTACCTTTCTGAATCGCACACTAGAGCCCATCTCATAACTACGCACGGCCACATTGCGGCCGGAGCGCGCGATTCAACGCGTTGAATCGCACTAGCGCTCAAGGATGACAGAGCGGGAATTCGCGCTAAGTCCTCTTTATGACCAATTCGCGGGTATCTAACGGGCTCTTCATTGCGTCTTTTGCAGCCGTCGTACTCTGCGCCATCGCAACGGCGAGCTCGTGCACGAGCGGAAACGGACCAGGACCCGAGATGGCGGACGCGTCGAGGGAAGACACGTCGAGGGAAGACACGACGCCGGACACGGCTCCCGAAGAGGTCCCGGACGATACAGAGACGGAAACTCCGACTCCGACTCCAACTCCGACTCCGACGCCAACACCGACGCCAACACCGACGCCAACACCGACGCCGACTCCAACGCCGAACGGCGATCCCCGAACCTCGGCAAATATCTTCTTCTTGGGTCACAGCCTTCTTGGGTGGGACCTGCCAGCGCTCGTCGAGCAGTTTGCGGAGGCGAACGGCGCGACGTTTAGCTTTGATATCGCCATTGGCGTTGGCGCGAATCTCGCTTGGCAATGGGGACATCCCGAGCGAGCCCAGGGGGACAACCCGCGCACGACGCTCGCCGCTCAGTCCTACGATGTGCTGGTGCTCACCGAGGCGATTCCAATCGTCAATCAGGTGCGAGACTCGAACAGCGTTCAGAACGCGCTCAACTTCGCTGAGTTGGCACATGCTCAGAACCCAGACGTGCAGGTGTATCTCTACGAGACTTGGGAGCACCGTGAGAACAGCCGCTGGCGTAGTGAGATTCCCGCCATGCGTGCGCACTACGACCAGATCGTCGACGGATTCAACGCGCGCTTCGCAGGGCGCGACATGCTCATCATTCCGGGCGGCCTAGCGATGGGGGCTCTCGTTGACCGCATTCGCGCAGGTGGCGTTCCCGGCATCAGCAACGAACGCGTGCTCTTCGAGGACAACATTCACCTGACCTCGCTCGGCTGGTACTTCATATCCTGCGTGCACTACGCGACGATCTACCGGCGTAGCCCCGTCGGTGTGCCCGTGCAGACGCTGAACCGCTACGGAAGTCCTTTTGACGGGCCCTCCGCCGCCGCCGCCGCCGCTATGCAGCAGGTGGCTTGGGAAGTTGTCTCCGGAGATCCTCGCTCCGGCGTCTCTCGCTGAGGCCAGCTAGCGGTCGATGAAGTCCGCGAGGGCCCGAATCAAGGGCCCCTGAGCAGCGCCGTCGATGACGCGTTCACCCGCGGCTTCAAGCATCGCGGGCAGCTCTTCTATCCGCGCTGCGATTTCATCCTCGTGCCACGCGACGCGTACATTCGTGTACTGCGCGAAGCGTCGGGCGGTGGCGCTCTGGTGCTCGTTGCGGGTCTCTCGTTTCGTGGCGAGTCGCGGGAGCACCACGATCGGCCTGCCACGTTCGAGAGCGGCGAAGAGCGTGCCGATGCCGGCGTGCCCAACGATGATGTCCGAGTCCTCGCAGTGGGCCTCGAAGGTCGTGGGGGGGGTGAGCGCCGACCATTCCATGTGAGCTGGCTGAAGCTCGCTCTTGGCGCCGATCTGAGCGACGACGGTGTGCTGTGGGTGTCCGGCGGCCCACTTGTCCATCGCGTCGATGAGCCGGTCGAAGGGCATCTGCGCGCCTACGGTGACAAAGACCTTCATGAGAGAACCTTCATTCGAGCACCGAGCCCACGTATCGCGGACCGCCGGGCCGCTCAAGCTCGGGCCACTGAGTAAGCCAGAGGTCCGCGAAGCGACCGATCTTCTGACCGCTCATGGAGAGCTCTTCGACGTTCGCCAAGGAGTCGACCCAGATGGTCCGTGCGCCGATGCTCTTCGCAATGATCAAGGCGAAGAAGCCAGGCAGCGCGCCGGTGCTCACGACGATGTCGGGTCTCTCCCGCAGTAGGATGCGCGTAAGCTGTGCGCTCGTCTTGAGGAGCCCAAAGCGGTCCCAGCGTGTTGCGTCGCCAACCACGTGGAGAGGCGCCGGCGAGACCTGCTCGCGGTAAGCCTCATCGACGGTAACGTAGACAACAAAGTGTCCTGCGAAGGCTGGGCGCAGACGCAGAAGCTCGACGAAGTGACCGCCGCCGGAGCTCACCGCCAAGATTTTTTTTCGACGCTTCATGCGACGCTCACTTCAATAGTGGTTCCCAGAAGTCGTCGTTGGGTCCCACGCGGTCTGGCATCTTCGCCGCCTCGTCCGAGACGCCGAGCAAGAGATACGCGACCCCGCGTTCACGACCAAGGAGCGTCGGCATCTTCGCCAGCTCCGTCGCTTTGACCTCGTCGGCGATGACTACGACGATGACCGCGTCGGCGCTTCGGGATGCGCGTCGAAGCCCCGTTCCACCTTCGTCACTGTAGGTCGAAGCCACGAGCTGCTCGTTGAGCATCTGCTGAACCTGGTCGGCGGTGATGCCTGGCGCCAAGTCGTGGAGGTACATTCCAGCGATCGTCGCGTCGTCAGCGAGGGGAGCCGTCATGTCGGCGTTCGCTGGCGTGTGAATGATCTCGGAGTTGCCGCTCGGGAGTGCCAAGGGCGCGTTGCTCTGGACGCCCGTACGGACGATCGGGGTCGCCACGAAGGAGCTGTTCTGCATCGGGTCCGAGTGGGCATCGGGAAAGTCTGTTGGGACCTGGGCCCACGCTGCGCTCAAACCGAACGCGACGCGCTGCACTACGTCTTGGTCACGTTCGGACGTGCCAACGATGAGCACGTTTCCGACAGCTCCATCTGTCATGTCCTCCATGTCCGCGATCACATCGGTGAGCCCGACGGGATCGAAGGGCCATTTTGACATGCCCAGAACGGGGCCCTTCCCCCACCAAGCTACCTCGTTGGGGAAGCGAAGCTTCAGTCCCCAGAGGTCGCGAAACACGAAGAAGATGCACAGGAATGCAACGACCATGGTGGGGATCGCCACGGCGACGATCATCTTCTTTTTGGAGCGTACCGGGTTCTCGGGGGGCAGCGCCGTCGCCAAGCGGCGAAAGCCCGTTGGAATGTCTTCCATCTGGTCCTGAGCGGCGGAGCGCTGGAGCGTGAGGTCTTCAACCAGCGCGGTCTTCACGTTCACTTGCGAGAGGAGCGTTGCCGCCTGGCCCTCGATGGTGCTGAACTGATTGGCGCGTGCCTGCGCAGTCACGGCGAGCGCTTCGAGGGCAGCTTGCTCCTGTCGGATGGCTTCGAGGTTGGTGCGTGCCGTGCTGAGGTTGCGGCTGATCGACTCATACGCGGGGTTTGCGCGCGATCCGGTGGTTGCAGGTTCGTCCCCGCCTGCCTCGGTGAGCGCCTCGACCTGACGACGAAGAGACTGTACCTGTGGGTGAGCCTCACCGAGACCCTGGCCGCGAGCTTCTCGAAGTCTCTGGCGCAGCTCGCCCAAACGCGACGTCTGCCGGCTCATGGAAGAGGTGGTGACCGTGGTCTGCGGTGTCCTTTCAAGCTCGCCCTCGAGCTGCGTAACGCGGGCTTCGAGCGCTTGGAGTTCCGTCATCTTGATGTCGGCCTGGGAGCGCATCTCCGCCGCCTGAGTCATCACACCTTCCTGCTCGTCGGAGAGGTTTGTGATTCCATTGGCCTCGCGGAATGCGTCATACGCATCACGCGCCAGCTGAAGCTCTTCCGATGCCGCCTCAATTCGCTGGTCGAAGCTCTGGACCGAAGTACCGAGCTCCCGTTCGCGGCGAGCGCGGTGGTGCTCCATGAACGTGTCGACGAAGGTGTTGGCGAGGTTGGCAGCGTCTTCCGCCGTGCCGCCGTATGCGGTGAACGTGACCAGTCCGGTACCAGGGTCGGAGTGCACGTTGGCCAACGCGCGCATCATGTCGATGTTCGCGTCGAGGCCCGCGGCGACTCGTAGTGTTCGGAGAAGCGATTCGCTATATGCGACGGCCGTCAACGAGGGGAGGTCGCGCTGAATGTCCATCGGATTTTGGCCCGCGAACCCATCATAACGAAGCGTGGCACTCGCCTCGTAGTTTGGCTTTATGGCGAACTTGCCAGTGGCGAAGCCAATGCCCGCCGCGACAAGCGCGGCGACAATGAGGATGAGCTTCTTGCGCCAGAGTGACCAGAACACCCGTCGGAGTTCAATCGGACTCCCATGGCGTTTTTTCCCGGTCTCGTCGTCGATCTCGTCGTTGTTGCGGCTCAAAACAGGCTCTCCCTAAGGCCTTCCGTTTTTCTCGGAAACTCACCCGAAGCTAACATCTGTTGCGGGCGATGAAAGGGCGACAACCATGGCATGCAACTATGATCCGACCCACCCAATTTGTGGTCATTTGAACGCCCCGCCCCGCGGCTTCCTTCCAGAAGCTGTCCAGATTCCTCGATTCGACCGCTGGGTGCGTCACTTGTAGCAGCTATGGAGCACATTGTAGGCAAAGAAGGCACAAATACCGCAACGAGAAAAGGGATCCCCAAATAGGGACCCCGTTCTCAGAACTCACGTTTCGAATTGTTTGTGGCGAGATTGATGCGCCGGGGACGAAACTTAGCGTCGGCGGAGGATTCGCTTTTTTCCGCCTTGAGCGCCACGACGCGCCGCCGCGCGATCGGCACCCGCACTAAGCGCGGCGCTGGGCCCGCCGTCACCGCCGAGGTGGGCGACGAGCGTCGCGATGGTTGGGAAGCGGAACATGTCGGTCACAGTGAGCTCTTTGCCCGTGGCCTCACGAATCTCGCGATGTGCCTGGACGGCCAAAAGCGAGTGCCCACCAAGGTCGAAGAAGTTGTCGTCGAGACCCACTTCTTGAAGTCCGAGGAGCTTCTTCCAAATGTCGGCGACCTGAATCTCAAGTTCGCCGGTTGGTGCCTTCAGTGCGGCGGTGGAGCGGGCGCGTGCCTCTGGACGAGGGAGCGCTTTGCGATCCACCTTCTTGTTGGGCGTCAGCGGGAAGTGGTCAAGTCGCACGATGTGCGGCGGAACCATGAAGTCTGGCAGCGTCCGGAGAAGGTGCGTCTTCACATCGGCATCTTCGAACGCGCCGCTGCTCAATACGTAGGCGACGAGGCGCTTGTCGCCGGGGGTGTCTTCGCGTGCGATAACCACCGCTTCACGTACAGCCTCGAACTCGCCGAGGCGTGCTTCGATTTCGCCGAGCTCAATGCGGTAGCCGCGGAGCTTAACCTGGTTGTCGATGCGACCGAGGAAGTCGATCTCTCCGTCGGGGCGCCACTTCACTTCGTCGCCGGTTCGGTACATGCGGCCTTCGCCGAACGGAGATGCCACGAAACGCTCGTCGCTGAGTTCCGGGCGCTTCCAGTAGCCGCGTGTGACTCCGTCACCACCGATGTAAAGCTCGCCGGGGACGCCGACGGGCACCGGACTCAGGCCGTCGTCGAGGACGTACAGCTGTGTATTCGCGATGGGTTTACCGATGGTGACTTCACCACTGGAACCGTCGACGCTGGCCGTGGAAGACCAAATCGTCGTCTCCGTCGGCCCGTACATGTTCTCGATGGTGCCCTGACAAGCGGAGGAGAGCTCCGCGGCCAGAGATGGCGGGAACGCCTCTCCACCGATCATCAGATGCTTGACCCCGCTCAGCGCCATGCGTGCTTCGTCGTTGAGGACCAGCATGCGCGCCATCGAAGGCGTGCACTGCATGTGCGTGACTTGGTGACGCACGAGCTGAGCTGCGATGGAGTAGTCGGCTTCGGCGCCGTCATCCTTGGCGGGAACGCTCGTGGCGTCCTTGAGCTTCGCCAATGCAGGGAGCATGGAGAGCACGGACTCGGAGTCGATGCCGAAGTCGATGAGACAGGCCATTTCGTCGACACCAATGGCGCGACATTTTTCCACCATGTTGGCGCAGGATTCGGCGGTGCCGAAGAGCGCGCTCGTCTCGTAGTAACGCTCGAAGCTGTGGTCGAGGAGCGACTCCATGTCCTCCGTAGAGAGCTTCGTGAAGTTGTCTTGGAACGAGTCTTCCTCATCGGCCACGCGCTTGAAAGCGGGGAACGCCCAAGCGTGCTGCTGAATGAGCATGATGGAGGAGCGAAGGTAGTCCTTCATTGGCTCGCGCACCTTCTCCTTCACAGCGGCCTCGTCGTCACCGACGAAGGTGTGAAGCATGAGGACAACGAGGCCATCACCGGCGTGCCCGGCGTCGCGCCAAGCCTGGCGATAAATCTCCACCTTCTCGGCCGCCTCCTCGAGGCTCTGTCCGAGCAAGTGAGTCAGAATGCCTCCTCCGAGCTCGCCCGCGAGACGGAAGGTCTCGGGGTTGCCGGCAGCGGTGATCAAGAAGGGGAGCTCCTTCTGGATGGGCCTAGGGAGCGTCTGCACTTCAACTTCGCCGCGAGGGCCGTCGAACTTGACCTTCTCGCCGCGCCAGAGGCCACGGATAGTGTGAATCTCTTCGAGCATTCGCTGCTTGTGAATGCCGAAGGAATCCGGACGGAGAATAAAGTCGTTGGGCTGCCAACCGGCGGCGAAGCTGATGGCGACGCGGCCGTTCGAGATGTTGTCCACGACGGCCCACTCCTCGGCGATGCGGACTGGGTGATGAAGCGGTGAAACACAGCTGCCTGCGCGGATGGTCACGTTCTTGGTGATGGCGGCGATGGCCGCGCTCGCGACGGATGGATTCGGGTAGAGCCCGCCAAACGCGTGGAAGTGACGCTCGGGAGTCCACACGGCGCAGAAGCCGTTTTCGTCGGCGAAGCGCGCGCCGTCGAGCAAGACCTTGTACTTGTTCGACTTGTTCTCGCCTTCGTCGGAGGAGAAGTAGAAGAGACCGAAGTCGACCTTGCGTTGGCTGTACTTGCTGACGCGACTTCCGCCGCCGCTCACGAGAGCGCGATCCGCGTCGCTTGAGAGCACGACCTTGAAGCCACGCGTCAGAGTCCAGAAGAGCTCCAAAACGGAGATGTCGAAGCTGAGGCTCGTGACGGCGAGCCAAGTGTCACCGGCCTTGTGCGGAATGCGTCCGTCCATGCCGACGAAGAAGTTCGACACGTTGCGGTGTTCGACCATCACGCCCTTCGGCGTGCCCGTCGAACCACTGGTGTAGATGAGGTACGCGAGGTTTTCGCTGCTTCGTCCTTCGCGTGCGATGGGCGCCGTCGATGCGCTTTTAAGCGCATCGTCGGTGTCTACGATTACGCGCTGCGCGTCGCCGGGAGGCAGAGCGTCGATGAGCGCGCTCTGGGTGACGACGATCTTGGCTTCGCTGTCCACGAGCATGAACGCGATGCGGTCTGCGGGATAAGTGGCGTCGAGTGGAACGTAGGCGCCGCCTGCCTTCATGATGCCGAGGGCGCCGATGACGAGGTCTTCGGAACGGTCGGTGCACAGACCCACGGGCTGGTCCGGCGTGACGCCGAGGCTTACGAGGTGATGGGCGAGCTGGTTCGAGCGCGCGTCGAGCTCGGCGTAGCTGAGCTCCACTTCGCGATACACGAGGGCCGTGGCATCCGGCGTGCGCTTGGCTTGCGCCTCAAAGAGCTGGTCGATGGTGGAGCTGCGCGGGAAGTCCGCTGCGGTGGCGTTCCACTCGACGAGAATGCGGTTTCGTTCTTCGTCGCTTAGAAGCGGTAGAGCGCTGACGGTGGTGGAGCCGTCGGCGTTTCCTGCTGCGCGGAGAACATCGAGCTGCCGGGCGAGGTCCGCGGCGGCGTTGCTGTCGAAACGAGCGGCGTCGAAGACGAGCTGGGCGTTCGTTCCGGCGACAACGATGGCAACCAGCGCGCCTTCAGGGAGGACGAAGTTCGCGGCATCATCCGTGACGGCGAAGCGCACGTCCCAGTTCGGCGCGTCGGCCTGATGTCGCACAACAAGCTCGCGCGGGAAGGGGCCGTGCTTTTCGACGCGGGCGAGCTCTTTGTTCGCGCTTTCGACGAGCTTCGCGTAGGCCGCGCCTGACTTGACGTTGAGGCGAAGCGGGACGGCGCTGGCGAAGAGGGTCTCTGCGCCTGCGCGACGTGCGTCGAGGGTCTTGCTCTCGTACCCGAAGTCAAAGCGAGCTTTGCCCGTTGCACGAGAGAACCATGCAGCTGCGCCGGCGAGGAGGTCTCCGGCGGAGCTTGCGCTGGCGAGGTCGATACGTTCTGGCTTCTGCGCCGTTCCGGCTTCTGCGCTGGTCTGACCCACGGTCAAGAGCGCAGGCACTGCGGTGGTCAGGCGTTTGCTCCAGAAGCTTTCGCTAGGTGCGAGATCCGACAGGCACTTGGCCAGCGCTGTGCGCCTTTCGTCGTCGACCTGCAGCGAGAGACCTGGCTTGAGCCCGTATTCGCGGGCGCCGTTGGCTCCGAGTTCCGCGCCGCTTAGGTTGAGGACGCGGGGAAAACGAATCGGAGTGCTCGCCGTGGCGACGACGAGACCCGCGTCGTCGATGCTGAGGATCGTGCCTGGTGCACCTTCGGCGGCGTCGAGGATCTCAGCCTCTGGCAACATGAGGACGTGGCCGTTCTCGAGGACGACCTTGGGCACCGCGACGGGGTTGGGGTAGCGGTTGTGGTCGAGGGCGCGGACCAGAGCGTCGATGCGGTGGGCTGGCTGGTTGAAGTCGAGGCTCGCGGCACCTTCGGGCTTGTCGTTCTTCGCGAAGTAGCTTCGCTTGGATAGATCTTGCTTGGTGCGGTCGACGTGTCCTTCGCCGAGTCGTTTGACCATGGCGTCGAAGGTCTCGATGCCTGCCTCGTAGCAACGTGTGTTGAGGGAGAAGCAGGTGTCGTTGTCACGTACGTCGAAGCGCTTCTGCTGAAGCAGGTCGCCTTCATCGACGGCGCCTTCGATCATATGCCAGCTGATGCCATGGCTTGGCTCGCCGTTGAGAATCGCCCACGCGGGAGCGTTCAGGCCAGCGTAGGCTGGAAGGGGGCCGTCGTGAAAGTTGACGGCGCCAGCCGTAGGCAGAGCCAGCACGTCATCGGGAATGATGCGCAGATTGGCGATGCTGAAGAGCCAGTCGAAGGGGTCGGTGCCCAGGCGAGTCGCGAGGTCCTTGCCGGGCTTCAGCGAAGGAATCCCGCGCCCTTCGGCCCAGCTAGCGATCTCCGGGTTGCCCGTGATCGCTCCGACGATGGTGTGGCCGGCGCTGAGGAGAATCTCCGCGCACTGAACCAAGAGCGTACCGTCGCCCATAACGTAGGCGCGAAAGGGTCGAACATCACTCATGCTTTTTCTCCATTGGCGGCGTAGTCACGCCCTTCGATTGCTGGGTTTCTCAGCTGAATAGTGGGAGGCCGCGCGGCCAAGGACTCAAGGCGTGTTGGTAATAATCGCGGCGCTCAGGCCCGACGTGGCTGCGAGGCTAACCAGCGGCGAGATCGCACCGATGGCGTCTCGGAAGTTCGCGAGGCCTGAGGAATGAACGTAGACCACGTCGCCGGGGGCCAAGACGGGGTCTGGGGCATCGCCGTCGAGGACGTCGTTGAAGTGAGCCACGTAGAGCTGCGGGTTGTCGCCGGGGCCACGCATGATCACGATGTCGCCGTGGTCGGCGTCGCGAGTGGTGCCGCCTGCGAGGGCGAGTGCGCGGCTGAGTCGGAGTCCGTTTCGGTAGCGGAA
>JBGCFM010000274.1:0-33625 GCA_045106895.1 Polyangiales bacterium | reverse complement strand
GCGCGAGGACGTCCGGGTCGTTGTTCAGGTTAAAGTCAGCGACCAAGGGCGCGCTATATACGCTGCTCCCGCCGGTGGACGGCATCTCGGGGTCGGTCCACGCGCACTGAACGGCGGGCTCAAACGCGCCAACCTCAAGCTCGCGCTCGCACTCGGGGTCGTTCGTGATCTCAGGCGGCATGCCGTAAGGCGTGCAAGAGCCTTCGTCGCAGTAGCTGTCGCCGCGGCAGTCGTCGTTGCCCGCGCACTCGCCGAGGTCGATGACGCAACCAAAGGATGCACAGCGTTCCCCCTCGGCGCAGCACACATCGCCGCAGGTCACTAGGGGGCACTGGATGTCTGCTTGAGCAATGTCCAAGGGGGCATCCGTGCCCGCATCGCTCATGACGACGTCGGGGAGATTCGACGCATCGACGGGCTGTGTGCACGCGCCGTCCACGCAGAGTCCGCCGGCGCATTCGTCGTCGCTCGTGCAGGTGTCTGGTGCTGTTGAGCTGCAGTCGCAGGCGGCCAGCAGGCTGAGGAGGAATACCGTCGCGCGGAAGTTCATGCGCAAAGTGTAAACGACTCGCTCCTGATTCGCGTCCTCTCCTGAGCCAACGCCGCATTCTTCTGCCGATGTAAGCGAAGAACCTAAGAAATCCGCGAAAACGAAGAAGCTGCCCCGGCAGCTATGAGCCGGGACGCCGTGTTCGTTGCGCGTGTGAGCGGGCGAGGGAATCGGTTGGAGCCGAGTGCTATCGGAATAACCCGGACTCGTTCTCCTCGGGGGGTGCTATTTGTCTCATCCGCCTGGCGAAGACGCAGGTCCCGTTGACGGGGCCATCGACGTTCTGAGGGCTTGCCCCGCGTACAGATCGATCAGCGTGGGAACCTCGCATCTGTGCGCCGTCGACGAGGCGGGCTACGTCGTCTGCGAGGGCAGCAACGAGTGGGGGCAGATGGGCAGGCCCGAAGGCAGCGGCGAGGAGGGCGTAGTGCCCGGCTTAGAAGATGTTGCACAGATCGTAAGCGGAGAACGTCACTCTTGCGCGCTGAAGAACGACGGATCCGTTTGGTGCAGCGCGTGCTGGCGAACTTTGCGGATGGTCAGCAGCGAATCATCGAGCGGACATTCACGACGGCGTGTGGTGGTGTGCGCTGCGCGTCGGGGCGTACCTGCGGCGAGGGCGAATGTGTCGGCGCGTGCGATCTCGCGGAGGGCGCACCGGTTCCCGTGGAGTGCTCGGGCAATATTTGCGAGGAGCGAGGCCTCATCGCGGAGAACTTCGAGGAGACGGAGTCTTGGCCAATGTGCCCAGACTTCGAAAGCGAGAACGTCGGGCCATGCATGAGAACAAACGGCGAGCACGTCTTCGAAGTCGTGGACGCTCGGAACCAGAGTGAGCTGACGGCGCCTCCGCCTTGCGGCTCGAAGGTGCTCCACCTCGAGGTCGGAGAGTCGGGGGTAGACTCTTCGTTCTTGGCGCTTCCTTCTCCGCGGGGGCCCCGCTGGGTGCGTGCGATGTTCTACGCGCCGGCCTCGAGTTTCGAAGCCCTCGCCGCGCAGCCTGATCGCAACCAAGCGCTCGTCCGCTGGACCGCCGGCACGCAGGTCATCGGTTCCGACACCGTGGTGAACTATCGGTGGAACGAGAGTGGCACATTCATTCAATGGCGGACGTCGCCGCCGCTTCAGCAGGATGGCTCAGGTGGCTTGCCCCAGATTCCGAGCGACCGTTGGACGTGCGTCGAGTTTGGCTTCGATCCGGAAGCGCGCACCGTTGCGGGCATTGACGGAACGCTCTTCGACGCGAACGAGTCGAGCATCGCGGACGCGTTTGTGGGCGATGTCTTCTACGCTCACTTGGGTCTGCTCGGCGGGCTCCTGCCCACAACGCTCTACGTGGACGACATCGTTGTCAGCAACGAACGGATTCCATGTCCCTAAGGGAGGCTGTCGAGGCTTCGGAGACTCCTGCCTTTCGCTTGGTCCGGCCCATCGGGCGTGGCGGCATGGGCGAGGTCTTCTTGGCCATTCGCGAGGAGGGCGAGTTCCGGCGAAGCTACGCCGTCAAACGGCTTCGTGGGGAGATTCTCAGCGACGATATGGCGGTGCGGGCGTTCGTCGACGAAGCGCGCCTGATGGGCCTTCTGCGCCATCCGAACGTCGTGCGCGTCTTCGACGTGGGCCGTGATCAGGATGGCCCCTTTATGCTGATGGAGTACGTCGACGGCCTCTCCTTGAAGCAGCTCATTCGTGGAGCGATCCGACTCGAAGAGGTGATCCCACCATGCGTCGTCCTGGAGCTGATGCGCGATGTGGCGCTGGGCCTCGACAGCGCCCATGAAGCCCGCGACCTCGAAGGGCAGCCCCTTGAGATTCTTCATCGTGACATCTCCCCTGACAATATCCTCGTCGGCCGGGACGGCGTCGCTCGGCTGACGGACTTCGGCATCGCCAAAGCGTTTGGGCGAGTGAGCGAGACGACACGTGACCTCTTGAAGGGCAAGGTCTCCTACATGGCCCCGGAGCGTCTTCGCTTTGGCGAAGGGAGCGTCGAAGCAGACATGTGGTCTTTTGGCGTCGTTCTCTACGAAGCTCTCACGCATATGCGTCTCTACGGCGGAGCCGACGGACCACGCCGCGCCCTCGACGAAGCACCGCCGGATATCAGAGAGGTGGTGAGCGAGGCCCCAGACAAGCTCGTTCAGTTGATCTTCGCGCTGCTCGCAAAGTCACCAGCGGCGAGGCCCAAACGAGCGCGTGACGTCGCCAAGAGCCTCGATGAGTGCATCGCCGAACTGTCCGTCGAAGACGACGCGGGCATGGTGTCCCTCGCGAAGGACTTCGTCGCGCCGCGCATCCCCATCACGCATCAGTGATCATTGAGAGCGAACGGTCTTTAGCGCGCGTCGCTCAGACGCCACTCGCCTTCGCTCGGGCCGAAGTTCACGGCGAGGCGACCAAAGTTCTCGATGCGTACCCAGGCGCTGCCTTCGATGCGGTATTGGATCGCGAAGGAAGGGACTCGGCCGTTTCGTAGTTCGCCCAGGGTCTGTTCTCCAGTTTGCCGAATCAACTCGAGAAGCTGCAGGGGCGCGAGGCGGAGCCGAATGACGAGACGGGCGCTCTCGCCGGGAGCCACGGTCTGAAGTCTCAAATCTTCGACGCTTGTTTGGCCCGTCGCCGCGCGCACGAGGAAGTTAGCGGCGGCGCCGGCGAAGCTGTCCAGATCGCGGATCTCTGGGTCATCGCTGTGGCAGGCGCTTGCGGCGTCCTGGGGGCAGCTCGTTGGAACTTCGCAGAAGCTCACGCAGAGCGCGCCAAGGTTCTGCTCTGCTTGTCCAGGGTAGGCGGTGAAACCCACCATCGCCTGGACGACGGGCAAGGGGATGCGGTTTGGGTTCGCGACGTCGAGCTCAAGATCAAAAGCGAAGTCGAGGTCTGACGCGGACACTCTTGGACCGAAGGCGCGGCACACGACCGCGTTCATCGGCGCGGGGACGTAGCGCTCGCAGAGGTAGGCCGCCAGCACGTTGCTCGTCGGCATCTCCGCCACGCGGACGTTGGCGATGCTCACGTTTGGCGGGAGAGGCTGCACGCCCGCCGCCGGCCATTGGAAGCCAGCGCAGCTCAAGTTTAGAAGCGCGAAGCAAAGCGTAAAGTTGTACAAACGTGTCATAGGTTTCCCCGATGTGATCGTCTCAGCTTCGACGTGCGCTGAGAAGCACCATTCACTTGAGCGTCCATTGCAGCCTACGGCGAGGCGTCCAGCAAGGAGCGGAGCCAGGCAATGCTCGCCTCCGTGCGAAGTTCGTTCGTCGCGACGAAACCAAACGCGACGTTCAGATGCTCGCCTCCTTCGACGACCTCGTACTCGACGTCGACGCCGCCGTCCCGCAGCGCCGCCACCATCTGCGCAGTGTCTCCTTCGAGGACCGTCCCGTCGGCGTCGCCTTGGTAGATTCGCAGCGGCGCGCTCTGGTCGAATGCGACGATGCGGTTGTTGGCGAAGTAGTCTCCAAACTCCGCATAGGGGCCCCAGTCTCCCGTCGAGTAGGCTGCGAGGAACTCGGCGGAGAAGAGCTCTGAGCGGACCTGCGGGACGACTCGTGCGAGGACCTCGTTGTCGCGGATGTTGAAGATGCAGGCCCTTGAGAGCGCCATGACATCGAACCCCGGAGCCCAGGGTGAGGGCCCCGCGTAGTCGTAGTGCTGCGTCCACGCTTGGACGAGCAGCGCGTGGTAGACGAGGTGTTCGCCGTCGAAGGTCGCGCCCGCTTGCCAGTGTTCGAGCCACGCGCTCGCCGGCGCGGCGGCACCGAAGGCACGAATGTCGAGGTCGGGTGCGTAAGCCGCGTGCTGCATCGCTGCGGCAAGGGTCGCGTGACCTCCCTGGCTGAGTCCCGTCGTCGCGAAGCGGTCGCTGAGTGGAAGCCCGAGCCATCGACTCAGCTGCCGTGCTGCGCGAAGAGAATCAAGGACGGCGCGCCCTTCGATCTCAGTGACAAGGTATGGGTGAGCGCCGGCGGTCCCGAGACCCGGATAGTCGGGCGCCACGCCGATCATTCCGCGGGCCCCGAAGAGGCCAGCGAGGCCTGCGCCGTACACGGTCCCTGTCAGCCCACAACTCTCGGCCACGCCGGTCGTTCCGTGGTTGTTGCCGACGATGTGATAGCCGCCGAGGGGAGCCCGCGCGCGAAAGGGGATGGCCACGGTCGCGAGAGCCTCCGCGCGATCCGTCGCGTAGGCGAGAGTCCAAACGGAATAGCCATTGTCGATGCGGACGCCCGCCTCCAGAAGAGGCTGGAGGTCATCGACGGTGAAGTCGCCGACCAACGTCGCACTTCGCAGACACCCCGGCTCGCCGCACGTTGGGCTCGGTGCGAAGTCAGAGAAGTCTGCTGCGTCGAAGACCACGTCGGGGTCGGCATCGACTTTCGCGTCGAAGACGTCCCCGCTGCCGGCATCCATGCTGGCATCCACTTCGGGGTGGTTTGCGGAGTCGCAGGCCAGCGTCAGCAGAATCGTCAGAGAACAGAAAGTGCGCACCGGCGGAACGCTAGCAGGGCTTCTCTGGTCCCTCGAAACGAAACACGTTGTAATACAATGTGTTGACTTTGTGTTGTCGCGTGTTACAACGTGTTCATGGCCGACGACGAAGAAACGACGAAACCTAGAAAAGAGAAGGTTCTGCACACGCGAGTGCCCGCAGTCCTGGAGCAGGAGCTGAAGGCCCTCGCTCAGAACCTGCGTGTGCCGGTCTCCAACGTGGTCCGCACCATCCTCGAGGACGCCGTCAAAACCGTCGACGTGATCGGCCGTCGCGCAGAAAGCGAGCTTCGCGACGTCGCGAAACTCCTCGGCCCTAAACAGCCTTACGCCCGAGGCGCCGTTGTCGCGGCGTCCACGGAGGGGCCTCCGCTTGCCGCCGTCGTTGGCTACCAAGCGATTCGATTGGCGCGCGACGAGTCCTGCACCTTGTGCGGCGGCGAGCTTCCGCGCGGAAGCGAAGCTCATTTGGGTATTCGCGACGACGGCGGCGCGCGCGTGCTGCTCGGACCTGAGTGCCTGCCCTTTCGGGCGAGAGAAGAAAACCAATGAAGGAGCCGATCATGAACGACAATCAACCATCATCCACCCGCAGTGCGCGGCGCGTCTTCGACGAAGAGGGCGAAGCTGCCAGCGAAGCCATCGGCGATCTCTTTCGCGTTGGCCGAATGTGGGCTCTCCATGGGCTCCGCGTCGCTGAGCTCGCGCTTCAAACCAGCGCTGAGACCCTCCGCGTTACGGCGTCCGCCATGGGGAACGGAGCGCGACGTATCAGCGAAGAGCTCGACGCGGAGTAGCGTTAGCGCGAACACATATTCGAAGTCGATGTGTGATCACCATTGCGCCACTCGCCGATCAAACGCCGTCCGGTCCGGTTGAAACGATGAGTTCCGAAACCATGGCGTCGGCCGCCTCGCCACTGCCCCACATGCCGGTCGCCGTTGGGGAAGATGTACTCACCGAAGCCGGAGCGTTCACCGCGATGCCAGTTGCCACGATAGCGACCCCTGCGGAAACGATGCTCTCCTAAGCCATGTCGCTGACCACGTACGAAGGCGCCTTCGTATTCGGTCCCGTTGCGATACACCTGGAGCCCGTGGCCTTGTCGTCGGTCATTAGCCCAGTCGCCGACGTAGCGCCTGCGACCTTGCTCGTGCGTGCCTTGGCCGTGCCGCTCCCCGAGCGCCCACATGCCTTGGTAGGTTGAACCGTCGGCATACTCATGGGTGCCTAAGCCATGTCTGCGGCCGAAAAGCAGCGACCCTTCATAGCGCGCGCCGTTCGAGTAGGTGCGTGCGCCGCGAAGCAAGAGAGAATCGTCGGGTCCAATCTCAGAAGGTTCTGGGACGGAGTGTCGAAGGCACTCACGCCTCGGCCAGTTTTCGTGACGTGCGACGAACGCGCGGGCATTCTCACGAACAGTTCGAATCTCCGTGCGGGTCATTTCTTCATCGAGGTCCCACCAGTCGCGCCCTGAACTACGCATCACGCCACTCTCGCTGTGCGTCAGCCCAAGTACATGCCCCAGCTCGTGGGCCATTGTGAATCGATCGGCGCGAAGGCGACTCAGCGCCAAGGTCGCCCGTGTTCCGCCCCGGGTCGCGACGCCGTTCACCTGACGGCCCCTGTTCGAGACCTGACGGACGATCGCCGCGTGAACCGCTGGAGTTCGTGGCAGCTCTCTTCGGATCACCTCGTAGGTTTCTCTCGCGGGGAAGGGTTGATGCGCTTGAACGAAGAAGCACACGCCGGCGTCCTCAAACCAGCGGTTCGCGCTCTCGACGCTCACTTCGAGATACCGTCGCGACGCGAGGGCCCCGTCTGGTTGCAGAAGTCCTGCGTCATGTATGTGCAAGGGGATGACGAAGTCTTGGGCGTGTACTTGTACGGACGTCGCGAAGAGCAGCGTGAGGGCAAATATCGTTCGTATCATTACAGAATGACGCCGCCCGCAAGCCCGCATTCATTGGGTTTTTCGTTGTTTTTGTTGCTCTGAACGCTCGGATCTATTCCCTGGGAGAGGCGTTTCTTTCCTACGCCCTCAAACGGGGGATGGTGGCGGCGACGCGATCTCCTCTTAGGCCGCAGGGGCGCGTTGTTGTCACACGCACATAGAAATCGATGAATCATCCGGCACCTTTTGCGCGCCTCGAATCACATGATATACGGCCGGCGGGATGCGGGAGATTGTCCGTTCCCGAAACAGACTGTCATCGCGATGCGGGGGCAATCGCGAAATTGGAGATTCCTATGTTTAAGAAGAACTTTGCTTTGCTCGCTATCATGTTCGCGTTCGCCTGTGGCGGCGCCGAGACTCCTGCGGAGACGACGCCGGAGCCAGTAGAGCCCGCGCCCGTCGCCGAGGTCGCGCCGGAGCCAGAACCGGAACCGGAGCCTCTTACTGACGTGCGCATCGTCGACGACCACATCGAGATCGACGGTCACATCAACTTCGAGAGCGACGCAGCCGTTCTCGTCAGCGACTCGATGCCTCTCATCGACCACATCGCGCTTCTTCTCTCCCGTCACTCCGGTGACATCAGCCACCTTCGCGTCGTGGGTCACACGGACGCCGCCGGCGGACACGACCACAACCAGGAGCTCTCCGAGCAGCGCGCCGCAGCCGTCGTCGCCGCCCTTCGCGAGCGCGGCGTCACCGCCGAGCTCGACTCCTCCGGAGTCGGCGAAGTGGAGCCTATTTGCCAGGACGACACCGAAGAGTGTCACGCCAGCAACCGTCGCGTTGAGTTCATCATCGTTCCAGCAACTCCAGCTCCATGAGCTGAGTGAGTCAGCGCTACGCGCTTGACGAAGAGCCCGCCGAGACCCTTGGGTCCGGCGGGTTTTCTTTTGTCTTCTGCCGGGCCTGGCCGAATCAAGCAGGCTGGTTCACACTCGCGCGGTGAAGGACCCCTACGTCAGCACCAAAGAGCGCGCTCCGGCGCGCCGCACGAGGCCCCCGTTCTCTCAAGTAGAGATCGAGGAATCGTTGCCAACTCTGGTGAACCTCGTCGCCGCCATCGCGACTGCACCGACGGACGAGCATGGTGCCGTGGCTGAGCCGGACATGCAGAAGCTCCTCCAGACGCACACGCGCGTCAGCGGTGGTTTCTTTGGCAAGTCGCACATTCTCGCGGGCTATCGCGCGTTTCAACGCGAGGAAGACCGCGTGATCTCCGAAATGGAGCTCATCGAGCGGCTGCGCTTTCGACCCACCCGGACTCAGAGCGGCGTGACGCCCCTGACGGTTTTGACGAAGCCGTTTCCATGCCCGGGTAAGTGCATCTTCTGCCCGAACGACGTACGGATGCCGAAGAGCTATCTCTCGGATGAGCCGGCGGCGCAGCGCGCCGAAGACAACGACTTCGATCCCTATATTCAAACCTGGGTGCGGCTCTTCGCGTTCCACGCGATGGGTCATTCCCTCAGCAAAATCGAGCTCATCGTTCTCGGCGGCACCTGGTCGTACTACCCGGAGTCGTATCAGCGGTGGTTTGTGAAGCGGTGCTTTGACGCGCTCAACGAGTTCGACGGAAGCGAGACGCCGAAGACGAACGAGCGACCCTTCGCCGCGCTCTCGCGGCACTTCGAAGGACGTACGCTGGGCGTCGCTGGCGCGGAGACGTACAACAAGATCGTCTCGCGGCGTCTGAAGACCTTGCAGAATGGTTCCGTCGCGGCGTCTCACGAAGACGCAAGTTGGGAAGAGCTCGAAGAGGCCCAACGACTCAACGAAGAGGCCAAGCAGCGGGCCGTCGGCATCGTCATGGAGACGCGGCCGGACCACGTCACCGAAGATGAGGTGCTTCGCCTCCGGCGCCTCGGCGCGACGAAAGTCCAGATCGGTTTTCAGAGCCTCAACGACGAGGTCCTCGATCTGAACAAGCGCGGCCATAGCGTGGCATCGGCTGCGCAGACTGTGGGGCTCTTGCGCCAAGCAGGCTTCAAGATTCACGCCCATTGGATGTTGAACCTAAAGGGTTCAAACCCTGAGCTCGACAAAGCGGACTTCCTCAAAGTCACCACAGACCCCCGCTTCATGCCCGATGAGCTGAAGGTCTATCCTTGCTCGCTCGTGGAGAGCGCCGAGCTGATGGTGTCTTACGAGGACGGCAGCTGGGCTCCCTACTCCTCCGCAGAGCTCCTCGATGTCCTCGGGCATGTCGTGCGCGCAACGCCGCGCTACTGCCGCATCACGCGAATGATCCGCGACATCCCGGCGACGGACATTGTCATTGGAAGTCGGCGCGGAAACCTTCGGCAAGATGTCGAAGCCGCCAACGCAGGTCAGAGCGTCGAGATCCGCTCTCGCGAAGTGCGGGACCGCGCGCTCCGCGTCAGCGACCTGAGCCTGAAATCCAGTGCCTACGAGACGAGCACGTCGGAAGAACGCTTCTTGGAGTGGGTTACCGCCGAAGATAAGATCGCTGGGTTCCTGCGGCTCTCGTTGCCAAAAAGCCCGTCCTTCGTTGGCGAGCTCGGTGGCTCCGCGGTGATTCGCGAAGTTCATATCTACGGGCGCGCCGTGTCCGTCGGGAAACGAAAGGGAGGCGCGCCACAGCACATGGGCCTCGGGCGCGGGCTCATCGAAGAGGCATGCGCTCAAGCGAGGGCTGAGGGGTTCTCGTCGATGGCCGTGATCTCGTCCGTGGGCACACGCGCCTACTACCGCAAGCTCGGCTTTGAAGACGGGGTGCTTTACCAGCACCGCGCTTTGGGCGACGTCTCGACTAAAGGTGCTTGAGGGCTTCTTTTTTCGAGAGCGCGCTGAGCGTGTCGACGTGTTCGTCGACGAATGACACGACCCAGTCGGCGTCGGTGCGAGCGTGGTGTCTGAGCGCCCAGCCGATGGCTTTGCGCAACCAGAACTCGTCGCGTTTGAGATTGGCCTTGATGCAATCGGCGAGGAGCTTCTGGTCTGTTCGTGCCTTGCGAAGATTCTGGCAGATGATGGCGGCGCGCCGAATCCACACGTCTTCGTCTTTGGCCCACCTTCGAATCACTGGAGTCATGGCGCGCTCGTCGTTGTCGAGCATCACGCGGATGCGATGTGTTGCGATGACGTCGACGAAGTCCCACCACGCGCCGCTTCGGATCATGTGCTCGAAGAGCGGAAGCTCCGCTCGGACGAGGTGCTTCTTGTGACGTGAGAGCCCGGTCAGCTCGATGGCGGCGTGCCGCTCTTCGCGGTGCGTGGCGCCGTCCCAGAGGGCCAAGGCGGTGTCGCGGACTTCGTCCCAGTCGAGTCTCTGGGCGCCGATGGCGTTTTTGAGGATGGCGCGCATCGCTTTGGCTTTGACGCCATAGCTGGGCATCTCCGACTTCATATATGCCTGCATCGACTTCGCATCGCCTGCATCGCCTTGGGCGGCGAGAGC
Source organism: Polyangiales bacterium (assembly GCA_045106895.1). Lineage (GTDB taxonomy): Bacteria > Myxococcota_A > Polyangia > Polyangiales > Houyiibacteriaceae > JBCCRV01. The sequence goes on along the minus strand of JBGCFM010000274.1, from coordinate 23,212 downwards.
GCTTCGTACCTCTTGAATGAGGACCCTATTCACCACCTTCTTCACTCCGTGTAGACTAGCTGCTCTGTTGGAGATCGAATACAGCGATGACACCCTCTGTGTGGGAGCCGATGGCGCGCTCTTAGTGCTGTGCTGGTGGAACGCTCCGACGAGGGAGCAAATGCTGGTCATCGACCGCATCTCCGCCGCTCGGGAAGAGCAGCTGAAAGGCAAGACCGCGTATGTGCAGTTCGTCCTTGAGGGCACGCCCATATTCACCCCCGAAGTCCGCGCCATCGCAGAGCGAATCACCCGCGACTACTATGGTGTTGGGATCGCGCATTGCATCGAGTTGCCCGGCCTGAAGGGCTCCGCGACGCGCGCCTTTTTGGGCGGGCTCCTGCTAATTCGCGGAGCCCGCGGCGAGAAACCAATGAAGGTTTTCGGGGACCCTCAGGCAGCGAGCAAGTGGCTCGCTGGGCATCTGAGCGCCGCCGAAGCGAACTGGGGTGCGGCTCGCATTCTAGCGCTTCGAGAGGCGCTCATTCTCGCCCATCATGAAGGCTAGCTAGCCCGAACCTTGATGCGTCGCGGCTTGAGCTCTGCGCGTTTCGGCAGACGAACTCGCAGGACGCCATGCTCGAGGGAAGCGTCGATGGCTTGTGAGTTCACGGTCTCAGGGATCGCGATGGCGCGCTTGTATTGCATCGCCGCGCCAAAGAGCTCCGCGCGACCTTGAATACTGAGCACGTCCTTCTCAAAAGCGAGCTCCAGATTGTCTTCACCGAGACCTGGAACGTCCGCAATGAGCACGAACTCATCTTCGTTCTCGTAGACATCGATGGGAGGAACAACACGGCGCTCGATGAGTGGCGCGCTCGCGCGGACCTCGTTCCGTTGTTGGGTGGGAGTATTCGTTTCGACCTGCATGGGTGTGTCTCCTTTCCTGACTGTGTTCTAGTTTTGGGCGCGCTTTTTTGCGCTGATCTGAATCGTTCGTCGCGCTTCCTCGCCGGTTTTCGGCAGCTCGATTCGGAGGATGCCGTCTCGAAGCGTCGCGCGAATTTCGTCGGCGTTGACGCGACATGGGAGCGGGTGCTTCTGTGAGAAGTTCAACGCGCCGCGCTCGCGGTGACGGGCCGAGTAGCCTTCGAGTTCCTTGTCTTTGCGCTGTCCGGTGATTTGCAGTTCGTCCGGTGTCGCAGTGATCTCAAGGTCGGCGTCGCTGAAACCTGGTGTAGGAATCGAGAAGGCGAGGAAGTCTCCTTCGTCCTGAAACGGACTCGCTTTTGGGACTGCGTCTTGCGCGAGGGAAGAGACGAGGCGGTCCATTTCGCGTGAGAGGTCGCTCGCGAAGGAGTGCGCTCTCAGTACCCCGCGGGGCCTGGTTCGATACGATGCAAACATGGGTGTTCCTTTCAATAGAAGAGGGGAGCCAGTTTCCGCAGGGCTTGCCGAAGAGGCCGCCGCTGCGTCTCCCAAGAAGTAATCACCCGCGACCTGCTGTGAACCCCTCCCGCAAAAAAAAAAACGGTGCCGCGATTCGTCCCCCTGTGCGGAACTTCGCGCTCCTTCGCCCGGCGTCAGGCCTTCTTTACGATCGAGCTCTTGAGCTTCATCGCGCCAAAGCCAGGAATCTTGCAGTCGATGTCGTGGTCTCCGTCGACGAGGCGGATGTTCTTTACCTTCGTTCCGATCTTCAGCGGCCCGCTGGCCCCTTTGACCTTCAGCGTCTTGACGACGACGACGTCATCGCCGTCCTGAAGTACGTTCCCGACGGAGTCGACAATGACCTGCTCCTCGTCCTCGTCCTCGGCGGCGGCGCTCGGAGACCACTCATGCGCACACTCAGGGCAGACCCAGAGGGAGCCGTCCGGATAGGTGTATTCGCACTTACATTTCGGGCAAGGTGGCAGCTCGTCGCTCATGCTCCGGAGCGTAGAGGCTAGGGAGCGCTCGGTCGAACGGGCTCGTGTTCCTCCTGAAGCTTGCCGTTCCAGTCACCTCGGGAGACGCTACCGGGATGAGCCAGAATAGACCCGATTGGTCAACGTGGACGACTTCCTTGATGATGCCTCGAATCGTCTGTGTCGCTATCGCGATGTCTTGCCTCATCATCGGAGGGTTGATGGCCAGCGGAATTCTGGGAAACCTGGCGCCGAGCGCGAGCGTCATGGCCTACATCTTTCCCGCGATCGGTTTGGTCGACCTCGCCGCGTCGGTCTTCGTTCCGCGCTTGATGCCGTTTCCGAAGATCTCGTCGCCCACAAAAGAAGTCGACGGAGTCTTCGCCAAAGAGACGGTTCTTGCGGACCCGAAAGACGCACGACAGAAGTTCATTGGCGCGCACTTCACGCGCTTCGTTGTACGCCTCGCTCTCGGTGAAGGTGCTGCGCTCTTCGGTCTCGTTGGGTTCGTTGCTTTTGGAACACCGCTTCCTATCAGCGTGGGCCTCTGCGGTATCGCGTTCGTCGCGACGCTGATCGCGTTTCCCCGCACCAGCGACTGGAAGATGAAAGCAGAGATGAAGCTCGGGGCTCGTTTCCCAGAAGAGTGAGCACGCCCACCACAAATGGAGTGAGCTTTTCCGCGGCGGACGTATTGAGATTCGCTGAGCCTTCGCCGACTCTGCGGGCATGACTTCAAAGCTCAAGCTCGAGAATCTTCCATTTGGTGAAAACGAGCGCCGGGCGCTGGCGCAAAAGCTCAAGTCCGATACCGGCGCTGCGAAGGCTCGAGGCGAGCTCATCAGCGCGATGCTCTACGCGTGCGATGCGCTCATGCTCTTCCCCAACGACGGCGAGTACCTTGCCCTTGTGGATGAATTGTGCGCGTCGACGCCAGAGCCACTGACGCTTGTGCCCGCGGCGACGGGAAGTGTTCACGTCGCCACGGCTGCGGTCCGCGCGCGCATCTTTCATCAGCAGGGCAAACAGGAGCAGGCCCTCGACCTACTTGGCGCGTGTATCTCCGTTGCGCCGGACTTGGCTTATCTCGAGTGGGGCCGTCAGTGGCTCAGCGCCTCGCTCATGCAGAGCCTCGGATTCGAAAAGGTGAGCGGTCTGCTCTTGGGCCCCGCGCTCCGCTTGAGCCTTGAAGTTCCTTCGGAGCCGGACGCGGGTGATCGACGGATCCCGAACGTCCGCGCGGCAGCCGAGATCTTTGCCACGGCGCGTGGCTCATTCCCCGGCGAGGTCTTTCTCTACTCCAGCGAAGCGATGATTCGTCGACGCCTCGGCGACCCCCAAGCGGCGCTCCAGGTCGCCCTCGAAGGCTCGAAACGCTTCCCCAGCAACTGGCGGATGCTAGCGGCGACGGTTGCCGCTTGGTGTGACGCGAAGAACCCCGACGAGGCGCTCAAGCTTGCGAATCAAGCGATTCAACTGGAGCCGAGCCGCGGAGGACCGCTCTACGATGTGGCGTGGACGTTCTTCGATCTGAAGAAGAGCGAAGAAGCCCTCAGCGCCCTAAAGACAGTGCTCGATATCGAACCGGGTTTGCAGCGCGCCGTCGTCGCGCTCCACTACATGCGCTTTCACGCGGACGGCAATACGGAAGACAAGCAGGCGCTCATTCGGATGCGCGAACGGCGCTGGTGGGATCGACAGGCGCGCGCCTTGGCCAACGAGGTCGACCCGCCGGTGCCTTACTACAACACGCTTCCAGGGCCCGGCGAGGCCACCGCCGCCGGCGCCATCGCTATCAGCGACGAGCTTCGTCATGTGCTCCGGTGCTGTGGGCGGGGCGCCAATATAGGCTTTGATCTGCACAGTACGTACCTGGAGTCGCCGAGCGTAGCGCTCGGTTTTGACGTGGCGATTCGAGCGCTGGGCGGAGGCGGCGCGACGCTTCGGGTTCTTCCGGAGAACGTGCAATCGCCGGACCCACGCGTCGCCAAGGCCCAGGTGCCACATTCGATCTGGGCTTACGACGACACGTCCGCAAAGAGCGTTCTGCCCTCGGCGGACCCGCGCGCCCAGGCCGCCATCTCCTCCATCGCCGATCAGGTGTTTCGCGTCGAGACCTGGGACGCCGCGGCTCACAAGATCGCGAGCGAGGCGACCGTCGCCTGGACCCCAGCATTCATGAGCGTTCTGACGGACCCACCGCTGCCGCCCGAACACGGAGAATTCGACGGAGTGTACTGGACCTACCGCTGCCAAGTCGCCACGGCGTTGGTGTTGTCGCACATGGGAGAGTGGGCGGAAGGGGCCCCAGGTCGCGGTGCGCTTTACTCGATGGCGTATGGACCTTCGGACTGGCTGAGCGATGCGGCGCTGGTGGCGATGGCGTGGCGCGCGCGCGCAAACCCGGCGCTTCGAGGGGAAGTCGAATCGGTCTTTCAGTGGCTGCGTACGCAGATTCCAACCGAGGGCTTCACGAGCTGGGAGGCGCCGCTCTGTCACCTCTGGATAGGACTCGGCGGTCACGCGCCGCAGCTCCAAGCTGCCCTCGATGGGTGGCGGAAAGAGTACGAATCCACAGTGCACCTCAAGAACCGTGCGCGAAAGCCCGAGCGACGCTTTGGCGGGCTGACGCTCCAGGAGTACGCGGAGTATTGCTACGAGCGGGACAAGGCCATCGGCAAACCTCAGGAGCAACAAGCGGCGATGCGGCGCTTTGGATTGAACGGGCTCTACATCAAGGAGTGGCAGGAAGCGCTCAACGCCAATGGAACTCTGCAGGAGATGTTCGCCGAGATGCAGCGCAATATGCAGCTTCTCAAGATGGGCGTGTCCGGCAAAGAGATCGCCGCCATGGATCAGATCCGCGACGGGAAAATGGACATGCACCTACGGATGGCCCAACAGCAAGAAGCCCAGCGTAAGGTCGCGGCGGGAGATGCCGGAGAGGCGGACCCCGTGGTGTTCCCAGGTCAGCCCGTTGCGAAGCTCAGCGACTACGTTGGCATCATGAAACGAATGCAGACCGGCGACATGATGGGTGCCCTCGGCGCATACGGACTCGATATGATGTCGTATGCCACCGTGGCGTCCGCGTGGTCGGCGAAGTTCTCAGCGGACCCGTCACTCAACGAGAAGTTCTCGAAAATGATGACCAGCTAGCCCCACGTGCGCGGCTGGCGGGCGCTGTGGAGAGTGGTAGCGTTCAGCCTATGAATCGTCTTAACCACTTTCTCGGCTCCATCTTGGCGGCCTCTTTGATGACAGGCTGCCCTTCGGATCCTGAAGACACAGACGCTGGCATGGATGCCGGAGCCTTCGACGGCGGAGTCGACGCAAACGCCGGCGACGCCGGCCCCGGCGATGCTGGATCTGTCGATGGCGGTCCAGGCCCCGACGGTGGTCCCGACGCTGGACCGATGGACGCTGGCAACGACGGCGGTCCGGACGCCGGCCCCCATTGCGATCCGACGGCCGGCACGACGCTCGCCACGGAGGTCATCGCTCGCAGCCTGCAGAACCCGGTATTCGTCGGCGCACCCGCGCGGGACCCACGTCTCTTCATCGTGGAGCAGGCGGGCGTCATTCAGCTCGTCAAAGACGGCGACGTTCAGGACACGCCGTTCCTCGACATTCGCTCCCGCGTGGAGTCCGGCGGCAACGAGCAGGGCTTGCTCGGGCTCGCGTTTCACCCCGACTACGCGACGAACGGTCGCTTCTTCGTGCACTACTCGGAGCGACGCTCCGGCGACACCATCATCGCTGAATACGGCGCCGCCGGTGGCGCCGATGTCGCCGCGATGGACGAACGCCGAATCCTTGAGATCAGCCAGCCCTACGGAAACCACAACGGCGGCATGATCGCCTTCGGTCCCAACGACGGATACCTCTACATCGGCATGGGCGACGGCGGCTCCGGCGGCGACCCAGACGGCTACGGTCAGGACAACACGACGCTCTTGGGTTCAATGCTTCGCATCGACATCGACGGTGACGCTCCGTACGCCATCCCCAGCGACAACCCCTACGCCGACAGCGCGAATGGCGAGGACGACCCTCGGCCAGAGATCTGGGCGTACGGCCTGCGAAACCCATGGCGCTTCTCCTTCGACGCGTCCAACGGCGATATGTACATCGGCGACGTCGGTCAGAACCGCCTCGAAGAGATCGACTTCCAGCCCGCCGACTCCGTCGGTGGCGAAAACTACGGCTGGAACACCATGGAAGGGAACAGCTGCTACCCGCGCGGGGACAGCTGTGATCGCGACGGCCTCGAGCTGCCCATCGCAGAGTACGATCATAGTGGCGGCGCTTGCTCCGTCACGGGCGGCTATGTCTATCGCGGCAGCTGTCTGACAGACATCCAGGGTCTCTACTTCTACGCGGACATCTGCTCCAACCAGATGTGGACCATGGACCGGGACAACGACGCAGAACCTGTCGTGCGCGACGAGTTCCTCGCGAGCGGCATCAGCAGCTTTGGTGAAGACGGCTTCGGTGAACTCTATATCATCAGCCTCAGCGGCACCGTCTACAAGGTCGTCGTCGAGTAGCTCCAGCGCCTTGATCGATAGTTGAAGTGAGATGAAGTGAACGCCCCGACGATACGTCGACGGGGCGTTTCTTCGTTCGGGGCGGGCTACGAATAGCTACGGAGTGCGGCCACGGCGTTGCTGAACGCCGTCACGAGCTCTTGGGCGTGGTCGCCAGAGTTGGCGTCGCTCCAACCCAGTTCGAGGTCACCGAGACCAAAGCCGACGTGCAACGCTTCGGGGTCCATCATGTCGCCCCAGCCATCGAGGTAGAGCGTCGGGGCGCTCGGACTGTGCCACACGCTCCAGGTGAGAATGCCGAAGATGCGGCGGGTAATACGCGAGCCCATCGGCGTGACCCAAACCTGAACGCGGCAGCCGGAAGCGAGCAATAGCGAAGCGAAGACACCAGCACTCGCCGCCCAAAAACCAGAGCTGAGGTAGAGCGCGATGCTCGTGACGCCCCCGCCAATCATAAAGATGAGCATCGTCCAGGGGTCCGCGGTGAAGAGATAGACCTCGCTGTCCCGCGAGGTGTCGATGCGAACGCGGTGAAGCGAAAAGGTGAACACCGCGATGGGGAAGAACTCCAGAAAAGGCGCAACGAAGATCAGGCCGGCGATGAGCTTGAGAGACCAGGGAAGAATCGTTTCCATGCTCGAAAGCTGCTGCTGGTAGATTGGTTATCCAACCAATCTTCGGCGATTTTGAGAGCTTTTAGCTCGCGTCGACCTTGTCTTGCGTCTTGTCGTCGAAGTCGCTGGCGCTGTGGCGCTCACGAAGCTGTTCTTCTTCCGGGCCCCAGGTGCGATTCACCATGATGCCGCGCTTGACGGCGGGCCGTTCAGCCAGCTGCTTGGCCCAACGCATCACGTGCGTGTAGCTCTCGGCTTCAAGGAACTCCGCAGCGTCGTAGACCTTGCCCAGTACGAGTGCGCCGTACCAGGGCCAGATAGCAATGTCGGCGATGCTGTATTCGGCGCCGCCGATGAACTCGTTCTTTTCGAGCTGCCTGTTGAGGACGTCCAGCTGGCGTTTCGTTTCCATCGTAAAGCGGTCGATGGCGTACTCGATCTTCACCGGCGCGTAGGAGTAGAAGTGACCGAAGCCGCCGCCGAGATATGGCGCGCTTCCCATCTGCCAGAAGAGCCACGAGAGGGCTTCCGTTCGGGCCCCTGCATCTTCGGGTAGAAGAGCGCCGAACTTCTCGGCGAGATAGAGCAGGATAGAACCAGACTCGAAAACCCGCTGCGGTGGAGAGGCGCTTTGGTCGAGGAGCGCGGGGATCTTCGAGTTAGGGTTTAGCTCGACGAAGCCGCTGCCGAACTGATCGCCATCCATGATGTTGATGACGTATGCGTCGTACTCGGCATCTTTCCCGAGGGCGAGAAGCTCTTCGAGCATGATCGTGACTTTGACGCCGTTGGGTGTGGCCAAGGAGTGAAGTTGAAGCGCGTGCACTCCACGTGGCAGCTCCTTGTCATGGGTGGCTCCGGCGATGGGGCGGTTCGTCTTCGAGAACGCACCTCCATTCTCGGCATCCCATTTCCAGACTTTCGGCGGCTCGTAGGTGGTGTTTTTGCTCATGGTGGCGAGTCTCTAGAGAGCGGAAGGGTCGCGTCAATGGTGAGATCGCAAAGCGGCTATGGGAAGCGTTCTGCGCGAGGAGAATCGATAGGCGTGCTATGGATGCGGCCAAGGGAAGCACATGGACAGAGCATCACGAATCGAACAACTCACCGATCGCTGTGGCTACGGCGCGGCAGCGCTGACGATTATTCCGATCCCGGGCACGGAAGTGTTGGGCGTTATGCCTCTTCATGTCGGCATGGTCATCGGCATCGCCGACGAGTACGGCAAGACGGTGACGCGCGAGTCGGCGCTTGAGCTGGTGACTCAGATCGCAGCGACGGTGGGCGTCTCTCTCGTTGGGAGTCGCCTCGCGATGACCGCGGGGAAAATTCTTCTCCCAGGCTTCGGTGGACTCCTGGCCGCTCCTTTCATGTACGCGTCGACGAAGGGTATCGGTCACGTGGCGACGCTCTACTTCGAGCAAGGGGCGCTCAGCGAAGCGGAAATGACGCGCGCCTACAAGCGGGCCCAATCCGAAGCGAAGAGCGCCTTCGATCCGACGCGCGCCAAGAGCGCTGAGGCGCGAGAGATGGCGCAGAAGGCGCAGAGTGAAGCAGGGACAGAACCCTCCGAGAGCGCCGCGCCGAAGAAAGCCGCGAGCGTCGACGACCTGGCGGACCGCCTCGCAAAGGTCGAGACCTTGCACAAGCGCGGTGCCATCACGGATGCCGAGTTCGAAAAGCGGCGTGAAGCCATCCTCGACGAAATCTAGGGCCTTCGCCGTTCGTTCACGACGACGATAATCTGGCATGACGCGAAGAGAAGACGCCGCGAAGGCTGCACCTGAGTCCACGTGGCCGGTCCTTGCTGGCATCAGTGATGACGCGGTCAAGAAGAAGACCGACAAGAGCTGGGTCGAGTGGGTGCGCTGGCTGGACGCGGAGAACGCGACGTCGTTGACGCATCCTCAGATCGCGAAGCTCATCCTCGCGCGCTTCCCAGAGGTCGGGGGATGGTGGTCTCAAGGCATCACCGTGGCCTACGAGCGAATTCGGGGGCTACGCGAGGTCGGTCAACGGCGCGATACCAAGGCCTTCGATGCCAACAAGAGCAAGACCTTCCATGTGCATGTCTCTCGGCTCTATACGGCGTTCAGTCGAAAGCGGGAGCGAGCGAAGTGGCTGAAGGTGGAGCGGAGCGTCCGCGTGCCGCGTAAAGACAAGTCCATGCGCGTCGATTGGGCGGACGGCACGAAAGTCGCTGTTCATTTCTGGGACAAAGGCGCGAGCAAGAGCAGCGTTTCGATACAGCATTCCGGGCACACGACGAAGAAGAAGGCCGATGCGGCGAAGGTGTTCTGGCACGAGCGACTCCAGGAGCTTGCGCTCGTCCTCTCGTAGCGAAAACCGGCTGTTTCGCTGGGACAGGGAAGACTCGTCTGTCTTGCACGTAAGACGAGTTGCATATCGTTTGCTTTTTACGCGCAGGGCCCAGTCTATGACAAACGCACTTCACAAAATCATCGAGCCGCTCCGCAGGATGAGCGGCAGTGAAGCGTGCTTTGAGCTGGAGCGCCGCCGCCAAGGCGACCCGAAGTTTGCGGACACCATTGCCATCGCCCTCGCGGACGGGAAGCTCGCTCGTTACGACGAGCCCATCGGAAAGCGTTTCTGCACGCCGGACTTCTACGTGTGGTTGGCTGGCTGCGCGAAGTACGGGCGGGTGAGTGAGTCCCGGGTATTTGTGCAAGGTCTCGACCACCCGAAGCCGAACGTTCGGCGCGCGTGTGTGGCCGGGTTGATCCACTTTCCGAAGGTCGCACGGGCTGCTGCGCGACGACGACTCGACGCATCGGGCGCCGGGACTCGCGAGGCGGCGGTGCGACTGCTCGAAGGCATCCGTGACAAGAAGAGTCAGAGCGACCTGCAGAAGATGCTCGCGAAGGAGAAATCCAAGACGGTCCGCAAGGCCCTTGAGAAGACCCTGGCGGGGTTCGGCGCCATCTCGAAGACCCCTCGCGCTTTACCAAAAGCGAAGCCCTCGCGTTTCCAAGCGGCAGCTGTGCCCAATGACCCGTCGCTTGCGCAGAACCTTCGCGCATACTTCGGAGACCGGTCCGGCCAGCTCGTCAAGACGGAAGAGATCGCCATCGCGATGGGCATCACTCCGGAGCAAGCGGAGTCCGAGATGCTCGCGTTGCGTGCGTCCGAAGAGAAAGACGCGAAACGACCTAAGTTCTGGATTCGCGCGCACCATGTCGGGTGGATTCGGTCTGGAAGCCACGACCTTTGGACTCACATCAAGGCGCCCTTGCCTACGGAACTCGACGCCTATGTGGCGGCGCAGGACTACCGCGGACTCGACGCTCTGCTTGCTGCCGCCGGGCGTAAACTGCCGAAGGGACTCGAGAGCGGTGGGCCTCCGCTGAAGTACCGGGATGGAAGCAAGATGAGCGCGGGCGCGCGCGCTTGGTTTATTGCGGAGCTTTTTGCGTTGGGTGTGCTCCTCGTGCGTGCCGCCGTGAGCGACGAGAGCTGTGGCGAGCTGGCGATGTGGCTTGTCGACAAGGACTTGCCGAACAGAAACTACATCGGGCTTCTCGCGAACGAAGCTTTCACGAACGATGCCGGCGATCGCTACGCTCGACGTCGTCTGAAGCGAAAGCAGCTCGTCGGATGGGCCGGCGCGAAACGCGTGGCCTTCGACCGCTGGTGTCTTCGTATCTGGCGCACCACGAACCTCTGGAACGCGCGTCTTGGCGGCTTGGTTTCCTACCCGCGCCAGGGGAGCGTTCACGCCGCGCAAAGCGTCGAACGTTTGGAAGAGCACTTTCCGCATGGGGACGACCCCAGCGGAAGCGCCGAACAGTGGAAGCGCTGGATCGGCGAATGCCTCGAGCAGGCGATGGTCGGCGAACGCGAATGGACGAGAGCGGACTTCCAGCGACGCTACGTCGATAACCCTCTGGCGCGAGAAGCGGCTCAGGGCGTCGTCTTCGAGTTGGGTGAACGAGACGCCACGGAGTTCCGCGGGAAAGGCACCTTCGCCCTCGTGGGCGAGCGCCTGGTGGCGGCGAACGGCGCAAACCTCGGTCTGGGCAAGGGGGTATTGCGTGTCGCGCATCCGGCACGTGGAGTCGAAGGGTGGCCGACGTCCACCGCCGCGTTCCCACAACGAGAGCGAAGTTCCGCGGAACGCTTGGAAGTGCCGGCGCAGGGCGTCGACGGAAAGGTCTGGGCGCGGCGCCTCTTGCGCTTGTGGATACTGAACGGCATCGCTCACCGAGACGATCACTTTCGGTTCCTGCGCTACGACCTCAAGTACTACGGTTCGACGAAGGTGGAGTTCCACCACAGCGGGTACTACCGCGACGAGGCGGTGAAGCTGCACCGCATCAACCTCGACGGTCTGCTACCGCTCTGGACGCGCGAGAAGGGCATTCATCAGGAACGGTGGATGCGTCTTTCTCCGACGTTGCGCTATGAGATCGCCCGTGACGTTCGCGCGCTGCATGTGGCCGCGGAAAAGGCGCACGGCGCGTCAGCCAGCGCCAGCGTCGCCACATCAGCGAAAGATGCAGCGCCGTCTTCAGCGCCGTCAACGGGGCTACCCTCGCCGGTGATCGAGTTGGCAAAGAGCGCTCGTTCGAAATGCCGCGGATGTCGAAAGAAGATTGAAAAAGGCGACTGGCGACTTGGGGACCCCTACCTGGTCCCCGGGAGCAGCAGCGGCCGTACGGGGATGGGGTGGTGGCACCTCGAGTGCGCTCTCAAGGGTATCAAACAGTCACTCTCAGCGGCTCTCGAGAACGCGGAGGAATTCCCCGAACGCGACGCGTGGCGGCAGAGACTCTGACTGCCGGAGGCCCGGTAGCCGGCAGGCGAAAAGTGGGGTAACTGAACCCTCTGCATGAACACTGACCTTCACTCTCAGTCTGTGCCCTTTGACGCCGAAGCCTTCGCTGCGGACCTCGACGCGCTTCGCAAACGTGTGCGCGCTGCGCTGAGCACCAAGGATCTAAAGCACCGCAACAAGATCGAGCGCTGGGGACGCTTGTGTTCCCTCGCCGGGTACGCGACCTCTTGGATCGCGCCGAACCCTCTGTCGGCGCTTCTCATCAGCCAAGGTCGTCTGACCCGCTGGGCGATGATCGCGCATCACACCTCGCATCGCGGCTATGACCACGTCCCCGGCGCGAAGCAGCACCAGACGAGCAAAGGTTTCGCCAAGGGCTGGCGCCGCGCCATCGATTGGCTCGACTGGATCGATCCTGCGGCCTGGCATCATGAACACGACGTGCTTCACCACTACCGCCTCGGTGAGGTCGAAGACCCGGACTTGATGGAGCACAACTTAGACTGGCTTCGTGACTCTTCGATGCCCCGGCCCCTCAAGAAGGCCATCGTGGGTTTCTTCATGGGGACGTGGAAGTACACCTACTACGCGCCGAATACACTTCGTGCGCTCCTCGAGGAGGAACGCGACCTCGGCGCGATGTTTTTGCACCCGGAGCTCTGGCGGCGCTGTCTCTTGCCTTACGGCCTTGTGCACTTCGTCCTCATCCCCTCGCTCTTCTTGCCGCTTGGCGTTTGGGCGTCGGGCAACGTGCTCGTCAACTCCGCTTTGGCGGAGCTCTTCACGAACCTTCACAGTTTCTTGGTCATCGTCACCAATCACGCCGGCGACGACATGCACCGCTTTGACGACGCCATGGGCAACAAGGCGGAGTTCTATCGGCGGCAGGTCGTCGGCTCGGTGAACTTTCGTACCGGCGGAGACTTCAATGACTTCTTACACGGATGGCTCAACTACCAGATTGAACACCACGTCTTTCCGGACTTGCCGATGCGCCAATACGCGAAGATTCAGCCCGAGGTGAAGGCCATCTGTGAGCGTCACGGCGTTCCCTACGTGCAGGAGTCGGTGTGGAAGCGACTCCGCAAGACCGTCGCCGTCGCCATTGGCGATGCGACGATGATCCGTGAGCCAGCGCGCGCGTGACGTTGCCTCCAACGGACCAGAACCGGCCATGTCAGGCTCAGTAGTCCGTCGTAACGGGACATTCTGTTGATTACTCGCGCTTTTCTGCGTAGGTCCCCACAATTCGGGTCCGTGCGCCATTTCGCCCCACTGATGATCGTCGCTTCCTTCGCCATGCCGTCGATCGCTTTTGCGTCCGGCGGAGGCGGGGTCGAGAAGGACTCTCTCCTCACCATCGTCGGGTTCTTCTTGGGCGTCGCCGCGGCGTACCTCCTGGCGAACCTCGTCATCGACAAGCTGCAGCAGCGCATCCTGATGCTCTCGGGTGTGGAGTACATCGTGCTCGGTTTGCTCTTGGGGTACTTCGGCATCGTCGAAGACCTGACCGGTTTGATGCCGATCATCGCCCTCGCGGCAGGCTGGGTCGGACTGCTCCGTGGCATGGAGCTGCACCTCGAGTCTCTGCGTGACCGCCCAGACGGAACCCTTCGCATCGTGCTGCTTCACCACTTGGTGCCAGGGACGTTGGTCGGCGGCACCGCGTATTGGGCTTTCACCACACCCGAGCTCTTCGACCGCCCTTGGCGTGAGTCCGCCGCCGTTGCGCTCATGCTCGGCTGCTGTGCCGCGGCAGACTCGGCGCAGCCCGTGGATGTCGTGGCGAAGCGATACAAGATCGAAGGCGAGCTCGCGGGCCGACTTCGCGCCGCTGCTCGCATCGGTGACGTCTTTGTCATCCTGGTATTTGGCCTCGTCTTCGCGCTCTTCCACGCGCCTCCCGGCGCCACGGAGGGCATGGACCTGACATGGACCGCCGAATGGTCTGTGCTTCAGCTGGGTCTTGGTCTGCTCCTCGGCGCGTTCTTCACGCCCTTCCTCGGTGGCAACGAGACGCCGAACGGCCGCTTCCTCGCGATGGTCGGCATCATCACCTTCGCCTCCGGCGCGGCTTACTTTCTCGACCTCTCCCCCCTCGCCGTCAACGTCTGCCTCGGCATCGTGCTGGTGAACGTCGCCCGTACCGGCAAGGTGATGGTGGAGACCCTCGTCAGCACCGAAAAGCCAATGATGCTCATGCTTCTAGTGCTCGCCGGCGCCCTTTGGAAGGCCCCGCCGCTGACCTACACGGTTGGGGTTTTCGGCGCCTTCGTCTTGCTTCGCCTCTTCGGAAAGTTCGTCGCGAGCCGCCTCGCCGCTCTCGGAATGTCCGACATGCGCAAAGACCTCTTCCGGGGCCTCCTTGCCCACGGAGATGTCACCGTGGCGATGGCGGTGTCGTTCCAGGTGGTCTTCGACGGGCCCCTCGTCGACCTTGGATACACCGTCGTTCTCGCCTCCGTCGTACTTCACGACCTGACCTCGCCGCGCATGCTCCGCGGCCTCCTCGTCGACGCCGGTGATATCCGGCGCGAACGCACGGCCAAGGCCGTAGAAAGTCACGCTTAGTCATGTATGTCGTCGTTATCGGCCTCGGGGAGGTCGGCCGCTTTTTGGTCAAGACTCTCGCGACGGATGGCCACGACATCGTCGCCGTCGACAGAGACCCGAAGGCCATCGATTATGTCGAAGAGCATCACGACGTCGCTACCGTGTCCGGCTACGGCGCGAGCCAAGATGTCCTCGATGCCGCCGGCGTCGCGACGGCGGACCTCGTCGTCGCCGTCACCAACCACGACGAAGTAAACCTCATCGCGGCCCTCGCGGCGCGTCAGCTTGGTGCCAAGTCCGTCGTGGCGCGCGCTCAGGGTAACGAATGGGCACGCTGGACCGAAGGCGTGCGCTATGGACTCCTCGGCGTCGACGTCGTCATCAACCCACGTGTTCTCGTGGGCCAGGAGCTTGGCCGCGTCGCTCGCTCTCACGGCGCGGCGGACGTCGTCGACCTCGCCCAAGACCGCGTGGAGCTCGTGGAGATGGCCATGACCTCGCGCATGGCCAACAAGCAGCTTTCCAAGTTGCCGTTGCCCAAATCAACGCTCGTTGCCGCCTACTTGCGCGACGGACAGATCACCATCCCCGGCGGCGCGGACGTGCTGCTCCCAGGCGACACCGTGTACCTCGTTGGGCTTCCAGGGAGCGTCCTCCAAGCCGAGGACCTGTTCTCCACGAGGCGAGAAGCACGCCGAATCCTCATCGTCGGCGGTGGCGTCATCGGTCAGGCTCTTGCGCGTCAGGTGCTGCCCCACGGCGCTCACGTGACCATCGTGGAGTCCGACCCCGTCGCCGCGCGCGTTCTGGCGGAGAACCACGCGGACATCACCGTCGTTCAGGGCGATGGAACGGACAGCGCGCTCCTCGAAGAGATCGAGATCGAGACCTTCGACCTCTTCGCCGCCGTGACCTCCCACGACGAGGTCAACCTCATGGCGTCGCTCATCGCGAAGCGCGCCGGTGTCACGCGAACCGCCGCCGTCGTACAGCGTGCGGACTACGCGCCGATCTATCACGAGCTGGGCATCGACGTCGTGCTCTCGCCGCGCTCCGTTGCCGCCGACGAGATCTTGCAGGCAACGCGCTCCGACGCTGTTCATTCGCTCCACTCCATCGCCGGCGGCGCCGCGGAGATCATCGAACTTACGGCGGCTTCCGGGTGCAACGCGGCGAACACTCCGCTGCGGCGTCTTCAGATGCCACGCGGCTCGCTACTCACGGCGATCACGCGGGGCGAAAAGGTGATCATTCCTGGCGGTGACGACGAAGTCCGCGCCGGCGATGGCGTGCTCATTATGACCACCGCGGAAGCGCGCCCGAGCATTGAACGTCTCTTTGGTCGGAGACGCGGCTTCTGATGGCACGTTCGGCGCCACGTACCTGGCGGAGCTTTCGCGGAGTCGCGCGCCCAGTAGGCGCTGTGATGTTCGGCGTGGGCATTGCCACGGCGCTTTGCGGTGTCGTCGGCATCATCTGGGACCTCGCCGCACCCAACCTCCTGCTGCCCCAGGGCGGCGGCGGCGCTACGCTTCTGGCGGCGCTCTCTTCATGCGCGCTCGGCGCCGCGGCCTACGCCTACGGCAAGAATCATATTCGCCCGGAGCTCAACCGCCGCGAGGCGATTCTTGCGGTGGCGCTCATTTGGGCGAGCGCTGGGGTTTGTGGCGCGCTGCCGTTCATCTTCGGCGCCTCCATGTCGCCCGCGGACGCGCTCTTCGAAGCGGTCTCAGGACTGACGACGACGGGCGCGACGGTTATCACGGACATCGAGACACGTCTTTCGCGGCCACTTCTTCTTTGGCGCTCCATGGCGCAGTGGCTGGGCGGTATGGGCATCGTTGTGCTCTTCGTCGCGGTCTTTCCAAGCCTCGGCGCAGGAGGCAAGCACCTCTACCGTGGCGAAGCCCCCGGCGCCCAGGCGGAGGGTTTTCGTCCTCGCATCGCCGAGACCTCCATCACGTTGTGGAAGATCTACGCGTTCTTTACGCTGACCGAGTTCGTCATCCTCGCGGTCCTCGGGATGGACGTCTTCGAGGCCCTTTGTCACGCGCTCACCACCATGTCGACGGGCGGGTTCTCCACGCGCGACGGCAGCGTTGGCGCCTTCGGCATGCCCGCCGTGGAGTGGACCATCGCCACGTTCATGTTCATCGGAAGCGTCAACTACGGACTCTTCTACGTCATGCTGCGCAAGCGGGACCCGCGCACATTCTTCCGGAACGTCGAGTTCCGCGTCTACCTGATGATCTGCGTTCTCTCCGTGGGCCTTCTGACGCTTTTCAATTTGCCTATCCACGGGGACCTCGGCACAGCGTCGCGAAACGCCTACTTCATGGTCGCGACAACGGTGTCCTCGACAGGCTACGGCTCCGACGACTACACGGCGTGGAGCGCGCCGGCGTTCACGTTGCTCATCGCGCTCATGTTCGTCGGTGGTTGTTCGGGCTCGACGGCCGGCGGCATCAAGATCGAACGAATGGTCATGCTCGCCAAACAAGGGCTCGCCCAAGTGCGCAGCAGTTTCGAGCCGAGCGTCGTGCAGGTCGTTCGTATGGGCCGCAACACGGTCCCCAAAGCGATCCTCGCGGACGTCGCGGTCTTCTTCGTCATCTACATGGCTTGTCTCGGCGCGGGCATCTTCCTGCTGGCGGCTGTGGAAGGTGTTCCTGTGCCAACGGCTTTCGGCGCCATGCTCACATGCTTGTCCAATATGGGGCCGGCACCGTTTTACGACCTACATTTTAACTCGGACAATTTCGCGGCTTATAGCGCCGGGTCCAAGCTTTTCTTTGTGCTCTCGATGCTCCTCGGGCGGCTCGAGTTTTTTACCCTTTTTGCCCTCCTTCTTCCGGACTTCTGGCGCCGATAGCGAACTGAACGATGAGCGAAGAAGAACTACCTCCTGAAGAAGAAGAGCGCGCGACGTTCGCCGTGGCTGACGACGACGACGAGGTCCTCGCCGTCCATGCGCGCATCGCGTCCGCCGACGAGGTCGCCGGCGGAGACGATCACGACCACGAAAGCGGCGGCCACGGCCACGGCGGCGGCGAAGGCGCGTTCCTGCGCCAGATCACCATCATCGCGCTCCTCGTGGTCGCGATGATCGTCCTGCACGAGTTCGCCGTGCCCATCGAAGGCAGGGAATACGACCCGACGGCGATGCTGGCTTTGGGCTTCGTCATCCTCGCGTGCTTCACCATCGGTGTACTCGTCGACGTCATCAAGCTCCCCCACATCACGGGCTACCTTGTCGCCGGCATCTTCTTTGGGCCGTCCATCGCTCAGTTCATTCCGTTCCGGCTCATGGCCCCTTTCGACGAGGGCGTTCTCAACAACGACGTGATGGACCAGCTGAGTCCGCTCAACACCCTCGCCGTCGCCCTCATCGCTCTTACCGCCGGCGGTGAGCTCAAGCTCGATCAGTTAAGGCGAGGTATGCGCGCCATCGCTGGCGTTCTTGCCGGCCAGTTGGTCACAGTGCTGGTTATCACCACCGGCTTCTTCTATCTCGTCAGCGGCGCCATCCCTATGTTGGCGTTGCCTGGCCTCGGCGACGTGAGCGCGGCCTGGTTGCCGATCGGTCTCACCGTTGGCGCCATCAGCTTCGCCACCTCTCCCGCGGCGACCGTCGCCATCATCAACGAGACCGGCGCCAAAGGGCCCATGACGCAGACGGTCATGAGCAGTGTTGTCCTCAAAGACGTCTTCGTCGTTGTTCTCTTCGGCGTCTTTTCGGCGCTCGCGGCGCAGTCTATGGGTCAGGCCAGCGAGGGCTCTCTCGTGGCGACGCTGGCCATCGAGATCGGCGGATCGATTCTTGGCGGTGTCCTCCTAGGCGGCGGAATGGCGCTCTACCTTCGCTTCGTTGGACGGGAACTCATCCTCTTCGTCGCTGGCAGCGTCTATCTGTCCACGCTTATCGCCGCCGAACTGCACCTTGACGCCGTCCTCGTCTTCATTACGGCGGGCTTCCTTGTCTCGAACTTCAGCAAGCTTGGCGAGAAGCTCATCCACAGCGTCGAGCAGCTCTCGATGCCTGTCTACGTGGTCTTCTTTACCCTCGCCGGCGCCCATCTTGAACTCGACAAAGTCATCGCGCTCTTGCCATTCGCTGTCGCGTTGGTTCTCGTGCGAATCTTCGCCGTCTACCTGGGCGTTTGGGGCGGTGCGATACTCGGCGGTGCCGACGACGGTACCCGCAAGTATGGCTGGATGGGCTTCCTCTCCCAGGCTGGCGTCGCTATCACTTTCGCGAGCTTCCTCGCCACGGACCGCTTCCCAGAAGAGGTCCACGCGCTAAGCAGCCTGCTCATCGCCGGCGTCGCGATCAACGAAGTGCTGGGACCCGTTCTTCTCAAGGTCGCTCTCTCCCTCGCTGGCGAGGTTGGCGACAAGAAGTCTGAGGCCTCCGAAGATGGCGCTGAGCTCCCGAGCCAAGAGTTCGCGGCGTGGCCAACGCTCGTGGACGAGGTTGACTGGGCGTCGGAGTTCGAGAGCGGCTCCGCCGAAGTCGACTCGCTGCTACACGAGCTTGAGGGCGACCTTCGCTCCTTGGTGCGCGACATCGACGATGGGCCCATGACGAGCTTCAAGGCGAGCGGCGAAGGCTTCCTTCGTGACCTGCGACGCGAGTTCTTACGCCATCACCGGCGCCTTTTGGTGCAGGCGCGCGCCGTGGGCGCTGCCGAAGACGAAGCCTCGGAAGCGGCGGCGATGGCGGAGCTCGTTGTGCTTCTCCGCACCGAGCAGGCGGAGCTGAGCGAACGTTGGCGCACGACGGTGCTGGCGCGTGCGGCGCAGCTGAGACAGCGGGCGCACTGGCATGCGACGGATCTCGTCGAGGCCGTCGACGACCTTGGCGTCGGTTTCCCCGCGCAGGCCAACGTGCCTTTCGCCGACGTGAGCTTTGAAGCTCGCCCCACCGACGACGCGCTGACTTCGTTGCGGCGAGGCTGGTACCGCTTGCGACGTGGTACGGCAAAAGCCTTGGGGCGCCCCATGAGCCCACGAAGGGTCGCGTTCAACGACTTGGTTCGCTTTCACCTTTCCGGAAAGACGCCGCCGAAGCTTGAGTCGACAGCGGCGCTTCTCGTCGACGCGGAGCGGCACCTCGCCGGCCGGACACGAAACCTCTTTGATGGGATCGTCCACGCCTACGACAAGCTCGCCACGACGGACCACGATCGTTCCATCACCATGGAGCAACGTGTTGCCGCCATCCGCGAGGATGTCGAGGAAGGCCTCCTCCTCGCCCTCGACGAGGTCCGGCGCATGGCACGCGGCGGCACGCACCGCACCGCCAGAACCCTCGCCGAGGGGCTGCGCGGCATCAAGAACGACTTGCCCTTCATCAGCACCTTTGAGCTTCCTGAACGACGCCGTCAGAGCAGCAATGTTTTCCGCGACCGCGTGAAGGCCCTCGACCAGCTCAGCACCTCCGTCGACGCTCTGCGTGAGTCGTGCGGCGGTGAGTTCTCACTCCTGGCCATGGAGCTGGAACTCGTCGGTCTCGAAGCGCGCCTCAAGGACGTCGTCGCCACACACCAGTCTCGGTTGCAGAGCGAGCTGGAGCGGCGCGCTGTGCAACAGGCACGCCGAGCGGACGAGACGCTCCTCGAGGCGCTGCAGCAGGTCGCGTCGATCTTGCGGGACCGGGACGAGCCGCGCACCGGCGCGCAGCTCGCTGGCGAAATCCGTCAGGTGACGGACAGCTCTGAGAAGGTTGCCGGCGACGCGTCACGCATCGTGCGTGACATGCGCGACGAACTCCTCAACTCCGCCAAGTTCGAAGACCTCGTCAAAGCGGTTCAGGATACCGCGGAGACTTTGACCAATCGCTACGAGGTCATCGCTGGACGCATGATGCGTGGGGACGAGCGGCTCCCCTCGCCGGTGCCGTCCGTGGAGGTTCCGTTCCGCGAGCTCGTGAGTGAGTTCACGGAGACCACCGTCATGCCGAAGCTTTACCGCGCAGCGCGTGCCGCCGCCGACGAGCTTCAGCCCCTCGCCCTTGTGCTGAAAGAGGCGGAGCGACTCGTCGCCTTCAACGTGGAGCTCGCCACCGCGGAGCTTGAGGTCGTGCACGACGACAAGGTCCCGGCGGAGACCCTGAGCCTCCTCCACGAGATGATCTTTGGTCAGCTGGATCGCGTCCACGCCACGGTGCACACTTTTGCGGAGACGAGCGGCGAGTGGCCGAGCACCTTTGGCCAAGAGGTTCGCGAAGCGGTCCTCGGCGCGCTCGATGAGCTGCGCGGTCAGCTCGTCGATGGCAAGATCACACAGGCGAAGCTCAACGTCATCCGAAAGACGGCGACACGCCGGCGTTTGGCTCAACAGGCGACGGACCTTCCGAAGCTGCTGACGGATGCCAAAGAGCAGTTCAAACGCACCGTCGTCGCCATCGTCGGCATCGAGCGCCTCGCCGCATGGCGAGAGGCGCTGGGTCTTCACGTCACCAAGGAAGAAGCGTCCTTCGGCAAGGCAGTGTTCACCGAGCCGAAAGCCATCACGACGTTGCCCGTTGTCTACCGTCGGCTCTTCGCCGCCGACACCATGGAGGCGAGCGACGTTCTGACGGGACGCGACGAGCTCATCCGCAGCGCTCGCGAGATCCTCCTTCCGAAGAAGGGCCAGGTCGGTCTCCGCCGCGCGGTTGCCCTCGTCGGACCTGATGGCGTGGGCAAAGCTTCCGTCGGTGGCGCCATCATTCGAGGCGGACGCTGGAAGTCCGTCGCGCGCATTGCCCTCGATGGCCCGCAGACGCTCGCCGACGTGAAGGAGCACCTTGCGAAAGCGAAGCAATCTCAACTCGTCGTCGTCGAAGGAATGCACTGGCTCGTCTCCACACGGCCGGGTGGTTTCGCACCGCTTCGCGCGTTTGTCGATGGCATGCTCGCGGATGGCGAAGCACGTTCCTGGTTGGTGTACGCAGACGAGCTGCTTTGGAAATACGCGTCGGCGATCGCGCCTCTCGAAGACGCGTTCCCCGATGTTGTGAAGCTGGAGCCTCTCACCGTGGAAGAGCTCACCAGCGCCGTCATGGAGCGACACCGCCTGAGCGGCTACGGCCACGCCTTCGAGCGCATCGAAGGCGACGCCCGAGTCGAGACGCTCTTGGCGCGCGCGGTGAGCAAAGTGCGCAGCCCCTACGAGCAGTATTTTGCGGAGTTGCACGCGGCGACCGGCGGCCTCGTACGCGACGCTCTTCGTTTGTGGCTCGCGAGCATTCGACAGATTCAGGACGAGGACATCGTCCACGTGGGTCCCGTGCCGAACAGCAATTACCACGTCGTGCGCGCGCTCCCCGACGACGAACTTCACACGCTCTTTCTCGTGGCGCGCCAGGGCTGGATGGATGCGCCGGTCCTCGCCAACTTGCGTCGCCGTGACGAACGAAGTGCCCGCGCGGAGATCGGTCGCCTGCAGCACTTAGGCGTGCTCGAAGGGACCGATGGCGTGGTTCGAATTGCAGCGCATCTTCGCGGCGTCGTCGGTCGTGTATTGGCAGAGAAGGGGTGGTCGTGATGATTCGCTTTCTCATCGTTAGCCTCGCGCTGACCTTGTCCACTGGGGCGTTCGCTCAAGGCGTTGGCGCGCGAGGCGGCGACGCCCAGGCCGAAGAGGGGGTCCCCCAGCCACCGCCGGAGGGATCCCCAGAGAGTCCGCCGGAGGACGCCGAGGGGACCGAGTCCGACGCGCCGAGTGATGAGCGGGCTGCGGAGGTGCCAGAGGCTGCCAACGAAGAGCCTGCCAACGAAGAGGCTGCCAACGAAGTGCCCGCGCAAGAGCCGGGTTCGCAGGCGGCGCAAGAGCCCGCCGGCTCGCTCATCGATCCCTTCGACGAGTTCGAGATGGTGCGGGCGGCCCAAGACCGGGCGAACGCCGACCTCGAAGCCAGGGAAGCCTTGGAGCGTGCGCGAGCCGAAGAGGCGGGCCGAGCGCTGATGCGTCGCCTCGAAGCGGAGTCTGAGTCTGCACGGGAGTCCGCGCGCGACGCACAGCGGCGCCAAGAAGAGCTCGACGCGCAGATTCAAAACCTCGGCGAACTCTTCACCAGTCGTTCGGAGCAGGGGGAGGCCGTCGTGCCCACCATCGTCGTGGACGAGCCAGGGGTCTTTGCCGAGGAACTCGAGAGCTTCGTTCAGACTTTCGGAACGGACCGAAGTTACGGGAGCCTCTTTATGCTCCTCATCTTCGTGCTGCTGGCGGCGGCCTTCGCCGGAGGCATCCGGCGCGTTCGAGACGGCCTGGCGCCCAAGGGGATATTGCCGACGGTCTTCGCCTTTGCTCACCTGGCGGCACGTCTCCTCGTCGTCGCCCTCGTCGTCGCCTTCGTCGTGCGCTTCTTACCGCCGCGCATGTCCCTCGTGTTGCTGCTGGTATTCGCCGGCGTCGCCCTCGCCGTCGGCTGGTCTGCGCGTGACCTCTTGCCGGATCTCATCGCTGGCATCGTCCTCGCCTTCGAGCGACGGGTGCGCAAAGGCATGTGGCTTTCGAGCAAAGAGTTCTCGGGCCAAGTCGAGCACGTCGGGTTTCGGGCGTCCTCCCTGAGAGACGCCCAAGGCAACGAGGTCTCTGTGCCCAATCGCTACATTCTCGGTGCGCCCATCGCGACGGACAGCACGCGCGAGCGGGAACAAGACGTCACGGTGCGGCTGACGGGTCACTCCGCCGCCGCCCTTCGTGAAGCCATCATCGATGCCGTCCTGGGGTCGCCGTGGGTGGCTCCCCAGCATCGTCCACTCGTCTACCGTGACCCCGACGAACCCGAACTGTGGCGGGTTCGCGCGCGGCTTTTGGAGGCGCAGTACG
>JBGCFM010000273.1:0-26505 GCA_045106895.1 Polyangiales bacterium | reverse complement strand
CCCAGGAGGTGACGAGCGCGCTCCGTCGCGGGGAGGTCGACTCTGCGCTCTACTTGCTCGCTGAGTATGCGCGTACCTGGCATGCCGTGACCGCCGTCGGAGTGACCCCACCACCGGCCCCCGCCGCACCTCTCGCGCGCGCTGACGCACGCTTCGTAGTGGAAGGTCCGCGGTGCAGGGCGACGTCTGTGGTCCAAGACGCGAGCGTGTTTCCGCCGCGTCACGTCGCGCATGTCTCTTGCGGTGACGGAGAGCGGCACGAATGCACGCTCTCGGGAGTCGCACTCGACACGATCACCTGTGCGCCCGACCAAGCACCGCTGGCCCGTTCGCTCGACGAGGCGCTCGCCGGTGACTGGACCCTGCTGAGGCGCCGGCGACGAGAGCAATGCACCTACGCTGCACGTTTCGGAGAGCGCGAAGACGAGCTGGGCGTAGCGGAGTGCGGCTCGCAAGAGGGGTGGATCCGCGCGTGCCGCGGGGAGGGCTTCGTCGGCGCCGTGCTCCTACACACTTTTGAATCCTCGCCACCGGCCCACGTGGCCATCCTGGATGAGGGTGCATTTCGCTGGGTCGAAGCGCCGGTCTTTCCAAGCCGCCAACATGTCGTCAGCTGTGATGCGAACGCGATGCGCTTCACCCACACCTCAAGGCGCTCGGAGTTCGTTACCGATGGCATGCGTCCCGGAATGCTCCGTCCTCCGACGCAAGGTTTCATTATGCTAGGCACTCACCGTTGTACGGCAGAGGGTTGCGAGGCCTCGTCGACCGAGCTCCTGTCCACCGGAGGCCGCTGGGAGACGGCAGCGCCCGTCGGCGAAGAGCTCGTCGTCGTCGAGGCGCACCACCGGGAAGACGGTGACGGCCTCGTCGCACGCATCGCTCCGCTCGATGAGCTCGCCGACGCGCCGGCACTTTGGGTGTTCGATCCGGCGGACGGCATCGAATTCGAGGGGGCGAGCGTGTTTCGAATGTGGGCGCTGGGCCCGAGGGCCGCGGTACTCCTCCTCACCGACGTCACCCGCGGCGTGATGGCGGTGCGTTTTGAGGCGGGCGGCGGGTTTTCGTATCTCGCACCTGCGCGCTGACGACGTGGCTTAGAAGAGCGATTCAAAGAAGTCGATGGCGGCGGGGATCCCTTGTTCGATCATGGGTTGGTAGTGCCCACCGTTCGGCACGAGGATGAGCACCCGTCGGGGCTCGGCGGGCAGAGTCATGTGAAAGCTCTGCATCCGCTCTACGTCAATGACGGGATCGTCCTCCGCGGCGAAGAGAAGCGTGGGTCGATCAAAATCACTGCAGTGTTGCGAAGGAGAGAAGGCCCGAGCCACGTGTAGGACGGCGGGATCGTCGATGCCTTGCCGCGCGTAGTTGTGTTCGACGTCCACCGCGGGCGCGTATGCCGCGACGGCTGCGAAGAGCTGCGGCTGAGTGCAGGCGAGGAGCAAGGCGTGGGTGGCCGCTGAACTGTGGCCCGCGGCAAAGATTCGGTTCGGATCTACCGGCAGGACCTCCGTCGCGAGTTCGACGGCGGCCCGAGCGTCTTCGGTTCCGGCGGCGGCTGCTCCGAAGTGCCGCACGGCCTGCTCAAACTCTACATCGCTGGCGTTTGGACTCAACGCACCGTCCAGCGAGTACGAAACGACCAAGAAGCCGGCGCGCACATAAGGGAGGTGCTCTGGCCGATCGCCGTCCGCGAGGCCCATTCCGGTGAGGAGGTTGCTCCCTCCGGGCGCCACGGCGACGAGGGGGTGCGTTCCGGGCTCGAGTCGGGTCGGCCGATAGAGCCAAACCGTCGTCACACGCTCCCCTCTCTGAACGCTCGCCTCGCGAAAGAGTAACCCAGGTTCGATCTCGGTGAACCCGTCGGGAATTGAAGTCTCCGCGCCGGTTGTGGGTTCCGCCGATGGGTCGGGAGTCGTTGACGTGGAAGACGCTTGGGGCGCGCAGGCGACAAGGACGAAGAAGAAGCCGAACCGGAACGTCATCCGGGGTTCTACCAGCTGTGAAGGGTGGCGCTACTTGAGCGAGGCTGCTGAGCGCACCTCGGCTAACAAAAACGCCCTGCGCTCATACGCTATTGTATGCGCCTCCTCGTCGCTCTCACCGCTCTCGCCTCCCTCTCTCACTGCGGCCCGCCCGCTCAGAGCGCAGCCGCCTTGCGCCCACCCGACGAAACGCAGGCCATCGCGCTTGGTCTTGAGACCGCCTACTTCGCGGGTGGTTGCTTCTGGTGCATGGAGAAGCCTTTCGAGCAACTCGACGGCGTGGGCGCGGTGGTGAGCGGCTACATCGATGGGCGCGTCGACGAGCCGACCTACCGCCAGGTTTCAAGAGGCAGCACGGGCCACGCGGAAGCGATACGTGTGGTCTACGATCCTGCGACCATCACCTACGCGCAGCTCCTCGAAGTGTTCTGGCGCAACATCGACCCGGCGGACGACGGCGGTCAGTTCTGCGACCGTGGCTCGCAGTACCGCACGGGCATCTTTGTGCGCAACGACGAGGAGCGCGTCCAGGCCGACGCGTCAAAGCGCGCCGCTGAGTCCGAGCTTGGTCAACGTATCGTGACGCCGATTACAAGCGCGACCTACTTCTACGACGCCGAGGAGTATCACCAGGATTACTACCGAACGAACCCGACGCGATACAACAGGTACCGTTCAGGATGCGGCCGTGATCGCCGACTCCGCGAGCTTTGGGGAGCCGCGGCGTCCCATTGAACAAGGTGCAGGTGAAGCGTTCTTGCGGCTAATCGTCGAACTCCGGCTCAGGCAGCGGCGCGGTCTGTTCCTCCAGCATCACGGCATCGCCGAAGGCGTGCTGCAGGGTGTCGACAAGGTCAGGGCCTAAGTGGTTCCGCCGCAAGTCGAGGGTCGTGAGGTGCCGCAGCGCTTCCTCTTGTTGGAGCAGGAGTTTCCCTCCTTGGTCATCAAGGCCGCCCCCGGACATATCAAGGTGCGAGAGCGAAGGCAGAAGCGCTGAGGCTACGATGACCTCCGCAACCTCGTTGAGGTGCCGCGTATTCTGGATCGCTAGGTACTCAAGTTTCGGAAAGGCGTGGCCTTCGAGAATCGTACGAACCTGCCTGGCTTCTCCGTCGACAAATCCTTCCCGATGACAAAACGAGAGCTCGAGTCGAGTGAGACGCGGGAGTTTTGCAGAGGCGAGAGCCTGGGCGTTGTCATCGGAGAAGACTCCACATCGGATGCGAAGAGAGTCCAAGGTCTCATGACGTAGCCGAGCCATCTGGATGATGGTGGCGTCGACGGAGAGCGCTCGTAGGTCGGTGAACGCTGACAAGAGTTGGCCGATGTTCTGAGGGCATCGAGTCCACGACGAACCATCGTTGTCCGAGTAGCCGCCGTCTCTATCGACGCAGCGTGAGGAGCCCACGATGCTCAGCTCCCGAAGCGGGAAGCAGGGCGCGTAGAACACCAGCGCATCGAGAATGCGCTGGAAGCTTTGGTCCCCCGACCATCCCCCGTGCACGACTCGTCCGACCGTGAGACTACGGAGGAACTTCGCGCCTTCCCAGCCGGCCAGCGCTCTGAGCATCTCGACATCTTGAACGCTATCGTTCAAGCGTGATTCGATGGAGAGACTTGCACGCAAGATGAAGCCGTGGCGCCACTCCCCTTGGAGCAGCGGAGCCAGAGTCCGTGCCTCGCCGTAGCCATGGGTGTGATGATAGGGCTCCATGGCGATACGCAGAGCCAGTGGTATTTCCGAGAGAGCAGGCTCCTCGGTGCGGACTTCGTCTGCATGCTCTTGCCAGGTCCGTTCGTCCTCCGCGTCACCAAGGAGCCTCTTCTCCGTCTTGTTATAGAGCCTGGGCCGTGGACGTACTTGTGGACCTTGCATTGCCCCAGAGAACCCGGCATTCGGCAGCTTCCGGTAGCCCATGGAGAGCTTGCCTTCGACGAACGAGGCCAGTGCGCTGTCACGTTCCTCAGCGGAGGCGAAGCGGCGACTCGATGTGAGACTTCGGGTTGTGCCAACACCGGAGTGAAACGTGAAGGATGCGAGGTGCACGGTTCCACCGGACTGGTGCCTAAGATCCCACCCGAGCCGTGCGTATCCATCGTCGTGTATGAGAAACATCGCTCACTCCTTCACCGCGTCGAGGGTACTCCGAGTAGGGTCGTCACAATAGGACGCGATGTCCGAGAGAGGCCCCGAACCGTGGAGCAAGTGGATTATTGAGCACGCCGTTTGGCCGGCCGCTCCTCGGCGACTAGGCTGTTCGTTCGTGTCCGACCGACTGAGCACTCGTGAAACTTCGAAGCGATTGCGGTCGTTTGTCGGAACAGAGCCTCCTGGGGCAAAAGACGATGAAGGAGTCCGTGCGTTCGTTCTTGCGGCACTTGACAGTCGGCTGTCCGGGCACGAGTCGCTCGCCGCGCGGGTGCTCGCGTCCTGGGGGCGGCCCGAGGACAAAGAGCACATCAAGCGTTGGTTTACGGCGCGTATGCTCCACCGAGAAGACGTTGGGTTTCGACCGGACCTCCTCGAAGTATTTGCAGGCTTCACGGGCGAGGCTGGAGTCGCGTTCCTCATGCATATGTTTCGGGAGAACTCGTCGCTCAGAACCACCGTCGGTCACCTTCTCAGAGATGTGCCGGATGCGTTTGCTGTCGCACGAAAGCTCATCGAGGACGGGGACCCGCAGCAAGCAGCCGATGCGATCTCGAACCTGATGTGGAGTCGAAAACGTTATGGCCGCGCACTTCGAGTGCTTGAGAAAGATCCGCACGAGCGTGTGTCAGCGGCGGCGAGCGCGCGGCTCAAGCTGTTTCACCGATTTCCTAACGAGTACGCGTGAAGGCCAGTGAGTACGTGGGATCGACTTCAGCAGGGGTGAGAGTCAGTCGACAGAAGAGTGTCCCCTCAGCATGACCTCGAGCACGTCATCCACCGGCACCGTTGGGTCCATGGCTGCGATCCTCGGTCGAAGTCGCTCGCCGAACGCCCTTACGACCTCGTCGGCAGCATCAACGGCGGCTTTCAGAGCTTCGCGTGGGAGGTGACACAGTGCCTTGGGGTCGACGGGTGGGTCTGCCTCGGTGGGTGGGAGGAAGGTGAGGGTATCCGCTTTCGCGCAGACGTGCGTCCACGGATGTCCGATCCAGACCATTGCCCAGTTCTCCGATTGGTGCTCCGCCGCGCGCCGCCATTCTTCGAGGTTCGATAAGTCGCCGCAGCACCCCGGTCTAAGGTGAACCTTCGACGTCGCCAGAATGTAGCCGCCTTCCAAGGGACTAATGAAATCGGCGCACCATTCGTCGACGTCGCCCAGCTCTGCGTGAAGAAGGGCGTCGAGAACGTGCACTTCGAGAAGGTGGCGAACTGGGACCCACTGGGACCCTACTTCAACGGGCTTAAGGTCGCCGATGCCGGCGTCGTTCAAACACGTGCGCCAATAGGTGTCCCACGCTTGAGGACTCTCGGCGGAGGTGAGCGTCGGCCACGGGTGATCGCTTGATTGGTACTTTGAAGGGCTGAACTCGACGACGGGGGTAAGTACGAGGTCCACGGGGGGACGATATCAGACCTGGCGCTCACCGGTGACGGAGGCTCGCCACGAAAGAGGGTGTCCTCGGAACTCGGAAACCCTCGGAGCGACTTCACTCTTCGCCGGGTCCAAATGGCAGGTCCTCAGCCTCCGCGATGGTGTATCGCTGGCTCACTAGGTATGTGCGAAGGGCATCCGCATAGAGTGGGTCGCCGCGCTGAACGATCTGAGTGCAGTTTGCGCGTTGAGTCTCGGCACGTGCGGAGTAGCGCAAGAGCAGGCGTCCTTCGCTTGCGCGCAGCTCGAGGCTCTGCCCCAAGGACTCCTGCGTGGGGCCTGCTCCAGACGTACGCGGCTCAAAGCGTATCGGGGAGCTCGCATCGTCAACGTGCACGAAGCCCATGAAGCGTCCGTCACGCCGCACACCGAAGAAGTGCGGAAGCGCGAGTGCCTGGAGATTGGGCGCGTGGTCTCGACAGAGCGGTAGGCCTTGGTCCGTAGTGACGAGACCTTCGGGCATACGGTCAACGCCCGTCGGTCCGGGCCTTACCTGGATGTCGAGAGGGTACGTTTCGGCCGATTCCGCGGCCGTTTCCGCGACCGTCTCCTCGGCCGTCTCCGATGGCGCGCCGGCATTGGCTGACTCAGGTCGCACGGACTCGCTTCCGCAGCCGCACACGAGAACCGTGAGGAGGGGAGCGAAAAGACGAAAGGATTCACGGGTCGTTGGTAAGTGCATACGTTGTCGGACGCCATCGTGACTCTGCAGCTTGGGTCACGAGCGGCGTTTTTGAGAAATACACTCGCTCTGCAGTGGTTTGACAAGAGTTTCAGTGCTGACGATATTCACGTCGATGCGATTCGTTCTTCTCTCCCTCACACTACTGGCCACCATTTGCTCATGTGACGATGGCGCTACAGAGCCGCCCGATGGCTCCGTAGCGGACGCTCGTAGTACCGACAGCGCAACGTTGCTTGATGCACCTCTCGCCGACGCGCCTCTTGCGGATGTGCCCCTCGCCGACGTTTCCCTTGCGGACGCGGCCGACGCCAGCGAGCCGGGATGCAACGCCGAGACCTGTCCGGAGGGAGTGTGCGCAGGCGATCGCTGCATCGACACGCAAGGGAGGCTCTTGGCGTTCCCAACGGCGATGGGAGCCGGCGCTTACTCCACGGGCGGTCGAGGTGGCGACGTCATCCACGTCACGAACCTCGACGATAGCGGCGAAGGTTCTTTGCGATGGGCTCTCACAGATGAGAGCAACCGAGACAACGACCGGACCATCGTCTTCGATGTCAGCGGCATCATCGAGCTGAGCGGTGACCTAGTGATCGGCGGCTTAGGAGGGGTCACCCTCGCAGGACAAAGCGCGCCTCAAGGGAACATTACGATCACGGGCGGCAAAGTGCGATTCTTCGGCGTCGACAATGTCATCGTCCGGTACATCAAAGGGCGTTCGACAACGAACGTCGAGGGCATCCTCCAGTCAAACGACGGCAACAATATTATCTTCGACCACATCTCCGCTTCCCATGTAGAAGCCGGTGAGGTCGCCATCGGCATGACCTCAAACGGGGAGCTCACGCTGGGCAAGACCATTCAGCACTGTCTGTTCTACGACTCCGGGCTCGGGACCATTTTGGCGGACACGACCCCGCCAGATGACACGCACAACGAGACGATCAGCATCCTCAACAACGTCTTCATCAACGTAGGTCATCGAGTGCCGGGCAAAATCGGAGGTCCTTCAAGGATCGATGTCGTCAACAACTTCGCTCACAACTGGTTCGCGCGTTTGATTCGAATCGACGACTGGTCTTACACCCTCAACCACGTTGGAAACTACTATTCGAAGGGCGGCCGAAGCGTGCAGCTGGCACACGCCGCATATTTCAACGGTCGAGGTACCGGAAGAATTTTCGAGAGCGACAACTACCTCGATCCCGACGTTGGCGTCTTCGAGTGGACCGATTTCGATCGCCCACGAGAAGACCCTGTTCCCGCTTCAAGTTTCGTAGATGTCGCGTTTGCATACAACAACCTAGAAACCCTCAACATCGTTCCGGCAGACAGTCTCAAGACAAGCGTGTTGCCTTTCGTTGGCGCCTACAAATACATCGACGACAACGGGAACGTGGTGGAGGAACGAGACGCGATAGATGCCGACGCCATCGAGAAGGGCATCACGGAGTTTCAGGGGGATGGGTCCGAGGAGGTCACCTACACGATTGCGCTGGAGGAAATCCCAACGGCAAACAACTCAAGGCCCGCGGACTTCTACCAATCGAACCCTCACATCCCAGAAGCCTGGCTCGCACGCCAAGGAATCGCGGGCGACGCTTCTATCCACAATCAAGTTCAAGCGAGTGGATATACGTTGCTCGAAGAGTACTTGAACCAGGTGGATGATTGAGCGCGCAGAACTCCGCGCTCTCGTCGAGCGATTGGTATGAGCTGCGAGGAGCTCATGACTGAGTGGAAGAATGTCTCACCTCCCTACGAGGGGATCGTTGCCGTTGCGTTCGGCGACGCAAACGTCATCGCCGTATCAACGCATGATGGGCTTCACTATTATGACTACGGTTCGACTCGGCATCTCACGACGAGTTCGGAGGTTGCGCCACATGGGGTCTACGAGAACGAGTGGCTGAACGACCCATCAGGACCGTGCGGCCCACTTCGCTTTTTCGGGGGGTACCCTGACAACAGGCTCTCTTATCGGCTTCCGCTGACAACGCCCGATGGTTGGAAGGTCTCAAATCAGTCTAACGGAGTCGTGATTTCAAACGGCACCGATAGGGACGAGCTAATCCGGTACTACCCCCAGCGCGGTTTTGGATTCTCAGAAGATGGCCGGTGTGTGGTCATGTTGAGCAACGGTGAGGTTGTGCTTTTTGTTCGCGCGAAAGCGAGGGGGTCTGCAGAGGGTCTTCGTTAGTTTCTTCCCAGAGACCGCTCTCAGAACAGCCCAAGAGTCGGACGTGCGGCCTCATCCCAACCGACCGACTGTTGTCGGTCCTTCGTAGCCATTGCCAGAGAGGAGCTCGACTACCAGTCGTTCGCCATCGCCCCACCACCGCTCGCTATCACTCGAGGCCTCGTGAATGGGTTTGAGCTCGGCCTTTGCGGCCCATTTGGCGCCGCACATTCCTTGCTCAAGCTGGGCGCCCGAAAGATCACTCGCAAGAGCACGCCATAGAATCGCTTGGGTGAGCAGCTGCCTACCGTTGCGAGCCGACAGGCGGTGTTTCCCTTCGACCATCGCTGCCATCGTCCAACCACGGCCCTCTTCGTCCAAGCTGTACACCACGTCATCCGCGGAGAACATCACCGGGATGAGTCTGGGTTCCGAGAGTCTGTAATCGCCTGGGGAGAGACACGCGAAGGGACCGACGACGAGTGC
The DNA here is from genome assembly GCA_045106895.1 of Polyangiales bacterium. Taxonomy (GTDB): domain Bacteria; phylum Myxococcota_A; class Polyangia; order Polyangiales; family Houyiibacteriaceae; genus JBCCRV01. The sequence continues at coordinate 17,586 of JBGCFM010000273.1, read as the reverse complement.
GGGAGTAGTCGAGCCGGGGTCGCAGAGTTCCAAGCCGCCGTAGTCTTCTTCAAACTCGAGGACGCTCTCCCACGAGGCACGCTCATACGCGGCGAGCGTCGCCGTGGTTGATTTTGCGTCGCCCCGAGGCCCAGTTCGCGTCGCGCCGCGCTCGTCTAAGAATCTGGTGACAAGGGGGCCGAGAGGCAGCGTAGGCATACGTGAGGTTAGTATCTTCCGCCTTCGTCGCGCAACGACGCGCGCTTCGGGACTATTGCACTATCACGCGCTAGGGATGAACTCACTTAACGGACGTGCCACATGAACATCGAGCTCCATCAATTCAAAGCGGACTTTGACCTTCCAAACCCGTCACCTTTTTGCATGAAGGCGGAGACCTTCCTGAAGATGGCGGGCGTCGAATACACGGCTCAGGACTGGGCGCCGAACAAGGCGCCTTTGGGCAAAGCGCCGGTGCTTGAAATAGACGGCGAACTCACGCCGGACAGCTCCAACATCGTGCGCAAGCTGATCGAAGTTCATGGACTCGATATCGATGAGGCCGTCGACCCCCAGCGTCTCGCCCTCGCCGGCCTCGCCAAGCGCGCCCTCGAAGAGCACTCCTACTGGGGTCTACTCTATCTCCGCTGGATCGACGACGACGGGTGGGCGAAGTACCGCTCGGTGATCGGGTCGGCCATCGACGTACCGTCCTTCATTCGCGGACCGCTCCTTTGGTTTCTGCGTCGCAACGTGACGAAGGACGCCAAGGGTCAGGGGCTGAGCCGTCATTCGAAGGCCGACATTCTCCGCCGGGTCATCGAAGACCTACAGGGCGTTGAAGCCGTGCTCGGGGATGAGAAGTTCCTCGGTGGAGCCAAGCCGTGCAGTCACGATGCGTCGGCCTTCGCGTTCATCGAGAACCTCGCTCATCCTCTCTTTGAGAATGAAGTCACGGCTTACGTTTCCCAGAGCAAGGCGCTTCGTGAGTACCGCGAGCGGATGCGAACACACGCGTGGCCCGACTGGGATTTTCCGGCTCTCTGACGCGGCGCGCGACTTCAAGCGGGCTTTAAGTCAGCGCGACCACTACTCTCGGCCGCATGCGCTTCCTTTCCTGCATCGTCGTCGTTCTTCTGTGTGGATGTGGCTCGCGAACAGATCTGACGGTCCCAGAGTTCGAACGACTTGGGCGTCCTGACATCTGCGTAGAGCTCCCGGCGCCGGAGCCGCCCACATTCGTCGATACGCGTTTCGTGGCGCGCATCGCGAGCGCCGATGTCCTGTTCCTCGTGGACGTGACGGGGAGCATGGTGGACGAGATTCGCCAGATTCAGACAACTCTTCGCGAGGTTCTCGTTCCCGGCCTCAACGCGGAGATCCCCGATGTGTCGTTGAGTGTCGCTGAGTTCGGCGACTACCCCACGTTTCCTTATGGCGAAGACCAAGACGAACCTTTCCGCCTTCACCAGCAAAGCACAGGGGATGTTGCGACGGTTCAAAGCGGCGTCGGACGCCTCGGCCGCGGCTTCGGGGGAGGCGACGAGCCAGAAAGTCACATTGAAGCCCTGTGGCAGTCCGCGACGGGCGCCGGAATTCCCGAGCTACTCGCTCCCGGAACATGCGCGGCGGGACGTGTCGGGTATCCGTGTTTTCGCGAGGATGGTTCACGCATTATTCTCCTCTTCACCGACGCCCCGTTTCACAACGGACCGGGCGACAGCTTCCCCTACACGTTGGGCGTGAGCCGGCCAGCACCTGCTGGCTACGACGAAACGGTGGGAGCACTTCGCACCATCGGCGCCCGTGTCCTTGGTCTGTACAGCGGCGCAGGCGGTGTCGGTCTGAGCCACCTTCGGACCATCGCCGAAGATACCGGCGCGGTCACGCGGGATGGAGAGCCCATTGTCGTAGACATTGGCGAGGCCGGCGAGGACCTCGGCGAAGGCGTTATCGATGTGGTTCGGACTTTGGTTCAAGATGTGTTCTTGGACATCGATTTGTTGGTGGAGGACTTCCCCTTGGACGACGTCGATGCGAGGGAGTTTGTCGTGGGCATCGAGACCTTGGGGGCTCGCCCAGCGACCGGCGCGACGGACTTGGGCGACCGTTACGTGGACGTCCGGCCAGGCACGGAGGTCGCGTTCCGAGTCAACCTCGACAACACACGTTTCGAAGCGGGACCCACGCCGGTGAGCTATTTCCTCACCCTTGTTCTACGCGGCGATGGCGTCACGCGTTTGCGCGAGACCATCGTCGAGGTCGTGATTCCCTCCACGGACGGAGAAGGGTGCGCTCCCCTCGACGGATGAGAACGGCACCGGCGACTCTGCGCTAGAACGCGCCACGTCGGCCCAAGACCTCTTTGGTGAAGACTCCGACGCTCGTCAAATGCCGAAGATGCAGAACTCTCGTTGCACCATGGGTTCCTCGATGAGCGTCGGAACGCACAGCCCGAGAGCAGGATCCGCGCAACCTTCGACAGCATCACCGCTTAGCGATACGACGGCGTCGATGACGCCGCTGGCATCGCTTTGAACCGTGGCGCAGCTGCTGCTCTCGCCGAGCTCCGGGCAGTGCTCGCGGAGGAACACCGCCATGTGGTCGGCGTCACGTAGCCGCTGGGAGTCACCGTCAAAACGATCGCGGCGAAACTCGAGGGGCGGCGTGCAAACACCTGGCCCACCATCGAAGGCGGAGGCGTCGAAGCCGGCGTCCAAGACAACGTCGGCCGAACCCCGGTCGACATCGAAACCAGCGTCGGTCACGCTCTGAGGGCAGCTACACGCGATGCACAGCAGGAGCGGAAGGGCGAAGGCGCGGAGCTGTAGTGGGCAGAGCACCTCGCGACTATCGTCTCTTGCGCTCGGCGTTTCCGCAAGACTTGGGCAGCACGGGCCGTTCACTCTTCGTCCATGAGCCGGAACGTCTCTTCGAGAAAGACCTGCGTGCACAAGGCGGGGCTAATGACACGGGAGAGGACCGGGTAGTCCTCTCGAACCATACAGAAGCCCGGGTATCTCTTCGCCAACTTCTGGACGCGTTTGAGACACTTGAATGCGCTCTCCGATGTGCGTTGTATCCACAGAAACCCATCGTAGAAGCGCAGGTAGGTAGAGGCTCTCCCGGGGACGTCGATGCCGTGGCTGTCCCGGTTGAACGTCACATCATCGCGGTAGTGTGCGCGACCGGCACTCATTAGGAGCTCGAACACGCGCGGCGTATCTATGCGTTGGGGCACCTGTGCGCCGATATCCCCGCAGAAGTAGTCGTGTGTGTTGTCGCCGGACCATGGATTGACGATCGCCTGACATTCCGAGCTGAGTATGTCTCCGTCCTCGTTCATCACATCGATGCGAAGTGCGAAGTGCGAAGGGATGGAAGCCGAAGGAAAAGGCAGCCCTTTCAAGTAGTCGATGAATGGCGGCGCAAGGAGCGGGTAGGTGCTGACAGATTTCGTGTCGTCTCGTGAAGCGTCGAGGGCGGCGTCGACGACAATGGGAAGCCCTTCGACGGACGCCTGGATGCGCCGAGCGTCTGGGGACAACGATCCGCTAACCCGGAGAGCGTCGAGGTCATACTCTTGGCCCTGAAAGACAACAGCAAGTTGGGTCGAAGCGGGCAACTAGGTTGGTGTCCCAGAACTTAAGCGCGCTTCGATAAACGCAAGGAATGCTTCCGCCTTCGCGAGATGACGAGAATAGCGGACTCGGTGTTTTGCCGTGCTTAGCGTTTCGTCGTTCGGCGTTGCGCCCATTTCAACGAGTCGCCGTGCAAGGTCAAAGTGGTCTGCGGAGAGCACGGCACCAAGCATCCAGATATCGCTCTGTGCGCCGTGCATGAACACCGCCGCCGCCCCGCCTGCCGTATCGAGGATCGCCCCGATCTCTGCCGCGTCGAAGTCGTCGCATTCAACAACGTTGTCCCAGATCTCGCGGATCCGAGCTTTCACGGAACCGGATAGGCCGCTCGTGCCGGGCTTCTCAAGACTCAGCTGCATCTCGCCGTTCTGCCAAGCGAAACGGAGGACGATGCCGCCTTCCGCACGCGCAAACTCCGGCGTGATGCCGAGCTCCCCTTGATCGGACCACTCAAGGACGGTGAGGGACGAATCATGGTGCGCCCAGCGCCCCTCACATTCGATTCCCAGGAGCTCTCCTCGTAGCTCTCCGCCCTCTCGAAACTCAAACCAGGAGCCACCGTCTTCGTACCCGAAGCGGTCCCGAACCATGCCTTGGTCTTCAGGGTCCATCGGCCCATGAGGTTCGAACTTCGCGTCGTAGACGTTCCACTTGCCTAGCAAATCGCTCATCGGGTCATTCTACGTGAAAGCCGACGATGCCTCCCCCCGCTATAGACACGACGTCTTTCGAGACCGCGCCGACTGCCAAGAAGTCACGCGTCGACCCACTTGGCATCGGACTTGCCCCGGGATTCTAGGACGACGGAACTGGCACGCTTGGTGCTTAGTGGCGACCCGTGTTCAAGACCTTTACATCGGGCGTTCTCTTGGTCCTCGCCTTCCAGAGTACGAGTGACGCGCAGGGAACGCCGCCGAGTCCACGACAGGAGCCATTCTCTGCAACATCCGCTGACCCAAACTACGAGACGGTCGGGTATTCCTGGAACGGCGCGCAGAGCGTGGTTCTAGGCGTGCCGCTCCCCGTAGCTCGACGTCGGACGTTCTGGATCACCGTAGCTGGTGCGCTCAACGTGTACGATGTCAGTAGTACTTTCGTCTTTCCGTCTCGGCACTGGCGGGGAATCGCTCGGGTCTCCGCCGAGAGACGCTGGAAGGAGACGTTCGTCGGTGCCCACGTTTGGCATGAGAGTGTGCACACGACGAGCGGCTATTACGATTCGGATGCGCAGGATACTCCACAGCTTTTCCTCAACGCACTTGGGATACATGCGCGCCATCGTGTCCGCGCCGGCTCGACGTTCATGGACCTCTCAGCGCTTGTGCGTTTCATGGGGTACACATGCACCGAAGTCGCGCGGTGCGTGGACGCGAGTTTCGACCCGGGTCACGGCGGCGAAGCGCAGCTCTCCTTTGCCGTGAGCCATGCGATCTCCTCGTTTGTTCGGCCCTACGTAGGCGCTCACGTTTCACTCATGGGAGGCAGCGCCGGCATGGCGACGGAAGTCCGCTTCAACACACGAATCGGAGTCCGCTTCCACACAAACGTTGGCAGCTGGTCGCTCTACATAGGCATGCAGGCTGGGAATGGCGTCGGTCATGCGCGTGAACGACGCTTTGGCGGCAGCCTGGGTATGCGCTTTACGCCGCCGTTCGCCGAGTGAAACAACGCGCGAACAGCCACCCTCTGACGGCGGTCATCGCGCTTCCGGACCCCGGCCAACTTCTGTGATGAAGCTAAGGCGTGGTCTGGCTGAAGGCGTTGCTGATTTCCCGAGTTACGGTGCTCCAGCCCCATGGGCCGCTGAGCATGATCTCGTTGTTCCGCTTCATTACCAGGCTGGCCATGTTCACACGCATACCAAGGACGGAGTTCATCTCGCCGTTTGGATCCTGGAGCATCGTGACTCCGGGAGTATCGATGCCGTATTGGTCGCGCAAACGCTGGCACGACGCGTTGTCCACGGCGCCGCCGCCGCTTGTGGCTGTCAGAACGACGTAGGTCGAGATGTCGCCGGAGGAGGCGTGGCTGAGGTGCGCGTTTTCAATCTCGTCTCGGACGAAGGCACGGCATGGCGGGCACCACTCGGCGAAGTTGTAGAGGTAGGTGACGCGCTCGCCGCACATGGAGTGGAGTTCCACTGGGTTGCCGTCGCAGTCGAAGAGCGTGACGTTGCTTGCGGTCTGGCCGGGCGAGGCGCCGAAGGGACCGGAGGGAGGGCAGCCCGGGACGGAGGTGGGTGTACACGCACCAGCAGAGCAGGTCTCGCCTCCTCCGCAGCTTCCACAGCTTCCGCCGCAGCCATCGTCGCCGCACACCGCGGCGCCGCAGCTTGGCGTGCAAGTCGGGCCGGCGTCCATGCCTGGGCCCGCGTCCATGCCGGGTCCGGCGTCGAAACCGGGGCCGGCGTCGAAGCCTGGGCCCGTGTCCGTTCCGCTGTCGACGAGCTCGATCTCCTCGCCGTCGGTTCGAACCAAGCGACCGGTGCAGCTCGACGGTGAGAGCATCGCTACGGGAATCAAAGACAGCGCAGCGGCGATAAAAGCGAGAACGTTCACACTCTAAAGTACCAATCGTGGCGAAACCGGTCAAACGGGCCTCATCGAACCACAGGATTCATTCCAGCGTAGAACACCGGTTTGAACTCCTCGATACGTGAAAAACCCAAGACCTACCGTCTCATACAGCGTACGCCAGAAGATCCGAGGGACTGCTGAACACACAGCGATGATAGAGGTGTAGCCGCGAAAAACGCAGCCGGCATCGATTGCCGGCACCGCGTTCGCCTACGCCGACGCCACCGACAAGTTCATGGTGTTGACACTCGGGAACGAGCTCTTGCCGATGGAGATCTCGAAGTCCCACGGGGCCTCTTCCGCTTTCGGCGCGGTGACGGAAAGCCGACCCGAAGCGATTCTTCCCGCGCGCTGCAGGAAGTCAAAGTACGCATCTCGCTGACACTCGGCGTCGACCTCGAGTTCGCAACAGAAGCTCATGTATTTCGGATCGACGGGGCACACGCTTACGTGTGCGTCCCCGACATCGAGGTCGAGAATCGAGGCGAGCTTCTCCAGTGTTCTGCGAGCCTTTCGGAGCTGACGAGTGTGCAAGTATCCCGATACCATCACCGACGCGGTTTTCATTTCGGAACTGTACAGCTTCGTGTGTGACCGGGTGAATTGAGGCGGCACCCAAGCGACGTCGCGGTATATTAGCGCACCCACGAGACGGACTTGGCGCAGAGCACACGCGCGCGGGATTTACCGCCGCAGACGAACGTTGTACGTTGCCGTGATGCGCAGAATGATGCTGGTGGCACTCGCACTAAACCTGGGCTGCGATTGCAGTGCGGAAACGGAAGCGACGAATACAGCTGCGCCTGTGGTCGAGGCTGAGCCTGCAGCAGAAGAGTCTACACCGGAGACGCCCGCGGAAGTCGCTCCGCAACCTTCGCCTTCACGCACGGATGACGCCATCGGAATCCGGGTTTCACCCTGGGCCATCGACGAGGCCGCCCAAGGTCGCAATGCCGCGGCGTTGAGAGTTCATCGTCGTGAGGCCTTTGACGACGCGGCGCAGCAGTGGCGCGCCCTCGTCGACGAAGTCCCGGACTACGACGCCGCTCGTTTCAACCTGGCTTGTGCCCTTGTCCGAACGAGCGCCCTTGAGGAAGCGCGGAGCGAGCTACGCATTGTTCTAAGCCACAACCTCCCACGCTACGAAGCGCTCCTCGCGGAGGATGAGGACTTGGCGCCGCTACGAGAGGATGACGACCTCGCTCAACACATCCAGAGCCTTCGCGAACGCTACCAAAGCGCAGGTTCCGAAGGCGTACCCGCGGTGTTCCGACGGCGTATTCAGGGAGAGTACGACGAAGAGGCTGATGAACAAGCGCGCTCCCGGGGAGACGTCGTTGCCGGCGTTTATCAACACACTACGCGACGCTTCGTTCCGCTCATCAAAGCGCAGCGATACGTAGATGAGAGCGAGTACTACGGAACCTATCTAGACGTCCTCGCCTCGGCTGACGCGACGAGTTTTCTCCTCGTTCGCACACACTTCATTTCGGCACACGGCTACGCTCCCCCGCACGTGACTTTCTTGCGCCCGTTCGGTGAGTCCATCGAAGAACACCAAGTGAGAGATCCTGACTACGGTCAGATCTTAGCGTTCGAGGCCTGCCTCAGCGGAGGTGGCTTTCGTTTTCGTGCACAAAACCCCGACGGCTGGTTTCCGGAGCGACACTTCCCTCGGTGAGCGGCGGGCGGCGCACCCCGAGCCACCCTCTGTCTTCGCCCGGCGGACTACCACGAAGCCGGCGTAGTGAGGGCGCAGAGTACGCATGCGGGCTGGACACTGCATCCGAGGTCCCTCGATGGGCCCGAGCGGAGCATTCCTCTTTCGCCGCGAGGGCGCGGAGCCCCGCGTTCGGTGATCATCGATTCGACGGAGACGCGTGCGATCGTCATCTCTCACATGACCGACGACGAAGGCGTACTGCGGAACCGCGTGGAGCGAATCAACATCGAGAGCGGCAATGTCGAGCGCTTGAGTGCCGGGCATGGCTTCGCTTCCGCGCGCTTCGGCGGCGATGGCGCTCTCTACGTCGATGTCGGTGGCGTTCTTCGCTTCGAAGCCGATAGCGCCGAGCCGCAAACGACGCTTCGTGGGTTGAGCCTCTTCTAGGGGCCAATCCACGTTGCATGGAAAGCTACTCGCAGGTGCAGACGGAGCGGCCGAACCGAAGTCCCCCGATGTCCACGTCGGGCACGTCCGCGCATTCAAGCGCGCTGATGACGTCCGCGACGTAGACCGCGTTTGGCGTCGGCGTCCCTTGGTATTCGCCGACCACACAGGTTTGTCCCAAAAGCGCGCAGGCGTCGTCGCAGGAGATGGGCGGAAGGCCCCGCACGATGTGGGAACCGTCGTCTTCGCTCAGGCGGTGGGGCGGGAAGCAGAGTGGGCCAGTGCATTCTGCGCAGGCGTCGATCTCGAACACGCTTCCGTCTTCGCACATCGGTGCGCCTCCTTCGCATGCAAGGGCGCCGACGCTGAAGTCGCATGTTCCGCAGTGCGCTGAGTCAGTCATCAGGTCGATGCATTCGTCCCCGCCGCATCTTTCGCACTCGTCCACCGGAATGGGTGCGGAGGCGCTAATGCCGTCGGGGCCGGTGTAGCGGATTTCAGTGGCGAGAAAGACCGCGCCCGTGACCACGTTGAATGCGACACCGCATTCGTCGCTCGCGCCCGCCTCGACGTCGCCTGTGCATCGGTCGTTGAAGCCGACTTCGTTGCCAGGTTCCATGTTTCCTTCATCGTCGCGAATCTCGAATGAGAGGTGCCCGATGGGCAAGGTGCGGTTGGTGTTGTTCTCAAAACGAACAACGACGAGGGAGTACAGTCCGCCACCTCCAAGACGCTCGGTGTTCTCCGAGACAACGGCAAGGGTCACGCTTCCTGTGGTGGGTGCGTCCTGGCCTGAGTCGGCGCTGTCCCCGGAGGTGTCAGTTGAGGTATCGGCGGCGCTGGCGTCGGCGATGGGTGAAGCATCGGGGCCTGCGTCGTCGTCTCCGCAGGCTCCGAGGAGAATGCACAGAAGAAGTGGGACAACGCTCTTGCAGCTCATGGGCCGATGCTGACTGCCGCAACATGACGACGCAAGTCGCACGATACGAACATGGCGTGGCATCCGACGAATTCAGTCGTCCATAACTCCCACACATGTTGCTCCGAGGACAGTCGCAAGCTGCAGTGCCAACGCGTCTGATTCGGAATCAACGATGAGCGCGTCGCTGCCGCCTTGCGCCATCGAAGCGGACCCAGCCCTGACTCCTCCGATGACAAAGTGACCCGCGTCTCGCGGCGGTCGAATCTCCATGGTCTGCCCTTTGTTGAACGGATTTGGGCGAACGTGAACGGTGGTCGGTAAATCCTCTCGCTACCCCGTCGTGACGAGCTGATCGCGTTCACGCACCCTTCGCGTTTTCGAAGGAGCGAGCATGAACACGAAGACTCAGGAAAGTCACGAGGACACCCATTTCAGTACTTACAAAAGTGGGTGTCCTCGTAGCGCTCGCGGTCAACACTCCTGCGCACAGGAAAGTCACGAGGACACCCATTTCAGTACTTACAAAAGTGGGTGTCCTCGTAGCGCTCGCGGTCCAAAAGTGGGTGTCCTCGTAGCGCTCGCGGTCAACACTCCTGCGCAAATGGTGGACTTGCGGGCACTTACGAAGGCAAGGTGCCGCGGAATGGACGATGAGATGCGGAGTGTTGTGTCCTCGTGCAGTACCGCACTCTCGGCGCGTGTTTGGCGTTCTGCGTGTTCATCGGTTGTGACGACGACACGCCGTCTCCTTCAGAAACGACGCCCGCGCGCGAAGCCCGCCCCGTTGAAGTCGAAGACGAGGTTGTCGATTTTGAACAACCCAGCGATGAAAGCCCCTCGGAAGAGACGGACCTTCGCGAAGGGACTGGCCACGGCGACGCGCCGGACGAGTGTCCCCTCGTGGTCCTCGATGCAGACCCGCCGCTTCGTGTTCGGTCCAGCCCAAGCTCGGACTCCTCGCTAAGCGGCGAGCTCGACAATGGGACCATCGTGCGTAGCGTCGAACGGCGCGACGGCTACGTCCGAATCACCTCGCCGGTCGTGGGCTGGGTCTACGAGCGCATGCTGATGCGTACCTGCGATGCGCCACCTGCGCTTCCCGCGCTCCCTCTTGGCCCGCGTACCTATTTGCTCCTGCCTTCGCGCAACGTGCGCGCCGCGGAGCGTGGAACTCCACTGCCGGGCCCGGTCACCGACGCGCCCGAACTCCTCCCGATGCGCTTTTCGTTTCGTGACGCGAGGCCCCTTGCCACACCACTTCCCGTCACACTCGTGACGGAGCGCGGCGCATGTGAAACGGAAGGCACGCGCCGGGTACTCTTGGTGGGAAGCTGCACACAGATGGAGGACTACACGACGGCCCTCGAAGCCATTGAAGTCCCTTCATGCACGGAACTCTACCCACTGGAGCCGGTGCACCCCGCGCAAATGATGGTGGGTCTCTTGGGCCACCACGAGGACGCGCGACTGGAGGACTGGCCGCACGCCGATGCGCCCATCACGAGCGGTCAACGCCGCGTTATCGATCGAAGGATCCGGCGCTACGTCGCACAGTTTCCGGACGACCCGGACCCCCCCTCGGTGGCAGAAACCCTCCAACGTTTCGAAGACTCCCGTTGGTCTTGGGTGGAGTTCGGCGTCGCCGATACAATTCTACTCTTCCACGGCGACTCGCTCATGGGCCTCGTGGACTATACCTCCGAGTTTCCGCGGCGCGTGCGCTCGGGAAACCGGCTCCTCGCCGGAGTCGGAGGCGCGGGGCACCACGGCTATGGGTTCTATATGTTCCCCGCCGAAGCACGACGCGGGCTCGTGCGTGAATCGGGTTACCCAACGTTCTCGTGCGGTCCTAACTGATTCGGTCACGGAACTCACATCTCATGTCTCCTAACTTCGCAGAAGGGGTGCGCGAGGTGTGCGAGCCGGGGAGTTGGATTTACCTCCACAGACGAACGCTGTAGGTTTCCAAGGATGCGCACGACGATGTTGGTGGCACTCGCACTTTGCATGGGCTGCGATTGCGGCGCGGGAGCCGAAACGGCGGAAACACAAGCCGTGGAGACCGAAGCGGTGGCGCGCGTCGATGAGGCCGCGGCGGAAGAGCCCGCCGAAACCTTTCGCGAAACACGGCAGGCTGCAGAACCCATCGGGGTCCAGGCCCCGCCTTGGGCCATCGACGAGGCCGCCCAACGTCGCAATGCCGCGGCCTTGAGGGTTCATCGTCGCGAGGCCTTTGCCGACGCCGTGCAGCAGTGGCGCGCACTCGTGGTCGAAGTTCCGGACTACGATGCCGCTCGTTTCAACCTAGCGTGCGCACTGGTCCGAACGAACGCCCTTGAAGAAGCCTGGGCGGAGCTGCGCATCGTTCTAAGCCACAACCTCCCACGCTACGAAGCGCTCCTCGCGGAGGACGAGGACTTGGCGCCGCTTCGAGAAGACGACGACCTTGCCGAGTACATACGAAGCCTCCGCGAACGCTACCGAAACGCAGGTTCCCGAGGAGTGCCGTCGGTGCTCCGCCGCTATATTCGGGGCGAGTACGACGAAGCGACAGATGAACAAGCGCGCTCCTGGGGAGATGTCATCGCCGGCGTTTACCAACACTCGACTCGACGCTTCGTTCCGCTCATCAAGGCGCAGCGATACGTGGATGAGAGCGAGTACTACGGAACCTACTTTAGAGTTCTCGCTTCGCCCGACGCGACGAGCTTTCTCCTCGTTCGTACACACTTCATTTCGACACACGGCTACGCTCCCCGCACGTGACGTTCTTGCGGCCGTTCGGTGAGTCCATCGAAGAACACCAAGTGAGAGACCCGGACTACGGTCAGATCTTTGCGTTCGAGGCCTGCCTCAGCGAAGGTGGCTTTCGTTTTCGTGCGCAGAACCCCGACGGATGGTTCCCGGAACGACGCTTTCCTCAAGGGGCCCCGGCGGACGATGCACCCCGAGCTACCCTCTGTCTTCGCACGGTGGACTACAACGAAGACGGCGTCGTTGCAGCGCAGAGTACGCATGCGGGCTGGACGCTTCTTCCGAGGTCTCTCGCAGGGCCAGGGCGCAGCATTCCCCTTTCGCCGCGAGGACGTGGAGCCCCGCGTTCGGTGATCATCGATTCGACGGAGACCCGAGCCATCGCCATCTCCCACATGACCGACGACGAAGGCGTGCTTCGGAACCGCGTGGAGCGAATCAACATCGAGACCGGCGACGCGGAGCGCTTGAGTGCCGGGCATGGTTTCGCCTCCGCTCGTTTCGGCACCGACGGCGCTCTCTACGTCGACGCTCGTGGCGTTCTTCGCTTCGACGCCGATAGCGCCGAGCCGCAAACGACGCTCCGTGGCTTGAGCCTTTTTTAGAGTGAAGTGCCCACGCATTGATGAGGGCGTCTTAGGCACACGGTAGGGGGCCAAAGTGGGGTCCGTGTTACGCACGAAGCGTGCACTACCGGGTGAACGCTTTCTCGCCCTTCGGTTTGAGGACTGCATTCCACGAGAGCTACGGTGCGTGCATGACCGGTCACGTCCTTGCTTTGCTCTCTGTCTTTGGTTTCGTCGCGCTTGGGTGCGGCGACGACGATCTATCTATGGCCACGGATGGCTCCATCGACGCTTGCGTCAACGAAGCGTCTTGCCCGAGTGGCTGGAACGTGATGCCTCACGGTGACGGTGGCGTGGCTTGCTCGCCGGCCACCGACTCGTGCACGAATCAATCGCTGTGTGGCGGCGGGAGCTTTAGTTGCATTCAAACAGGATGCTCCGCCGGATGCGACGAGGGGGAATACTACTTCCCGGGAACGATGCCCCCGCCATCTAACGGTCTTCAGTATCGCGATCGGCGTGAGTGCGGAACCTTCTTCGTTTGTGGTGGATGCCGTGAAGGCGCCGCCAGTTGCTCCGATACGCAGGTGCTGGTGTTGGATGAAACAGCTGACCCACGCGGTCAGGATACCCGCTACTCGTGCGATGACGGGCTCTACCGTTGTGAGGACTGCTGCCCCTCCGGCGCCCGACCGGTGGAAGAGTGCAGCGGCGACGAGCTGTGCTTCGAAAGCGATTGCGGCGTTCTCTGCGAGCTCACGGACTTCTGTAGTCCGCCCGCTTTGTGTGCTGCCGCTGGCGTGGAAAACGCGCAGTGGGGACGATGCCCAAACGACGCGGAGGTTGACCGATGTCGACAAGACGGGTGTAGGAGTTCGGGGATGACGGGTGAGCGGGCGGCCCACTGCGTGACCACCTGTAAGCTCGACGCAAGGTTGGTCGAAGCCTTCGAATGCGACCCAGGCTCGTGTGAGTATATTGAGGACAAGGACGCTTGGTGCGATGGAGGAGACTGGAGCGGCTGCGACACGCTGCCAGTTTGCGACGACGCAGACGCGCAGACCGCGGAGTTCGGTGTCTGCCCCGACGACGTGGAATGCTACGTCCGAAGCGAATGTGGGCAGACCATCCATTGTCAACGTTGAGGGAGGGTGTCCTAAGATAACAGCTCAGTCGTCTTCAACTCGCACACAGGTTGCTCCTAGGTCGGCCGCAACCCGAAGTGCTGACTCATTCGTCTCAGAATCGACAAGAATCGCATCGCTTCCGTCTTGCGCCATTGAGGCGGAGGCAACCTTGACGCCGTCGATGACGAAGTGACCCACGTCCGGTCGCGGTCGAATCTGTAGGGTCTGACCTTTGTTGAACGGATCTGGGCGAACGTGAACCATCGTCGGGGACACCCAACGGGCGTCGGACTTCAGATGCGCCAGCCATTGCTCCAGTGTCACGGGCTCGAGGATATACAGCATGCATCCGGAGTAGCATTGCTCTTGCAACCGCGGGCAGTTTACTCCGAAGGCGTCGCGAGCCACACGTGTTGGCATCCATGGACGAGGAGCGGTTTCGTCGGCGTTGACACGACACCGTTTACGTCCGTCGGCATCTCGAAGACTTGCCAGCGCCCGGCTTCGAGCAGTCCGACGTTCCGTCCGCTCCAAGTGGCGAAGTGTCCACCCGAGAATGCGCCGCCGCGCTCGGTGTTGGGCACCCCGCGAAGGGCGTCCGGTAGCGCTAGCGTGCGTTCTGCGCCGAAACCGCGAAACGTGACGGCGTCCTCGGAGAACTCCGCCATCGCGCTGGATTCGGAATCGTGGACGCGCCCGTAGTGTCTTGCGTCGGTCATCTCGTCCATGAGTTGCTGTCCCACGATGTCTACAACCGGCGCGTAGCCGCGTGCTTCCGTGCTCCATTGCCCCTCCTCGCGGCGGAGAACACTACCCGGTGAGATAGCGCGAAGGACATCTCCTTCGCGCTGCAACGCGTAGAGGTAAGAGCGTGGTGGGCTCAGGTGTTCGGCTTCGATGGTTACGCTTGCGGGATCGTCGCCGCCCCCGTCACGAAGTCGCGCGATGAGGCCGTATCGACCAAAGCTCACGAGGTCCGAGCCGTCGCGCTGAAGCGCGTAGAGCGGCTCTGGCGTAGGATGGTCGCTCCGCTCTCCATCGACGACGAAGGTGATGCCCTCCTGGCCGACGATTGCCACTTGGTCACTCCCCGCAAAGAACGCCACATCTCGAACCGGGCAGCGCCGCGTACTCTCGGTCTCGTAGATAAGCTGGAGCTGCGGGGTCAACGTTGTGACGTACGGCGCATTCGTCTCACTCTCGGGTGCGCTCCGGCTTGGCTCTGAGCTTTCGCTCGCTGCGGGGGTGGAAGCCGGCACTTCCGGTTCAGCGGAAGCCGGCGGTTCAGAGCACGCGACCAAGGAGAGCCATGCGAACAAGTATGGCCTCATCTCGTCATCTCTTCGATGGCATGGGCTTCGGCGGCGCTGTGCATGGCGCGTGATAGTGCCCCATCCACGTTCATTCGGTCACGAAAGTCACCCTCCGAAAGGAGGTCGCTCAGCTCAAGTTCGGGGGTGCGGGCTACCTCAAGTGCCGCGCGGCGTGCACGTCCGGGTCGTGCAAAAGCAAACGCCTCCCACGTCCGTTGCACGCCTATGTCGGCATCGTTCCAGTTTGCTTCCGCCTGCGCTTCGCCGAGCACTTCGGCCATCGGCTGCAGGACCTTGGCATCGCGTGCCCAATGGACGTAGCCCGTCATCGCGACCAGGTAGCCTCCCTCTTGGCGCCTTGGGATTCGCGCAGCGACTGAGGTTTCGCCGGTCTCCGGATTGAGGAACTCGTCGCGTGCCCAGCGCTGAACGACGGTCTCGGGAAAGTAGCGATGTCCGTTCGAATCCGTTGCGTTCCGGATGCGCCAGAGTTCGTCCATCCCGCCGTCATCGAACGAATGATAGTGGTGAGGCTCTGAGGACCGGCCGCCTCCGACGCCTCGCGCCCAACCTCCTTCGCGCTGCAGCAGCGACATGATCAACGCGGCGTCCGCGAAGTCTTCCGACATCGCGCTGCTGAGATTTTGCGCAAATTGCTCGGCGCCGCCGGACCGGCGCAAGCGTCTCGCGCTTATGAATAGGTTCGGTGTTCCCCGCTCATTGAGCAGTCGCCGCAGTCCATGCTCACGCCTGCTGGGTGAAAGGCCGACGTGTTCGAGCGCATCGGAGATCGGGTTCGCGCCGCGCTCTCCGTGAACGAAGTTGCACGCGTCTTCGATGCGCCGAAGGGAGCGGCGAGAGATGGCGTCAGCGGGTCCGCTCTCAAGGAGAGCGAGGAGATTGCCCCGCGCGAGAGCCGATGAAAGCTCGTTCCCAAGTTCTGTGGTGGAGAGAGCGTCCACGCTTGGCGGAGAGACAGGCGAGTGATCTGCGGCGGAGCGCGCTCTTCGCGACTGTTCCAGTTCGCGCTGGATCCGAGCGACGGTTTCGCCATCGAGCTGGCCGGTCACAGCAAGCCCGTGGCCTTCTTGAAAGTGAGCGATGGCTTCAGCGGTCTCAGGCCCGGGCTCTCCGTCCGCCGTGAGTGTTGCGTAGCGGCCGCCCAGCTCAAGAAGCGCAGCTTGGGTTTGCTCCATAAGAGTCGACGGCGCGAGGCGCACAGGAAGGCTGCATGCAGCCGACAGAGCCTGAACTTTCATGGCTAGTAGCAGTCTCTTGCGTAGTAGACCGTACAGTAGCCGTTAAAGCAGTCCCAGCACGCTTGGTTTTCATCCGGCGGTGAAGAACTGGAACCGCCGCCCGCCGAGGGGGCCGGAAGAGGCGAGCAGCATTCGGGTTCGTCTTGGCCATCGGCGCAATCGACAACGCCATCGCAGAACTCGCCGATGTCGATGGATCCGCCTGTGCGGCAGGAGCAATAACGCGAGCCGCAATCCATGGGCTCGTGCCGAAACCCAGGACAGGCGACTTCGTCTTGCCCATCGAAGCAGTCGTATTCGCCGTCGCAGATTTCGTGAAGAAAGACGAGGCATAAGCCTGGGTCCTCGATGGCAACGGACAGGTCGGTTCCCGGCGGGGTGTTCGGGGCGAAGTAACACAAGGACTGCTCGGGGTGCGCGTCCAGATCAGGGCACGTGTAGATGGGGCCCGCTTCGCTGGCGCAAGCAACGAGGAGAGAGAGAAGACAAAAGAGAGTGGGCAAAGCACGCATGAGGCAGGACCTTTCAAGAGGAGGCCCACTCGCTCGCCCGTTCACGCACACAGTTGCGTCGAGCGAACAAAAGCATCGCCGCCCTCCGTCGAGCTCGCGCGTGGCGGTCTGTTCCGGCGCCTTATTCCGCGAAGCACCCCATCACCGCGGGCTGGCACAAGCGACCAAATGCCTGATAGCAGGTGGTGAGCGCGGCTCGGTGTGTGTTCTGGCATTCACCGGCGCAGGCCAAGTCGACGCAGCCTTCTTCGCAGCATCGGAAGGCGTCCCACTCTGCTTGGCATCCTTCGGCCACGGCGCAGGCGGTGTTCTGAATGTTCAAGCAACCCAGGCAGTCGATAATGCGGCCTTCAATGTTGAGCGGCGGGGTGTCGTCGGCTTCAAAGCACGCGGTCTGGCAGGCGCCGGTGGAGCACTCTTCGACGCACGCCGTTGTCGCAGCGGAACAGCGCGGCAGTTGGCTTCCCGAAAGATTGAGAGGTGGCGGCCCTCCGCAGCCTCCGCCGCTGTCGACGCCGACGTCCGGAGGCACGGCGGAAGAATCGGGCATGCTGGTGTCGGGAACGCTCGTATCCACCAGCGCCGCAGTGTCCATGTTCGTTGCGGAGTCCAGCTCGCCCGGGCCCGAGTCTGTCCGACCCGTCTGCGTGTTGCCTCCCGTGGCGCAGCCGATGGTGAGGATACAGGCGGCGATTCGTAGGGCGTTCCAAGGGCTGCGCTTCATGCCCTCAGACTACGCGGCGCTCGGCCGTCCGTCACCCGTGAACTATGCGCTCTCCCCGGAATCGACGGGGCTCCACGGCGCGCTTGGCAAGAAAGGGACGCCA
>JBGCFM010000272.1:0-9823 GCA_045106895.1 Polyangiales bacterium | reverse complement strand
GGTTCGCTACCAAGCGCGGCAAAGAGCGGACGCGCCGCCGAAGCTTCGCCGGTGCGGCCGAGACCGGCCGCAGTGGCTCGAATGACCTCTGTGCTGCGGTCATCGCCGGTGCGCGCGATCTCGTTTTGCAGCATACGCGAGAGGGGCGTAATGACGGCTGTGGAGCCATCCTCGCCAAGCGCGTGGGCCGTGAGGCGCCGAACATGTTCCACGTCGTGGTCGGTCAGGGCAGGGGTGCTCAAGCGTTCTACGCCCAGAACCTCTGTGATGATGCGGGGCTCGAAGCCGTCGAGGCTCTGAAGGCTTCCTTCGCTGAAACCTTCAACGATCGCGTCGATGGCGGTTTGGTTGTCGGTGCGAAGAACGGCCAAAGTCCAAACAACCTGGCTGCGGTCTGCGGTCTCCGTGTCTGGAAGCACGTCGATGAGAGGCTGCTTCGCGCTTTCTGCGCCGGGTAGACCGATGCGCGCGAGGGCCCAAGCTGCCGATCGTCGAACAACGCCGCCTTCGTCGAGTTGCCGAATAATCAGCGGCACCGCGCTAGCGTCGCGACGGTGTCCCAAGTTCATGAGAGCGCGCTGCTTCACATCTTGGAACTCGGCGGTCTCGAGCGCATTCTGAAGACATGTATTGAGGCCCGAGTCGTCCGGCGGCAGTTCGCCGCAGGCTTCGATGGCCGTCATACGATTGTCCCACGCGACGCTGCTGGTGTAGCCGTAAAAGCCAACTGCAATGAGTCCAACAAGGATCAACAACGAAACGACTTTCGTCCCCGTGGACGTTCGCTTGTTGATGGCCTTGATGGTGTCGTTGTCGCTCCCCATGGAAACGGGGGCGGGAGCGTCGTCGAACGCGCTCAGATCATCGCTTGGATCTACATCAAATGGATCGGACATGCTGTTCCCTCCAGGGTGGCGGTTGGACCTTTTTGTCCCCACCTCCACCGAGCGGTGCGACCATATCCGACACGCCCGAAGCTCACAACAGCGTTTCCCGACATCGCCGAAACAAGCCCTTTTTCCTGAGTGTGGGATCGGTGGCGCCGGAGCCCTTAAATGCTCCAAGTGCCCGGAATCGCTATTGACCTCAATCTTGGCTTCCTCGTATTCTCATCACTCTAGGAGGGGACGATGACGAAGTCGGAGCTAATCGACGCGGTCGCGCAACGTACTCGGGTGACAAAGAGCCGGGCCGAACAGGTTGTGAACTGTGTTTTCGAGGCGATGACGAGCTCCCTCGCGAGCGGAGACGGCATTGAAATCCGTGGCTTCGGCAGCTTCACCATTCGTCACTACCCCGCCTACAACGGCCGGAACCCTCGAACGGGCAAACCTGTGGCTGTGCCGGAGAAGCGCCTGCCTTTCTTCAAGGTGGGTAAGGAACTCCGGGAACTCGTGAATAAGCGGGAGGCTGTGCCGAGCGCGGGTGGCGACGGACCAGGCGCTGGGAGCGGCGAGGAGTAGTTCGCCCATCTCGAGGCCAGGCGCAGTAACAGCACGGCTGACGAGCGCATTGTTTAGAACTGCATTGCTCCAACAACGGTCGGCCACGCATACTCCGCGCGATGACTCCCGAAGAGCAACTTGAGGAACTAAAGCGCGGCACCGTCGATCTCCACGTTGAGAAGGAACTGCTCGCGCGCCTGAAAACGGGCAAGCCCCTAAAAATTAAGGCTGGTTTCGACCCAACACGTCCAGACCTCCATCTGGGGCACACCGTCTTGATGAACAAGATGCGGCAGTTTCAGGAGTTGGGACATGAGGTGATTTTCGTCGTAGGTGACTTCACGGCGCAGATCGGTGATCCCTCTGGGCGCAGCGCGACGCGGCCGGTGCTTACCCGTGAGCAGATCATGGAGGGCGCGAAGACCTATGCGGAGCAGGCGTTCAAGATCTTGGACCCCGAAACGACGCGACTGGCCTACAACTCGAAGTGGCTCGGCGAGATGCGCTTCGACGACGTTATTCGACTCGCCGGCAAGTACACGTTGGCTCGAATGATGGAGCGAGACGACTTCAAGAAGCGGTGGGCAGAACACGCAGCGATCTCGATTCACGAGCTTCTCTACCCGCTCGCTCAGGGGTACGACTCTGTGGCACTCGAGTGTGACGTGGAGCTCGGCGGCACCGACCAGCTCTTTAATCTTCTCGTTGGCCGGGAACTCATGCGCGACCACAACCAGCGTCCGCAAATCGTGATGACAACGCCAATCCTTGAGGGCCTCAGCGCCCGTGAGGAAAATGGCCGCATCGTCGGCGACAAGATGAGCAAGAGCTTGGACAACTACGTGGGCGTCGCGGAGCCACCTTCGGAGCAGTTCGGCAAGATCATGAGCATCTCCGATGGCTTGATGTGGCGTTACTACGAGCTTCTTTCGACGGAAAGCAGCGACGCCATAAAGAAGCGGCGAGCGGAGTGCGCGGCAGGGAAGAACCCCAAGGCGTCGAAGGTCGACCTGGCGAAGGAAATTGTGACCCGCTACCACGACGCGTCGAGCGCCGAGGAAGCAGCCCGCAAGTGGGATGCGCAGTTCGCGCGTCGCGAGGTCCCCGAAGACCTTCGCGAAGCCAATGTGACCGCCGAAGACGGTCAAGTTTGGCTCCCGAAAGCGCTCGTCAGCGCGGGGCTTGTGAAGTCGACATCGGAAGCTCGTCGCCGTGTTACCCAGGGCGCTGTGAGCGTCGATGGTGTGAAAGTCACAGACGTTTCCACGAACCTCACGGTAGGGCGCTACGTCGTCAAAGCCGGAAAACGCGACTGGGCAGCCATTCGCGTAGAAGACTAGTCAGGGAGAAAAGTCATGAATGTACTCGTCATCAATTGCGGCTCTTCGAGCGTAAAATACCAGGTGCTTTCCGGCGCCGGAGAGTCCCTCGCCAGCGGCAAAGTGGAGCGCATCGGAGATGGCAAGACGCACTCCGAGGCCATCGCCGAACTCCTTGAAGCGGTGAGTGCCCACGAGATCGGTGCCGTGGGTCATCGCGTGGTTCACGGCGCCGCCTCGATGCACGATTCGGTACGAGTGGATGACGATGTGCTCGCGGCGATTCGGGCTGCCGTTCCGCTCGCGCCGCTCCACAACCCCGCCAACATCTCGGGGATTGAAGGCGCGATGGCGGCTCTGCCGGACGTCGCGCACGTCGCGGTATTCGACACGGCGTTTCACGCGCGGCTTCCACGGCGCGCTCGCACCTACGCCATCAACCCTGAGCTCGGCGAGCAATACCGGCGCTTTGGCTTCCACGGCCCCTCGCATCACTACGTTGCGGGCCTCGCCGCCGACGCGTTGGGCGAGCCTTTGGAGAATCTCCGGCTGATTACCGTTCACCTGGGTAACGGCGCCAGCGTTTGCGCGATCGAGTCCGGCCACTCCGTCGAGACCAGTATGGGCATGACCCCTCTCGAAGGGCTCGTGATGGGCACACGCTCAGGTGACCTCGACCCCGGCGTCGTTCTGGATTTGGCACGCAAGAAGGGCGTCGACGAAGCCGAACGCATCCTCAACCGCGAGAGCGGGCTGGCTGGCCTCAGCGGCATTGGCAACGACCTGCGGGACATTCAGGAGAAAGCCGAGGCCGGTGACGACCGGGCACGCCTCGCCATTCAGGTCTTCGCACATCGAGTGCGCAAGTACATTGGCGCGTACGCCGCGGTCCTTGGCGGAGTGGATGCCGTCGTGTTCACCGGCGGCATCGGTGAGAACAGCCCATCCATGCGTCGGCGAATTATGCAGCGCATGGAGTACCTTGGACTGCGCCTCGACGAAGAGAAGAACGCCGACGCGAAGGTCTCCCATGGCTCGCCCGTCGCGAAAGTCAGCGCGGAGAACTCAAGGGTCCGCGCTTTCGCCGTCGCCACCAACGAAGAACGCTACATCGCGGACGCGGCGCGCTACGTCGCCGGCGGAAATACGAGCGTTGAGTCGCCGAAGCCGATTCCAATCGCAGTCAGTGCGCGCCACATTCACCTAACGCGGGAGGCCATGGATGTCCTCTTCGGCCCCGGCTCGGAGCTGACGGAGTACAAACCACTCTCGCAGCCTGGGCAGTACGCTTCGAACGAGCGTTTAACGATCGTTGGGCCTCGCGGCAAGATCGAGCGCGTGCGCATCCTTGGGCCTCTTCGGCCCGCATGTCAGATTGAAATCTCCCGCACAGACGAGTTCAAACTCGGCGTCGATGCGCCGGTTCGCCACTCCGGAAAGGTCAAAGGTTCCGCCCCGATCACGCTCGAAGGACCCGCGGGCACGCTGCATCTCGAAGAAGGTCTCATCTGCGCTTGGCGCCACATTCACATGACCACCGCCGACGCCGAAGCCTACGGTGTCAAAGACAAGGACGAAGTGGAAGTGGCCATTCGCGGTGGAGACCGTGAGCTCGTGTTCGGTGACGTCCTCGTTCGGGTGAAGGACTCCTACGCCCTTGAGATGCATATCGACACGGACGAGGCCAACGCGGCGGAGCTCACACGTGGAGCGACCGGCGACCTCATCTACGAGGGCGTCGAAGGGCGTCACGCACTGCTCAAGCGCAAGCGTTAGTTCGCGAAGCGGGTGGCGGCGATGATGTCTGCGATGGCGGGCGTCTCGCCAGGCACTTTCTCGAGGAGCTCATCGGCGGGACAACGTCCTCCGAGGTCCAGCATGGGCTGGAGATACATCGTTTCGTCCTCACCTTGCCCGTTGCGGTGCGAGATTCGCTCAAGGCCGCCGGAGGCGATCCTCAACAGATCCGCGGACCACTCTTTCATCGAGCGGTCTCCATAACGAACGTCCATGGCGCTCTCGGCGATGGCGCCTTGGGCCGCCGACGCGTCTTCGTACGCGAGGGGACTGAGAAGCGCTTCGGCCTCACATGTCGCTTGCTCGTCGTAGAGGACTCCCTTCCAGAGCGCCGAGATCGAGAGAAGGCGGCGGATGTTCTGGCTGTCCGTGCTGCGCATTTCAAGCGTCGACTTGAGCCGGACTTCGGGGAACATAGTGTTGATATGGGTTTCCCAGTCACTCATCGTGGCTTGGTGCCCCTCGAAACCGTCGGCGAGGAACGCGCGGAAGGTCTGGCCTGTGTTGTGAACGACTTCACCTTCGCGCTTGATGAGGAACATGGGCGCATCGAGGACCCACTCCACGTATTCCCGGTAACCCACGTCGCCGTCCCAGAGAAACGGCAGCAGGCCCGTGCGGTCAGGGTCCACGTCGCGCCAGACCTCGGTCCGGTGAGAACGAAGACCACGGAATGAGCCTTCGCTCCACGGGCTATTGGCGAAGAGCGCGGTCACGATGGGCGTCGCGGCGAGTCCGACGCGGAGCTTCCGAATCGCATCGGATTCATCGGCATAGTCGAGGTTCGCCTGCACCGTGCAGGTCCTCCGCATCATGTCTCGAGCGCGAGACCCGCGCGTAAGAAGGTAGTCGCGCATCACGCCGTAGCGAAGCTTCGGAACCCAATCGAGGTCTGCCTGACGGGCGAATGGGTGGTAGCCCAAGCCAAGCCATTCGATGTCGAGGTCCGAGGTGACAGCTTTGAGCTCATCGCTGTGGCCATAGAACTCGGAGGCGGTCTCGTGGATCGTTCGAAGCGGGGCCCCGCTCAGCTCCAACTGCGCGCCAGGCTCCAAGGTGACCGACGCATTCCCCTTACGGAGCGAGATAAGAGGTCCGCCGGGCGTCTCCGGGGTGGGTGTCCAACCTTTTTCGGCAAGACGGCCAAGCACCGTGGCGATGCCTGCTTCCCCCGCGTAGTGCACGGGGCTGCCATCGGAGCGGACGCCAAATCGCTCAGCTTCTGTGCCCACGACCCAATCGGCTCGCGGAGTTTCCGCCTTGTAGAAAGGCTGTAGGAGATCGTCGAGCGTAAGTGGGTCGTCGGCCATAGGTCATCGCAATCGCAGGAGCGCGAGAACATAGGGCGAGGTCAGAAAACCGCTAGTGCTTTTGGGCCGTCGACGCTGGGCCCCGCCTCGGGTAGTGTTGGGCCGTGTCAGCGCGAGAAAAAATCGACCCAGCCGAGGGCTATTTGGCCCCCGATCTTGTTGTGAATGGCCGAGTGCATGGAGAGGGGACGCTCGAAATCGCCGGACGTATGGAAGGCCCCATCGAAGTGGACGGCCAAGTCGTCGTCTCTGGACACCTCTCTGGGCTACTCCGGGCACGGCATGCAGAGGTACGGGGCGTCGTGGAAGGCGATGTCACAGGAGCGGAGGTTCGAGTCTCCGCGGGTGGTCGCGTCATCGGCGACGTTCGTGCGGCTCGAATCGCCTTGGACGACGGTGGCATCCTCGATGGAAGCGTCGAAATGGATGTGCAGCTTCCAGAGTCACTGGGGGCGCTATGAGACCTCGTCCTTCGATTATTCCCGCAGGCGTCGTCATCGAGGGCAGCATCGACGGGGACGGTGATCTCATCGTACTCGGACGCGTTGAAGGGCCGATTCGGCTCGTCGGTTCGTTGTCCATCGAAGAGGGCGCGTTGGTGCGTGGCCACGTTCATGCGCGCGTTGTCTCGGTATCCGGAGTGCTCAAGGGCGACGCGTACGGCGATGACCTCGTCCGCGTGGAGGCGAGCGCTCGAATGGTGGGTGATGTCCGCGCACCTCGCATCAAAGTCGTCCGCGGCGCGCAACTTTCGGGGAAGCTGCACATGGGGGAGGTCCAAGCACCTACGCTCGCCACCTACGACGCCGGTCTGCACACCTTCACCGGGCAGCCTGCGCCTTCCATGGAGCCCGAAACGCGGGTGCTCGATGTTCGAGGTGACGGCTTGCCCACCTCGGTGGACATCCCGAGCCCCGTTCGGGTCCCATCGCCAAACGCACCACGTGTGCGTCCATCAAAAACGAAGCGCCGCCGCGAGGGACCGCCGGGTGCCATGCCCATCTTCGGGCGCGTGCAAGCGACGCGAAAGGAACGCTAGTGGACCTCTTAGCGATGCTGCGAGAGCACTCCTATCGCAAAGGCACGTTCCAGCTCGCTTCGGGGCGAACGAGCGACTTTTTCATCGACTGCAAGACCACTGTGCTTCGCGCCCAGGGGCATGTGTTGGCGGGGAGGGCGCTGCTCGAAGCGATTCATGCCATCGAGGTTGAGGTCGTGGCGGTGGCGGGGGTGGCCCTCGGCGGCTGCCCGCTCGCGAGCGCCGTCGCCTATTGCTCCGCGGTGGAAGGTGCTCCCATCGACGCTGTCTACGTTCGAAAGACCGCCAAAGAGCATGGGACCGCTCGGAGCATCGAAGGCGCCGCGCATCTACCCGAAGGCGCCGTGATGGTCCTCGTGGAGGACACCGTCACGACTGGAGGTTCCTCGCTCCGAGCCGTCGAAGCACTTCAGAAGGCAGGCTTTCGAGTGGCCGCCGTGCTGGCTCTCGTCGACCGCGAGGAGGGCGCGAAGGAAGCCTTCGAGGCGGCCGGCGTGCCTTTTCGTGCGCTCTACACACGGAGCGAGTTTTGAGCACGCGTTTCCTCGTGGGAGCCCTCTGCCTTAGTTTTCTCGGTGCGTGTGCGGGTCGACCGATACGACTCGAAACCGGCCCTCGGGCACTCACGCCCGAAGACTACGAGGAGATCTACGAAGCGTGGACGCGCAACGCCGACGATTTTCAATGGGGCGGCTTGAATGACGTTCTTCGCGTCACAGCGACCTTCGAGTCTTGGGAGTTTCGCTGGGCGTACGTAGTTCGCTATGCCTCCGACCACGCCCTTGAGGGGGAGACTCGGAACAACCTCTTGCGCGCGTCCCTCGACGACTCTCAAGAGCACCATCGGTTCTTCATCACGATTAGCGGCGAGGTGTTCGAAGAGCAGAATCTCACGAGCGCCCGCTCTGCGTGGCGGGTCGTTCTTGTGGACGAAAATGGCCAACAAATGGAGCCCATGGCGATCGAGCGAGTGCGTCGCCCGAGCGCCGCAGAACGTACTTATTTCCCCACGATCTCAAGTCATCGGCAGGCTTTTCGCCTGATCTTTCCAACCCGCCGGGAAGACGGAAGCCCAGTAATTCCGCCGGATGCCGAGGCTGTGACGCTTCGTTTTGCTGGGGCTTTGGGCCAACTCGATGTTCGGTGGGAGCTCGCGTCCGCGGCTGCAGACTCCACACCCTGAGATTGGGACTCCAGCCCATCGGTGTGAATGCTGGTTGACAGTCTGCGTCGCGCGGCGATAACGTCGCGCCATTCACCGGGATCCCTAAATTCCGGCCCGAAATGCCGCATAGGTCGGCAGGAGGAAGAGCGATGAAGAGAATCGCCAGCATTTGGTTTGTGCTCGCACTGGCTTTCGGCGGATGTCACGCCGACCCCGATGACCCCGCCGGTCAAGCAGAGGAATTGTCAGATCCCGTGCGACGTGAGAACGCGCTCGCCAATCTGCAGCGCCTCTACACGAATACTCTCGCCGACAACGACGGTGACAGAGCGAGTGAGCCGGTTCGCAACATGGCAGATGCGATTGCGCCTGCGCTCAACCAAGCGTTCCTCGACAACCCCACGGACAATCAGAACCGTCTGACGATGTTGGACCTGATGTCGGAGATGCGCGACGAACGAACCGTTCCAGCGCTCATCGAGGCGCTCGATTGGCGCCCCGAAGTCAACGAAGAGCACGCCATTCGTGGCGCGCGTGCGTTGGGGACGATGGACATCCCGAACGATGGCAAAGCCGCTGTCGTCGAGGCCATCGCCGCCGCGATCCGGAAAATCACGCAGGCGCGCCCCATCGACAATCGACTTCGCGTCGAGCTTCTTCGCTCCCTTGGAGCCCTCGACCACGAGAGCGCTCAGCCCGTTCTTGTTGAAATCGCCCTGCGCCAAGACGAGTCGCAGAACTTCTTGATCAACCGCTTGGCGGCTCAGCAACTCGGAAATTCTGCGGGTCCTGCGACGATTCAGCCGATGATCAAAGGCCTGTTCCTCTTCGCCCCCAGCAACCCTGGAATGCGGATGAACGACGTGGCCGCTGAGGTCCTCGTACGTGTCGGTCAGCCGGCCGTTGAGCCTCTTCTTGGGGTCCTGAACGGCACGAACGCCGAGGCGAACGAGATCGCAGAGGCCTACATCGAAGCGGTTCGTCAGCGCGACGCAGGCGCCGCAGAGCAGATGTCCGTTCGCCAGATCACCGGCGGCGAAGCAACCTTCACGCTCGGAGCCCTCGGCTTCCGCGACGCTATGGAGCCTCTTCTTGCTGAGACCCAGGCCGACGACATGTTCCGCCGCGTCAACGGTTCCATCGCTCTGGTTCGCTTGAACCACAACGCGGCTGACCGAGCGCGAGTTCGCGAAGCACTGATGCGCGTGTACACGACCCTCGACGACGACCCGACGGCGGTTCAGTCGAAGGCACAGCTCGTGGCGGCGATGCGCTCGCTCTACGACGGTGAGTACATCCCGTTCTTCCGAGAGCAGGCTGCCGAGTCAGACCTTCATCCCGTGGTTCGCCTCGCCGCCGTCACAGCCACCGCCATGCTCGCGGACAAGGCAGCTGCGGAAGGGCTTCAGACCTGGATCGCATCTCTCGACCGCGAGGGCGAAAACAACGACGACCCCTACTTTCAGCAGTTTCAGCAGGGAACGGAGAAAGCCATCGCCGTTGCCATCGAGTGCGACAGCGACATCGCTTGTTACATTGGAAAGCTCGGCGACTCCGACGTGGAAGTCGCACGCAAGGCCGCCTTTATGCTTGGCCGACTGGGCCGTGGAAATGCGGATGTCGCCGTCGCTGGAATCGCAGAAGTCGGCCATGGCATCACCGACGATCATACCCGCCACCACAGTCTCGGCCACCGAATTTCCGCCCAGACGGTTAAATCCGTGCATATCCCAGCAGGCGGCCTCGCC
>JBGCFM010000271.1:0-27020 GCA_045106895.1 Polyangiales bacterium | reverse complement strand
CCCGCGCGTTCATGACGGACCTCGGAGCGCCGGAGCGAGCCATCGAGCTCTGTGACAGCGTCTTGGCCCTGGACCCGAAGAACGTCGAGGCACTGGGCCTCGGCGCACGTCTCAAGGCTGAGTCCGGCGACGCCACCGCCGCCGTCGCCGCCGTCGACCAGCTCGCCGAGAGCGCTTCAGATAGCGCCACTCGCGCAGGCCACTACGTCGAAGCCGGCAAGCTCCTCGAGGAGGCCGGCGACAAGGACCGAGCCATCGAGCGCTTCAAGCGAGCTCTCGAAGCTGAACCAGGCAACGCTCCGGCGACTTCCGCTCTTCGGCGTTTGTACGAGTCACGTGGCGACGCGAACGGCGCAGCCGAGCTTCTCCTGCGCGAGCTCGAGCGCACCGACGGGGACCTTCGGAAAGCGAAGCTTCACGCGGAACTTGGCACGCTCTACGCGACACGCCTCGAAGACCCGCGACGTGCTCGCGAAGCCTTCGATGCGGCTCTCGCCCTCGACCCGAGCTCCTTCGAAGCCGCCCGCGGCCTCGGCGACATGGCCTTCGCCAAGGGTGACGCCGCCGCTGCCGCCGAGTACTACGAGCCGCTCCTTTCTCGCACCGGTGACCTCGACAAGGAAGTCGCCGCGGAGATTTGTGTGCGAACGGGTGACGCGTTCCGCGACGCCGGTTCATGGGACAAAGCGCAGCGCGCCTATCTGAACGCCCGCTCCTTCGCACCGAAGGATCGCTCAGTGCTGGAGAAGGTGGCGGAGGTTACCTTTGAAGCCGGCGAAGCCGACGAGGCCGCTGAGTTCTATGGCCAGCTGCTCAAGGAGCATGGCGCGGACATCACCGGCGCCGAACGCGGCCGCATGCTTCACCGTCGCGGTGACGCACTCCGTCGCTCCGGCGAACACAAGGAAGCTGAGAAGCTTCTGAAGGAAGCCAGCGAGCTCCTCCCCGAGGACGACTCGGTGCTCGACGCACTTGGAAGTGTTTACCGGGACTCCGGAAAGCACGAGAAATTCATCACGATGTCGCGCCACCGCATGGACGGTCTGGCCGACGCGCGTCGCTTCGCGCTCCTCGTCGAGATCGCCGACGTTCAGGCCGGTCCAATGAACGACCGGCAGAAGGCCGCGAAGACCTACGTCGAGGCTCTCGAGATCGTCCCCGACGATCGAAACCTGCTCACCAAGCTGATGGGCGTCTACTCCGAGAGCAAGGACTGGTCGCGCCTCGTCGAGGTCATCCTGCGCATCGCTGACTTGGTGAACGAGCCCCGGCAGCTCGCGAAGTACTACCTCACGGCCGCGTCCATCGCGCACCGCGAGCTCAAGCGAAGTGGCGAAGCCGCCGACTACTACGCCCAGGCCCTCGACCACGACTCGCGTCTCGACAAGGCCTTCGATGGCCTCGTGGTCTGCCTCAAGGAAGAAGGCAACTGGAGCGAACTGGCCACGGCCTACAACGCGCAGATTCGACGCAAGGCGGACTCTCCGCCGGAGGTGCGCGCGGGCATGTACGACGCCCTCGGTCAGCTCTACCAGGAGAACCTCACGGATCTCGCGAAGGCCGCCGAAGCGTACGAGACCGCGCAGGAGCTCGACGTCGAAGACCGCGGCCGCCTCGAGAAGCTCGTCGCGATCTACGCGTCCGAGCCCAAGCGTTTCTTCCGCAAAGCCATCGACGCTCACGGCGAGATTCTTCGCATGAGCCCGTATCGCGTGGAGTCGTACCAGGCGCTTCGCCAGCTCTACGCTGGGCGCAAGCTCGACGACGAAGAGTGGTGCGTCTGCCAGACACTCAAGGTGCTCGGAATGGCCGGCCCCGACGAGGAAGCCGTCTTCAAGGAGCATCGCTCACGTCACCCCGCAGCGGCGCAGGAGTTCTTCGGCGAGGACATCTGGTTCAACCACCTGATCCATCACGATCAGGACCCGCTTCTTACGAACATTTTCGCGGTGCTCACGCCAGCGGCCCTCGCATCTCATGGGCGCGACCTCGCCGCCTACGAGCTAAGCGGCGCATCCCCACGGGACGCAGCGAGCGATGAGTCCGCCATGGTCAAGACGCTCGCCTACGCGAGCGGCGTCATGCAGATCGAGCTTCCGGCGATCTACTACCGAGACAACGACCCAGGCGGTCTCTCGATGCTCTTTACCTCCACGCCGGGCGTCGGCGTGGGCAAGGGCGCGCTCGCCGGCGGGCCTCCACAGGCGCTCGCCTTCGTGGCGAGTCGTCACCTCGCGTACTTCCGCTCAGGTCTTCTGCTTCGACAGCTGGTCGGTTCCGGGAGCGGGCTCCGCGCATGGCTCCTCGCGGCCATCAAGTTCGCTACGCCGGGCTTCCCGGTTCCGGCGAAGATCAGCGCCCGCGTCGACACCTGCTCCGAAGCGCTCCTCAAGCACCTGGATCGCGCAGCACAAGACAAGCTCCGCAGCCTCGTCTCGAAGCTCCTCGCGGCCGCGCCGGAACTCGACATGAAGAAGTGGATCGCCGCGGTAGACCTCACGGCGGACCGCGTCGGCTTCGTGATGGCGAACGACCTTGGCCTCGCTTCGGCGGTCATCAAGGCCAGCCCCGAAGACGCGATGCCGCACAAGGAACGCCTCAAGGAGCTCTACCTCTACTCAGCGTCGCCTGCGTACATGCAGCTTCGCGAGAAGATCGGCGTCAGCATCGAGTAGAGGGCCTGGCGGGGGTCACTTCGGTGGCCCCGTCGGTTTCTTTCGCGTTCTCCACCTGCGGCTCTTCTCTCCTTAACTTGGGGTAGGAAGATCCGCGGGGGCCAGACGTACCTTGTGACGGGCGCGCTGAGAGTGCGATGCTGCGCCACGCCGGAAACGGTGGAGTTTTGGGAGGACCGATGAGCGTAGAAGTAAAGATTCCATTCAACGCGCTGCCAGAGAGCGCGCG
The DNA here is from genome assembly GCA_045106895.1 of Polyangiales bacterium. Lineage (GTDB taxonomy): Bacteria > Myxococcota_A > Polyangia > Polyangiales > Houyiibacteriaceae > JBCCRV01. The sequence continues at coordinate 24,116 of JBGCFM010000271.1, read as the reverse complement.
CATGCGTTTTGCCGCGGCGACGAAGAACCAAGGCGGACCGAATCCGGTGTCGTCTCTCCCAACATCGAGGGGCGGAGCGTTCTTTGGATGGAGTCTCCTCGCCATCGCTGCCGGCGGTATCGCGCTTGCCATTCTCGGCGCGGACTTTGGCTCCATCTATCACGCGCGCATGGAGTTCCCAGAGCTTCTCGCCGTCATGTTCCTGGCTTTCCTCGCCGGGTACGCATTTTTGGCCATCGTTCGTCGGGTCATCCTCGACAAGAGCACGCCCTATCGACGAGGTCGCTATCTGTTCGCTACGGACATCGTCGACGCGACCAAGCCCGAGTTGAAGATCGTTCCCCTCGCGCGAATCTCGAACGTCAACGTCGTTCATCATCTTCAAAACGGTCGCTACATGAACACCGTCGTGAACTTTGTGTTCCCCGGCGGCAAGACCGAGCGCTTTACGTTCTTTGGACGTCAGCGCGCACAAGATGCACTGGACCGAATCGCGCAGAACCAGCGCGAGATCATGCAGTTCGCGGCGGCGGGCGATGCAGCCTCCATCGCGGCACGTGATGTATTCTTCGACGTTCGAAACACCAGCATCTGGAACGAGCCGCCGGCGGCCCAGCAGGCAGCTTCCCATGCCAGCGGTCAGGCCGTGGCGGGCAAACTCATGGCTCCTCTCAAGTGGGCCTCGGCGACGGCGCTTGGGCTCTCGCTCCTGACGGTTCCTGTTTGGTTCGTGCGCAACACGCTGAGCGACGACGCCGCCTTTGAAGAGGCGCGAGGTCGAAACACCTCCAGCGCCATCGAGTCCTACCTGCGCCACGGAACGAATCACCAGGCGGAGGCCCAGGAGCTCCTCTTCGCCACGGCTTTCCAAGAAGCGCAAGCCACCGGCACGGTGACAGCGCTGCGTGAATACATGCAGCAGTACCCAAACTCGCCGCATCTCCCGGAGGTCCGCGCGGTGGTTCATCAGCGCTTCGAGGTCGTGAAAGCAAGCTTCCTTTCCCAGGCGGCGACGACGGACCCGAACATGCCTCGCTTTGTGGAGGCTCTCCTGACGTGGCTTGAAGCCCACGATTCGCCGCCGGTCCAGGTGCGCTTTTCGCCACCGACGAACGCGACTCTCGTCGCCATCGACACCACCCTCGCCGAACAGAGCTCACGCGTTTCGCCGATTGCGCCTCACTTCACGGATGAGCGTTCGATGCCGCGGGAGAACCAAATCACGGAGGTTCTCCAGCAGGGCTTCGCCACGGTCTTTCCCGACGACATCGTGAGCATGGCCCACGCGGGCCGCATCCTACCTGGCGTCACGGCGCCGGTCCCCACCGTCGACATTGCCTACGAGATTCGTCCCAGCGGCACGACCTTCACCGACGAGCAAAACGGCAGTGAGTTCGTGGGCATCCACGTCAACTTCAACGTCTCAATGCACATTCCTGACGACCCCACGACGCACGCTTTCAGCGTTGGCGTCGAGCCCCCCAATCACTTCACGGTTTCCTACCAAGATTACGGCGCCGGCTCTGCGGGCGGTCCCAGCGACGGCGCGGTGTACAGCACGATGTCTCGCCTCGCCTTCGAGCGACTCGCCTCGAGCGTGACGATGGCGTTCTTCCGGCCCGGTAGCGAAGCTTTCACTTTGGCCGCGGGGCAGGGCGGTAATAGCCCTCCGGGTGGCGGCTGCACAAACACCTGCGACTCGTCCAACGACAACGAATGCGACGACGGCGGACCCAACTCTCTCTACGACATCTGCGACCTTGGCACGGACTGCGCCGACTGCGGACCCCGCCCTGTCGGCGGCGCCGGCGGCGCAGCACCACCGCCGGCACCACCCCGCGCACCTCAGGGCGTACCTGCACCAAACGGCTGCACCAACACCTGCAACACGGCCAACGACAACGAGTGCGACGACGGCGGGCCGAACTCGCTCTACAACGTCTGCGCTCTTGGAACAGACTGCGCGGACTGCGGACCGCGCTGAGTTGAGGAGGTGTACGCCTCCTTTGACGGCTATGTTGCTCTGGTGACCCGCGCGCTTCTTATCCTCGCTCTGCCCGTCCTGGCGAGCTGCTATCAGATGGCCGAAGGCGGAGAGCTGCCAGCTGGCAAGCTTGAGGTCGAGCAGTTTGGTGGACGCGTGCCGACCGGTCGTGACCTCTTAGAGGTAAACGCCGACGGGACCTTCGAGGTGCTCTCGCTCTACGACGCCCGCGTGTGTCGCGGCGTCCTCGGCGCAGAGGAACGCTAGCGCTGGCGGGCCATCGTGCGAACGCTGCAAGAGCCCTGGGTGCGTCCTCCCCCAGATTTCGCAATCAATGCTGGTGGGCCCCGATGCGCTTCCTTCGAGCCCGGCGGACAGTCGACGGCGTGTTGGGGCGATGGCGGCGTTCGCCAGCAGGCGGCGAACTTCGCCTACGAGCTGCGTTCGCGTTTTGACGACGGCGACTGCGAAGTCCTCGACGGCGCTCCTGTCTTGGTGACCTCCTGGTCCGTCACTCCGATCGTCGGAGCCGAGCTTGGCGTTTTGAGAGTTGTCGAAGTGGAGTGGCGAGGTGGCTTTGCTCGCACCAGACCCCTTCTCGAGTACGACGCCGAGTGGTCCGAGTGCCCTGTTCCAACGTTGGCGCAGAGAGCGCAGCTCGACGCCCTCGCGTACGCCGCTCTCGACGCGATGCAGCTTCCCCGTCCGGACTGGTACAGCTCGCCGCGCGACCCGCCGGACTGGGGCTGGTTTGAGCTCTCTCAGCTTTTTTGGGTAAGCGTGTTTGTCGACTCGCCCTACGGGCAGCGCGGCAATCGTTTGGTGGGCGAGCGCACAGCAGAGCTCTATCGCGACATTGGTGTGGCGCTCGCGGAGGTTTGCGAGTTCGCGACGGAAGACCCTCGGCGCTGACGCATAGAGCGGATGGGAGGTTGCACCGCGGGTCACGTGAAGCCCTCTTGGGGACATTTTTGTCGCACGTGTAGGCCTGGGCTGTCAGGCATGACGCTTTTTGAAAGCGAGTCGTTTCGACTTCGCGAAGGCGAATGCCCTAAGCTACCTTGCATCCGATATGCCTCGTTTGCTCTTCTGGTCCGTTCTCTCTTCCCTGCTTTTCGTCGCTTGCGGCGATGACGATACGCCTCCCGTGGATGGCGGCAGCGCCGACGGCGGACCTGACGCGGTGGATGTTGGCCTGCCCGAAGGGCCTCGCGGCGACGTCCTCCGCATCGAAGAGCTGACGCGCACGACCATCGCGGGTCTTGAAGACGAGGTCTACGTCGTTCGCACCGAGGCCAACGTTCCGCACATCTATGCGCAGAACGAGCACGACCTTCGCGTCGTGCAGGGGTACGTGGTCGCCGCCGACCGCTACTTCCAGATCGAAGCAGGTCGTCGCCTCGCGCAGGGAAGGCTGGCGGAGCTCATCGGTGATGGCGCCCTCGCGGGCGACCTTGGCAGTCGAGGCCGCGGCATGACGAAGATTGCCGAACGCTTGGTCGGCCTGCTGACGCCGGAGCAAGAGGAAGTCGTCGACGCGTACGTGCTTGGCGTCAACGCGTACATCCAGAATGTAAAAGACGGCGACCTGGAGCCTCCGAGCGAGCTCGCGCTGGTGGGCCCTCTCCTCGGTGGCGAGCCAGGGGACTACATGGAGCCGCTGACGCGCGCGGACCTCATCGCCTTTGCGGCGGTGCCCGTGTACCAGCTGGGTTTCGAGACTGGTGACCCTGTTTACGGGGACATCGAGGAGCGAATTGGCGACCTCTTCGAGGGCGACGCGCTTCGACGCGCGGGGGTCGACGAAGACCTCTTCCGGCCGGTTCAGCCGATTCATGATGTGTCGTCCGCGCCGGGCTTCGGCTACTCCGAAGGCACGACGCCGCGCTCGCTTCGTTTTCGCAGCGGCCGTGGACTGGGTCCACTGCGCACGCCGGCGCCGGTGGAGCGCTCGATGCTCGACCGACTCCTCGCTCGAAACGACGCCTTCGAAGACCGCTTCCGGGGTGGTCGCTGGAATGACTTCGGCAGCAACGCCTGGGCCACACGTCCGGAGCTCGGCGATGGTGCCGCGACGCTGAGCGGAGACGGTCACCTTCCCCTCTCCATCGCGCCTTTCTTTTACCAGATGGGTCTCGACACGACGGTCTTTGGAGAAGGCGCGACGAGCCTCATGGGTCTCTTCTTTGCCGCGATTCCTCCGATGGCCGTCGGCACAAACGGGCGCGTTGCCTGGTCACAGACCTACCTGCGCGGCGACGTCACGGACTGGTACGCCGAGGAGCTGATCCTCGAAGACGGCGCGCCCGTCGCTTCGCGTTTCCGAGGCAGCGAAGAGCCCTTGGTTGTTGTTCCCGAGAGCGTGGAGATCGCGGACATTGAAGCCTTGAGCTCCGTAGGCCGTACCGAAACATGGGACCGTTATGAGACCTTTGATGGCCGCGTGCTCGCCGCCGTTGAAGGTCGCCCAGCGCTCATCGACACGGTGCCCGGCGACGGCGAAGCGCTCATCAATGTTCAGGGCGACTTCATCATCCCGGCGGATATGGACGGCGACGGCGTCATCAGCGGCATCAGCTTCGACTACACGGGCTTTGACGTCAGCAACATTCTCCACGCGCTGCAGGGTTTCAACGACGCGGACAACGTCCACGAGTTCCGCGACGCGACGGCGGAGCTCGTCAGTTACGCGCAGAATCTCGTCGCCGCGGACACGGAAGGCAATGTCTATTACGGCAGCTACAACGCCACGCCTTCCCGCGCGCACCTTTCTCGCGAAGCCGACGGCAGCTGGTCCCCCGGCGCCAACCCGCGCGGGCTCCTCGACGGAACGCAGTACGGCGGCTTTGAGGTTCGCCTCGACGACGCTGGAATGCCCGACGAGAGCACCTGCGACGAAGCGCCTGAGACCTGCCTCGTGCCCTTCGACCGATGGCCGAGTTCGCTGAACCCAAGCGAAGGCTTCGTGCTGACGGCGAACCACGACATCGCCAACATCACGACGGACAACGACTTCACCAACGACGAGTTCTATCTTGGCGGACCATGGAACAACGGGTTCCGTGGGGAGACGATCCGCAGCCGTTTGACAGAGCTCGGTGCCGACGAGAGCGTCGATGAAGACGAGATGGCGCGGCTCCAGGGAGACCACACATCGGTCATGGGGCGCCTCTTTGCCCCGATGCTTCTTGAGGCCATCGCCGAGGCGCAGCGCATTGAAGGCGCCGGCGCGGTGGGCGCCGACGAAACGCGATTGCTCGCTACATACACCGCCGAGAAGGCCGCCATCGACGAGGTAGAGACACGTCTGCGCGACTGGCTCGAGGGCGGAGCTGAGGCGGCGTCCGGCGTCGAGACTTTCTACAACTCCCCTGACGCCGGCGCGCGCGAGGACGCTGCGGCGACGATGATCTTCAACCAGTGGTGGCGCGAGCACATCGCTGCGATCTTCGCGGATGAAGACATCGACTTTGTCTTCGCTCCGGACCGGCGCACGATGGTCACTCGGGCTGTTCTGCGGCTTTGGCGCGGGCGCGGCGCTGGCAACCCGGAAGGCCTTGCCTCTTGGGACCCAGCCACCATGGAGTCTGCGTTCTTTGACCGCATCGGGACCGCAGAGGTTGAGACGAGCTTCGACACGGCGCTGGACGCATTGACGACGACGCTGGCGAAGCTGCGAGCGGAACCCACCGAAGCAGGCGTCGGCGGCTTTGGTACGGCGGACATGAGCGAGTGGCTTTGGGGCCTTCGCCACCAGGTGAAGTTTGAGTCCATCATCACGGACTTCGTCGGAACGGGCGGTCCCTTCGGCATCATCGCGCAGGGCTTCGCCATCACCGCGGACCGACTGCCGCTTATGCCGGACCTGGCCGAGGACGATGTCCGAGCAGGGCTTACCTGGTTCCCGCGACCGGGTGACCTTTTCAACGTCGATGCCGGGCACACTTCCTTCGTTCCCGACGCGGACTACTACTTTGGGAACGGACCGGTGATGCGCATGGTGATTCGTCTTGAGGACGGGAACATCACGGGACGCAACATTCTGCCCGGTGGACAATCGGGTCTGACGTCGTCGGACTACTTCGACGACCAGGCGCAGAGCTGGCTGGCGAATGAGACCGTCCCCCTTCGCTTCCACGTTGCCGATGTTGTGGAAGGCGCCATTGGCCGCGAGACGTTCGCGCCTGCGGACTGAGCGTGAGCGAGTCGCCTTGGCTCATGGGTGGTGCGTGCTATCGCGCACGTCCATGAGTGACGCGAAGAACACAGAAGCAGAGGGTGCTGCGAGCGCAGACGTCGAGGTAAGCGACGTCGATGTGCTCTTGCGTCTGACCGGTCCCAATAGCGCTCACCTTCGTGTTCTTGAAGACGAACTCGAAGTGAGCCTGGGACTCCGCGGCAACACCATCCGCATCGTCGGCGAAGCAGCTCGCGTTGCGGAGGTCGAGACCTTCTTGGCGGAGCTCGCCTTCGTCATGCAGAAGAAGAGCCTTCCTATTCAGGAGCTCAAGCGCGCCGCACGCACCGCCATCGACCACCCGGGCGTTCGCCTGCGCGATCTTGTGAACGACGTCGTTCTCCGCACGAGCAGCAAGCGCGCCATCGCGCCGAAGAGCGTCGCCCAGCAGGCGTACATTCAAACCGTGGAAAGCCAGGATGTCGTTTTCGGCATCGGCCCCGCAGGAACGGGCAAGACGTACTTGGCCATGGCGATGGCCGTGGCGGCGCTCACGGAGAAGCGCGCGAAGCGGATCATTCTCACGCGGCCCGCCGTCGAGGCAGGCGAGAAGCTTGGGTTCTTGCCCGGCGACCTCACGGAGAAGGTCAACCCCTACCTGCGGCCGCTCTATGACGCGCTCCACGACATGGTGGGCGAAGAGAAAGCCAACGTACTCATCGACCGCGGCACTATCGAGGTCGCGCCTTTGGCGTTCATGCGTGGCCGCACGCTCAACGACGCGTTTGTGATTCTCGACGAGGCTCAGAACACGACGCCAAACCAGATGAAGATGTTCCTGACGCGACTTGGTTTCCGTTCGCAGGCGGTGATCACCGGCGACATTACTCAGCTGGACTTGCCCAATGGTCAGAGTGGGCTTCGCGACGCAGAGCGCCTGCTGAAGAACGTCGAAGGCATCGGCTTCTGCTACTTCACCGAGGTCGACGTGGTGCGCCACCCGCTCGTCCGCCGCATCATCCGCGCCTACGACGAACGCGACTCGAAGCGAAGAGCGGAGCGAGAAGCCCGCGAGCGGCCAGAGAGCTAGACTCAAGAGCTTCCGAGACCCTTCGTGTTCCTCCTTCAACCGTTTCTATTGCTCTTCCGCGTCCTCGCCATGTTCTGGCACATGACGCTGGCCGCGCTGCGCTACCTCGGGCTTCGCCTGGTGAGCGGCCGCCTGTCACGTCGCGAGCGAGACCGGCTGCGTGGGCGTGTCTTCGCCGACCTGCTTCAGTCCCTTGGCGCGACCTACGTCAAGTTCGGTCAGATTTTGTCGACGAGGCCTGACCTCTTCGGCGATGAGTACGCGTCGGAGCTTTCGCGGCTTCAGGACCAGGTGGCGCCGCTGCCTTTTCGCGTCGTCGAGGCGGTGTTGCGCTCCGAGCTGAGTGAAGAAGCGCATTCGTTCATCGAACACGTCGAGGAGGAGCCGCTGGCAGCGGCGAGCGTAGCCCAAGTGCATCGCGGAACGCTGCGCGATGGCACGACGGTCGCGCTCAAGGTCCAGCGACCCAAGGCGCGCAACCAGGTCGAACGTGACCTTTCGCTCATGGCCACCGGCGCACGAGTGCTCAACTGGATTCCTTCGCTGCGCTTGCTCTCGCTGCCTGGTTCCGTCGAGCGATTTGCGAAGGCGATGCGTGACCAGCTCGACTTTGAGTTAGAGGCGGAGAACAACCGACGTTTCGCGGCGAACTTCGAGCGCACCGAGGGGGTTCGTGTCCCTGCGCTCTACCCCGAGCAGTGCAGCCCTCGCGTCTTGTGCATGGAGTTTGTCGACGGCGTCCGCGCGACGAACGTCGAGGACGTGGGCGGGGATCGTCAGAAGGTCGCCCGTCGCGGTCTCCATGCGATTCTTCAGATGGTCTTCGACGACGGCTTCGTGCACGCCGACCTTCATCCGGGAAACATCGTCATCACCGAGGAGGGCGAAGTCGTGCTCATCGACCTTGGCCTCGTTGCGGAGATCGACGATGAGTTTCGCGGCCCATGGATCCAGACCTTCGTCGCGCTCACGCAGCAAGACGGCGCCCTCGCTGCCAGCCTCTTCTATTGCTACGCGCCCACCGTCGGCCCAAACGTCGACTACGCGCTCTTTGAGTCGCAAGTGCAGGAACGCTTCGACGAGCTCCGCGGCAAGCCGCTGCACGAGATGGAGGCCAGCAAGGTCTTAATGGGCATGATGAATGTGCTCCGTGAACATCGGATTCAGATCGACCCTGTGTTCACCGTCGTGAACTTGGCGATGCTCGTCGCCGAAGGGCTTGGGAAGCAACTCGACCCGGACCTCGACCTCATTCAGCTGGCGGCGCCGTATCTCATGAAGGCCCTCGCCACCGCGCCGGAGGCCTTGACGCCGCGGCGGGAAGTGCCGAAAAACGCACGAACGCACGCCTAAACGCCTGTCGAAGAGTGTCTTGTTGCGAAGCGCAGGCGACGACTTATGAGTGATGGCTATGGGCAAGTTGCTCCTCGTGCTTTTCACCGTCGTTCCTCTCGTTGAGTTCTACCTTCTGATGACGGTGGGCTCTCTCATTGGGTTTTGGCCCACCGTGGGCATCGTCCTGGCGACTGGCATCCTCGGCGCAGGCCTCGCCAAGCACGAGGGCATTCGTGTGTTGAGCAAGTGGCAGAAGGATATGAACGAAGGCCGCGTCCCCGCCGATGGCGTTCTCGATGGCGTCCTTATCCTCGTTGGCGGCGTCCTGCTGGTGACGCCGGGTGTCCTCACCGACGCACTCGGTCTCTCGCTTCTGATCCCATGGACTCGCCGCGGTCTTTCTATGCTCGTTCGAGCTCGCCTCAAGAAAGGCGTCGAGTCAGGGCGAGTGCGCGTTCAGGGCGCCCAGCCTCCGCTGGGCACCTCCCCATTCGGTGCCTCGCCTTTTGCCGCGGGCCCCTTCGTGTCGAGGCCGGCCAGCGGCGGGCGGATGCCGGTGGACCTCGAGGATCTGCTCCGGCGAGCACAGGGGGGACATGTGATCGAGGTGGAGGGCGAAGAGCTTCCCGTCGACGAGCCCGAGAGTCTCCCCTAGGCCCAGCGTTCGATTGGGGTTAGTTCGCGAGAGCTCACGAGGCTGAACGCGGGTGTTATCCCTTTCGTAACTGGTGTATATGGGCTTCATGACAAAGACACCTTTATCCCTGGTCCTGCTTCTCGTCGCGTGCGGCGGCTCCACTGAAACCACGAGTGAGGTCACCGAGACGGAGTCGGCCGGAGGCGAGACTACCGTTGAGGTCATTCGCGACGATGTTCCCACCGACGTCGTCCCCGCGGCGGTGACGGCGACGGTCTCGGCTACCGAAGGCAACACAGTCAACGGGACCGTCAGCTTCACCCAGGAGTCCGGTGAGGTCGTCGTACGAGTGGCTTTGACGGGGTTTGAGCCAGGCACGCGTCATGGGTTTCATGTTCACGAGACAGGAGACTGCTCCGCGCCTGATGGCACAAGCGCCGGCGGCCACTTCAACCCCGATGGTCACGACCATGCTCTCCCAGACTCAGACGTTCGGCATGCTGGCGATCTCGGCAACGTGGAAGCCGACGCCAATGGCAACGTGAACACAGAGTTCCGCTTCACGGACCTTCATTTGGACGGAGAGCATGGGATCGGTGGTCGCGCCGTGATTCTTCACGCGAGCGCCGACGATGGCGGTCAGCCCACCGGCAACGCCGGACCCCGCGTCGCCTGCGGCGTTATCTCAACACTCTGAAATTACAGGATAAAATGCGGCGTCCGACCTGGACGCTGACCATCTACGGCCCGCGTCTCCCCCCAATCGAGGGTGCCGTGGGCCTTTTGCGTATCCGTTTTGGACTGCTATTAGCTGCGCCTATGAAAAAAATTATTCTCCTAGCTTGTGTCGCCGCCATCGCGTGTGGCGACGACGATGCCCCGATGACCGACGCCGGCATGGCGGACGGTGGGATGCCCGACGTTGTCGTGGTCACTCCCGACACCGGCCCTACCCCTGACACCGGTCCCGGCCCCGACGCTGGTCCTCCTGTGGACAGCGGTCCAGCCCCTGAGAACATCTGCGATCCCGGTGCCCTCGAGAACGTGACGGCCGACGCCGCCGAGGTCGTCTTGACCACCATCGACACGTCCTCCGCCGTCGCTCCACCCGAGGCTCTCGAGTCTTGCGGCAACGAGCTTACCGGGCAGGTCGTCGTTGCGATTACGATTCCCGGCGATGCCGCCGACCAGGTCATCGAGGTTTCGACGAACAACCCACGCACAGAAGACTTCGACACCATCCTCGACCTTCGCACCGAGTGCGGAACCGAAGGCGTCTGCTTCGACGATGCTGACGGCGTTCTTCTCTCCCGAGGCACGATCATCGGCGACGGCGGAGACACGGTCTTCGCACTCGTCAGCGGCTTCGGCGCAGACGACGAAGGCATCGTTGAACTCAGCACCGAGGTTCTCGGCACAGCCGGCGGCGCCGGCGACGCTTGCGACGAACTTCCATGTGGCGGAGATCTTATCTGCAACGACCTCGCCATCTGCCAGGCACCTGCGGCCGTCGGCGAGTCCTGCGAAAACGTTGCTTGCGCAGAGGGCCTCGTCTGCGGAGCCACTGAAATCTGCGAGACCGCGGAAGCTCCGGTTCTTACGGCAGCGACGACGGTTCGTTACGATGACCTCGGTGAAGACAACGAAACGTCCCTCGCCATGGGCGTTACGGGCACCGACGCCAACGGCGACGTTGTCTCCCTCAGCTTTACGTTCCTCGACGCCGCTGGCGACGACTTCGACTTCCTCGGTGAAGGCGGCGACCTTACGTTCGTCTTCGGTCTCGACGAGGTCGCTGGCCTTGCATCGTTCATGGAGGCCACCTTCGTCAACGCAGGTCCTTCCGCGATGTTCGCTGCGGAGGCCGTCGGCTTCCGAATCTCCGTGACTGACAGCGCTGGCCTTGAGTCCAACGAGATCACCGGTGACATCGACGCAGGAATGTTCTCCGACGTCGGCGGAAGCTGTGGCTTCACTTCGATTTGCGATCCAGACGAGATGCTCGTTTGTGGCGCAACGGACGAGTGCGAAGCACCTGTCGCTCCTGTCCTCACCGCTGCGACGACGACTCGCTACGACAACCTTCCCGACGGCGAAGACATGGTGACACTCCTCGCCATGGGCCTCACCGGAACCGACGCCAACGCTGATGTTGTTGCCTTCAACTTCACCTTCGTTGACGCCGCTGGCGACGACTTCGACTTCCTCGGCGAAGGCGACCCAACGTTCACCTTCGGACTTGAAGAGGCCGCTGGTCTCGCGTCCTTCATGGAAGCTGCCTTCGTCGGTGGTGGACCCACGGGAATGTTCCCAGCAGAAGCCGTCGGTTTCCGCATCTCCTTGGTCGACAGCGCTGAGCTCGAGTCCAACGAGCTCACGGGCGACATCGACGCTGGAACGTTCTCCGACGCTGGCGACGACTGCGGATTCACCGAGGTCTGTGACCCAGCCGCGATGCTCTTCTGCAACGACGCTGACACGTGTGAAGCTCCTGCTCCCTGAGCCTTCCGCTTCGTGAATCACGGCTCGCAGCTTCGCTGCGGGCCGTTTTTCTTTAAGTCCGCGTCGTTCAAGCACGAGACGCCGCCAGCGCTTCGACGTGAGGCCACGTATCCGCGACTTGCGGCACCTGGAAAGTGCGCGTAAACGGTCGCCATGCGGACACTGACTCTCCTCACACTTTGCCTCTCCCTCGCTGGCTGCCCAAGCGGCGAAACCGAAGAGGCTGTTGAAACGGTGGAGGTCCCTGAAGCCTCCGAGAATGCTGGCGCCGAGACCGCGATGGGCGGCGGCGCGACAGAAATGGAAGCAACAATGGCACCTAGCGCAATGGGCGGTTCTATCGCCGCACCTTCCGATGTAGCAGCAGCCCCCGCCGACGCTGAGCGTACGGCCTCGGGACTCGCCTCACGCATCCTTACGCCTTCTACCAACTCCGAGCAGCCCACCAACGCGGCGGACCGCGTCACGGTTCACTACACAGGCTGGACCACCGATGGCGAGATGTTCGACAGCTCCGTGCAGCGCGGCTCCCCTGCTACGTTCCCCCTGAACGGAGTCATCGCGGGGTGGACCGAAGGTCTTCAGCTGATGAAGGTCGGCGAGAAGCGTCGCCTCTGGATCCCCGAAGCTCTCGCCTACCAGGGCCGCCCCGGTCGACCCGCCGGAATGCTTGTGTTTGATGTGGAGCTCTTGAGCGTCGAACATGCGCCCGAGCCGCCTGCGACCCCAGAAGACGTCGCCGCCGCCCCATCGAGTGCCGAGACCACGGAGAGCGGAATCGCATCCCGCGTTTTGACGCCGGGCACCGGCAGCGCACACCCAACGGCGACGAACAATGTTCGCGTCCACTACACCGGCTGGACCACGGATGGAGAGCTCTTCGACTCCTCGGTGACTCGTGGCGAGCCCGCCACTTTCCCTCTCAACCGCGTCATCCCCGGTTGGACCGAAGGTGTTCAGCTCATGGTGGTCGGCGAGAAGCGTCGCTTCTGGATCCCCGCCAACCTCGCCTACGAAGGTCGCCCAGGTCCACAGGGAACACTCGTCTTCGACGTCGAGCTCCTCGAGATCCTCTAGGTCCTCTCCGTTGATCGCAGAAGCCGCGCCCGTTTGGGTGCGGCTTTTTCGTCTTCTGGGAGGTAGGTCCGAGGAGCGCGATCTACGAAGGGCTCTGACGTGCTATGACCTCGGCCATGGCGGACTACGTTTTCTCGATGAAGGGCCTCACGAAGGTCCACGAACCCGACAAGAAGATCGTCAAGGATCTCTACCTTTCGTTCATTCCAGGGGCGAAGATTGGGATCATCGGTGTCAACGGCACCGGTAAGTCGACGATCCTGCGCATCATGGCCGGCGTCGACACGAACTTCACCGGCGAGACCTGGACCCGTCCCGGCGTGAAGGTCGGATACCTGCCTCAGGAGCCAGACCTCGGCGATGCGAAGACCGTGAAGGAAGCTGTCGAAGTGGCGGTTCAGCCTACCCGGGACATCCTCGATGAGTTTGAAGCGCTCAGCATGAAGCTCGGTGAGCCGATGAGCGACGAGGAGATGACAAAGCTCCTCGACAAGCAGGGCGCACTTCAGGACAAGATTGACGCCGTCGATGGTTGGAACCTCGACCACATGCTTGAGCTGGCGATGGATGCGTTGCGTCTACCGCCCGCCGACGCTGACCCAAGCAAGCTAAGCGGCGGTGAAAAGCGCCGCGTCGCTTTGTGCCGCTTGCTCTTGGAGAAACCTGAGATTCTCCTCCTCGACGAGCCGACGAATCATCTCGACGCAGAGTCCGTCGCTTGGCTCCAGGGTCACTTGCAGACCTACCCAGGTTGCGTCGTTCTCGTGACTCATGACCGCTACTTCTTGGACACGGTTGTCTCCTGGATTCTCGAGTTGGACCGGGGACAGGCAATTCCCTTTCAGGGCAACTACTCCGAGTGGCTCGACGCGAAGCAGAAGCGCCTCGCCGCGGAAGAGAAGAACGAGAGCGCACGTCAGCGCAAGATCCGCCAAGAGCTTGAGTGGGTCCGAGCCAGCCCCAAAGCACGCCAAGCCAAGAGCAAGGCGCGAATCACCGCGTTCGATTCGCTGGTGCGCGACGCCCAGAACAACAAGCGCGAGGCCAACGAGGTCCGTATTCCTCCAGGGCCGCGCCTTGGAAACAAAGTCATCGAGGTCAGCAAGCTGCGGAAGTCCTTCGGCGATAAGCTGCTCATCGACGACCTCGAGTTTCGTGTTCCGCCCGGAGCCATCGTTGGCATCGTTGGATCCAACGGAGCGGGCAAGACGACCTTCTTCCGCATGGTCGTAGGCGAGGAGACGCCGGACGAAGGAAACATCGTCATCGGTGACACTGTTCAGCTGTCGTATGTCGACCAGGGTCGCGACGACCTCGACCCCGAAAAGACTGTTTACGAGGTCATCTCGGAGGGCGCCGAAGAGGTCGATGTCGGCGGAAAGAAAGTGTCCGCACGTCAGTACTGCGGTTGGTTCAACTTCCGCGGCTCCGACCAACAAAAGGTCGTCGGCAAGCTCAGTGGCGGCGAGCGAAATCGCGTTCATCTCGCGAAGCTCTTGAAGGCCGGTGGAAACCTCTTGCTCCTCGATGAACCGACGAATGACCTCGATGTAGAGACGCTACGTTCCCTGGAGTCCGCGCTCCTTGAGTTCCCGGGCTGCGTTCTCATCATCAGCCATGACCGCTGGTACCTGGACCGTATTTGTACGCACATTCTTGCGTTCGAGGGCGACAGCAACGTGCTCTTTTTCGAAGGGACTTACTCGGACTACGCAGCGGACCGGAAGAAGCGGCTCGGGGCCGATGCGGACGTTCCCCGGCGGATCAAGTACCGAAAACTCACGCGCTAGCAGGCCATCGATCGTACGGCGTTGCCGCCTTTCTTCGCGACGATGGCGCGGAGTTTGTCGGCCTTCGCGAAGACGTCTCGGAACCCTTTGCCGGCGGTCCAGGCGCTGACGCCGACAGAGAGGCGGATGTCGACGTCACGTCCAAGCGCACGAAGGGGAGCCGCGGCGAACCTCTGATGCAGTTTCGTGGCGAGGCCGGTGGCCGCGGAGAGGTCGTGGTTCGGCAGCATCAGGACGAAGACGTCTCCGTCTAGGCGAAACGCTCGGGCGCTGCTGGAGAGTTCGCCTTTGAGGGCATGCGCGAACTGCTGGATGACGGCACCTACGGTGTCTCGCCCGTCTCGCTCGCGCTTCTGGGCCAGGCCATCCAAAGTCAGCGCGATAACTCCCACGACGCCTCCATCGACGGCGTCGGAGCGGACCATGCTGTCCAGCGCGCGCTCATTGCCGAAGCCGGTGAGCGCGTCGCCGTGTGCCATCTCCCGAGAGTTGACGAGGGCTGCTTCCAAGAGCGTCCTGTGGGTTTCGTGCATCTGGACAAGCTCCATCGCACTTTGACCCTCTCGGATGCGCGCTTCGGTCTCTCGAATGAGGCCCTCGACGCTTGAGAG
This sequence comes from Polyangiales bacterium, assembly GCA_045106895.1. GTDB lineage: Bacteria > Myxococcota_A > Polyangia > Polyangiales > Houyiibacteriaceae > JBCCRV01. Next base: position 8,913 of record JBGCFM010000271.1, on the reverse strand, counting down.
GAGTGACGTGCGCAGGGACTGAAGGTCCTCAAGGTTGTCTGCATCGGCGATGGAGGTCTTGTTTGTGTTGAGGCGGGCCAGCGCCTCCGAGCCGGACGGACTTAGTCCGCCCAGATGTTCCGCCATTCCCGTCGCGGTGGATGAGAGGAGGTCGCCTCGTTCGCGCAAAAACCGCACGACATCACGGAGCTTGTTCATCTCCGAGCCAAACTCCGCGAGCGCCGGCGGGAGCGGCGAGGGAGCAGGCATTGCCGCGAGGCGCCTGAGCTCTTTGCTTAGGCCAGGTACCGCCGCCGCGTCCGCGACTTCTTCGGCTACATGGGCCGCTCCGGCGACGATGGAGTCCACACTTGGGCCTCCTCGAACGGGCCTTGGTGGCGGAAGAGCGAGTCCGCAGATGTCGAGCCCTACAGCTTCTAGTTCGACGGCGCCGCGAGCAGACGAGACGGACATTTTGAGTCTTCGAAGTCGAACTCTGTCCTCCACCGGGATGTTCGTTCCGCTGGCAAGTTGCGTGAGCAATTCGAGGCAGTGGACGAGGGCTTGCCGAAGATCGTCGCCGCTGCCCGCCGCGGGCATCGCCTGTGTCACCCTTGTCTTGCGAGAGGGGAGCATAGTCAGATGCTCTCCACGGAGGAGGAAGCCGCATCGGTGTCGGCCCCTGTGTCGAGTCGAGGCGGAGCGTCGCTTGTCTCATCCGGCGCGTCGTCGCTCTGCTCTTCCCCTCTTGGAGCCCCTCGTCGAACGAAGCGGAACTCGACGCGCCGGTTTTGAGCTCGGTGTTCATCGGAGTCGTTGGGAACGATGGGGCGTGTGTCGGCGTAGCCTGCGATGCTGATGGGCAAGTCAGCGGTTTGACCTGTGGCGACGAGGAAGCGGACGACGCTTGAGGCGCGTGCAGCGCTAAGTTCCCAGTTGGACGGATAGCGCATATTGCCGATGGGACGGTCGTCGGTGTGCCCATGAATCGCGATCTCGCTCGCCACCTGCGAACCGAGTTCGACGACGGAGGCGAGGACCGTCCCAGCGGTGCCGCGATCGAGGTCTGCCGATCCGCTTCCAAAAAGCACGCGCTCGCGAATGCGAACGGTGATGCCTCCGGTATCGGCTTCGATCTCGACTTCGTCCTCGAGGCCCAACGCTTGGATCATCTCTGCGAGTTCCGCTTCAACGTCCTCGTCAGTGCTTTCGCCGTCTTCGGCCGGAGCACGGCCGTCGAGGCTGACCGGTGAGCTCGATTGGGCCTCGTAGCTGCCGACGGTTTCGAACTGCACTCCGAACGCGTCGCGAACGGAACCGAGCATTTGTTTGAATTCGGTGACGTCCATCTCGGCGAAACTGAGAAGAAGAACGAAGAACGTCAGGAGAAGGGTGCACAAGTCGGCGAAGGTCGCCATCCAGGCGGGGGAGCCTTCTTCGCCGCCTCCTCCTTCATCGACTTCGACATCCATCAGGCGGCCTGGTCCACGACCCGCTCTGCCGGTGAGATGCGCGCTTCAAGTTTGTCCTTGATGATCATCGCGTTCTGACCCTTCACGATAGATTCTACGCCTTCGATGACCACGGCCATGTTGAGCGATTCTTCTTTGCCGTAGCGGTCGAGTTTCTCCGCGACAGGACCGAAGATCATGAAGGCGAGGATTGCGCCGTACATCGTGGTCAAAAGCGCAACGGCCATCGAAGGACCAATAGCGGCCGGGTCGTCGAGACTCTGGAGCATCTGTACCAGACCGATGAGCGTTCCAATCATGCCCATGGACGGTGCAGTCGCCGCCATGAACTTGAAGAGGTTCTGTCCGCGCAGATGCCGAGCCTTCATGGCGATCATTTCCGCGGAAAGTGTGGCGCGAATCTCTTCGTCCGGGAGGCCATCGACGGCCATGCGAATGCCTTTGGCCAAGAACACGTCCTCAACGGTCTGATTCTCGAGGGCCAGAACTCCTTCACGACGGGCGATGGTGGAGAGCTCGATGATGCGTTGGATCGTCGCGACGGCGTCACCGGCCGGTTCCCGGAAGGCTTTTTTCATCACCTTCATCGCCGCGAGGACTGTGCTCATCTTCTCCGCTGTGAATGTGGAGGCGATGGTTCCGCCGACGACGATGAGTAGGCTTGGAACATCAATAAATGCTCCAAGTCCGCTGCCCAACATGATGGATCCGATCACAAGACCGAAGCCGAGTACCAATCCAAATACGGTTGCTTTGTCCATAGGTCCGAGGAGTACGCAAAGGAGCGTGCATACTGGACATCGGCGGACGACCGCATGATCTTGAGCGGGGGATGCTTCTTATGTGCCTTCGAAGAACGCGCGGACCTCATCCGCGCGTGCGATCACGTCGTTTCGACCTAGATCGATGAGGCGTCCCGCGTGTTCGCCGTCGAAGAGGACGAAGGAAAGAAGATCGGCTTCCCAGACGTCCTCCATCGTCGCGAGGCGTCGGACGACGCGCTCCGTAACTCCGTTGTCGAGTTCCATGGCGCGCTCGCGAGCCATGTGTCCGATGTCCTTGGAAGGCCGGAACACCAGCGTTTGCACCGCTCGGTATGGGGTCCCTCGGTCCGTGGTCATGGCCGCATCGATGCGGGCCCGCTCTTCGTCGGAGAGCGCGACATCGAGGAGCGAGACTAGGTTGTTGAAGCGCTGCAGTACTTGGAGGTCGTAGCTGATGGGGTCGAGGAGGAGCGCGTTGAGGAGTTTCCCCATGAGAAAGAGTGGACCGATTCGACGGCTTGGCGGCGGGTCGGCGGGCACCTCCGCGAGAAGCGGGATGACGATGATTCGTTCGGCGCCAAGTCGGAGTGCTGGCGCAAGTGGGGTGTTGAAGCGGATCCCACCATCTGCGTAGAAGCGGTCGCCGATACGCCGCGCCGGAAAGACGAGGGGAATGGCGGCGGAGGCGAGGACGTGATCAGCACTGATATGCGTCTCTTCTGCGCTCCGGCGTGGGTCACGGGATGCTGGGTAGTCGATGCCAGGGGCGAGGTCCGTGAAGACCTTGGTTTTGCCACTCGCGATGTCCAGCGCCGCGACGACGAGGGCGCGGATACGGCCCGAGGCGAGGTTGGCGCGCAGCCGTGGCCAAGGAGTTCCGTCCCCCACGAGCTCTTCGAGTGCGCCGATGGCGAGAATCGAACGTCCCTCCGGTGCCTTTTTGCTGATCAGGTTTCGGAAGCCAGCGATGCCCGTCAGGTCGAGCTTGAGGTGTCGACGTAGTTCAAGCCCTCGCCAGTGCGCCTCCAGACCTGCGATGGCGTGGTCGTGCTCATCGGCGCAAGCGGCGAGGTAGGCGGCGTTGATGGCGCCCACGGAGGTGCCGCAGAGGATGTCGAAGAGAGGCCCGTCGTGCGACTTGCCGATGACTTCGGCAATGCCGGAGACCACGCCTGCTTCGTAGGCGCCGCGAGCTCCACCGCCCCCGAGGACGATGGCGGTAAGGGGATGCATCGCAAAAGCGTATCGCAAAAACGCCGAGAAAAGAGCGGTTTTGGCGTCTTTGGGGGTGGAGAAACAAAAAAAGATGCGCGCGGGGCTAAAGAACCCGCAAGCGACGCCGTTCACGTCTAATCGATGGACCGCATTCTCATTGTCGAAGACGACCTAGGTTTCGCTAAAGCTCTCACCCGTCACCTGAAGGGCCGCTTCGACGTGTCGTGCGCTTCGGGTACGCGCGACGCAAAGCGCTTGTTGCAGAACGAGTCCTTCGAGCTGGTCCTCTGTGACGTGACCTTGCCCGACGGGAACTGCTTTGAGCTCCTCGATGAAACGCAGTTCCTCCGAGAGCCGCCTACCGTCGTTGTGATGACGGCGGATGGGACCATCGACCACTCGGTGTCCGCGATGCAGCGCGGCGCGACGGACTTTCTCGTGAAGCCTTTTGGGCTCGACGCGCTGGACCGCTCTCTGACTCGTGCGCTGGCAAAGCGCAGGGGCGGGGCCTCGGGGAGCTTCGACATTCGACGCATGGGCCGCACGCCCATCGCGGACTGGCGCGAGAAGTTTGCGCCGGAGATTCTCGGGCAAGACAAAGCGCTGCTTCGCGTCTTTTCAATCATTGAACGAACCGCAGACACGGACTGCTCCGTTCTGATCACGGGCGAGAGCGGTACAGGGAAAGAGCTCATCGCTCGCGCAGTTCACCGCGCCAGCGAGCGCGCCACGGGACCCTTCGTCACCGTCAACTGCGCGGCGATTCCAGAGAACCTTTTGGAGAGCGAGCTCTTTGGCCATATCCGTGGCGCCTTCACCGGTGCGACAACTTCTCGCGAGGGCCGCTTTGTTGCCGCCCACAAAGGAACGATCTTCCTGGATGAAATCGGTGAGATGCCGCTGGCCCTCCAGTCCAAGCTCCTACGTGTTCTGCAGGAGAAGGAAGTAAACGCCGTGGGCGAGAGCAAAAGCCGAAAGGTCGATGTCCGAATCGTCGCTGCGACCAACCGTGACCTCGATGAGATGGTCGAAGAAGGCGGCTTCCGCGAAGACCTGCTCTATCGACTCGAGGTGATCCCGGTGGAGCTTCCCGCGTTGCGGGAGCGACAGTGTGACATCCCTGTGCTCGTGGAGGCGTTCGTGCGCAAGTTCAACCGACGCCGCGGTCGGGAGATCACGGGGCTCACGGATGAGGCGATGGAAGTCATCGTTGGCTATGAGTGGCCCGGAAACGTTCGCCAGCTTCAAAACGCGGTGGAGCGTATGGTGGTCCTTCGGGGCAGCGGGAGACTCGACGTCGAGGACTTGCCAAGGCGGGTTCGGCGCGGCTCGACGACCAAGCCTGCTCGCGGCGTTGCGCTCCCAGACGATGGGATCGATCTGCGGGATGCCGTCGAGGACTTTGAGAACAAGCTTATCCTCCAAGCCCTCGAGCGGACCGGGTGGAACAAGAACCAGGCCGCCAGCATTCTGCGCATGAACCGAACGACGCTCGTGGAGAAGCTCAAGAAAAAGAAGCTCGAGCGGCCAAAGATCGCTGTGTAGGAGTCTCCTGTTGCAAGAGCGCGTGACGTAGCCGTCGGGCCTCGGTAGAGTCGCCTCGTGGAGGCGGGCGACCAGCTGGCGGGACGATATCGTTTGGTCGAACCGATCGGCGCCGGAGGCATGGGCGAGGTTTGGCGTGGAGAGCAGATCACGCTCGGACGCGCCGTCGCCATCAAGATCTTGCACAGCGTGCAGGGAGCGCCTGGGACGCCCTCATCGTCCGCAGGAAGCAGCGCCGAGGCGCGCTTTCGACGCGAGGCGGAGCTCGTCGCGAAGGTGGAACATCGCAACGTTGTCGACATCATCGATTTCGGTACGGAAGACGGAGTTCAGTTCCTTGTGATGCCGCTCTTGAGCGGTGAGACGTTGGGCGAGCGTATGGGGCGTTCGCCGCGGCCCGATCTTGGCGAACTCGTGGCTCTCCTGCGGCCGGTGTTGAGTGGCCTCGCCGCGATTCACGACGCGGGCATCGTTCACCGTGACTTAAAACCCGCGAACGTGTTTCTCGTGCGCGACGCCGACGGGGTGGTGCCCAAGCTCTTGGACTTTGGCATCTCGCGTGAAGAGAAACAGACCAGCGGCACGGCGCTGACGCAAGAGGGCATCATGATGGGCACGCCCCAGTACATGGCGCCGGAGCAGTTTGAGTCGGCGAGCAAGGTGGATGCCCGAGCCGACGTGTTTAGCGTCGGAGCGATCCTCTATGAGGCGCTCACGGGGCAGCCGCCGTATGTTGGCGGGGACCCCTTCACGATCTATCGAAAGATCTTGGCGGGGGAAGGGCAACGCCTCGACGTTTTGCGGACGGACTTGCCGCCCGGCCTTTGTGAGTTGGTCCACGGCGCGCTTGCGACTGAACCCGAGCAGCGCTTCGGAAGCGCGCGCGCCATGCGCGAAGCCCTCGACACGCTCGTCTCAAGCGGCGTGTTGGCGGGTGTGTCCGCCTCCGATTTTCCGACGATGAATGCTCGTGGTCATATCCACAACGCGATCAGCGCCGCGCCGACGGCGATGGCGCCGGGCATCGCCGCGTCAACGCCGCCGGCTGTAGCGCTGGCCCCCACGGCTCACGCGACTCCGGCGCCGACGGCGAGTCCGGTCAAGCCGGCGGATGCTCCGGCGACGAAGACGAAGTCGCCGGCGCTCCAGGCGCTCATGGCAGCCGGCGGGCTCGGTGTCCTCGCCTTGGTTGGCGTGTTGGTGTTTCAGTCCATGCAAGCCCCTCCAGCGCCGCCGCCAACGACGGACGCTGCCGCGCCGCCGACGGAGAGTGAAGAGTTGCCGTCCGGTGTCGACCCCGTCGATGAGCCCCCGGCGATCGTGCCGGAGAGCCTCGAGGACCCGTGGTTCCGACTCGCGTCGGTGGAACGTCCGGAGACGGCGGCGATTCGTTGGTCGCGTTTGCCGCTGGCGGACCGCGTGAGCGTTCAGCTCGCGCGCGTCGAGGGGCGATGGGGGTCCTACGCGCGAATCGGTGAAGCCGAGGCCACTCGCCTCGCCGATGAGCTTTCGGGTGAGGCGGAGCGTCTGGAGACCGCGCCAGCGGGGCTCTTGCGGCCTGCGCTCTTGAGCACACGTGTCCGGCTGAACGTGCGCGCTCGCGCGGACCGCGATTCCGAGACGCGCGAAGTGCTTCCCCACGACTCTCTCGTCGTCGCGCTCTACGGCGAGGTGGATGGAAGTCCTTCGGCGCACGAAGGGGACGGAGCGATGACGTATTTCGTCTCGACGCTCCAGCACTCCGGGTGGGGAGTCTCGTCGTTGCTTCGCGAAGGCGGCGAGTGTCGCCCGCTCCCGGGGGCCCTCGTTCGTGATGGAGGGCTTCCGCCTGGGCCCACGCGCCGTACCTTCCGGCCCGCTCGCACGGAAGTCATCGTCGGCGGGACTCGGCGCGATGTCTTCCTCGTGGCGGCGCACGACGAACAGAGCGCGACGAGCGCCATCGGAATCTACGCCGAACGGAACTGCGAGCTCGGGGAGCGACTCGGGGTTCACGCCATCGACGGCGTCATCGATGAGTACTTTCTTAGCGATACGGAAGAAGAGTCTCTTCTCGTGGTCAGCTGGTATTCGGGACAGCATCCTCCGGCCGATGGTCGACGGGAATGGGCGGCGTTTCGTCTCGGCGTGGAAGCACCCGTATGGAGCTACTCCGGTCTCACGGCGCCCGTTCACGAAGACCACGGCTCAGTCACGGGAACCCGTGACCGCGCGCTTCGTGGTCACGACGGCTACGTGCTCAAGACCAAAGAGCGGCGACAAGACGGACTCTGGTATCGCTTCGAAGGCGGCCGCGTCGTGCGCGCGCCGGCTCCCTGAGCCGGCTTCTTCGTCGGCTCAGTGCTGAATCACAAGCCCCTCGCGGATGAGGCGCTGAATGAGAACGACGGCGCCGGCGTCGTCGAGCTCACCGGGGACATCCTTGATGGTGAAGCGCTCGTTCGAAAGAGCGTACTCGAGCGCTTCGCGTGCATGCAGCGGCAGCTGCATCTGGCCTCCGTAGCAGGAGATGTAGACGTGGTCTTCGTCGTGGTGAAGGTGGTAGAGCAGGTTGGCGCGGGCCCCGACAGAACTCTCGGCGCTGAGCTCAGGCAGCCGCATGATCTGCTCGAGCTGGCCGTGGAGAAGAGAGTGCCGGCTGCTCACCAGGTCGTCGGCGAAGTGGCCGAGTGCTGAGTCGAAGTCGATCTCTGCGAGCACGAGCTTCGTCAGCTCGGCGAACTCGGCGCGGGACGGTCCGCGGTCGAATCCTGGCTGTGCGAAACCAGCAGGGAGACTCCGCCGCATCTGCTTATGCTTGACGCCGACCTTCGCCACGGCCTCGATGAGCAGCTCCGCCCAGCTGACGCCGAACATGCCGATGGTGATGTGCAGCGAATGCGAGTCCGTACTGACGGCGTCGTGCATCATGCCGCGCGGTAGGTAGAAGACGTCTCCGGCTTCGAGGACAAAGTCCATCGAGGGCTTCGCATCGGGCGATGCGCTTGGCGGTGCGTTGCGCGGGTCGAAGGCTTCGCCGGGGAGCGGGAGAACGACGGGGGTGTCATACACGCGCCACCGCTTGCTGCCTTCGACCTGAACGACGAAGACGTCATGGGAGTCCCAGTGACGGTTGAAACCCTGGGAGTGCCCACCGGGCGTAAGGTAAATATTGGCTTGGAAGCGAGCGCTGAGTTCGCGTTCGAGGGAGCGGCAGAGGTCGGCGAGGGCGCTAACGTGGAGCTCAAGGTTCGACATCACGATGGTGCCGCCCTCGGAGAACTCGCTGTAGATACGTCCGGCATCGATGAGCCCGGAGGGGTAGGTGTACTCCGTGTGCTTCACTTCGCGGTTGGCGTTGGTGAGGAAAACGTCCGGGTACTTTGGGTGCATCGTCGTGATGACACGATCCACCTCGTGGCGTGAAAGCACGTTTTGGTAGTAGTTCGCCTGGCCCCTTTTCACGAGGAGGGGCTTCGTTTCGCGGTACTCCTTTTCGAAGGTTTCGGGTGAAATTGGAGAAATTAGCTCAGCGAGTGAATAAGTTGCGGGCATCGCCGTACATAACCGTACAGGCGAAGATTTCTGTCAATATGGAATTGCTTCCGATATGATTCTTCGCATCAATGGATTGAGATTTGGCCCTGACGGGCTGGACAGGGGAAAGCGCAGATGAGCAAGAAGAAGACACTGAACCCAGACGAGATTGTCTCCACCCGTGGAATGTCGCGTCGATCGATGTTGGGTGTTGTTGGCGGCGGCCTCGCCGTTGGCGCAGCGACGGCCATCGTCGGCGAGCAGCAGCAGGCTGGCGCACAGCAGGTGATGGAGCTCGTTTCGGACAGTGACACCGGCGGCGGCGCAGACCCAGCCAACCGACCCTCGACGGGAGCCACCGACCGTGACAACCGCGGCGGACCCGACGGCAGCGGCGACCCAGGCGGGTACGGCGTCTGCGC
>JBGCFM010000270.1:0-6424 GCA_045106895.1 Polyangiales bacterium | reverse complement strand
AGCCTTCAGCCAAGTTCAAAGGAATGCTGGAGCCAGCCCGCCGGAGTTGGTCGCGGAGCGCCCGGTCGTGGCGGCCCACCGCGCTCACCACCGGAGCCAAAGCCGATATCAGCGAGTAAGCCGCCGAGAGCGCCCGGAAGTGGTGATTGGAACTAAAAGGAGGGGTCTTCGGGTTCTGCATACCCCCTCACGGCGCAGATGGCGTGACAGCGTTTTGAGGCCCTGAACTCAAACGAGAAACACCCACGTTCACCCAAGTCGCCACAAATCGCTGGCGCGACATGGGCGCCATAAGGGTCTGAAGAAAACGAAGTCCCGTCCGACCGTTCCTCAGGTTCAGGCTCAGGTTCGGAGTTCCCGTTCGGGTTCCGTTTCCGTTTCCGTTTCCGTTTCCGTTTCCGTTTCCGTTTCCGTTTCCGTTTCCGTTTTGGGGTTCCGTTTCGGCTTCCGCGCCGCATCTAGCGAGCACCCGGCCGCTCCACGCGACGACGTGCCGGATGACTCGCTGACCTCCTTGCCCTCAGTGGGGCTACGAATAGGCCTCAAGGCGAAGACGGACTTGACGTAAAGCGTGTGTACCTCTACCGATCGCCTTGGAAAATCCAAGCGGAGGCCCAGGTGGGGGCACACGGCTTCCGTTCAACAACATTGACGAAGAAAAGAGGACCTTATGTCCGTAGCCAAAGTTACCGAAATCATCGCCAGCAGCGACAAGTCCTTCGAAGATGCCATCGAGCAGGGCGTCGCCCGCGCATGCAAGACACTTCAGGGTGTCACGAGCGTCTGGGTCAAGGACCAGAAGGCCATGATCAAAGACGGCAAGATCACTGAGTACCGAGTCGACATGAAGGTCACCTTCGTTCTCAAGTAGGTTTGAGCGGCGCGGGAACTTCCAAACCGTTCCCTGAAGGAAAAACAATGCCTGCACTGCTCCTGGTCGATCACGGATCTCGCCGCGAAGAGGCGAATGAAAACCTCTCGCGTGCCGCCGAGGTCGTTCGGGAGCAAGCGCCCGGGCTCGATGTGTTTGTGGCACACATGGAGCTGTCGATGCCTGATATCGCCGCCGCGTTCGACGCGTGCGCGAAGGCAGGCCACGAAGAGCTCATCGTTTTTCCATGGTTCCTCGCGGAGGGACGGCACGTGCGCGAAGACATTCCGCAGCTGTGCAAAGAGGCCGGCGAAAAGACCGGCATCCGCTACCGCATCGCGTCGCCCTTTGGCGTCGACGAGCACATGGCCGCTGTGGCGTTGACCCGTGCGGGGCTGCACACGAAAGAAGAAGCCGAGTGAGCGCTTACCGAATGGTGGTTCGCACCTTGGACGGCCCCGGTGCCCTCGAGCGTGACGACTTTGAGGTGCCGCAGCCTGGCGCAGGCGAGTACTTGATCCGCGTCGCGGCGGTCGGCATCAACTTCTTTGATGACCTCATCACGCGCGGCATGTATCAGCGGAAGCCGGAGCTGCCCTTTGCACCCGGCGCGGAGCTTTCCGGCACCATCGAGGTGGCCGGCGAAGGCACGAAACTCGCCGTAGGTACGCGCGTGATGGCCCTCGTCGACAGCGGCGCGTACACCTCGCACATCGTCGTCGCGGCGAAACGTGTCTTCGCGATCCCCGACTCGATGCCTTTCGAGGAAGCCGCAGGGTTCGGCATCGTTTACCAGACGAGCTACTTCGGTCTCGTGCACCGTGCCGCGCTTGCCGCGGGCGAAACCGCGCTTATCCACGCCGCCGCGGGAGGCGTGGGCCTCGCCGCAGTACAGATCGCAAAAGCGTTGGGCGCGACGGTACTCGCCACGGCGGGAAGCGAAGCGAAACTGGACCTCGCGAAGAGCAACGGCGCGGACGTGGGCATTCCTTACCGTGACGCGACCTGGCCGAAGCAAGTGAAGGCTGCGACGGAGGGCCGCGGAGCCGACGTGATCTACGACCCGGTCGGTGGGGACATCTTCGACGCATCGACGAAGTGCATCGCGTTTGGTGGACGACTCGTCGTCGTCGGTTTCGCATCGGGACGCATCCCGTCTATCGCGATGAATCGTGTGCTGCTCAAGAATATCGCCGTCACGGGACTCCATTGGGGCGCGTACTTCGACTTGCAGCCGGAGCTTGTGCACGAAGCGCATGAGGCGCTGTGCACGCTCTATGAGGCTGGCAAGATTCGGCCCATCGTATCTCAGTCGCGCCCCCTCGCAGAAGCGGCGGCGGCCATCGAGGAGCTAACGAGCCGGCGTTCGACGGGCAAGGTCGTACTGACTCCGTAGACTGAAGCGTCAACTTCTGGTTGGCGCGCAGTCTTTGTCCGCGCAGGTCCGGCGGCTTCTGTGGCTATATGGACGCATGAAGAAGGCTATTACGCTCTTGAGCGTGCTCTTGGGTTTTGCATGTGGAGACGACTCCAGCGGCGCGACCGATACTGGTCCACTTGTTGATAGTGCCGCGCCGGATGCCGGAGGAGCCTTGGTCGATGCAAGCGCCACGGATGCGGTGAGTGCCGACGTGCCGTCTGACGTCCGGACCGACGCGTCCGCAGTGGATGCGGGCCCGGCGGCCGTCGGGCGCGTGGCTCTTCGCGTAGTCGCGGACCGAGGCGCTGCTGCCTCCCACCGAGGCGCCGTGCCCTTTCCCCCTGGACTGCTCACCGACGTCGCCTTGCTTCGCCTCGTGGATGAAGCGGGAGACGAGGTTGTCGTCGACACAAGTATCCTCGCCACCTGGCCACGCGACGGGAGCGTACGCTCTGTTCTGCTCGGCTTTGACGCGGATCTCTCGGTGGGCGCAGAGGCGTCCTTCGAACTTCAGTACGGGATGGCCGCAAGCACGCCTGGTGCCGCTGCGGTCTACGCCCGAGACCCGCAGAGCGTTGTAATCGTGGACGGCGAGTGGCTCTCGGCGTCTCGGGCGAGTGGGCCTTTGGTCAGCGAGGCGAGCAATGCGCGCTTTCCTGATTTCGATTCTCAGGTCACCCGGTACCTAGAGAATATGAGCCCTCCCTTCGAGGAATACGGCGTGAGCTGCCGCGGTACCAGCGCGCACCGGACCTACTACGACAGCCCCCACACGACCTGGATCTACTATCAGCGCGCTGCGGGCGTGGAGCGCTATCGCCGCGCCGAAGCGGAGTCCCAGTGGTACCGGGACAACGAACTCGAGTGGGTAGGCGGCCGCGACATGGCCGTGCAGGTCTGCCAAGGCAGCGACTGGTCCCCGGACGACAAGATCGACTGGGGTGTCATCCGCCGAATGACCGGACAAGGGATGCTCGACGACTACTTGCTGACCGGAAACCCAGACGCGCGCGAAGCCGTCGTGGCGATGGGCGAAGCCTTCATTCGCTCTATCCCCGCTCAGCTCGGTGGCCGGGAGAACAGTCTGCGAGTGACGGAGCGCAACCTCGCGTGGACCTTGATGGGGGTCGCCGCCTACTACGCGGTGCGACCGGAGCCTGAGGTGCGGGCGGGTCTCGACGTTTTGCTCGAAGAGGCGGTGAGCTGGCAGGCCGCAGGAACAAGCGGCGCCTTTGAACACGACATCGTCCGACCGGACCCGGACGAATGCAGCGACGGGCCCGCCGGCGCGTCCCCCTTCATGACCTCGCTCTTGGTGGACGGCCTCATGGACGCGCACATGCTCATCGACGACCCACGCATCGCCGCCGTCGTCGAGGGTGTCGCGACGTGGTTTCGTGACGACGCCGTCACGCCTGGAGGTGACGCGTTTCGCTACCTCTGGGGATGTGCCTCCAACGGCTATGAAGACACCAGCTCGGAGCTGAACAACCTGATCGTGCATGTCTTCGGCGCCGCCGCCTGGGTCAGTGACGACGCTGCGTGGTTGGACGCCGGTGATACGTTTGCCGACGCGGGGCTTGAGGCTCTCTACGGCGGCCGCCCCAAGCAGTGGAATCAGACGGTTCGCGGGTTTAGTCGCTACCTCGGGTACCGCGCTGCGCTTCGAGCGCCGTAGTGCTCAGTAGCGAGTGGGTTCCGTGAAGGTGGTGTCCTCCAGGTGGTACTCGACGACGTTGCCGGTTCGAACTCGCTGAGCGGTCCCGTCGCCCAGCAAATCTTGAAGCGCGGCTTGGGCCGTACGCAGTGGAATGCGGAGGCGTTTCGCTGCCTCTTTGGCGGATGTGGAACCGCTCGATGCGAGCACAGCCAAGACACGCACATCGACCGGCGGCACGCTGCGGGGATCGGCGACAACCAAGGGCTGAACCACCTCCAGCCAACGACGGTTGGAGTCTGCGTGGAGGTGCGCGAGGGGGCCGAGCCACTCCTGCACGCGGACAAGGAGCTTGCGCAGTGCACCCGCGTGAATCTCCGGATCGAAGTCGAACTCGTAGACTCGCTTGAACAGCTCCTCCAACTCCAGGCCCTCTCGACCGGCAAGGGCGAGCACGGCGACGGCGGTGTCCATGCGCCCTTGGCGTCGCTGACTCTGCCGAAGCCGCTGGTGACCAACCATCAGCGGCAACCCCGGACCTAGAACACGGCGCGCCTCATGTCCCGGGGACACGCCGACGAACACGAGGGCGCCTTTGAGGGAATCGCTGTCCGCGAGGTCAGCCGCGAGTCCATGAAGGCCGCGTGGAGGTTTGGTCTCGGAGCCCTCAAGCCACGCGCGCAGATGTGAGGGCGTTTGGCTTCGTTCGATGCGCGCGTCGATGGCGCCGATGAGCGCATCGGCGTCGGCCTTGAGTCGTCGCGAGCAAGCGCACGCCGCCTGAAGCTCGCCACTGGCCGCGTCGAAGGCCTCTCGCCGGCCCTGACGCGCCGCACGCATGAGCCTCCCTGCGGCGTGGAGCGCCGAGTGAATCTGCCCGCCTGAGCGAGCGTTGATGAGCGCCGCTTCGGCGGCGGCGGTCGCTCCCGACATGAGCAACTCCCAGGCGAGCCAAGGGTGCCACTGCGGAGAAACGAAGCGCCGGAGCGCGCTCAATATTCGCACCGCCAGGTGAGGGTGGCCGACGAGGCGCCGGCACCGCGCTAGCATGAGGTTGGCGAAGTACTCCTGCTGAGGCAGCGCCTCCGTTCGCGCCATTCGAGACGCACGACGCGCGGCGGAGAGCGCGTCCTCCAGCGCTCCCGCCGCTTCTGCATCCCAAGCTTGTGCCACCGCGAGGTCGACCACTGTCGCCGTCTCTTGGTCTTCGATGGCCCGTGCGCGCAACGCCCGTGTATCGAGCTTGTCGGGGTCTGGGCCGAAGCTTGCCCCCTCGCTTTGCTCAAGATGGCACGCGAGGAGAAAACTAGCCGGGGGGGTCGTGCTTAGAGCGCGAGCGCGGGACGACCATTCTTCAGCGATGCCGTGGTCGAAACGCAAGACAGCGTCGCGAACACCAAGGGCGACCCCACGAAGGACGATATTTGCGGCTTTCGAACCCGTCGCGATGTGCCGAAGCTCGCTAAGGTCGGGCCATGGGCTCTGATGTGGCTGGGCGTTCGCTTGGGCGCAACGGATAGAAAACGCCCAGGCCACGTCCGAGGCGTCGCCGTCCGTGAGGTCGTCGATGGACTCGATATGACCCGCGATGGCGCGATGAAATCTCTCGTGCGCGTTCATAGGCCGCCGGCTGAGAGCGCCGTGGCGACGCCAAAGGGTTCGCTGCTTTCCGGAGCGGATTCGTAGGGGCCGAGGGCGGCGACGACACCCGCGGCGATGCCAGCGACGACCACGAGACCGACAACGACCCAGAACGCAGGCTTTTCAAAGATGCGCCGCTCTTGCGCGCTCGCCACGAGGGACAAGGTCAGCCTCGTTTGCGAGGCGCGTTCTGCGAAGATCACTTCCTCGGAGATCCGAAAACCATCGGCTTCGGCCATGAGCGTTCTTCGCCCGGCGTCGAGATGCAGCGTGAGGGGCTCGCCAAGGGTCGCGGTGCCGACGCCTCGTCCATCGACGCGGAGCGCGGCCTCCGCGGGCCCTTCGACGTTCACCTCCACCGTGGCCAGTGCACCGCGTTCCTCGACAATCCAGCGGCGCATGTCTTCGGCCTGAGTGTCACCCACCGGCCCGAACTCACCGTCGAGGAGCTGTTCGAAGAGCGCGATGGCCTCGGTGGATTCCCCGGTGCCCCGAAGCGCGAGGGCCAGGTTGTAGGCGGAGCCCCCGTTGGGCGCGAGGTTCATCGCCTCCCGGAAGAAATCTCGGGCTTGAGCGAAGCGAGCCTCGAGCAGCGCGGCCGCACCAAGCTGGTGGCGCTCCATCGCCGATTCTTGCGCCGCCGTGACGGTCTCTTCGCTTGGGCGCTCAGTCTCTTGTGCTGACGACTGTGCGTGCGTCGCCAAACTGGCGGCGAGGATGAGCGTGTAGAGCAAACGAGACATCATGATTTTTGGCCTCCAAGGTTGCCAAATCCGGCGGGCATGCGGTCACGCGGAGGCGGGGCTTCCGCTTCCGCTTCCGGCTCCGGCTCCGG
>JBGCFM010000027.1:0-22968 GCA_045106895.1 Polyangiales bacterium | reverse complement strand
AACGCTGGACTTCAGATGCTTGGGACGACCTGGGCAACGGCCTTCATGTCCTTCTTGCGCCGTGGCGGCGTGGTCATCGTCTTCGACGGTGGTGGCGCACACGATGGAACATGGCAGCTGCTCGACACCGCTGGGCTGCTCGATGCCGGTGGTCGGAGCACGGTCACCGATGACACGTTGACCGTCGTCGACCGCGGCGACGCCATCGCACGCCGCGTACCACTCAACTACCTCGGCGAAAGCCTGACGGTGCGATTTGACTCGGCGCCCGACGGCACCATCGTGGTGGCGCACCCGGGCGGTCCCGTCGCAGTTCACCTCGTGCTTAGCCCCTAGGTCCCAAACCCTGGGCGCTCAATCCAAAACCCTGAGTCCTAAACTCTGGGTGCTAAACTCTGGGTGCTAAACTCTGGGCGCAGGCAAAGACCACGCACTACCGCAGTCCGTGCTTCTTGGCTAAGCGGGAGAAGTAGTTTCGGTCGAGGTCCGCCTCGACGGAGGCGCGGCTGATGTTGCCCTGGTGACGTTGGAGCAGCCCTTGAATGTACTGCTTCTCGAATGCGTCGAGGAGCTGTTCCTTGGCGGCCTTGAACGGGAGACCGGGCATGTTCGCGGGAACGGGGGGCGCCGGCGGCACCTGAGATGCACGCGGGAGTGTGGACGCGGCCTCTTGCATCGCTTGCAGGAGCTCTCGGATATTTCCGTCGAAACGTGAGCGAAGAAACACGCTCGCGTCGATGGATTCTGCCAGTCCTACGACGCCGAACTGTCCCGCGAGGGCTTCAAGCAGGAGCGGAACGTCTTCACGACGCTCGCGCAGAGGAGGCAGATGAACGCGGAGACCTGCGACGCGAAAGTAGAGCGCGCGTGCGAAACGCCCACTCTGCACTGCGTCGCGCAGGTCACATCGCGATGTCGAAATGAGGCGTACGTCTTCCACCCCTTGCTCGATGAGCCCAGAGAGCGCCTCGAGACCTTCGGCGAGGGGCCGTGCCGCCGAGTCGATGTTCTCGACGAGGAGCGTTCCGCCGCGGGCGCTTTGGCAGGCGCGCTCAAACGAGCTGGGCGCGATGGCGTCGAAGACAATGAAAGGGCCCTCGCGACGCGCGGAACGTTTGTGAAGCGTTGCCGCCGCGCTCGTCTTCCCGGTGCCGTCTTCGCCTTCGATGAGCACCGCGACCTCGGAGAGCGCTGCGGTTTCGAGAAGCGCGAAAGCGCGCCGCATGGCGGGGGACTCGCCGACGAGGTCTCCAAAGCTCCGGGTCTCCGGAACGATGTTCGGTGCAGGAACATCCGCTGGGCTAAGTCCGACGCGGACCTTTCCGAGGACGAACTCGCACGGCGGGCGAAGCACCATGGACTCCACCCGGTGGCCCCCCACAAAGCTGCCGTTTGTGCTCTCCAGGTCGCGCAGCCGAACGCCATCCGCGAGGAGTCCGAGCTCCGCGTGAAAGCGCGAGACGCTGCGATCGGTGACCGTCAGCTCTGCATCCGGGGAGCTTCCGATGGTTCGGGTTCCGCAGTCGAGGAGCAGCTCCGAATGGATCGAGTCGCCACTTAGAATGCGCACGCGCACTCGTTTTAGGACGATTTCGCCGCCGGCGTTGGTTGTGAGCAGACCCGTCTTCACCCGGGTGGTGGTACCACGAGGCTGCGGATGGCGCCTATGGCCTTTCGGTCGCTCAGGCGGCGATGATGGCGTCTACAGCGCCGGGAGACGCCAGCGTCTCAAAAACAGCGTCTGCGGAGGCTGCTTCGAGCTCTTCGAAGCTAAAAGTGCCTGTTGCCACGCAGATGCAGCGCGCGCCGATGGCGTGGGCGGCGTAGACGTCACGGGGGGTGTCACCGATGATGACAACCCGGGCTTCCTCCCGAGGGACGCCGAGCGCCTTCGCGCCGCGACGTGCGCCGGCTTCCACGAGCTCCGCTCGGTCCTCTGCGTCGCTCCCGAATCCACCAAAAGCGAAGTGCTGCTCCAGGCCCGAGCGCTTGAGCTTGATGCGCGCGCCGGCTTCGATATTCCCGGTGCCCAACCCCGTCGCGGAGTCCGGGATCGCGCGACAGGCTTCGACGGCCTCGTGGACGCCTTCATAGACAACGTAGCCCTCCGAAGCCTTCACTTCGTCGGTGAGATGCTTGAGGTACTCGTCCATGACCGCGTTGAAGAGCTCTTCGCTGAAGGTTCGTCCGATGGCTTCAAAGCCGGCACGTAGGATCAGTCGGTCGGTCATGCCCCCGAGTTTGACCCCGTTGAGGGCACCCGGAGCATCGCAGACGGCGCCAAAAGCCGTCGCCATCGCACGTCTGCCGGCGCCTCCCGTGCTGATGAGTGTGCCGTCGATGTCGAAGAGAAAAACAGTAGGAGCTTGAGCCACGGCGCCACCCTAAGCCACATCCGAGTCCTGCGCACGGGTCTGGCTTTCGTGAACCGGGTCCCGCGGCGCCGCGCACAACGAATACGCCCGCTTTCTGCTGCAATCTCTCGGAATCGCGCAGGAGAGCGCATCTCATCACGATGCTTGGCCACACTTGGGGTCAGAGTGCTGCGATTTTGCTGTCCGCGAAGCGGTGAACTGTGGTGGATTTTCGAGCTGAGGGGATGAGCGAAGGCGGCGTGCTCTTGCCGCAATGTGGCCGTGCGTAGTTGTGAGATGTGCTCTAAAGTCGCGCCGTGGCCGCCGGCATTCCAATCGGTCCGTACACACTCCTCCGCAAACTTGCGCGTGGAGGGATGGCGGAGATTTTCCTCGCACGGAAGTCTGGCCCCGCCGGCTTTGCGCGCGACCTCGTGGTCAAGCGGATGTTGCCGCACCTGACGGCAAACCCTGAACTCTCCGACTTGTTCAACGATGAGGCGCGCGTCGCCGCGCAGATGAACCACCCCAACGTGGTTCACGTGTATGACTTTGGCGAACACGATGGCGCGGGCTACCTCGTCATGGAGCTCGTTCGCGGTGTCGATCTTCATGCGCTCATCGAGCGCGCGCGCATCGTGGCCCATCGTTCGCGGCGGGGGGGGGCGATTCCGGCACGGCACGCGGTGAAGCTGCTTTCTTTTGTTTGCGAAGGCTTGGCCCACGCCCACGGACTCACCGACGAAAACGAGCTCAGCCTCGGCGTGGTGCATCGCGATGTGACGCCATCGAACGTGCTTGTGTCCTTCGACGGGGCGGTCAAAGTGGCGGACTTCGGGGTCGCGAAACTCGCCGGGCGCGCTGATACCTCGCTCCTCGGAAAGGCCGCCTATCTCTCCCCGGAACAGGCGCGTCAGGAGCGCCTCGACACCCGAAGCGACCTCTACAACGTGGGCATCTTGCTCTTCGAGATGATCACGGGAGACGAGCTCTTTCCGCACGACGACGAGGAGCTCGCCAAAGAGCTCGCACGCGAAGGACAGATCCCGGACGCGAACCGCCTTCGGAACTTGGGGGGAACCCTGGAGGCCGTTGCGAGACGAGCCCTCTCTCCGTCGCCCCAAGACCGATACCAAGAAGCCCTCGAGTTGCGCGTGGACCTCGAAAAGTACCTGCGGGGCCTCGCGAGTCCGACCGGCACTGTGGAGCTCGCGCAATACGTGCGCGCCCTCTTTCCGGATGTTCTCGCCGATGACCGAAGCGCTCCGCGGGCCGCCGGTACCGTGGTGACGCGCCTCGGGACGGAACCGCTTGGTGATGACGGCGCAACCTCCGACGGTTGGTCTGAGCTCGGAAAACACATTGAGAAGACGCTCGTCGACCCCGTCGTTCATCCCGTGCGCCGCGCCAAGAAGAGCGACGACTCTCCGATCGCACCTCCGTTCCTGACGCTGTCTTCGGACGGCGCGGAGACGGTGACGAAGCCCTCGGAGGAGCCGGTCGCTCCGTCGAAAACGCCCGCAAAAACGACGAAACGTGGGCCGCTTGTGGTCATCGTGGCGGTGGTGGCCTTGGCGTCCTTTCTGGTTGGCGTTCTGGCGGCATCCATCGGGGAGGATGCCCCCACGGAGCTAATCATCCACGCTCCGGACGGGGCGACGGTGGTCTTTGATCAGGGACCCAGGCACCATCCAGGGACACTGGAGACAACCCCCGGACTTCATGAAGTTCGTGTTGAAAAGCTAGGTTTTGAGCCATTCATCCAGCAAGTTAATCTCCAGGAGGGGACCCGCACTATCCTCGAGGTGGGTCTCACCCGACGACCTGAGTGAACGCTCCAGGCTCTCGGTGAGCTTCGCTCGTTTGACGGCGGAGGCCTCGGCGATTACTGGAGTCCCATGAATCGAACTCTTGCTTTGCTTTGTGTGCTCGGCCTCGCCATCGGATGTGGCGACGACGACAGCACCACTGATGTTGGTCCCATGGACTCCGGAGCCGGCGATGTCGGCGCAGGAGATACCTCCACGCCAGACGTTGGTCCCGACCCCGACGCCGGTCCCCCGCCGGACGCCAACGTGCCCGATTGCGGCGAGGATTGTGACGTCCTCGAGGTCGGCGTGAACTCCAGCGCCATCTGCGCACGACTCCGCAACTCAGAAGTTTGGTGCTGGGGCGCGAACCTCTTTGGTCAGCTCGGCGACGACCGAATGCGACACGGAACCACCTGCGGCGAGGGCGACCCCGATCCCCTGGACTGCTCCCCCGGCGCTGTCCGCGTGAGGAACGTTGAAGCCTCCGCCATCCATCCTGGCGGCCCAGGCGTCTGCGCCACCACCGAAGCGGGCCTCTCTTGTTGGGGACTCTCCGACGCTCCTCCTGTTGGAACGGACCAGCGCGTTCGACGCTTTGAGCCTGAACTCGTCGAAGGGTTCGCAGACTTCACGGCGGTCTCCCGCGGCTTTGGCAATACCTGCGTTCTCACCGCCGCCGGCGGGGTTCAGTGCATCGGTAACAACGACAGCGCCCAGGTCGGTGACGGCACGCAGGTCGAACAGCTCACGCCCGCCGACGTCGTTGGGCTCAGCGGCGTCGAGGAGCTCGCTTTCTCGACGGGTGGTCAGTTTGCATGCGTTCGCAACGGCGAAGGGGTTCAGTGCTGGGGCGACAACAGCAGCCTTCAGCTCGGAGACAACGTCGAAGAGCACGTCCTCTGCGGTAACGGCGTCGTTACGTACGACTGCTCGCCGGCGCCTGTGACCGCCGCCCTCGAAGGCACCGCAACCCAGCTCGCCCTTGGCAGCAACCACGCATGTGCGCTTGTGGGTACAGAGGTCTGGTGCTGGGGCAACAACGGTGCCGGTCAGCTAGGCCTTGGCACATACACGCCGTCCGAGGCCGTCCCCACGATGGTCCCAGGCGTTTCAGCGACGCTCATTCGCGCCGGCGGCGAGACCACATGTGCGCTTACGACCGACGGCAACATCATGTGCTGGGGTCGCAACGACGAAGGTCAGCTCGGCGATGGCGCAGCGGTCGGCACGCACGACGCCTGCACCGTTGGTTCCGAGAGCGTCGATTGCACCGCGACACCCGTGATGGTCGATTCGGAATCGACGTTCACGGGCCTCGACGTGAACTTTGCCAACGCCTGCGGAGTCTCGGCGGACGGCGTCGAATGTTGGGGCTGGAACGACCAGCGTCAGCTCGGCGAGAACGGTCCCGTGTCTCGGGAGCGCACCTCCACGCCAGTGGCCGTCGTCGTGCCCCCCGCGATGTAGAAAACACAACGCAAAACCGCTACTCAAGTCCGTAGCGTTTGAGCCGCTCATTGAGCGTGGTTCGGCTGATGCCGAGCTGCCGCGCAAGAGCGGCTTTTTTGCCTTTGGTACGCAGCAGCCCCTGCTCGATGAGCTCTTTTTCGAGGGCGGAGACGGCACCGGCCAAGGTCGGTGTTTCTTCCCCCACGCTATGCGCAACGACCGGAAGCGGCTCTTCGCGCCGACCGAAGCCGGCGGCGTTCTGCACGGCCATCGAGAGGTGGCGAGACTCGACGCCGTCGACCTCGGGGTGCTGGACGGCCCAGCGTTGAACCTCCGCGCGCAGCTCACGAACGTTGCCGGGCCAGTCGTAGCGCTGGATGCACTGTCGCGCGTTCGAGTCGGGTTGCGCCGCGCCGAATTCCTGAACGAACTCCGCGCAGAGGTACTCCACGTCGCCACTGCGGCTGCGCAGAGGTGGCAGCGCAAGCGAGAGCACGTTCAGGCGATAGAAGAGGTCCTCGCGAAACGTTCCTGCGGAGATCATCGTCCGAAGGTCGCGATGCGTGGCTGCGATAATACGTACGTCGGCTTGATGTGTCTTTGTCGACCCAAGCGGGACGTAGGAGCCATCTTGAACGACTCGAAGCAAGCGCGCCTGAAAAGCCGGGGAGGTCTCGCCTATCTCATCGAGGAAGAGCGTTCCTCCAGCAGCGCTCGCGAAGAGGCCGTCGTGGGGGCGGTCCGCTCCAGAGAAGGCACCGCGAACGTGTCCAAAGAGCATCGACTCAAGGAGGTTCTCCGGCAAAGCCGCGCAGTTTTGAGCGACGAAGGGGCCGCGTTGTCTTGGGCCATTTTCGTGGAGCGCTCGCGAAACGAGCTCTTTGCCCGTGCCGCTCTCGCCCAAGACGAGCACCGTCGCGTCGCTCGCTGCCAGCTTTCGCATGGAACGATAGACGCGCTGCATCTGCGGCGAGCGACCGGTGAGACCCCACAGCCCACCACTGTCATCGGGGGTACTTTGCGCATCCAGTTGTTTGACGAGGAGGGCGAGAATCGCGGAGACGCTGCGGCGCGCGTCGGGCGTGAGCGTCGCCTTCGCCTCGTCGCCGCGAAGGCCCGACACGATCAGACGAACGCCTTCTTCTGATACAGCGCCGATGGCGTGAAATCCGGCATGGCAAAGCTCTGGGGCCTGGGGGTCAAACTGTCGGTAGAACGCGTCGCAGCGTCTAAATCCCTCCGGGGTGAACAGAATGTCCCTGCAGGTGCTGCATGGTGGCGCGCGGACCCCGCCTTTTTGATGCGCCAGCGCCCCTTCGGCGTCCGCGAGCAGGAGTTCGACGCCGAAGGCGTCGCGGAGAATCCCGCGCGCGAGCTCCAGTCCCGGCAGCTCGGATGCACGTTCGAGGGGAGTTCGGCTCACGCTCGCAGCCTATCGCGTTCACCCAGAAGAACGGAAGGCCGTCGCGGGTGCACGGCAGCGGAGGCCATGACAGGCTCATCCCGTGAGCGGACTCCTCACTTCCTATTTCGGCGTTGCTGGCGAAACGCTGGCCTGGATCGCTCTTGGCCTGGTCGTCGCTTTGGCTGGGTTCGCGCTCCACCTCTGGTTCTGGGGCCGCCGGCTTCGCGTCGGCATGAACTATGACTTCGTCGAACGCCGCCGTGCGAGCGATGGAGGCCTATACGAGCTTCGGCGGGTCAACGATAGCTCGGCGGGTCCACCCGTACTGCTCGTCCATGGCATCGCGGTGAATCATCGGAGCGTGGACGCACTTCCAGAGGTCTCGATGGCTCGGCAGCTCGAGTCCGAAGGTCATGACGTCTGGCTGCTCACGCTTCGCAGCGGTGTGCCCGAGCGCTGGTGGGAGATCCTCTTGCGCCGACGCCGCGCCGTTCGATTCGAAGCGATGGCCCGCTATGACTTGCCCGAAGCCATCGAACGGATCTGTGTGCTCAGTGGGGCACGAGCCGTGGACTACGTCGGATACTCGATGGGCGGAATGCTTCTCTACGCCGCCCTTGCTGCTGGCGCGCTCTCGAATGAACGTGTTCGTCATGCGGCTCTCGTTGGCTCACCGGGCCGGGTCGAATCTCCCCTTCCTGGCATTCGGCTTATCGCTCGGATACCTCGGTGGTGCGTCCCGCGACTTCCTCTAAGGCTCTACGGGCACGCGCTTGCCTTCGCCGCAGACTTCATGGAGACCCCTCTCCACAGGCTCCTGGCAAACCCAAGGCATCTAGGTCCGGGCTTTGCGGCTCGCGCGATGATCAACATGGTGGAGGACATCCCGGCGTCCCTCGCGGCGGACTTCGCACGATGGCTGGCTGGTGACGGGGCGGTGACGCTGAAGACAGGAGACCCAGTCCTCGCGGGTCTCGCTCGGGTGACTATTCCTGCGCTCTTTATCGCTGGAGCTGCCGACCACATCGCTCCACCTGAGTCTGTACGAGCCGCGTTTGAGGCGTGGGGACGAGAAAACGACGTCGCCAAGCGTTTCGTGTTGCTCGATGCCGTGGACGCCCCCTACGGACACACGGACCTTGTTCTCGGTATTTCCGCCGCACGTGACGTCTTCCCGCTTGTGGCGGGCCACATTCGACATGGTGAGGAACAAGCCTGAGCATGTAGGTCTATGTCGCACATGATGCGCGAGGTCCGCGGCCCCTCTTTTCGAGTGCTCCTCGGCTTCATGAGCCGACGGCCGGCCCCTCAATATCGCTTTCCGCTATCGAGCCGACCGTATACCCTCGATAGCGATGAAACGTGCGTGTCTTTCACTTATCTTTGGGTGTTTGGTGGCCGGATGTCCCGGCACCCTCGAAAACCCGGATTGTTTCCCTGAGCAGTCTGCTCCGCGGTGTTCCTTGGAGGATTTCGACGTCGAAGAGTACTTCGTGGACTCCTGTGGAACGTCGACCTGCCATGGGTCTGACCACGACGACACCCCGGACAACGCCGTGGACCTTGAAAGCGCGGGCCTCTTCGATCGCCTGAGCGGTCAGATTGCCTCCTCACCGGCGTGCAACGCGTTGGGCATTCCCATCATCGATACGAGCGTCTGGCGGAACAGTTTTCTGATCCGCAAGTTGACCAACGACCACGGAAGTTGCGGCGACCGGATGCCCTTTGATGGGATCTTGCCGGAGCCTCAGCTGCAGTGCATCGGCCGGTGGCTCGTGCAGGGCGGCGGCCAGGTCGAAATGCAGATGGGCGGAGTCTGCGCGCCACGAGGTGAGGACGCCGGACCGCGGCCGGACTCAAGCGTCATGGACTCGTCCACGCCCGAAGAGGATAGCGGCCCGGAGATGATGGACGCAGGACCCATGATGATGGATGCCGGGACCGATGCGGGTCCCGCGATTGACTGCACCGCCATCACCGAAGCCGGCCTCATGGTCTGCCAGACGACGGAGACGGGGTGCGAGGCTGTTTCCGATGCGGCACGAGACTGCAACGCGACCTGCATGCTCGCAGGCTTGGTTTGCACTCAGAGCGTGCCCGACGAGGGGTGCGGCCCCATGGCCGGCGGCGCCGAGTCCAACTGCAATCAAGAAGGCCGAATGGCTGACTACTGTTACTGCGGAGTCGAATGATGAAGCGACTCAACACATTCGTTGGCTCGCTCGTCATTGCGCTCTCGGTCTTGGCCCAGCCCAGCCTTGCCGATGCCCAGGTCGCCCTCGGAGACTTCGCGGGTCCTCGAAGCTCGACAGTTCGCTCTTCTGTCGCCACCCGACTTCGGCGAGCTGGCATCGAGCTGGTCGACCTTGATGAATCGGAGGGGAGCGACCCCTCGGAAATCGCCGAGGCCACGAACGCGAGTGTTGTGCTCCTTGGGCGCGTTCGCCGTCGAGGCGGGCGTTGGCGCGGGAGCGTGACGGTCTACAGCAGCGCGGGCGAAGAAGTGGCTGATGTGAATGCGCGGGCTCGTGGCGTCGGAGGTCTCGGCGCTCGCTTGGCGCGGAGTCTCGAAGACCCCATTCGTGAAAATATGGGGGCATCGCCGGCGGCTTCGGAGCCGACAAGGGTGATCCGGCGAAGCGGCATGCGCCTCGTGAGTGTGGGCCGCGTGGTTGGCTCCGCTGGAAGCCGAGTTCGAAACCAGATTGTTCGAGCCCTCGGGAATATCGAAGGGGTGGAGCTGATCGAGTTCTCCGCCGTCGAAGAGAAGGCGGAGGAGCTGGGCGTTGACGTCGCGGATGCGGCGGGCTTGTCCGCCGTCGCCGGCGAACTTGGCCTATCCGCACTTGTGGAGGGGCGCTCTCGGCGGCGTGGACGGCGTTACACCGCAACGATCGAAGTCCGCGATGGCACCAGTGGCGGCATCGTCGGCGACACAACCTTTCGTGGACGCTCAGCCGGCTCGTTGAGCACCTCCGCGCGTCGGCAGTCCGCGTCGCGTATCGGGCCTCTTCTGGAACAGACAGCCGCGCCAGCCGCCGGGCCGAGTGGCGACGACGACGACGATGATGACGATGATGACGCGGCGGACAAGGACGACGATGAGGACGATGCGGCCGACGACGACGATGACGACGGCGCGCCGACGGTCTTCACGCCAATGGCTCAGCTTCCCCACGCCTTTGAAGTCACGCTGAACGCGTCGCTCTTCTCGCGAAAGTTCAGCTACGTGGATGACTTGTACAGTCGGCTTCGCGGCTATGAGCTGAACGGTGGCCCGTCGATCACCATTGGATTGCGCTGGTACCCGGGAGCGCATTTCTCGGACGGCTGGGCATCCCGCTTTGGCTTTGACGCAAACTACGAACGCGCCTTCGGCATCAAGTCGGTTCGAGCAGATGGCACAAGCTTCGCGACGAGTTCCCAGTCGTACTTCTTTGGCCTCCGAACCCGCATGCCTTTCGATGTGCACGAGGCTTCTTTCGTCGTGGGATACGGTGGTCATTCCTTCGTCGTGAACTCCAACCAGGCCGGTGGCGCCGTCGACAACAATCTCCCGCAGGTGCCGGGTGTCGACTACCGTTTCGTGCGGCTTGGACTCGAAGGGCGCTTCGGCCTTGGGCCTCTCCGAGTCAGCGTCAATGGCGCCTACAACATTATCCTCGACGCCGGCGGCATCGATGACGATGAGTGGTTCCCGCTCACCAGCACAGGCTCCATCGAAGCGGGCGGAACCCTCGGCTACCAACTCGAGTTTGGGTCCGACGGCGCGACGGTTGAGTTCTGGGGAGGAGTTCAGCTTCGCCGCTACTACTACACGACGAACGTTCGTGGAGATGACGAGTTTACCGGCGACCCCTTCATCGCAGGCGGCATTCTCGACCAGTATGTCAACTACAGCATTGGGCTTACCTGGCGACGCTGAGCGTAGCTGCCCGGATTGTGACTATGGAAGAAGCTCTCGTCGCTGGCGTTGTGTCCGATGTGTCGGAACGTATGAAGGAATCTCCGAACTACACGCAGGTGGCCCTCGGCAATTTCGTTCAAGAGCAGCCCTCTCTTTCCCAGTTTTTGTCCGCGAAGATGCGTGACGTTGGTGAAGGCGAGGGCGTCGTTCACACGGTGTTTCATGCGGAAGTGCTGGCGGAGTGTTTTCGCCGTCACCTTGGATGCAAATCACTTCCGCCGGTCAGCTTTGACACGCTCAATACCGTCGCCACCGGATCCCTCGCGGAACGAGCGGAGGCTGCGCTGCCCGCCTTGTTCGGGTATATCCAGAGCAACGTCGACGACGAGCGGATGCGTGGCGCGCTCTACTTGGTGGCACTTGCTTTTCACCACGGCGGGTAGCCCCGATGCGAACACTTAGCCCACCGCGGGGAGTACACCTCGCGGCTATGACGTGGGGTGTCGTTTGGGTCTTGGCGCTCCTCGGGAACGCGCTCTATCGCCTCGTGCCGCTGGCACTAGAACCGCTCCAAGCTGGCACCCTAAGCGGACTTCAGCTTGGCCTCTACGTGGGCTGGGCCATCATCATGGCGTATTCTGAGGGGTATCGGGGGTTCCACAAACGTTTCTCGCCCCGCGTCGTCGCCCGCGCCTACCATCTCGGGCAAGAGCGAAAACCACTATGGCTCGTCTTCGCGCTGCCGTTCTGCATGAGCCTCTTTCACACGACGCGGCGCCAGCGAATTGTCAGCACGGTGTTCCTCGTCGCCATCGTGACGGTGATCATCGCCGTCAGGCAGCTCTCCCAGCCGTGGCGCGGCATCATCGACGGCGGGGTCGTCGTCGGCCTTGGTCTCGGCGCCGCCCCGGTACTCTACTACTATGTCTTGGCCCCGTCGGGTCGCGGGCCCAGCGAAGCGGCGCTGCCGGAAGACGACGCGAAGGCGTGAGGGTTCGCCACGTCAGCGCTATTGTTGGCTGCTAGACTGGCGCCATGAGGATTTGCGTCGCCCTCCTGCTCTTCGTCATCGCTTGCTCAGACGACGACGCGTCACAAGTAGACGCGTCGCTGCCGGACGCGGGCGCCGATGTCGTCGACGCCGTGGATGCAGGCCCGGAGGATGTCGGTGGCTTCGTCGACGCGGGTCCTCCGGGGTTTGACGGGGGGCCCCTGGCGCCCTTTGACGCGGGCGCCATCACCTTGCCGTCGACGGCACTCTGCGAAGCCGGGGAAGCGGCGCCGTACGCGGACCCAGGGGAGTGGCCTCGGCCACACGGGCCCGGACTTCCCACTTCGGAATTCGACGAGGAGTCGCTCTTCGAGCATTGCGCGTATCTTGATGGCGGGGAGCTCGACACCTCCGATCATCACAACCTCGTCACTATGTACGACGGCTACCTCATGATGCCGTGGGCGCCCGAATATGGACGCGGCGGACTCACGTTCTTTGATGTGTCCGACGCGTGCGCCCCAAGCGTTCGTGGTTCGGGATGGTCGCAGACGATGCGCGAAACGCACTCCATTGGCTTCAGCCACGAAGGCGGGTCCTTTGCGGTGACGGCGAGTATGAGAATGGTCCTCGAGTACGGCGGCGGCGGAGTTCAGTTCTGGAACGTGGAAGATACCTCAGCGCCGGAGCACCTCGTCGACCTTGACGTGCCCGCGTTCTTCTACCCCGACGCCTACGGCTACATCGTGATGAGTAGCTTCTGGCAGGTGCCCTTTCTCTACCTCGGCGCCGGGTTCAACGGCATCTACGTCGTCGACGCCACGGACCCTTCAAGTCCCGTCCTCGCCTCGCAGTACACCTTCGACCCGCCCATTCGCGTAGGTCAGGTTCAGGCCGTTGGAAACCTCCTCGTGGTGACCGCCACCGGAGGCGCCCGTACCGTCCTGCTGGACATTTCGGACCCTACCTCGCCACGTCCGATTCCCGGCGGTGACTTTCAAGCAGTGGACGCCGAAGGCACACCACGGGAGGCGTACTTCAGCAACTTCAGCGGGGGCATCATCTACTACGCCCGAAAAGACGACGGCGGGGGCCTTGTGGCGATGGACGTTCGCGACCCAAGCGCGCCGGTGTACCACGGCGGGATCAACGTCGCGGGCAGCGGCGGCTACGTCTTTCTTCAGCACGAGCGCGCATACGTGGGCATGGGCTCACGCGCGGCGATTTTTGACATCACGGACCCCCTCGCGATGGTCGAACTTCAAGAACTCAACCTCGAAGGCGACCTCGACACGTTCACCCCCCTCGGACACATCGGGGTGCTTAGCGTCGATGCGGACGCCGTCGAAGATCAGGGAAGCGTCATCGTGCCCATCGCGTCCAGCCCGGACCGCCGCCCGCCGAGCGTGAACTTCGTTTGGCCCCGAGACGGTTCGACGGACGTCGCCACTAGCTCCCGTGTCGGGGTGACTCTCGACGAACAGGTCGAAGTACGAAGCGCCTTCGAAGGTTCTGTTCGCGTGTATGAGACCGAGAGCGGCCGTCGGGTGGCGGGGGTCGTCAGCGCCCAAGAGGGGTTCGTCAACTTCCACCCGCGCTGCCCACTTGAGCCAGATACAAGCTATACCCTCGAGCTTCCGGCGGGCGGAGTTACGGACTTCAGCGGCAACGCCATCGCGGAGGCGTTCTCCAGCGAGTTCCGAACGGCACCTTGATGGCTCGCGACTACTTCCTTCGGCTAGGAGCGCTCATCGCAGTCCTCTCGATGGGCTGCGGGGATGACTTGACACCCGATGGTGGAGTCGACGGGGGGAGGGACGTTTCCATCGACGTCCCGGTGGACACCTTCGACGTCGGGCCGCTCATGTTTGCGCTTCGCGCGCCGGAGGGAGCGAATATTGGCGAGACCATCGCCATCGAGGTTGTCGGCGGCGAGCCTCCCTACGAGTGGCAGGTGGGCTCCGAGCTTGTGCGTACCGAAGAGGCGACCATCGAGCGGAGTTTTTCGGTCCAGGGACGCTATCCGATTCGTGTCACGCTGGCGGATGGTCGTCAGGACAGCGCGCTCGTCGTCGTGACGGCGCCGCCGGTGTTCGAGTCTTCTCATTCATCGACGGTGAGCGTGGGGCCCGAGCACGTCGCAGTGGTCGTTCCGGACACCGGCGAACTCGTTTTGACGCGATTTGTCGACGGGGGCTTTCGTGAACTCACCCGCGTTCGTCCGTGCGCGGACCCTGTCTCTGTGACGCTTTGGATGGCCGGGGATGTCGAGCGTTTCGTCGTGGCCTGCGACCGCGACGCCCGCCTCGCCTTGGTCCAGGGCGCCGAGGTGGAGGTGCTCTCCTTTGCGCCGGGCTCGAGACCTCGCGGTGTGGCCATCGATGGAGGACGGGCCTTCGTCACCCTGCAGGGGCTCGGGGCCCTCGCCGAGGTCACGGAGGAAGGCGGTCTGTCTGTGGCTGTGATTCATCCCGCCGTGCGCGATGTCCGCGCCATCGCCGCGTTGCCCGGTGGTGGCGTGGTGGCCGCGCGGTTTCGCTCCAGGGACGAGGAGGGCGAACTCTTCTGGATGAATGGGCCGCCACGTACGGTCCCCTTGCGTTTCGATCCTCAGCCGAGCGCGGATACGGAGAGTGGCGGGGTCCCCACGCTTCTCGGCGGCCTCGTCGCGAGTCCAGATGCCTCGCATCTCGTGGTCGTCGGGCAGCAAGCGAATATCGGCGAGGGCGCCTTTGTGAGTGAGCGGCCTCTGACCTTTGAGACCTCCATTCGCGCGGGCCTTCGCGTCGTGAGCGCGGAGGGAGAAGAGGTGTGGGAGGAGCGCTTCCTCTTCGACAATCGAGGGCTCGCCACCGCCGCGGTCTTTTCCCCCCGCGGGGACACGCTCTACGTCTTGGACCAGGCCCACCGAAGCATCGAACGACTCGACCGCTTGAACGGCGAGATCCTCGGATCTCTCTTCGACGTCGGGTATGGCGCGAGCGGGCTTGGCATCTCGCGTGACGGGCGCACGCTCTTCGTCAACGCGGAGACAAGCCGCGAACTCCGTGCGTATTCCGTGGCAGCCATGGGTCCGAGTCCGCCTCAAGCTCGCGTGACACTGGTTCTGGAGGAGCCCCTCGCTGAGGAGGTCCTTCGCGGACGCGTCCTCTTCGAAGATTCCTTCGACCCACGCCTGGCGCGTGACGGCTACATCGCCTGCGCTAGCTGCCATCCCGGTGGCGACTCAGACCATCGCGTCTGGGACTTTAGCGATCGCGGGGAGGGTTTGCGGCGTACGCCTCCGCTCTTCGGGCGAACCTTGGACGGTCCGCTGCACTGGAGCGCGAACTTCGACGAAGTACAAGACTTCGAGAACGACATTCGCCACCACTTTGGCGGACTCGGTCTGATGGACCCGGCGGACTTTGCAGCAAACGAGGACACGCTTGGAGCGCCTAAGGCGGGGCTGAGCGAGGACTTGGACGCCCTCGCGGCCTACGTCGCTTCTCTCGCCGAGGACCTTCCCTCACCGCAGGCCGAAACGGTGGCGGAGGGCGCCGCGGTCTTTGAGCGGCAAAACTGTCGCGACTGTCACTCGGGGGAGCGCTACACGGACAGCGCCCTCGTCGACGGTGTGCCGCGATTGCACGACGTGGGCACGTTGGGGCCGGGCAGCGGTCAGCGCTTGGGTGAACCCTTGCTGGGCGTGGACACTCCGACACTTATTGGACTCTGGCATAGCCCGCGCTACCTGCATGATGGGAGCGCCGCCACGCTCCGCGAAGTGCTCACCACGCGGGACCCCGAAGGGCGGCATGGAAACGTCGCAGGGCTACCCCCCGCCGAACTCGACGCGCTGCTTGCGTTCCTCGAGTCGCTTTAGAGCGCGCTCAAGTGTGGGCCCTCGCTCGAGCATGGCAATAACGCCGGGCTACGCGTCGCTGCGACGGTGACGTTTGACCGCCGCGAGGAGATCTTCGACCCGGAAGGGTTTGCACAGGCCGAGCACCGCGCCGATTTCTTCCGCGCGTTCTTGTTGTCTCCCGCTCGCCGTAAGAAGGAGCGCGGGAGGCATCTCGCCTTTGTACTCAGCACGCATGGCATTCAGCACGCCTTCGCCGTCCATGCCGGGCATCGCGTAGTCGAGTACGACGAGGGACGGCTCGTGCTCACGAGCGGCCTGCAGAGCGGCGTCGCCGTTGCCGGCTTCGACAACCGTGTGTCCTTCGCTTCGTAGGATTCGCGAGACAGCACGCCGAAGCGTGGGGTCATCATCGACTACAAGTATTGGCTTGTCATCAGACACGAGATCCACTCTCGCTCTCCGGAACCTGCGCATCGAGATCAATCGTTGTGTTGTCTTCGACGCGAACGCGAAGCTCTCAAAGACCAAGGCTTTTTCCACGATGAAAGTTCGCCAAGGAGAGTCTGACAACGATCCGTCGCAGGCGAAGGGGAGGCGCGAACGGATCATCTTTCATACACTGCGCGTTAAGGAGCGAAACGCTCGCGCGATACGCGGGAGGCGTTGAGGCGCCGAAGCTCCTCGGCGGGGAAGACGCCGCCACCTTCTTCGCCTGGATGGTCCCGGATGAATTCAAGGATCACCCCCCGTGCCTGCGCTCCGACCTCGTCTTCTTCGCAGGAGTCCCAGAGTCGAAACACCTCTTCGCGACGCTCACGAATAGGCTTCGTGGATTCCCAAATCTCTCGAAGCTGCCGCCGTAGCCGGACGAGTCCACGACCCTGGATGCGTGCGCGGTCTTCTCCTTGGAGGCGCTCTCGGACGCGCCTGGTCTGCTCCATAAACCAGCGTCGCTCCGCGGAGTTTGGGTCGTTCCCGGCGGCGCGTTCTGCCGCGGCGGAGATGTCAAAGCTGAAACCGACGCCGAGGGTGCCAGAGGGGCCGCCGAGTCCGGCGAAACCAATTCCAGGTGCGTCATCGAAGGAGACCTCTCCGCTTGGTGAAATTCGCGCGCTAAAAAGATGGCCGTCGTAGGTAAAGCCGCCGTCTCCCGTTTCGCGCAGCTCTGGGGCCGGGCGAACCGTGTCATAGGGCGCAGCGTTCGCGATGCGGTAGAGGTCGGCTTGAAGCGCCGCTTCCATGGCGGACTCTTCGTCTTGGGCGGTGGGTAGGCGGGGGCCAAACGTGCCTTGAGCAACCGCGGAGGGCTGGAGGCGCGCGATGTCGAAGGTGGGGGTGGCGTCCGCGGCGTCCGTGGCAGGAGCTTCCGTCGTCGGGCCCGCTTCCCCTGACGCAGAAACCTCGCCAGCTGGCTGCTGGCTGCCCGCGCCGGGCTCCGCGGGCGTGTCGGGACGCGGAAGACGAGCGGGCGCCCGTCGTGCTCGTGGCTCCTCCACGAGCTCCTCCACGACACGCGGGGGCTCGGGAGCTTCTTCCACGGTGGGCTCCGGGGCAGGGGGGATCTCTTGCCAGAGAACCTCCATATTGAGCGCGATGTCGCGCTGAGCGCCCGGCTGAGCCGCTTCGGCGGCTTCTCGCCCTCCAACAAGGAGATGAAGCCCGAGGGACACGGTGAAGGCAAAGGCCCAGGCCCGATTTCTGGGCTCTTTCGCCACATCCCCCTCAACCCCCGAAGAGTCCCGCTGATTCCCGCCGGATGTATGTTTTCTACGGGTTTTGCCCACGGCGCTTGCTTCGCGGGCATGGCTTTGGCTCCGTGTCAGCCCGACCTTGCCCCACTTCCCCCGGTAGTCTATCACCGCCTCACCATGGCACTTCGGGCGAGTAGTTGATGACGCAACAATCCGTACCCCCGAAAGAGCGCTGGCAAGCGCTCGGCGGCAGAGATGAGCCCTGGCGTGGGGTCGACGGCACCGTCGTCGACGGCGTCTCCGGTCTTCACTTCGAAACGACGCCATCGTCCACCCGGCCTTGTGTGGAGACGCGTGTCTTCAACCGGCGCGCGGAGCCCTCGATGGGCGCATGCAACGAGGCGATCAAGAACGACCTCAGCGGCGGTCTGTCTGGCGTGTGGCTCGAGTGCGGACTCGATCGTGGGTGCAGGCTCCTCACCGCTGGCGACCTCGGCGTCGCCTTGGACGACGTCGACCTCGCAAAGGTCGCCGTCCAGCTCGAGACCGACAACCCCCTCGCGCTCTCGGCCTTCTTCTTGGCGCTCGCCGCAGAGCGAGGCGTCGACCTCAAGAGTCTCCACGGCGGCATGGGCGCAGACCCTCTTCACAGCCTCGCTTCCGCCGGAAAGCTCGAGGGCGGACTACGAAGCGGCCTCTTCGAGCTCACCGCTGTCGCTCGGCTCGTGCAGAGCGCTCCCGGCATGCGCGCGGCCCTCGTCTCCACGCAGACCTACGAGGCCGCCGGCGCTCTGCCTCAAGACGAGATCGCTTGGGCGCTCGCGACGGGTCTTTGTTACGTGCGCGCGCTCTGCGACGACGGCTTCTCGCCCGAAAGCGCTTTT
Organism: Polyangiales bacterium; assembly: GCA_045106895.1. Lineage (GTDB taxonomy): Bacteria > Myxococcota_A > Polyangia > Polyangiales > Houyiibacteriaceae > JBCCRV01. The sequence goes on along the minus strand of JBGCFM010000027.1, from coordinate 4,629 downwards.
CGCCAACTCCGTTTTTCGACCACGGTTTCACCGCGTTTCTTCGATGGTATCGCCAAGCTGCGCGCTCTGCGATGGACGTGGTCGAAGGTTCAAAAAGCCTACGGCGTCGACGCGGAAATGGCCCTCCACGCGGAATCGTCGCTCCGAACGCGCACGCGTCGCGACCCTCACTCCAACTTGCTACGCGCGACGAGCGAGTCTTTTGCCGCCATCGTGGGTGGCGCAAACTCGCATGCCTGCGCGCCCTACGACGCGGTGTTGGCTTCTTCCGCAGATGATGCCCGCCGCCTCGCGCGGAACATTCCGCTCTTGCTCCTCGCCGAGGGGCGCCTGGGCGAAGTGCATGATCCCGCTGGGGGCAGCCATTTCATCGAAGCGCTCACGGAAGCTTATGCGCGCGGAGCATGGAGCGCTTTTCAGGAGATCGAGGCCGTCGGAGGAATGCCGAACGCAGTTCGCCAAGGTCTCATCGCCCGAACCATCGACTCAAGGCGCGACGAGGCTGAGGCGCGTGTTCGTAGCCGCGCGGATTCGTTCGTTGGCGCGAGCACTTTCGCCCTCGGTCACGAACAGGCCCTCGAACGAAAGGCGCCGGATTGGCGAGCCATCGAAGGTGAACTTGGCGAGGACTTTGGTCAGGGCAGCCCCGAGTCGCGGGATGCAGAACTGGCACGACTCGCCGATGCTTCGACGCGTCGCGACGCCGCCGCCGCCGCCGCCGCCGCTGCCAAGGCCGTGTCTCTTGGTGTCGACGCGATCACGCTCGGAGCGTCGTTGCGAAACGGGGAGCCTGAACTTTACGTCTCTCCGCTGCCCGCGGAGCGACGCGCCCAAGCGTGGGAAGACGCAGCGCAGGCGCTGGTAGCATACGCGCGGCGGCACGGACGCGCTCCGGCGGCGCTTATCGCGGGGTTTGGGACCGCGCTTTCGTACAAGAACGCCCTCGCATTCGCTGACGACGTTCTTCGGGCCGGCGGGATGACGCCGACGATTCTCGACTGTCCCACCTTCGATGTTGCGGGGGACCTCGGCGCGAACGAAAGGTGGCTGGAGGCTTACTCGCAGAATGGCGCTGAACTCGTGGTTGTGGTGTGCGCTGACGGTGAGCGCGACGAGGTCGTCTCGAAGGTTGTTCCTTGGCTTCGTTCCGCCGGCGCCGTCGTCGTCGGAGTCGTCGGTGGCGGCGAGGTAGACGAAGGTGTCGATTTTTCGTGGGTGAATGGACACGATGTATTGACGCCACTTCTCGATGCACTTCGCACTCTCGGGGTGCGACCCGGAGGCCTGGCATGAGCGAGCTAGATTTTTCGAAGATCGCCTTCGACGATGCGCCTGCGGGAGCCGAGACCACGGAACGTGGGGAGCCCAACGCGACGCCGGAGGGGATTCCCATCGACGCCTTCTACGAGGCTTCGTCTGTTGAAGGGTTGACGCACCTAACGAGCGTGCCCGGCGAAGAGCCCTTTGTTCGCGGACCTTACCCAACGATGTACACGGGGCGGCCTTGGACCGTTCGACAGTACGCAGGCTTCTCCACGGCCGAAGAAAGCAACGCGTTCTACCGGCGTAACCTCGCTGCTGGGCAAAAAGGCCTCTCCATCGCCTTCGATCTGGCCACCCACCGCGGCTACGACTCCGATCATCCACGCGTCTTCGGCGACGTCGGAATGGCAGGCGTCGCCATCGACTCCATCGCGGACATGCGCGTGCTCTTCGACAAGATCCCTTTGGATCGCATGAGCGTGTCGATGACGATGAACGGCGCCGTGTTGCCTGTTCTCGCGCTCTACATCGTCGCCGCCGAAGAGCAGGGCGTCGAGAAGGCCAAGCTCAGCGGAACCATTCAGAATGACATTCTGAAAGAGTTCATGGTGCGGAATACGTACATCTATCCGCCCGCTCCTTCGATGCGCATCATCGGCGACATCTTCCGCTACACGACGCAGCACATGCCGCGTTACAACAGCATCTCCATCAGCGGCTATCACATGCAGGAGGCGGGGGCATCTCTTGACCTGGAGCTCGCTTACACGCTCGCCGACGGCCTTGAGTACATCCGCACGGGCATCGAAGCGGGGCTTAGCGTCGACGATTTCGCGCCTCGCCTCAGCTTCTTCTTCGCCACGGGCACACACTTCTTTATGGAGGTGGCGAAGTTGCGGGCGGCGCGTTTGCTCTGGGCCGAGATCGTGAAGTCGTTCAACCCGTCCAATCCGAAGTCGATGATGCTGCGCACGCACTGCCAGACGAGCGGTTGGTCGCTCACGGCGCAGGACGTCTACAACAATGTGACGCGCACCTGCCTTGAGGCGATGGCCGCGACGCAGGGCCACACCCAGAGCCTTCACACGAACGCTCTGGATGAAGCGCTGGCACTTCCCACGGATTTCTCTGCACGGATCGCCCGGAATACACAGCTCTTTCTTCAAAAAGAGACCGGAACCACCGCCGCCATCGACCCCTGGGGTGGCAGCTACTTCGTCGAAGCGCTCACGGCGAAGCTCGTGGCCCGTGCTCGAGAGCACATGGCCGAGGTGGAAGCCCTCGGCGGCATGACCAAGGCCATCGAGTCCGGTCTTCCAAAGCTCCGCATCGAGGAAGCGGCGGCTCGAACGCAGGCGCAGATCGACGCGGGCCGGAAGCCGATCCTCGGAGTGAACGTCCACCGCCTCGACCAGGACGAAGACGTCCCGATTCACAAAGTCGACAACCAGGCTGTTCGTGAAGCGCAGCTCGCGCGCCTGACGGAGCTCAAGAAAACACGAGACGACGCTCAGGTCGTTTCGGAGCTCGAGGCGTTGACGAAGGCAGCCGACGGAGACGCAAACCTGCTGGAGCACTGCGTAAGCGCAGCGCGAGCCGGCGCCACCGTTGGCGAGATGACCGACGCGATGGAGAAGGTCTTCGGCCGATATCGCGCTACGATGCAGATTGTGAGCGGCGTGTACGGAAGTGAATCCAAAGACGACGCGGCGGTGGTTCGCGCCCGCGCGCGCAGCGCGGAGTTCCTCGAAGCGGAAGGTCGGCGCCCGCGCATTCTCGTCGCGAAGATGGGTCAGGACGGTCACGACCGCGGACAAAAGGTCATCGCCACGGCTTTTGCGGACCTCGGTTTCGACGTCGATGTCGGGCCGCTCTTTCAAACGCCAGAAGAGACGGCTCGTCAGGCGGCTGAGAACGATGTGCACGTCGTCGGCGTCAGCTCCCTCGCCGCGGGTCACCTAACGTTGATCCCTGCGCTTCGACAGGCGCTGGATTCTCTCGGTCGCGCAGACATTCGTGTCGTCTGCGGCGGCGTCGTTCCACCTGAAGACTACGATGCGCTCCGTGACGCCGGTGCGGTGGCAATCTTCGGTCCGGGAACTGTCGTCGCCGACGCGGCGCTCTCGCTCATCGACCTTATTGGCAGCGAGTAGCGTGATTCAATGAGCGAAGCGCTCCTCGAGGACCTTGAGCGAGGCATCCGTGCCGGCGACGTGTTGCGTTTGTCGCGGGCCATCACCCTCGTCGAAAGCGAAAGAGCGGACCATATGCGGCTCGGCGCAGAGCTCCTCGGGCGCCTCGGCGAGCCTGCGGAGCCCGCGTTTCGTTTGGGCGTGAGCGGAACACCGGGCGTGGGCAAGAGCACGTTCATCGAAGCGTTTGGTAAACGCCGAACAAAGGCCGGACGTCGCGTCGCCGTTCTCGCCATCGACCCCTCGAGCCGCGTGAGTGGCGGTAGCATCTTGGGCGACAAGACGCGCATGTCGGAGCTCGCTCGAGACCCCCTGGCGTTCGTTCGACCAAGCCCGACGAGCGGTCGCCTTGGGGGCGTCGCACGGAAGACGCGCGAAGCGATCGTGCTCTGTGAGGCGGCGGGTTTCGACGACGTCATCGTCGAGACCGTCGGCGTGGGTCAGAGCGAAATCGGTGTCTCCGACATGGTCGATGAGACGCTTGTGCTGCTGCTCCCTCGTTCCGGAGACGGTCTTCAAGGCATCAAACGCGGCATCTTGGAAGCCGCTGATGTCGTGCTGATTCATAAGGCCGACGGGGACCTGCGACTCGCAGCGGACGCCGCGCGAAGTGAGCTTGAGTCGGCGCTGCGCCTGATGCGCGGCGAGGCAGTCCCGGTACGAACCGCCAGCTCCGTCACCGGAGACGGCATCGACGCCCTCGAAGAGCTCCTCGACACTCGCCGGGCTGAACGAAGCGACGCGACCGTGGAACGTCGCCGCGCTCAAAACGTAAGGTGGATGTGGCGACTCATCGACGACGAGATTCAGAGCCGGCTGCGCCGCACTGTGTCCTCGGAACTTGAAGCAAAAGTGTTTGGCGGGCAGCTGCACCCACGGGAGGCTGCAGAGCACGTATTGGGGCAGCTCGTGCGCGCGAAGGAAGAAGACGAACGATGAAGTATCGCTTTGTAGAGAAGAACTCCGAGCTAGACGAGGTCGTGGAGGCGGCGTCGAAGGGCGCGTACGCCATCGACACGGAGTTCGTCCGCGAGCGCACGTACTACCCCGTACTCTCGCTCGTTCAAATCGCGTGGCCGGGCGGTCTTGTGCTCATCGATCCCTTCAAGGTGGACATGACGCGGCTTCGGCCGCTGATGGAGAGTGACTCCCTGGCTCTTGTGCACGCCTGTTC
>JBGCFM010000269.1:0-36316 GCA_045106895.1 Polyangiales bacterium | reverse complement strand
TCGCCCTTCTTCCCGGACAACGCCCTTCCTTCCACCATCATCGTGGACAACGAAGGTTTGATCGTCGATCGAATCACGGGCATCGAAGGAGGCCCGAACCCCGTCGCACGCCTGCACGACTCTTTGGTCCGGCTTCTCGCGGAACGCTGATCGCATGACGAAGAGAGCGAATGCTCTCCTCCTGTTCGCCCTAACGCTCGGCGCCTTCATCGGTGGTCGGGCGTCTGCGCAGGAGGAAGACGCGTCAAATTCCGCCGAGGCCGACGCCGACGCCGAGGCGTCACCGGACGAGTACCAACTCCCCGATGACTTGGACGAGGAATACACCCTCCCCGACGACTTGGATGAGGAATACACCCTCCCCGACGATATCGACGGCGAAGGTGAAGGCGGTGACGACGAATGGAACTTCGACGCGATCCCCGACGAAGACGGCCCCCCGGTCCTTCCAATCTTCGGCGAGACGACGTTCAACTTCACATCGACCACGCAAGCTCAATACAGAGTCCAGAATTTCAACGCCAACGAGTTCGACGACAACTTCCTCTCGTTCTGGGAGAAGTTCGAGTTTGGCATGCAGGGCGAGTATTTGCGCCTCGGCATGCGCCTCGATGCGTTCCTTCCCCTCCTGACGAGCGAATGCCCCGACGGGCGAGAGACTCTCTGCTTCTATGAGGCAGACCTTCGCCTCGAGCGATTCTCACTGCACTACTCACGCGGCGACTTCACCATCGACGCCGTCGACAGCTACGCGGTTCTGGGCCGCGGCATCGCCCTCGCGCTTCGGCGCGTCGACCTTCTCGGTGTCGACACGACACTCCGCGGCGGTCAGGTCGCGTACGACGAAGGTCGTGTTTTCGCCCGCCTCCTGGGCGGCTCGGTCAACCCGCAGAACCTCGACCCGCAAACCCTTCGCATCATCTCCGCTCCGCAGGACCAGCTGCGCCGAGACCTCTTCTCGAACCCGGAACGCCGCGACTTTCTGATGGGCGGCGAAGCGGGCTTCCGCGTCGCTGGAATCTCCCTCGGCGCCCACGCGATGACGAGCTGGCTCGGTGAGCAACCCGGCGTCGAACGACGCTACCTGAGTGTCCTTGGCTGGCGCGTTGACGCGCCGGCTCTCTTCGACGGGAAGCTCTCTTTGTACGGCGAAGTCAACGCGCTCCGTCGAGTCTCCAGACTGGAGTTTTCCGAAGAAGACGAGCGAGAGAACGGCTACGCCATCTACGGGAGCGCGCAGACGCGCCTTGGGAACCTCGCGCTCTTGCTCGAGTGGAAGGACTACCACAACTACCGTGTCGCCGCGTCCAACAGCGAAGGCGCCGCACACCGAACGTACAGCGCGCCGCCGACCCTCGAGCGCAGCGACGAGCGTCCCGAAGCCCTGCACAACAACCGCGGCGGTCGCCTCCAAATGGACTACGGGTTTTTGCCCGGGGCGTGGAGCCTCAGCGTCACGGGGCTCGTGTACGGCTTCGCTGAAAGCGAAAGCGTCGACCCCTTCGACGGGATCCTCGTGACCCACGGCTTCGCCAAAGTGCAGCGCGTTCCCCAAAACGGCGAACGCATCGGGTGGTCCTTCTCGCTTGAAGCAGGCTATCGGCGCGAAACCTACCTTGAACCCGACGAACTCTTCAGCGACGTCATCGTGAACAACGAGTACGCCACCGTCTATCACGCCACCGCGGAGGCCGGGATCGTCCTTGGAGACCACAGCCTTGAGCTGCTCATCTCCCACCGCGACGAGCGTCGTCACGAGGCCTTTAGCTACTCAGAGTTCATTCGCGGCCAGGCGACCCTCACTTACTCCTACGCGGGCAAGCTCCGCGTCTCGCCGATCCTCGCCTGGAACACACAGACCGTCGGCGCCGACTCGCCAAGTCTCTATCCAGGCCTTGAAGTTCGTTACGACTTTCTTTCTGGTAGCTTTGTGCGTCTCTACGGTGGTCAGACCCCCGGCGGGCTCCTCTGCTCCGGCGGCGTCTGCCGCGATGTGCCTCCTTTTCAGGGCGCCACCGCCGAACTTGTCCTCCGCCTCTGACCCCTCCTTTTCATCATCCACTAACTTCTCACCCAGCGGCGCGTACAGAATACGGACCGCCGGTGAATACCCTCCGCCTCTCCCCCGTCTTTGATTGCGAGACCCTATGAAGCGCTTTTCCCAGATTCTCCTCACCGCCGCCCTCATCACCTCCACCGCTTGGTGCACCTCGCTCCTCGGCAGCACGGCGCGTTCGACGGCCGAAGCCCGCGTCGGCGCGCGTCCTGGTGAGTTCACCCTCCCCGCCATTCCGGGTGGACCGGTCAGCGGCCGCTTCGAGCTGAGCGACCACCTGGGCACGAACCCCATCGCCATCGTCTTCTGGGCCACTTGGTGTGAGCCCTGCAAGCAGCAGCTTCCTCTCTACCAGCAGCTCTACGCGCGCTACCAAGACCAAGGCCTCCAGGTCGTCGCCATCTCCATGGACGGCCCCCAGACAATCTCCCAGGCGGCGCCCGTGGTGAACCGTCTCGGCCTCACCTTCCCTGTTCTCAGTGACCTCGACACCGCCGTGACCAGCCGCCTGAACCCACGCCGCGGCGCACCTTTCACTATCTGGATCGACCGGCGCGGACGCATCGTCCACGAAGCCGAAGGTTTCACCTTGGCCGAGCGTGACAACATCGCGCGAGGCATCTCCGCCCTCGTTCGCCGACGCTAGCCTCTGCATCGGGCCGCCCACGTGCGCGACATACGCGCACGTGCGATATCTTCGTCGGGATGGCGCCTCAAGAGCAGACCGACGCGCTAAGTTCAAGTCGCCTCGGAAAGAGCACGGCGGTCCTGGCCAATCGTGCGCGCGCGCGTCTCTCCACCACGGCAGGACTCGTCGTCGCGACCTTTGTGATCGCCCTGACGGCGATGAACATCTCACCGCCCCACGCTGGCGCCGACCTCATCGCGGCCAATGCGACGGCTGCGCTCACGGTGCTTCTTTCCCTCGTCGTCTTTGTGTGGGTTCGCAAAGAACGAACTCCGGGTGAGCTCCAGCGCTTCGGCCTCGCCTATCAAGTCCTCACAGGGTGTGGAATCTCGCTCACCGAGGTGTTCATCACCTACGACACCTCAAGCGTTGTCCGGGGGGTGTCGTGGGCGTGTTTGTGGATCGTGCTCTTTCCCATCGTGGTTCCGACGACGCGAAACAAGGCGCTCATCGGCGCCATCGGCACCGCCATTATGGGCCCCCTCAGCGTCGCCCTCGCCATCGCCGCCGGACTTCCGATGGTCGACTGGCAGACGCTCATCTTTCTCTTTTTCCCGAACTTCTTGTCTGTCGTTCTCGCGATGGTGCTCTACCAAGTCCTTCACCGGCTTCGTTCCGACGCGACGCGCGCCGAAGAGCTCGGCGCGTATGCGCTCAAGGAGCGACTCGGAAGCGGCGGCATGGGCGAAGTCTGGCGCGCCACCCACCGAATGCTGGCCCGACCCGCAGCCATCAAGCTCATCTCCGAGCAGGGTCCGCGCCTGAACGCAGACGCCTTGGAGCGCTTTGAACGTGAGGCACAAGCCACCGCGCTCCTCACCTCGCCCCACACCGTCCACATCTACGACTTCGGTGTGACCCATGCCGGATCGCCCTATTACGTGATGGAACTTCTCGAAGGGCGCGACATCCAGAACCTCGTCTCGGAGACCGGTCGGATGAGCGCAGGGCGAGCGGCTCACTTTCTTCGGCAGGCCTGCGAGTCCCTCGCCGAAGCGCACAAGGTCGGTATCGTTCACCGCGACCTAAAACCCGCCAACCTCTTCGTCTGCCGGCTCGGGGGGCGCGCTGACTTTCTCAAAGTCCTCGACTTTGGCCTCGTGGCCTTTCGCACAGACCCGAAAGACTCTGCGATCAGCGGCACCCCCGCCTACCTCGCGCCCGAAGTCGTGAGCGGCGACAGCGCCGACGCGCGGGCCGATGTCTATGGGCTTGGCGCCATCGCCTACTTCTTACTGACCGGCCGAACTGTGTTCGACGCTGAAGGCGTCGTCGCAATGCTCCATGCCCAGGTGCACGAATCCCCCAGGCCGCCATCGAACCGAGGTGCCGGGGACGTGCCTGCAGCCCTTGAGGCGCTTGTTCTCCGTTGCCTTGCCAAGGACCCTGCAAAACGCCCCGAGGACGCGGCGGCGCTCCTTGAGGAGCTCGAGGAAATCCAGAATCTGACCTGGACGGACGCCCACGCGGACGCGTGGTGGAAAGCCCACCCTCTCCCGGAGCCCACGGCGAAGGATACGAGCGAGGTCGCGTTGCTAACGACCTACCCGGCCAAGAGTCCGCTGCGCTGATAGCTCCAGCCGCTCTTGAGAAGCGCCACGCGATGACGCGGCCCTTTCGCATCCAGCTCTGCGCTCTCGTACCCAGCGTCGCCGTCGTAAAGCGTGACGTAGCCCCCATCAACAGCTTGTGGCTTTGGCAAAATTCGAAACGCCGGAGCCTCGAAGAGAGATTCCCCTTCGTGATGAAGACGCCACAAGGTCACGAAGGTTGGCGGCGGCAGTCGAAGAGCGCCGGCCGCTCGTGCGGCGAGGGCGCGCTCCGGCGTCAACCACTGAGCCTCGACGATTTCGGAACCGTCGGGCACCAGCTCGGCGTCCGCCCATGTCAAAAAGTAGTCCGTCGCGAAGCGCCGCTCATACTGCAAAGGCGTGGTCCAGTGGGCGTGGTGAAAAAGCGCCTCCGGGTTCAAAACCAACCCCGTCTCCTCGTTCGCTTCCCGAACGGCGGCAGCGCGGGCGCGATCTTCATGGGATACGCCGACGTCCTCTGGGTCGATGCGCCCCCCCGGGAAAACCCAGGTACCTCCCAGAGACGCGAGGTTCGGGTTCTTACGAACGAGTCCCACCTCAATATTCGAGCCGCGCCGGCGAAGCGGGACCACCGTGGCCGCGGGATCGGGCGGCCGGGTCATGAGGTCCGGGTGTAAAGGCCCGCTTCTCCGGCGACGCGAAGCGCCTCCTCGTTTGGCGCCTTCGTCTGAGGGGTCACCGCCAGGGTCAAGAGCGTGCTCACCGAACCGATGGACTCGGCGCCGTCGTAGTGGGCGGCGAACGGCTCCGCCGCTTCGACGAGGAACCCCATGTCCAAGAGAAGGCGTTGCTTGGCGAGACCGCGTTCGCGTGCGCGCCGTGAGAACCCGAGCTGCATGTAGAGTCGGCCGTCGGCCTTGAGCGCTTGAACAGCGCGGGCCGCAAAAAGACCGAAACCCGCGCTTGCGTAAGGCGGATCGGAAAAGACCGTACCAAAGCGATTACGCAGCTTCGAAGGCAGCGGCTCGCGAAGGTCGTGCTTCACCGTTTGAATGCGCGCGTGCCCTTCGTAGAACGCCAGAATCTCATCATCGAGGTCGAGCACCGTGAGCTTCTTGTCGTCGCCCTTTTCATCCAGCAAAAGACCCACAGCGAGCGCCGTGAGGTCGTCGTCGCCGAAGAGAAGCAAGCCTCGCTGAACGTCGCCGCGCTCGACCAAGATTCGCGCGCGCTTCGCGACGCTCTCAAGCGTCGCATGGACCTGGTCAAGCTCTCGCTTCACCGCCGGGCGTTCGCGCGTCAGCTCACGCAGCTTCTCCACAAGCGCGTCGACGCTGAGGGCAGGCTTTCGCGCGTGCGCTTCGCGCGCCAAAGCGGCGAGCCCCACATTCGACAGCTTGAAGCTCTCGCCGGCCACATCGAACCACTTCGCCTTGGACTTGCTCAAGTCCGTCAGGACTGAGTGTGCCTCCGCGCTTCGCCGAAGCGCCTCTGTGCGCGACACCTCACGCCCGTGCCCGAGGGCATTGAGAACCCGAAATACGCCTTCGTTCACAGACTTCTCGCAGTACGTTGAAAGGACATAGCTGCCCTTTTGCCACCAAAGAGCGCTTCGTCCAGCAGAGGGCGACGTCGGTCCCACAATCGCCGCATCACGCGAACAAAGCCTGTGATACGGTGCCGTCCATGGCCCGCCACCTTGCCCGGCTGCTCGTTCCTGTGCTTGTAGCTCTCACGCTCCAAGCCTCTCCGGCCGGAGCAACACCGCCTGATGTCTTTGGCTTCGGGTCACGCACTCAGGCCATGGGCATGACCGGCGTGAGCTTTGCCGGCGACTACGAAGCAGTCTACTCCAACCCCGCAGGTCTCTCACGTGCGGAGCGTAACGGTATTCACCTAGGGATGCAGCAGGGAGCGTTTCGCCTCAGCCTCGACGGCGTCAATACGCCCCTCGACCCCTACGCCGGAACGACCATCGGTCTTCAGATCCCCCTCCCTTTCGGCGGCGTCCTCGAAGACACCTTCGTCATCGGCGCTGGGTTCTTCACGCCCCACGGCGCCGTTCTTCAAACGGACATCATCTTTCCCGAGATCGCATCGTGGGCGCTCCTCAACCGCACTCAGTCTGTGCACCTTCAGATGGGACTGGGCATCAACCTCAGCCGTTTGCTCCCCGGCCTTCGAGTGGGCGTTGGCTTCGCCGCCCTCGCAAACATCGGCGGCCGCCTGAACGTCAGCATCGACCAAGCCAACCAGTTCGTTTCAGAGACGGAGACTCAGCTCCTGGCGAGCTTTAGCCCCATCGTTGGCGCTCAATACGACATCGGTCCCGTGTCCATCGGCTTCACCTGGCACGACGAAGTCATCTCCGACATCGACTTGAACATCGTCACTTCGCTGCCGCTGGACCTGCCCGTCATCACCATCACCGCCACGCCGCAATACGACCCTCACCTTTTTGCCGCAGAGGTCGCCTATCGGCCCACCAGCGAATGGCTCATCGCAGCGCAGTTCAACGCGCGACTCTGGTCTAGATACGAGGGCGTTGTGGGTCGAAGCACATCCAACTCCAACCTTCCTCCGGCGCCGGACTTCCGCAACACGTTCTCCCCGCGTGTCGGCATTGAATACAACGTGACGCGCAAACGAACCACGGGCTCGCTGCGCGCCGGGTACGCTTTTGAGATGACACCGGCGCCGCCCGCGGCGCTACGACCCGGCCGCGACTCTGAAGGCAACGTCCGCACGGAAAACGGCGAAACAGTGCTCTCGCCTCTTCGCTACATCGACAACAACCGACATGTCCTGACCTTCGGTGGAGGCGTACATTGGCGGGCCCCCGTTGGCGCCCACGTTCGTCTCGACACGTTTATCCAGTACCACCGGCTCACCCCGCGTACCCACGACATTAGCAACGAGGGCGACGGTCAAACCGGCGCTCCACTTGAGAGCGCCGGCAACGTCATCGCCGGCGGCTGGACTGTGAGTCTCGAATGGTAAACCGCGCCTCCATCTCCGCCGGCCGCTCACTCTCGCGCGCCCTTCTCTGCGTCCTTGCGACGTTCGCCTGCGCCGCTACGGCCTACGCGACGCCGCCCGACGTCCTGGGCTATGGCTCACGGTCGACGAGCCTCGGCGGGGCCGTCACAGCGAGCGTCGAAGACGCGTCCGCCGTCTACTACAACCCAGCCGGCCTCGCGCGTGCCGGCGCACTACGGCTCCAGGTAGGCTACTTTAGCCAGAGCCCCTTCCTCTCCATCAACGGTCAGCAGTCCGACGTCGAGCGCCAAGGCGGCGTCAGCTTTGGGCTTGTCGCGCCGGCCACCTTTGGGGACTTCCGCATCGCCTTCGGACTCGGTCTACAGCTTCCGGACCAGCGTGTCGCACGAACGCGAAGCGCGATCGTGGACCGACCGCGTTGGGAACTCTACGACACCCGCTCCCACCGTCTCTACCTCTCGACGCACCTCGCGATTCGGCCCGTTTCCTGGCTGACCATCGGTGGCGGCCTGGTCTTTCAGTCTGGCTCTGTCCTCACCCTCGACATTCGTGGCGACCTGCCCTTCACCAACGCCGAAGACGACTCGCGGCTGGAGCATCAGTTCAAGGGTGACCTCCGCTCAGTTCGCTATGGCTCACTCGGCGTGCAGGCACAGGTTCACGAACGCGTCTCCATCGGCCTCGTGTACCGAAGCGAGGTGGAGCTCGGCAACACCATCGTCGCTCTCGCCGCCGCCTCCGTTGGCACCCCCGGCACCCCAGGAGTCCCCTTGGATCTCTCCCTCGTCAGCACATCGACGAGCCTCTTCGGGCCGCAGCAGGTGAGCTTCGGCATCGACCTCCAGCCCCTGGACCGGCTGAACATCGCCCTCGAGCTGACATGGAACGACTGGTCCGCCCACCCAAGTCTCATCGCAGACCAGACCGTGGACCTGGAGTTTGGTGGCACCGCCGCCTTTGGCGACATCGAGTCGCTTCCGCAGCTACCCATGAACCTCCACGACACCTTCGTGCCGCGCATCGGAATCGAGTACGCCGCGCTCCAAGGCGACGTCGATCTCGACATCCGCGCTGGCTACATTTACGAAAACTCGCCCTTCCCGGCTCAGGCTGGAATCACCAACTTCGTCGACAACGATAAACACACCATCTCTCTCGGTCTTGGCGCGTCTTTGAACGACTTGCGGCCAACGCTCCCCGGCGCGCTCCAGTTCAACGCGCACTTTGCATATGCCGCGTTGCGGGCGCGAGACCACAACAAGACATCCCTCGTAGACCCCGTCGGAGACTACCGCTCCACCGGCTACCTCATCTCCGCCGGTGTCGATGTCTCTTTGGTGTTTGAATAAGGGCATCCGATGACTCAGTGGACGAAACCAAAGCCTCTTCAGATCGCCGCCCTGGTTCTTTTCAGCGCATGCGCGACCATCGGCGATGAAGCCGCATTTCCTGGACCCGTGGAAAGCGGCATCGGACCGTTTCGGCCGCTGAACGCCGCAGAGCTTGTCGTCGAGGCCCCGCGCGCCGGTCAGATCCTTGCCGAAGGCGCGGCCTTCGGTCGAGCCATGATGACTGAAGGGTCACTTTGGTATGCAGCTGCGTCCGCGCCGCTAGACCCCCTTCCCGAGAAGGACGCGTCCTTGGCCCGCTTTGAAGTCGACTGGGCTCAGTTCGAAGCACGCGCGATCTTTGCGTCCCCTTCCTTGGCACCGGCGCGCTACTCTTACGAGGCCGGAACCGTGGTCCTCGAGGCGACGGAGCCATGGCAAGGCGGCGCGGTCTTCGACCCGTGGGCCATCGAGTCGAGCGACGGAAGCGTCCAGCTCTATTTCGCCAGCGAAGGCGGAATCGGAGTGGCGACTCGAAGCGCAGGAAGCGCGACCTTTGGCGCACCGACTCAGATCCTCGAAGACGCACGCGCACCAAGCGTTGTTGAGTTTGGTGGGGAGACACTTCTCTTCTTCGAGCGCGACGGACGAATCGGGCTCGCCAAAAGCACCGACGGCCTCACCTTCACCGTGGATACCGAGGCCCTCGACCTGGGCGAACTCTCACGCGGCGAAGAGGACCCCACAGAGGTCGCTCAGCGCAGCCCCGGCGCCATCGTGGTGACGAGCGCAACGGGACGAGTCTCCCTCCGCGTCTACTTTGAGTCGCGCTTCGAGTCCGCCACCGGCTCCGTCTCGTCAGGTCTGAGCGTCTCTGGGACCATGGATACCCAAACCTACGACCGCTTCGACGCGGAGCTCTTTGGTGACACTTCGGTTCTTGGCAATAACCCTGGGGACCCGGCTCCTTACGTCGCGGATGGCGAAGCCACCACGCTTCTCACGTTGACCCGTGCCGCACCCGGTAGCCCGCAGTCCCGCGCCGTTTTGGGGGCGATCACGCCCGCGCGTATCGAGCTTGTTCCGACCCCGGAAGAACCATAAGCGGTATCTTTTCGCGCACTTACATCGAACCGCCGCCCCCCCATCTTGCGAGATGGTGTCGACAAAGTGCCGACAAAGCCTTAGGTTCCCCGCCACGCGCCCCGCATCCTGATTTGAGCGGGCCCGTAAGGAGTAAGTTTGGCCAGAAGACGTCCCAGAGCCGGTGGAGCACGCCGGAAAAAAAAGAAGAACCGCAATTTCGACCCGGAAGATAAGCGCGACGACCATATCAAGGTCGACGGCATTATCTCCAACGTGTTCGCTGGCGGTCAGTTCGAGGTGGAGACCGACTCCGGAGCCAAAGTGCGCGCCCAACTTTGTGGACGTATGCGCAAGTTTCGCATCCGCGTCATTCTCGGCGACCACGTCACTGTGGCACTCTCTCCTTACGACCTGACGCACGGCATGATCGTGTTCCGCGCCAAATAGCACCGGCGTGAGTGTGAGAGACCCAGAGTCGGCGTCCGCCCAAGATGCCAAGCGTAGTGAAAGCTACCCTCCGGGTCTCTACCGCTCCGTGCACGGCGAGCGAAGCGTCGATAAGGCGTTCTACCAAGCCGTCGTGCGAGGAGCGGACTCCGTGCTTGAGCTCGGGTGCGGCCACGGTCGCATCGCCGAAGCGATGCGCGCGGAGGGGGTTGCTGTGAGTGGTGTGGACCTGTCTCCGGCCGCCATAGAGGAAGCGCAAAGGCGCGTCCCCGATGGACATTTCGTCGCCGCGGACATGCGCTCGTTCCGACTCGGAGAGCGCTTCGATCGAATCGTGTGTCCGTACAATGGTGTGTACTGCCTCCTCGAACTCGCGGACTTGCGGGCCATGCTGCGCCAAGTCTACGAACACTTGGTCCCCGGTGGGCTCTTCGTGTTCGACGGCTATGCCGCCGACGGCTTCCACGCCCAAGAAGAAGACGACGCCGCCGAAAGCGAAGAGTCCTTCGTACGACGAGTCAAAGCGCTCGGTACGGACTGGGACGTATACGAATCCTCCAGGTGGAACCGCGACGCCCAGCGAATCGACGCGACCTACGTTCATGTACCGGCGGATGGGCGCGACACCGAAGAGGCTGCGATTCCCCAACGCTACCTGCTTCGGGGACAGCTGGAGTCACTGCTCAGCGAAGCAGGCCTTGAGCTTCTCGTCGTCCACGGCGACTTCGACCAGTCCGTGTGGGATGAAGAGGCGCCCTTCTTGATCGTCACGGCCCAACGCCCTCACGTCGAAGCCTGAACCTTTCCCCGGCAACCTGGTAAGGTACTGGTGGGAGGATCGAGCACATGGAGGATGTCATCATCGCCGTCGTGGGAGGAGCCGTCGCAGGTTCCGAAGCCGCAGCCCTTGCCGTGGAGGCAGGAGCGAAGGTTGTCGTCATCGAACGAAACCCGCGCCCCTACGGGAAGATTGAAGAGGGCCTCCCGCGCTGGCACAGCAAGCTGCGCGAGCAAGAATACAAACGAATCGACGCCAACCTGAACCAGCCAGGCGTCCGCTTTGTGCCAGAGACCGGTATCGGCGAGGACATCAGCTTCGACGCTCTGCGGCGCGCCGGGTTCACAGCGGTCGTGCTCGCGACGGGCGCGTGGCGTGATCGGCGCCTTCCCCTCGATGGCATCGACGCGTTTGTGGGGAAGGGTTTCGAGTACCAAAACCCGTTCGTGCAACGTTTCAACCGCGACGAACTCCAACCGATTCCGGAAGGAGGCCTCGTCGTCGGAGGCGGCCTCGCGTCCATCGACGTCGCAAAGATCATGTCCCTCGAAACCCACGCCGCGGCTCTTCGCGCGCAGGGCCATGACGTCGACGCGGAAGCACTCGAGCATCGCGGAATTCCAGCGTGGTGCGAGAAAGCAGGAGTAGAGGTTCCAACCGTTCGCCGACCCACACTCGCGTATCGCCGACGAGTCGTCGACATGTCTCTCTCCCCTCTCGAATCGAACGCCGATGAGGCTGCCCGCGAAAAGGCAGGCCGTGCGCGCAAAAAAATCCTCGACCGCGTCATGAGCCGCTACCTCGTGCAGGTCGAGACCCTCGCGTCCCCCACACGCACGCTGGTTGAAGATGGGCGACTCGTTGGCCTCGTGTTTCGCCGGAACGCCATCGAGGGCGGGCGCGTCGTGGGTACCGACGAGGAGTTCGAAGTTCGCTCGGACCTCACGGTCAGTTCCATCGGGAGCCTGCCAGAGTTCATTGAAGGGATACCGATGAAGGGCGAACTCTACGACTTCGTCGACGAAGAGACCGGTGCGCTACGCGACCGGGCTGGCGTCTTTGGTTTAGGCAACACGCTCACTGGGCGCGGGAATATTCGTCACAGCCGGAAGAACGCCTCGGAGGTCGGTGAGCGTCTCATTCGCGACATGAGCGCTGACGAGTTTCATGCGGCGGTGCGCGCCGCAGCGAAAGCGACCGTCGACTCCGCCCTCACGTACCCAGCGACGTCGGACGCCGCGAGCGTTGATGCCTTCGTCCACGAACGTTGGGAGAAGACAGGCTACGCTGACTATGAAAGTTGGTCCGCGGCCCACCCGCCAAGCTAGTGCGCCGACCACACGGTTTTTGATGCTCCGATGCGATCGTCGAGAACACCTCGTCGAAACGAGCGAGTTCTAGAACTCGTCTTGTTTGCCGAACTCTTGCTCGATCTTGTCCGCCGTCGACGAGACGACGTGGAGCGGTAGCTCGAACTCCTCCATGTCCATCGTCGCCATCTGAACGCTGTAGCGAACGACGTAGATGTTCTTGTCGAGGGTGAGAGCTCCGACGGCAAACTCGAAGTTCTTTTGGAGCGCGACCTCAGGCGGCATCTGATCGATGGTGCACGCTGCTGAGGAGAAGTCGCACCACTCCTTCTTGATGGCTGTGTATCGCGAGACGATCACAGCTTGCAGTCGGTCATTCTCGTACTCGAAAACCAGCTTGAAGCTGTTCTCGTTGTCCTCAGCAAGCTTGTACTTCGAACGTGCGTAGTCTTGAACTTCGCTCCAGGTTGGCATGGCGCAAGTCTATCCTCGACTGAACGCCAATGGAAGTTCTCTGAAGACCGGCACTCGCCTGCTAGGATATCCTGTGTTCGCAGCCCTCGAGAGCCTCCGCGGCGCAAGCCAAGATGTCCTACACGCCCTTCGCAGCGGCGATGCGAGGGCGCCTTATTTGGACCTGCTACGCCACACGCCCGGCTTCGCGCGTCTCCTTCCGGCGCTGGCACGCACCCTTGCGGGCCAGACCCTCGTCCATGCCGCCGCCGGCCAAGCGAGGAAACGGCCGAACGCGCTGGCCCTGTGGATGGACGACGAGCGGTGGACCTGGGGTGACCTCGAGCGCGTCGTATCGGGGCTCGCTCATGTACTCGACGACGAAGGCATCGAGCGCGGGCATGTCGTCGCTCTCATCGCAAAGAACTCCCCGGCGTACCTGGCGATGGTCCTGGCCCTCGGTCGGGTGGGCGCAACCGCGGCGCTCGTCAACCCTGCCCTCACCCAGGGGTCGACGGCGCCGACAACGTCTGTCTCTCCCCTGGAGCACGCCGTGCGCGCCGCGTCCGCCGTGCGCATTGTCGCCGCCGAGCCACTCTCCCTTCTCCAAGCCTC
Source organism: Polyangiales bacterium (assembly GCA_045106895.1). GTDB lineage: Bacteria > Myxococcota_A > Polyangia > Polyangiales > Houyiibacteriaceae > JBCCRV01. Next base: position 23,023 of record JBGCFM010000269.1, on the reverse strand, counting down.
GGAATCGCTCCTCCTGGACGATCTACTGGCCCGTGCGCGCGCCGTGACGCGTCCGACCTACCCACTTCGGCGCGTCCGCCAAGACGAGGACTTCGTCTATATCTATACGTCCGGTACGACGGGCTTGCCCAAGCCGTGCCGCGTCGGTCACTCACGCGCCACGATGGCGGGCGCCGCAGCAGCGCAGCTCGGCTACCGGTTTGAGCCACGCAACGACGAGCTCCTCTACTGCGTGCTGCCCCTCTTTCACGCGAACGCGCTCCTCCTCGGGGCCGGCGCGTCCATCATGAGCGGCACGCCGATGGCGATTCGAGACGGCTTCAGTGCCCGCCACTTTTGGCCCGACGTTCAACGCTATCGCGCGACGGCCTTCAACTATATTGGAGAGCTCGGACGCTACATCGCCGAGAGCGAATATGAACCGAGCGGCCCCCACACGCTCCGCGTCGCCTTTGGCAACGGCCTACGACCCGCGGCCTGGGCCACGCTCAAAGAGCGTTTCGGCATTGCCGCCATCCGTGAGTTCTACGCAGCGACGGAATCCCCCGGTGGACTCATCAACTTCAGCGAACGACCCGGCAGCATCGGCCATTTGCCTCTCCGTCAGATCGGCTGGCTGCGTCTGGCGCGCTACGACGTGGAGAGCGGTGAGCTCGTCCGCGACGAGCGCGGGTTCCTCATCGAGTGCGATGAGGGGGAAGCCGGCGAACTCCTCGTTCGTATGAGCTCGGCGCGCGGCGGACTCATCGGGGACGCGACGAAGTTCCGTGGATACACCGATGAAAACGCCACCCGCGCCAAGGTCCTCGAGAACTGTTTTCGCCAAGGGGACCGCTACTTTCGAAGCGGAGATTTGCTTCGTTACGACGAAAACGACTTCTTCTACTTCGTCGACCGCCTTGGGGACACCTACCGATGGAAAGGCGAAAACGTCTCGACGCAGGAGGTTACAAACCTCTTCACCTCTCCAGCCCTGAAGTCCATCGCTGTGGTCGGTGTCGAAGTGCCTGGACAGGAAGGGCGCGCGGGCCTGGCGGCGATCATTCCGGCCATCGAGGTCAGTGCTTGCGTAGAGACGATGGCTTCCATCGAATGCCCAGCTGCGGCGCGCCCACGTTTCCTGCGCATCGTGGCTGCGACGGATGCCACGCCCACACACAAAACAAAGACCGCGTTGCTCCGCAAAGAAGGAGCCGACCCTTCCCGAGTGCTGGACCCGCTCTACTACTTCGACGGTCAGTCCTACCGGCCCCTGAACGCTCTGGCCTGGGCGCAGATCTGCGCCGGCGAGATCCGCATCTAGGTGTCGCCTTCGCAGGGGGCTAACCGACGAGGGCGACGAGGGCACCGAGTAGAAGCGTCACGCTGGCGACGAAGATGCTCGATGCGCGGATGAACACGCCGATGTCATCTTGCGGCTGGAGCATGCCCGGCATCGTTCGATAGCTGAGGCGAGGAGCGCCCCACTCATCGGAGATAGAGCGCCACTCGAAGCCGGCGTCGCGGTAGGGCGATGCCTCGTCCGGTTCGCGAAGAGCAAAGGACGCGACGACTTCGATCTCTTCGCCCACGCGCAGTCGCCGTTCGGCTGTGAGACCCTGGTCTTCGTGGAGAACGGCGGCCTCCACGACACTCTGAAGTGGATCCACACGCACGCGACCGGTGCCATCGTCGACGTAGAACGCTCTCCCCTCGGTCCATCGCTCGGTTTGGCGCACAAGCAGTCCTGGCCCCAAGGTGGGCGCGTAGTCCGCGTGTTCGAAAAAGACACAAGGCGCACCATCGTAGGGACTCGGTACACTTCGCTCAGACACGATGGTCCCGGCGATTCGAAAGCGACCGGTCTCCAAATCGGCGATACTCGTCGTGCGCACCCCCTCGAGGGGTGGACGGCGGTGGGCACGCCAAGCGACGAACCCCAAGGCTGCGAGCCCGGCTGAGAAGACCCCCATCGCGACGAAAAAAGCGGTCATGACTCTTTCAAACTTCCTGCCGAAACGGCGAGGTGCAAGGGGTAGGGTCGAGTTTTAGGTCTCGTCACCAAGAAACCCCTGGCTTATGCCACTTTCGCAGTTTCCCTTGGACGCGAGGTACCCTCGTCGCAATACTCGCCGCGTGTCGTGCATATTGACGATCGGGAACTTCGACGGGGTCCACCTCGGCCACAGGGCGCTCCTACGAGCGAGCGCTGATGCCCCGGAAAAAGGTCCCGTACGCGCGCTCTTTTTTGACCCCCACCCCTCCGACTATTTCGGCAGACGGACCGGGCCCCTTCTCACGTCGCCGCGAAGGCGGAAGCAGCTCTTGCTTCGCTCCGGCGCGGATGAAGTTCATGTGCAAACCTTCGACGCGAGTTTTGCGGCGCTGACGCCTGAGGACTTTGTCACTCAGGTCGTCGTCAAAGAACAACAAGCGCGCGTCGTCGTCGTCGGCTCCGATTTTCGTTTTGGAGCGGGCGCCGCTGGCAACACAGATACCTTGCAGGAGCTCGGCAAGAAACATGGCGATCGCGTTGTTGTTGTCGACGCTGTAAACGATGCCGAGGAGCCGATCTCATCGACGCGAATTCGAACGGCGCTTCAAGCCGCCGACACAGCCACCGCCACGCGCCTTTTAGGACGCGCCCACGACGTCGAAGCGGAGGTTGTGCTTGGGCATCAGCGCGGCCGGACGATTGGCTTTCCGACGGCGAACCTCGGCGCCCAGGAGGGGCTCCTTCCTGCAGACGGCGTGTACGCCGTCGTAGCGCGCGTTGGCGAGAAGCTCGTCCGTGGCATGGCGAATATCGGAACACGACCAACCTTCGAGGCGGGCCGCTCAACGGAAGTGCACCTCTTCGACTTTCACAAGGACATCTATGGCGAGGTCATACGCGTCGCATTCGTCCATCACCTACGCGGCGAACGACGCTTCTCGGGCGTAGACGAGCTGGTGGCTCAGCTACAGGCCGATCGGACAGTGTCGGTGCAAGCTCTCGCGCAGGCAGACGAGAACACTTGGGGATGGATCTAGAGCGATGGATCTAAAACGCATTGAATCGTGGGACCGAGCAAAGCTCGAAGCGGAGGCGCGACGAATCGGCGTCTGGGCACCTCATCGCAAGGAATCCGCGGATTTGATCCTGCGAATCCGAATGCACCACACGGCGCCCCTCCGCCGCGCGGGACGTTTTCTAAAACGCGCCGCGAATTTCGCGCTCTCCCTTCGACCCGCTCTGCCGGTCCCGGAGGCCCCGAAGCCTGCACCCAAGGCGAAGCCCACGCCGGCGGCGGAGAAACCAAAAGCGAGCGAGCCGGCGAAGGATCCCGTGCAGAACAAAGCTCCGGCGTCGGGCGAGACCGCACGGCTCGCACCCAAGAAGGTCATCGCCGACGCAACGCTCGTCGAAGACGATGATGGAGCGATGCAAGAACCTATCGCGACGCGGACGATGGCCCGTCTGCTCGCCGCGCAGGGCCACCCGCGACGTGCACTCGCCATCTACAAAAAGCTCCTTCGTGAACAGCCTGGAGACGCTTCCCTCGAAGAAGAAGCCGCGGCCCTGGGGAGCAAACGCACCCGTACATCGAAGACGACACCGAACGTTGGGGCTTCCGAGGAAGACGACGACAGCCACGCCACGGGCGAGGTGGTATTCGTCCGCGGTCCGGAAGGCCAGCTCATCGTCGCCTGGTCCCTCCCGAAGGCCGCGGCGGAGCGAGCCCAGTCGATCCTCGGCCCACAGGGACGTCCCACGGCGCGCGTCGTCGTCGTTCGAGCATCCTCCAGCGGCGGGATTCTCCGTGAGACCTTCGACCTTCAAGCGGGTGACGCGACGGTCTTCGAAGGCGAAGGGAGCATTCCCGCGCCCCCAGGTTCACGTGTGACCGCCGCGATTGGCCTGCTCGCCGGAGAACGCTTCGTGTCCGTGGCCCACGCTGAGCCACGCCGCGTGTAGCCACGGGCGGCGAGCGCCGGCGGGCTCCGGCGTCGCGGCCCACCGGCACTGCAGACCTTCGCGATTCTTCCGATTCTCGGTGCGGCGCACTTGATGCACCAAGAGGGGGCATGCGTCCAACATGGCAAACCGGTGTGGTGTGTGCATTGGCCCTCGTCACATCCTCCTGCGGCACGCTCGCGCCAAGTCTATCTTTGCGCCTGCATTGGACGCGCGACCCAGAAGCGCAGGCCGCCGGCGCGTCCCTCGGCTTGGAAGTTCGAGGGCGTGCCAGGGCCGCCGACGCGCCCGCGGCGCTTAGCACCAACACCCGCGCCGTGGACAGAGCGCAATGCCACAGCGCCGAGCTCTGCCATTGGCAACTCGCGGAAGAAAGAGCAGCCCTGCCATGACTCGGTATCTCGCCTTTGTGATCTGCTTCGGCTTCGCGTCTGTCGCTTCAGCACAGGACCCTCGTGACGGCGTGCCAGCGCCGAGGGCAGAACCCTCTCCCGCCCAGGTTCGGGCAGCCGCCCTCCGATACCGGCATGAAGCGAGCATCGAAGCGTTGCTACATGCCGTTGATACGCTTCCAGAGCTGAGCGCCGAGACCATGAATCGCTTGGTGCGAAGAGGTCGCCTTGCGGCGCTCTTGCCTCAGGTGCGCGGGCGGGCGCGCCGCGGTCAGGCCGTCGACTTGAGCGAGCGCGTGGATGACCTTCGCTACTCCACCGACGACTCCCTGACCCTGGAGGTGGCGTTGACGTGGGACCTGAATCGACTGGTGTACGGTCCTGACGAAGTCGCTCTTGCTCGAGAGACAGCGCGACGCCGTGAAGCAAAAGTCCAAAGGAGCCGCCTCGTCGTCGGCGTGTACTTCGAGCGGCGCAGACTTCAGCTCGAACGCGACCTCCTGGGCGTCGTCGACCTGGCCCACGAAGTGCGCATCGAAGAGCTCGCCGCGATGCTGAACGCGCTCAGCGACGGTGCGTTTTCAAGGTTGAGCCGCCTACAACCCGAATGAGACCCGCAGTGGTCGCGCGCGTGTGCTCACCCATGCGCTGACGAGCGCGAAGAGGAGCGCAAAAGGCACAAGTCCGAGCTCAACTCCCTCGGGTGGTGCCAGGCGAATGCCCGCCATAGAGAGGAGCGCGATGCCGAGAACGCCACCGAGGAGAACGGCAGAGCGCAACGCGGAGGCCCGGAGAGGAGGCGTGGCGATGCCGAGGATGAACGCCAAGGCGCATACAACGAGGGCGTTTGGCGACGTGAACGCTGCCACGAGCGCCGTGAGCGCGACTGCACGAAACGCCCGCTCGAGCCACTGAACGGCGGGCGAGCTCTTTCCCTGGTCGGCGCTCGCAACGGCAATAAAGCCGAAAGCGAAGAGCGCGAGCATGAGCGGGTCGCGGACACACGGCCACGTCTCGGGTGCCAGCCCTCCGTTCGGTACGAGACGCGACGCGTAGAAAAGAACGCCCACGACCGGCGACGCGTGAAGCGCGGCCTGGAGCGGCGAACTCCGCGTCAGCGCATACACGAAGGCCAAGACCAACACGCTCACCTGGAGAAGGTCGTGGGAGAGCGCCGCGAGAAGCGCCGCCACGAGGGCCATGAGCCCTTGGGAGAACATACCTCCCGCGGTCCAGGCTTCCCGCAAGGACCAGCAATAGCGACCGAGAGCTCGTGCCGGGAGACCGGCCAAAAGAAGAACGAACATCAGCAGACCGAGCGCTGTCCAGGGCACGGCAAGCGGTGGCGTCGCCGTGCCGGGGAGCTGCAGGTGGACAAGCCCACGTACTCCGTCGCGCGACACGAAGAGCGGGATCGCGGCGCCGTCCGGAGGGAGCCGAAGATCGGAATGTGCGTGGACCTGCACGCCCGCGAACGAAACGATGGTGTCCCCAGCCCGGAGGCCGGCCGCTTCCGCGCTCCCGGACGCCGCCCGAAGCACGAGGCCCGCGTCGAGGGACTCGTCCGCCGGCTCGATGCCGAGCTCTTCCGCCGCAGCGGCGCCCTGCTCGTCCAAGCGGTCCGCGAGGATGGCGCCACGTGGCTGAAAATCGAGAACGACATCGTCGATGGCGCCTCGCAGGACGGCGCCGCTCGCTTCGGCGGCGAACTCAACGCTCACGCGACCGGAGAAGGTCCCGCGCCCGCCGAGCCGTTGAAAGTCGGCGGCGCCAATCCGCGCGGCGACGCGCGTCGCGGAGAGCGCGTGCGCCGGAACGTGATACTGGACTCCGCGTGGTAGCTCTCCGGGACGAGCGTAGGTTCCGCTCAGCACCACGTCGCCGTCTTGGCCTGCTTCAAAGCCGGTCCCATCAACGACCAAGGACTGGCCTTCGCGCACGCCGGCAGGCCCCACCGAATCAATGGCGAGGAGTTCCGCGTCAAAGGCCGCGGAATCGCAGGCGGCGAGGAGGGCGGCGGACAAGCAAAGGCTGGCGAAGATGCGTTCCAACGCAACGAACGTCGCGCGACGGCAACAAAGGGTCAACTTTACGGAGAAAACCAGCTTCTGAGCGTGCCTCTCGCTCGGTGCTTCGCGCTATTTGCCTTGAAACTCCGCTTCGCGGCGTTCCATGAAGGATCGAACGCCTTCGGCGGCGTCCTCCGTCTCCATCAAGCCACGGGCCTCCGCCATGAGCGTGGTCAGTGCCGCGGCTTCCCCGCCTTGAATCGCCTTCTTGGCAGCGGCCCTCGTCGCCCGCACGGCGAGAGGCGCACAGCGGCCGATCTGCTCCGCGATGGCGAAGGCCCGCGCTTGTAGCTCCGACGCGTCGCAAGCTTCCTGAACGATGCCCATGCGCAGCGCGTCGTTCGCACCGAACTCGTCCCCCGTGAGCAAGTAGCGCATCGCGTTGCTGAAACCGGCGACCTGGGGAAAACGAATCGTGGCGCCCCCGAAAGGCATGATGCCGCGGTTCACTTCCATCTGACGGAACCGGGTGCCTTCGGCGGCGAGGGCGACATCACAGGCCAGGAGCAGCTCGATACCGATGGTGAAGCAGTAGCCCTGGACGGCACACACCACGGGTTTCGTGCGCGCCTCACCAAAGAGGTCCAGGGGGTCGATGTTGTCTTCGGGAAAGAGAGGCTTCGCAGCTCGCACGGCGGGGCCAACTTCAGCGAGGTCGAGGCCCGCGGTAAAATGGTCGCCATGGGCAAAGAGCAGCGCGCAACGCGCGGCGTCGCTGGACTCGAAGTAGGTGTAGGCCTCGGCCAACTCGCGGAGCATCGTGAGGTTGAACGCGTTGCGCTTCTTCTCGCGGCGGAGCCCGATGAGAAACACGTGGTTTCGTTGCTCAACGCTGAGTGTCTCAAAACTGGGGAGTTCGCCGTCGCTCATGATGCGACACTTCCGCAGATGAGCGCCTATGTCGAGGCTGTTCTCTCAGGCATGAGCCCACCACGCCAGGCCCAGAATACCCAGGGCGATGACGCTCGCGCTTAGCCGGCGGTAGCGCGCGGGTCCGAGGCGCCCAAGCGGCCAGACTTCCGCAGCGAGAAAGCTGCGTGGGTAGTCCTCCGCGCCGGGAAAGCCCAAGCGCGGCGGCACGTGCTCCGGCATGAACGCGGTCCCGAAGAGCCAATCCCAAGAGCTGAAGATGATGCCGAAGTTCTTCGTGCTCTTCGCGTCTCCCTCGTAGTCGTGATGCCACAGGTGCATGTGCGGGCTATTGAGTAGGTAGCGAAACGGCCCCCACGTGATGTTCAGATTGGCGTGGTTGAGATGCCCGATGAGGGTGCCGAATAGGGCATGGAACATGATGGCTTCGATACCGAAGCCCATCCAAGCGAGGGGTACGAAGAGCACCAACTTGTAGACCACGACTTCCGTCCACTGAAAACGAAACGCGACGACCCAGTCCATTTCGCCGTCCTCGACGGAGTGATGGCATCGGTGAAAGGGCCAGAGCCAAGGAACGCGATGAAGAGCGTTGTGGATGCCCCATTGAACGAAATCGATGGCAAAAAGCGCGACGACTATCTGAAGGGCAAGGGGCCACGACGAGGCGACGTTTGCGTAGAGGATGTCCGTCGCACCGACGCTGGCCACCCATGCGTCGAGGGGCGGAAGGAGCCACTTGGTGGCGATGCCGTACACCAGCACACCGAGGAAGTGAGCGTTGAACACGAGGTGGAGCAGGTCCCAGCCAAGGGCGCGGCGGATTGCAGGCTGACTCGGGCGTCGCGGAAACAGCCGCTCCAGGCCGCCCACGAAGACAGAAATCACGAGAAGCGAGGCAGGGTAGAAGTAGGCGTAGTTCAACCAGCTGTTCACGGCCCGCTCCCTTGACCCGGCCGGCGTCGCCCCCCTAGAGTTTGCGCCGTGACGGCCCCAACGAGCGTTCTTTCAAGCAGTGACACGGTTTGCGTCGTTGGCCTCGGGTACGTCGGTAGCGTGGTAGGTGCATCGCTCGCCGCCCGGGGCCAAAACATCATCGGCGTGGACATCTCAAGCGAGGTCGTCGAGCTGCTGAGCCAGGGGACAACCCCCATCGCTGAGCCAGGGGTCGATGAACGGCTGGCCCGCGCCTTCAAGCTGGGCACGCTTCGCTGTACCACTGATCTTCGCTCCGCCATCCCAGAATGCATAGCGTCGTTGGTGTGCGTCGGCACCCCCCTCGGGGAGGATGGGCTCCTCGTCGAAAGCGGCGTCCTCGACGTGTGTGAAGAGATCGCGCGTGCCGTCCCCAAAGACCAGGCTCACGTCATCGTGATTCGCAGCACCGTCGGAGCAGGCCACTACGAGCGCGCTATGGAGCGCATTCGGCGCGCCGTCGGCGAAGACGCGGGGACACGTATCACCCTCGCACTGAACCCTGAGTTTCTACGCGAAGGAAGCGCCGTCGCGGACTTTGAAAGCCCCGAGCTCATCGTCTTCGCCACGGAGCACGACGCTGCGACTCGTTTCATCGAGGCGATGCACGCGGACAAGAAGGACCGCTTGGTCCAGACAGACCCCGCAACGTCGGAGATGCTCAAGCTCGTCAACAACACGTGGCATGCACTGAAGGTTTCCTTCGCCAATGAGGTCGCGCGTATCGCTGGCCCCGCGGGCGTCGACCCCTTCGCTGTGATGGAGCTTCTCTGCCGCGACAAGCGCCTGAACACGTCGAGCGCTTACCTTCGTCCCGGCATGCCCTTTGGCGGCGCATGCCTCGTAAAAGATGTCGCGTCGCTCTCCTCGCATGCGGCACGCCGCGGTGCCGACGCGCCTGTGCTCTCATCGATCCTCTCGTCCAACCGCGCGCACCTTGAACACATCGTTCAGGCCGTCCTCGTCCACGAGCCCAAACAGGCCGCCATCGTTGGCGTCGGTTTCAAGCCTGGCGCGCCGGATCTCCGCAACTCCGCACCGGTGCAGCTCATTCGCGACCTCCTCGACCGCGGTATTCACGTCACCGTGGCAGACAGCATGGTCCTCGACGAAGCGAACGCTCCTTTGGGTCTCCGCGCCTTCGAAGAGGCACTGGGCGACCCGCGCGCCACGACGGCCCCGAGCGTGGCGCATGCTGTCGCCGGCGCCGATGTCGTCGTCGTGGGCCACCCCAGCCCAGAAGACCGCGCGGCCCTCGTCGCGCTTTGCCCGGACGTTCCAGTGCTGGACGCCGCCGGCGAGCTGAGTCGCAAGCTCAGCGATGAAGAGCGCCAAAAGCTCGCGCCCCTCGTTGTCCTCGGCAGCTCCGCACCGCCCAGCGCGTAGCGTGCGATTTCCCCCTGAAAGAACAGACATGCGAACCGACTGGAAGACACTCATCGTCCCCACGCACCCTGGGGTTCAGTACCACTTTTGCCGCGTCGGACTCCCGACGTACTTTCTCGGCAACTGGGCTCAGTTTCACTACTGGCGACCTCAACCGGAGAACGTCATCAACGTTCTTCCGGAGTTCGAAGACGCGCACCTGGACTTCGGTCCAGCGGACTACGCGCGTCTCCTCGACGACCCCAAAACCAACTTCCCGGACGGCTACGACCTTGCCTGGGTCATGTTCAACTGGCAGCTCAAGCTCTTCAGCGAGCGACGCGACATCAAGAAGCTCTACCGCGTCTCCAAAGTGCAAGAGCTCACCGAGCAGGAATGGGACGAGCTCCTCGGTCGCGATGACTTCACCGTCGCGAGCTTTTATATCAACACCGTCGAGTGGGTGCGCGAGAAAAAGGGCGTGGAGATTCCGTACATCCCCCTTGGCCTCGACCCCGAGGCCTACCCCGTAGGAACCGGCGAAGACGGAACGATTCTCTCCATCATTCACAGCTACAAAGACCGCGGCTGGAGCTACCACCTCTACGAAGAGGCGATGCAGGGCCTGCCGACGCTTCACATCGACCACCTCGACCCGAACCAAGAGGTGTACGAGTACGCGGACCTGCAGAAGGCGCTTCAGCGCGCCCGACTCTACCTCCACGATGGGGAGCAGGAGTACACGATCACCCTCGTCGAAGCGATGATGACGGGTCTCCCTTTGGTTAGCTTCCGCATCCCGAACATCGAACGTTACGTGGTGCACGGCGTGAATGGCTTCGTCGGCGACACCGCCGCAGAAATCCGGGAGTACTGCCAGATGCTCCTCAGCGACGACGACCTCGCGGCGAAGATGGGCAAGGCCAGCCGCGAGATGGCGCTCAAAGACTTCCACGAAGAGCGTTGGCGCCGGCAGTGGTTTGAAACCATCGACGCCTACATGACGAAGTAGCCGTGGCCGGTGAACGCGCCCGCAAGAGCTGATGCAAAACGCGAGCGCCTTGCCTGGGCGTTCGCTTTGCTGTGCGTCGCCGGCGCGACGGTATTTCTCTTTGCGCCGATGGTGTGGGGACTGCTCAGCGGCGCGCCGGTATTCTTCGAGTGGGACGTTCCAGAGCAATACTGGCCAGATCTCGTCTACCTCTGCGACTCCCTCCACGACGGCGTGGTGCCGTTCTGGAATCCCTACGACCGAGCCGGCTACCCCTACTACGCGGACCCGCAGGCGGGCATGTATCACCCGCTCAACTGGGGCATCTGCCTCGCCGCCGGACCGAGTCCAAGCCCCGCCTGGGCCCACGCTCGCGTGCCGCTCATGTTCTTCCTGAGCGGCGTTTTCACGCTGCTTTGGCTAAGGCGACTCAAACTCGCGTGGAGCGGCGCGCTTGTCGGAGCCGCGCTTGTGATGGCCGCGCCCTTCATGCGCCACAACTGGGAGCTCAACCTGACCATGGCGCTCGCTTGGATGCCGCTCATGCTCTGGTCTGCGGAGCGCGCCATGGTGGAGCGACGAGCCTTCGATGGAGCGCTCCTCGCGCTCTCCGCGGCGCTGTGCGCGTGGGTTGGGTCGCCGCCGGCGCTCTGGCTTGCGAGCAGCTTTACGTTTCTATACGCCATGGCGCGCCTGGCGGCCGAACATCGAAGGCATGGGCGAAAGATCTGGCCCGGCGTACTCCGCGCGTGCGCATGCGCCGGCGCTCTCGGCATCGGACTCATCGGCGTCGTGCTCATCCCTGGGCTCACGTTGGCAGAACACTCCGTGCAGCAGGGCCGCAGCTTCGAGTCCATCGCGTCCGGCGCCATCGAGCCCGCAGGTCTGGTGGCGACGCTTTGGCCGATGCCCGGCAACCACCTCTACGTCGGGTGGGTGGTGATCCTCCTCTCCGCCTTCACCCTCCTTCGCTCGCACAAGGAGCGGAGGGTCGCCGCGGCACTCTGGGGTGTCGCCGCCAGCGCAGTGCTTCTGACCCTCGGCGGAGAAGGCCCGCTCTTTCGTGCGGCCTTCGACTGGATCCCTGGCGTCTCTCTCTTTCGCTTGCCGCACCGCTACGAAGCGTGGCTCGGACCCGCCTTCGCGTTCCTTGCTGCTCTCGGTCTTCAGCGGATGAGTCGCCGGGCGATCCCCAAACGCGCTCAACCCTTGGCTATAGCTGCGGCGCTCGTCGGCGTTGGCTTCGCCGCGATGAAGCTCTGGACGCCGGCGGTGTTCTTCCTCTCGCTTTCGTGCCTAGGCATCGCCGCTCAGCGCGCGCAGCTACGTTCACCATGGCTCGGACTCGTGCTTGCCGGGCTCTTCCTCGCTGATGTGTCCCAAGCGATGCCAGCGGACCGGCACATGCGCAGCGGGCAACACCCAGGCGTCGGAGCGGACATCCAGCGGATTCTAGACGAGGCCCCCGGGACGGACGCGCACTTCAGATACATGGATGAGTTTGGAATCAGCTGCCGCTCTGGAACACGCCATCAGCGCCGAGACTTTCGTGGCTACCAGGACCCGCTTCTTCTGAAGAGCTATGAGCGAGTGATCGCCTCGCTGCGTGAAACGCCGGAGCTCGCCGCCCAGTTCAACGTTCGCTACGCACTCCAAGGTCCCCACTTCATTCATGGATGGGACCGGCATTTTCTGCCGCCGCCGGAAGAACTCGCGAACGTCCCAGGTGCGGTCCGCCGTCGCTCCGGCGTGACCGAGCTTCTGGACGCTCTCCCGCTGGTCTTTTTTGTCCCGGGCGCAGAGGTTCGCCATCTCGAAGACCGCCCTGCCGCTCTGCGTGCATTGCAGCAGCTCGCCCCGGCTCGCGTCGCGCTCCTCGACGGCGCCGTCGACCCCGCGGACTCGCCCGCGTTCACCAGCCACGGCGCCGAAGGAAGCCACGCCGAGGTCCGCGCTCTCCACTACGAGCGCGACGCCCTCGCCTTCGAAGCGGATGTTTCCGGCGACGGGCTCCTCGTCATCAACGAAGCTTGGTACCCCGGATGGGTCGCGACCGTTGACGGCACACCCGTGCCTATCTACCGCGTGAACGCGCTGGTCCGGGCCATTCCGGTCTCCGAAGGAACTCACCGGGTCGTCATGCAGTTTTGGCCCGTCGACGGCGTACGCTGGCGCCAAATTCTGTACTGGACGATGTTCCTCACCTTGCTCTTTGTCGGCGCCCACGGGCTTCGCCGACGACTCGCCCGCAGCTAGAATCGGCGCCCGAATCGACGGCATCCGCGAAGAACGCTTGGAACAAAGCGAGCGCACGCGGTAGACACCCACGTGCCGGAAGCCCAGCCACCCAAACGCATCTTGCGGCAGATCGCGCTGCTCACGCAAAACGTGCGGCGCTCCATTGGTTTGGCGTTCAAGGTGGAGCGCGGCCTGACGACTCGCTACGTGTTGGCGTCCATCGTCAACGCGCTCCTGCCGGTCTTTATCGCGTGGGTTGGCAAAGAGATCGTCGACGCCGTCGTCGACGCCATCGAGGCGCCGGCGCACTCACCCACAGAGACGCTCCAGTGGGTGGCCGTCGAGCTGGCCCTCATGCTCTCGGCGCACATCAGCGGCCAGTACATCGGGTACACGGCCCAGCTTCTACGGGCGCGCCTCGCGCTTCACGTCGACTCCATCATCTTCGAAAAAGCGCTTCGCCTTTCCGTGCATCACTTCGAAGACCCCGAGTTCATGGACACGCTGGAGCGCGCACGAAAAGAGTCGAGCTGGCGCCCGCTGGAGATGATCACGCATGGTCTCTCCCTCGGCCGAAACCTGCTGACGCTCATTGGGTACAGCCTGCTCCTGATGCAGTTCAGTGGATGGGCCGTCGTCGCCCTCGCCCTCGCGGGTCTGCCGTTTTTGGCGGAGGCACGCTTCGCCGCGGAGGAATACAAGATTCACGCCGCCCGCACCGCCGACGAACGCCACCAGCACTACCTCTCGCAGCTCCTGACGAGCGACTACTACGTCAAAGAGGTCAAGCTCTTCGCCCTCGGCAAGATGCTCCTCGGCAGGCATCGCGCTTTCCATGAGAAGTTCTACGCCGAGGACCGGAGCTTCGCTTTCAAGCGGGGTCTCGCCGTCACGCTCCTTGGAATCGCGAGCATGGGCGTGTTCTACGGGATCTACATCGTCATCGTGTCCCAGACCGTGATCGGCGCCATCACGTTGGGCTCGATGACACTCTACCTCACGGTGTTTCGCCAGGGACAAGGCGCGTTCGAGAGCGCCATGAGCAGCATCGCGCGCGCCTACGAAGACAACCTCTACATCAACAACCTCTTCGAGTATCTCGGCATCCCCGACGACGATATCGCGGAAGTGGATCCAGCCGACATCAAAGAGCTCCCGAGCGGGGGACCCGCGATCCACTTCGACAACGTCAGCTTTCATTACCCCGGTTCTGAGCGCCCTGCCCTCATCGACATCCAGCTCACCATCGAGCCCGGGCAGACCATCGCCCTCGTTGGCCCCAACGGCGCCGGCAAGACCACCCTCGTCAAGCTGCTCTCGGGTCTCTACGCCCTCGACGAAGGCAAGATCCTCCTTGGCGACGAAGACATCTCAACGCTGGACCGTGGCGAGCTGCGCTGCCGCATCGGCGTCCTCTTTCAGGACTTCGTCCACTATCACTTCAGCGCCGCGGACAACGTCGGCCTCGGCTGGCTTCCGATGATGGCAGATCGCGAAGCCGTCAAAGCCGCCGCCGAGAGCGCGGGCGCCGACGCGATCATCGACGCGCTGCCAGAAGGCTACGACACGACGCTCGGCCGCTGGTTTGGCGGCGAACAGCTCAGCATCGGCCAGTGGCAGCGCATGGCCCTCGCCCGGGCATTCATGCGCAAGAGCCAAGTGCTGATCCTCGACGAGCCCACCGCCTCCATCGACGCCGAAGGCGAGCATCAAATCTTCGAGCGCTTCAGCGAGCTCAAGAAAGACGCAACGGCGGTTCTCATCACGCATCGATTCAGCACCGTGAAGATGGCGGATCGAATCATCGTCCTCGACGCCGGGCGCATCGTGGAAGACGGGACACACGCAGAGTTGATGGCGCAAGATGGCCTCTTCGCGCGTATGTGGAACCTCCAAGCGGAGACCTACGTGACTCACGAGGCCGAGAGCCGTGCATCGGAAGGCGCCGTTGATGAAGGCGCCGTTGATGAAAGCAGCGACGCGACAGCGAAAGCAGACTCATGAGCGCCCAGAACTACTGCTTGCACTATGTAAGCGAGGGGCAATCGAGCCGGCGCTTGGCCATCAGCCAAGACGAGCTGCGTCACCTCGTCCAGACAGAGCGCGACGCGGGCCGTCGAGCGCTCAGCCTCGCGGACGCAGACGACGCTTCGCTAAACGACGACGCTCACTTTTCCCTCTCCTTCGACGACGCCCACCGCTCCGTGCTGGACTACGCAGCTCCTGTTCTACAGGAGCTTGACGTCGCCGCGACGCTCTTCGTTCCCACGGCCTACGTTGGCACCTCGCCGGAGTTCTTAACCTGGGATGAGCTTCGCGCGCTCCGGGATCTCGGATGGACCCTCGGCTCTCATAGCGTCTCCCACGTACGCTTAGGACAGCGTATCTACGACGAAGGCCAAGACGCGCACGCACGGCGCCTCCGTGAAGAATGCGAGCGCTCCAGAGACGCCATCCGCCGCGCCCTCGGCGAGACGCCGCTGACCTTCGCGTACCCTTACGGCGAAGTCACGCCCCTCGCCCGCGCCGCCGTTCAAGACGCGGGCTATGCCTCCGCGTTTAGCGTGGCGGCGAAGCTCGCCTGGGACGGCGACATGCTCGCGGTCCCGCGCGTCGCTGGCGAGGGATACGCGCGCGCCTCGTCCCTCTCCGCAAGCGATGACTCCGCAGCCCCCGTGTCTATAAGCGTCGTCGTCCCCGCCTACAACCGCGCGCACATCCTCAGCGAAGTCGTCACGCGTCTCGCGTCGCAGAGCTACCCTGAGGAACGCTACGAGGTCATCGTCGTCGACGATGGCTCCGACGACGACCTCTCTCCGATCTTCGAAGAGATGCCGGAGAACGTGCGCTGCATCCGCCACGGCGACACAAACTTTCGCGCGGGCCAAGCCAGGCAGCTCGGCGCCGACCATGCAAAGCACGAAGTCCTCGCGTTCCTAGACGCAGACATCATCGTGGGCGAAGACTACCTCTGGCACCTCGACTGGATTCACCGGAACACGCCAGACGCCGTCATTCTCGGCTACCTGAGCGGCTACAACCTTCACGCGATGGGCCACATTCACTCCATCGAAAGCATGCGCGGCGCGAACCTCGACGAAGTCGCCATCATCCCGGACCGCTCCCGGGAACCTGTGTTGCGAACCTGCCTCGACAACGTCGACTGGCTCAAAGACCCGTGGCGCCTTTGCTACACGGGCAATGTGTCGTTCCCGAAGGCGCTGCTCGAGCGCATCGGCGGCTTCGCCAAGGGCTTCGTTGGGTGGGGCCTTGAAGACGTCGACCTTGGATACCGATTGCACGAGGCCGGCGCGTCTTACGTGTTTTCACGCTACGCTCTCGGCTACCATGTCGAGGACGAGCAAGAGTCCTCGCCGAACAACCCTTTTCGGCGCGACAAACCCGAAGCGAGCGACTTCGAAGGTTACCTCCGCAACCTGTCGATGCTCGGGGAACGCCACGACGGCGAAGTGATGCGCGAGTACGTTCGTCAAAACATCCTCGACGTCGAGGAAACCTGCTCGCGCCCCTACACCGTGGGTATTGAGTTCGGGGGCTCCGCCACACGCGAAGGCCCGTGCCACTCACTCCTCCACCGACGCGTCGTCGGCGGCGTGCCGGAACACGAACTCCTCGACCGCATCGCCTACGCGCGAAAGGTGGGAGCCAAGAGCGTGTACCTCCTGGGCGGTGCACCCGCGGAGCATCCGGCATTCTTGCGCGTCGTGAAGAGCGCGAAGGACGCCGGGCTCTGGGTGGCCATGCGCAGCCTCGTCTATCCCTTCGCGGACACAGCCCTCGCGGACGCCGCCCGGCACGCGGGTCTCGACTCAGTCACCTGCGAAGTTCACTCCCTCGGCGGGGAGGGTGACGCACAAGTCCAATCGGGACTCGACGCTCTCCTCGCGGCCGGCGTTGAATGCCGCGCCCGAATCATCGTCAGCCCGTCCACCGCCGACATCTTCCGCCAGACCCTCGAGGCCTTTGAGACCAAGGGCGTTGGCGTGGATGAGGTCGAGATCACCGACCCCGCCCTGACGGAGCGCATCCGCGCGCTTTCCCCCGTTTCTGTGGGTCCAGCCGGCCCTTGAAGCCTCCGCGCTCTTCGTGCCATGGTCGCGTCGTAAATGACCGAGCGAGAGGACTGGCGTTGAAAGCCACCGTAGTAATTCCGACCTACAACCGGGCCGCGCGACTGCGCGGTCTCCTTGAGTGCCTCGCCCATCAAGAGGGCGATCACTTGGCGCGCGTAGTTGTGTGCGACGATGGCTCGTCCGACGAAACGGCCGCCGTCGCCGAGTCCTACACGGAGAGACTCCCGCTGGTCTACGCGTTTCAGGAGGACCTCGGTTTCCGCGCCGGACAAGCACGCAACCTCGGCGTCGAACGTGCCATCGGGGAAGTCGTGATCTTCGTCGACGACGACATGCTCGTGAGTCCGACCTTTGTCCGCGAACACGTGCGCGCCCACGAGGAACGCGACGCCCCGCAGTGTTGCGCGCTCGGGCTTCGCTATCGCGCGAGCACCTTCGACAAGGATGTCCCCACGACGGAGGACATTCTCAAGGCGGAACGTGACGACCGCATCGCCGACCTCGACGGGGGCTCCGTCGAAGCGCACGAAGCGCCGTGGACCTTCGTCTACTCATGCAACTTCTCCGTGACTCTGGGCGGCCCCGAGCTTCGTTTTGACGACGAGTTTCACGGCTGGGGTTTCGAAGACCTCGAGCTCGGCTACCGTCTCTTCCACGCCGGCTACCCTATCTTCGAACTCAAGGGCGCCCCGGTACTTCACATCGACGACCCGGCGCCACGGGATCCGTTTCGTTGCGAGGTCCTCGAACTACCGCCGACGTATGACTCTTATGTCCTGAATTTCGTGTACTTCATGGACAAATACCCAGCCGACACGGATCTCGCACGCATTGCTCGGAATGAGCTTCGTTGGTACGTTGAGAGCCCCGAAGGCCACTGGGTGAAGAATGGCTACGAGAACGACGTCGAATACGTGATTGAGCGATGCCGACGACAGCTCGGGCAACCTTCGCCTCCAGAACATGCCCAGGCACGCACCTAGCTCTGCCCCAAGAAACGCGCACTATGAACCTAGACATCTTCCGGCCGCTGACTCCCAAAAATGCACTCACTCGACCTCTCGATGAGATCGCCATCGAGTTGACCGTCCATTGCAACCTCAAGTGCAAGATGTGCAGCGTCTGGGAGCTGCGTGAGCATGGCCCGGACAACGCCAAAGCCAAGGAACTGCTTCGCGACGCATACGAGCTAGGCGCTCGCCACTTCACGCCCTGCGGCGCTGAGAGCTTCATGCGGAAGGACTTCATGGAGATCGTCGAGTTCGCGCATGAGCTCGGCTACACGAAGCAAGACATCGTGACGAACGGCACGATGATCACCGACGCCAACCTCGATCGCCTCGCAAAGATGCCATCCGTTGCGCTTCACATCAGCATCGATGGCCCCCCCGACATTCACGACGAGCTTCGGGGCGAAGGCAACTACGCCAAGAGCGTTGAGTTCGTCCGCAAGGCCGTCGATCGCGGAATCGACATCGGCCTCTCCGGCGTCATCATGAAAGAGACGATTCCGCACCTTCAGGCGCTCGTGACGTTGGCCGCCGAGCTCGGCCTCAAAGAGGTAAGCTTTCAGCCCTTCCAGACGGAGATTAGCGGACCGGAGAAAGACATCTCGCGCTTCTCCCTGATGCGAACGCCGCGCGCGGAAATCGTCGGTCACCTCGAGCGCTTGAACGCCCACGCGAAGAAGCTCGGCATCGAGATCTTCACCGAGTCGCTCTTCGGTGTGATCCCGGACTACCTCGCCTACGGAAAGCGCCCCATTCCGCCGGGTGGCTGCTTCTTGCCAAGCAAGTTCCTCCTCGTGGATTTCCGCGGCGACATCTATCCATGCTTCTTCATGCGAGGTGAGAACGACCGCATGGGCAACGTCAAAGAAGACCGCATCACCGACATCTGGCACTCCACGCACCACAAGCAGCTTCAGACCCTTGCGCTCACCGAGCGCTGTCCGGGTTGCCTCGCTGCATGCTCTGACGTCGAAGCCTTCGACGAAGCCATCCCCGGCGCCGAGGTCACGTACGCGCCTGCCGCGAAGGTTCTCCTGGAGGCGATGAAGTGAGCGACTCGACGACGAAAACCAAGACCCGCGCATGCCCAGCGTGCGGCACCGACGCGACCCATACGATGACGGGCGCCGAAGCCATCGAGACGGAGACCTGCACCAACTGCAACGGAGAAGTCCTCTTCACAAACTACGAGCGCATGGACATCGCGCTCAGCGAATACTGCAACCTCACCTGCCAGATGTGCCGTCGCCCAAGCGAAGCCATCTTCATGAAGAAAGAGAACTGCAAACGCGCCGTCGCTGAAGCTGCCCTCGTTGGCGTGGAGACCGTTAGCTTCTCTGGTGGCGAGCCTTTCGTGCACCCGGACATCCTCGAGATCCTTGAGCACGCGTTCTCCGTCGGCGTCAAAGTTCAAATGGTGAGCAACGGCACGCTCATCCGTGAGAAGCACCTGGAGCTTTTGAGCAACCTCGACTGCCTCACCATCAGCATCGACGGAACCGAAGCCGCCCACGACCACATCCGTCAGCGCAAGGGCACCTACCAGCGCTCTCTCAAGACGCTGCGTTTGCTCGCCGAAAAGAGCGACATTCAGTGGGGCACCAACACCGTCATGCAGGCGGACAACCACGATGTTCTCTACGACAGCTTCAAGGTCATCCAGGAGATCGGCGGAGCGAAGTACGCCTACTGCGGTTTCAGTCACGTCGAGGTCGTGCCTGACACGGCCCACATGCAGATGAGCGCCGAGCAAGAGAAGCTCGCGTTTGAGCAGCTCGTTCGAATCGAGAAGGCCTGCCACGAGACGCATACGTGGTTCAGCGAAAAGGAGCTGCTCCTCGAACACTTCGAGATGTACGCGCGCAAAGACATGCGCTACCGCCCGATTAACGGCTGCAAGATCCCCCAGAAGTTCATCGGCTTCTCGGACCACGGCTTTTACCTCTGTTGGCATCAAGGCCGAAACATCGCTGAAGACTCGCTGGTCACTGCGCTCAAGAGCGACCTCGCCCGTGAGATCGTGCGCGAGGGTCTCGAGAAGAAATGTGTGGCCTGCAACGGATTCAACTACGCATGGGATGAAGAGTGGAACAAGGGAATGGTCGCGAGCGCGCTTGCGGGCGCGAACGTTGAACATGGACTTGTCGCTCTACGCACGCCGAAAAAGCGCCGTGCCATGGCCGGCGCTACCGCTGGCAACACGATCAACGTGCTCGAAATCTGAGTGCTGATTCTGAGCACTGAGCACTGCCCCCTGAGCACCCGCGAGAAACTCTGTGACGACCACATCCCCCAAGGCTCTCTTCGGAGTCAACGCCTGCTACCTCCGCGGTAGCTACGGACACGACCTTGCACCCAATCCACGCTTTCCGGATTGGCCTGCGGAGTTTGACCCCATGGACGCCTATCGCGTCCTCATCGAAGCGCAGCGACTTGGCCTGGGTGCCGTACGCATCTGGCTGTGTGAGAACGCCGAGGGGATCCTCGTTGAAGACGGCAACGTCGTCGGCGTGCATCAGGAGCTCCTCGACGCCATTCAGGTGTTCCAAGAAGCCGCACACCTCAACGGCATCAAGCTCTACCCGTCGCTCCTCGATGGAAACGCGTGGCCAAGGGAAGAAGACCCCTTCACGCGTTCTATTCTGACGGACGCCGACCAAAGCAAGCGATTCGCCGAGCACGTCGTAGCGCCCATCGCGAAGCTCCTCGACTCTGAGGTCACTCTCGCCCTTGAGATCGTGAACGAGCCCGAGACCTCGGCAGCGTCCTGCATGAAAGATTCGAAGCTGGAGCCCATCGAGTGGTCCGACATCGGACGCGCAATTCGCATCGCCGGCGAAGCAGCCCGCTCCGAGCGCGAGATGTTCATCACCGCCGGCACCATGCATCAGTTCTTGCCACAGCTTTGGCGCGCGGGCGCTGCGCTCAACGCCATCGACGTCCACGTCTATCACCCTCATGGCGGCCTACCTTCCCGCGACGAGCTCGCCGACTACGTCGAAGATGATGCGCTCCGAGACACAGCGCTGCCTCTCATCGGCGGCGAACTCGGCATCCCGAAGGAAGCTCAAGAGGACGGTTCCACCGCCGATCCGATGGAGCTCTGTCACTACATCCACAACGCCGACCGACTCGACTACAGCGCGGCGTTTCTTTGGCAGCTCGAAGGAGACCTCTACGACAAGAACGCCCCACGGCGCCCGGCCACGGCCCTCGCCAAGGAAGTCGCACACACGCTCGGCGTCATCGGGAGATGAGAGAGCGAACGGACTGGGACGCCTTTTGGCGATTCGAGCAGATTCGCCGAGACTTCGACCCCCTCGACGCTCGACGTTGGAAGTCCGACAGTCAGAGAGCGCTCAAGTCTCTCTACCCCGGACGTCCGCTGCTCCTCGATTCCACGGCGGGGCTAGGCGACCACACGGTCAACTTGGCTGAGCAGGGTTTTCAGGTTGAAGCGTGCGATACAAGCGACGTCGCCCTCACGGCTACCAAAGCGGCCCTCGCTGCCGCGGGCATTGAAGATGTCCCCGTCTTCCGCGGCGAATGGGCCGAGCTGCAGCGGCCGGGACGTTACGACCTCATCTTCAATGATGCGATTCACTGGGTGTACGAAGAGAGCGAGATGCGAAGGGTCGCTCGGGGCCTCCTCGAAGCTCTCAAGCCGGGCGGCAGCCTCGTGTACTTCTACGCGGACAAGTCCAAGCCTGGCCGCGACGTGGGTGCACGACAGCTGGAGTCGGATTGGGCGGACATGTCCGCCCCACGCGAAGCATGGCACTACGAAGGGGACTCAACGTCTCTTCGTCTGTCGCTCACGGCAGAGCGCGGCGAAGGATGCATCGACGAGGAACACACCTACGAGCTTCGCGAGGGCGAGACCCACTCAACGCATTACCTGACGATGCGGCACGTCTATCATTGGGACTGGTTTCACCTAACCCCCTTGCTTGAGGAAGTCGGCTTCACAAACGTGCGCTCCGAGCACTTCGAGAACGTGAAGGGCCGAACCTACGCAATGAACCGCGCGTCGCGACCGACGTAGTCATGAGATGCGCTCTAACGTCGACGGGAGCGGGCGACGATCCCCAGGAGCACTTCGCGAGACACGGGCTTCTCTAGGACAAGCGGCTGCATTCGTTCGAGGAAGCTCCGCGTGCTGGGCGAGAACGCGCCACCGCTGACAAATACGAAGAGGTTCCCAAACTCGGGGTCCAGCTCCGTCGCCGCTTCGTAGAGGGCGGGGCCGTCAAGCCCGGGCATCATGAGATCACAAAGGATGATGTCGAAGGGCTCACCGCTCGCCAAATGTTCGAGAGCCTCTTCACCACTCTGCGCCTCTACGGTGTCGTGCTTACGGCCAAGAATGCGCAGGAAAGCTCGCCGCACCATCGCGTCGTCGTCGACGAGAAGCACACGTGCTCGGTCCAGGTTCACTCCCGGTTCCGAGTTGGCCTTGGGCGGCCTGCGAGAAGGCTGGAGGTCGGTCTTCGTGGGCAACGTGACGGTGAAACAGGACCCCTGACCCTCGGTGCTCTCCACGGAGATCATACCTCGGTGCTTCCGGACCGTCTCCGCACAGATAGCGAGACCGAGGCCCGTTCCCACATCTCTCTCTTTGGTCGTAAAGAAGGGGTCGAAGACATTTGGAAGTACGTGGGAGGCGATGCCTTTTCCGGAGTCCTCAACTTTCAGGACGATCTCGTCGTCCTCGCAGGACGTCGAAAGGCGAATCTGATTCTTGGACACCGCGCCGGCGGGGATGGCCTGGGCCGCGTTGATGAGCAGGTTCAAAACCACCTGGGAGAGCTGCGCGCGATGCGCGGCGATGGGAGGCAGGGCGCCGAGGTCCGTTACGAGGGAAGCGCGGTGGCGAATCTCGTTGGTGGCCATTCGGCATGCCAAGCGCACGAGGTCGTTGAAGTCGACGACCTCAAGCTCGTTGCTCTCGATGCGAGCAAAGGAGCGGAGACCCTTCACGATGGACGCCACACGTCGCGTTCCTTCAAGGCTGTCAGCGAGCATTTCCTCGCAATCATCGAGTCGGTCACGGACGGACGGCATGGTGTCGCCTATGTGCGT
>JBGCFM010000268.1:0-14297 GCA_045106895.1 Polyangiales bacterium | reverse complement strand
CATCGAGACCACGCCTCGTGAGGGTTGGTTGAGACCGGCAAGGGAACGTGTGTTGATTGAGGAGTCGAAAGTCGTCGACGATTTGCGCGACTACTTGAAAGAAGCCGGAGTAGGCGGCGCGGAGTTGGCGTCCTACTCTCTCCGCGAGTTGCTTCCGCTCGTCTCTGAAGTGTGAGCCGAGCCAAAGACGGAGCTCTCAAGGAGCGACCTACGCGTGAACGGTCTGCTGCAAAACCTCGGGCCGGTCCGTCATGATTCCGTCCACGCCAATGTCGCGGAGCCAGCGCATCTGCGTCGGGTCGTCGATGGTCCAGACGTGAACGGCGAGGCCCACTTCGTGCGCGGCTTCGACGAAACGCGGCGTGACGACCTGGAGCACGCCGTGGTGGATAGGAACCTGCAGCGCTTGAAACGGAAAGCTCAGCCTTCGGTGCAGACCCGCGCGAGCCGCGGCCCAAAAGCGCGTGATGCCGGACGCGCCGGGCGAAGTGGGCACACGTTCGCCGGCGATGGAACGGAAGCGCGCCGTGAGGCGATCATTCGCCGCCGCAGCCAGCACGCGTTCGTGAACGCCATGAGCGGAGATGAACTCGTGGAGCGCATCGGCGAGGGGGAGCGCGCCGCCTTTCATCTCGACGTTGAAGTAAACGTCCGGCGACAGAAGAAACGCCTCCTCCAGCGTCAGGACGCCAAGGCCTCGGCCGCGGTAAGGGAACGAGCCGTCCCCGGGTGAAAACCGATAGCCCACGTCGAGCTTGCGAAGCTCCGCCAAGGTCATGGACCCGACGGCGCCGCGGCCCTCGGTGGTGCGCTCGACGGTGGCGTCGTGAAAGACCACGAGGTGGCCATCGGCGCTCAGGTGAACGTCGGTCTCGATGTGCCGAAAACCGAGACCCATCGCCCCTTCAAAGGACGCCCGCGTGTTCTCCGGAAAGCGTCGCGAGCCGCCGCGGTGGGCGAAGGGCAAGAACTCTCCGTCGTGAAAGTAAGGGTAGTCTTTGAAGGACATGCGCAGCGTTGTGCTCTAGCGACGATTCGTGTTGGTGTCGATGTCGCGTGTACCGTCCGCGTTGAAGAGCTCTTCGATCTCGCAGTTGAAACCGTCGATGGTGATGTCTGCGACGCGCCAAAGTTCACGGTCGCGGATTTCAACGGGGCCCACGGTGAGCACGGGTTCGAGACGCGAGCCTCCGCAGTAGATGCGCATGGTGACCTCCGCGCGGCCGCGGAACGCAAGAACGCCTGCTCGGAACACGCCGTCTTCGGGCACGTCGATGTTGATATTCTCGGGTCCAAAGCCGTCTGTGTCGTCGATGTCGAGGCGCGGGTTGTCATCCTCCCCGGGAGCGCCCCACTCCGGATTGCGGTTGGCGTAGTAGCAGTCGCCATCGTTCTGCCATTCCATCGCCGAGGGACGAAGCAGATGCGTGTCCATGTCCGTCGCGGTGTCCCAGCTGACTTCGATTCGCAGCCCCTGATCGCTCACGGCGAGAACGGGAATCACACACTGGTCCTGCATGCCGTCATCGTCCGTCACCGTCACCGTCACCTCATAGCGTCCGGCGACGTCGGGGTTGAGCACCGAGCTGGGGCTTCCCGTCGTTGGAGGACGCACGTTCGAGCCATCGGGCAAGCCGGAGAGCTCCCAGTCCCAGCGAATGATGTCTCCGTCGTCGACGGCGCTCGCTTCGATTTCGATGGGGGAGAGCGGTGCGCCGGTGACCTCGCTCGGACAGGTCAGCGTAGGCGGCGTGGGCAACCCGATGACTTCGATAACGCAGGAGCTTGAGAGGTCGTCATCGTCCGTGGCTGTGTAGTTGATGAGGTACGTGCCGCGGCGCCGGGGAATCATTGTGGCGCGGTTGCCCGTGATGCGCGTGAACTCGACGCCGATATCGTCGTCTGGCCACGAAATGCCTTCCCAGCTGTGTCGCACGATGCGGGTGTCATCCGTGCCTGGAACGGCCAGCGCAACGGGCTGACGAGTTGGCGCCTCGATGGTGCCGGGGCAACGAAGCACCGGCGGAGCCGTCGTCCGGACGGTGGCGATGCAGCTATCTTCTGCTCCGTCCGTGTCCATGACCGTGAGACGCATGCGATGCGTCTGGGCGTTTCTGCTCAGCACGGTTGTCGTCGGCTGGCCCGGCTCGAAGATCTCCAAGTCGCCTTCGATGAGGTCCCACTGGTAGTTGACGATGCCATCGTCATCGAAGCCCTGCCCTTCCACCACGATGGGCATGCCCGCCGGACCGACGACGGGGTCAAAGGGACACGAAGCGATGGGTGGTCCGTTGACGACGGCGACGGTGGTGGTGCACGTGCCGACGGCTCCCGTCGCGTCTTGAACGGTGTAGCGAAGCACATGTCGGCCGGGAACCATCGAGATGACGACGGTGGTGATTTGGTCCGGCGTTTCGATGCCTAAGTCTCCTTCGACAACGCTCCAGCGGTGACTGAAAGGAGCCGTCGCTGGGCTAACGATCTCGGCGGACACCGTGGCCGACTGACCCGGACGGACCATCTGCCCGATTGAGCACGCGACCTCCAGCGTCGTTGGGCCCGCGTCGAATACATCTGGGGGCACGTCGGGGAAGAACGCGTCGGGGATATCCGGCCCGGCGTCGATGAAAGGCACGTCCGGGTTGGGTCCAGAATCTTGCCCCGCGTCGGGTCGCGAGAAGGGCTCGAGTTGGGTGCTGGACCCACAGCCCACGGAGATGATCAGACACGTGACGAAAGCAAAGCGGGAGCTCAAAGCAAACATGCCCGGAGAATGACAAAAATCGGGAGCGGGTGCCCGAAAAGCGCACACTTACCCACACAAACGTCTCAGATGACCCGTAGATGGGTGTTGATCAGCCGTCGACGCGGTCGAGACGCGTCCGAAGCTCACGCAGATTCTCCTCGAGACCCTCGATGCGTTTGACCATCGTGCGTCGCTCGTCGCCTCCCGAGAGCTTTCGCAGGCCCCGGCGAAGGCGCGGCGCCTCCTGGTTTGACAGCGTGGACTCGTATGCACGCAACGCCCCCAAAGCCTCGTGCGCGCCGCTCTGAATCAGCGCGTTCGCCGCCGCTTGGCGCACTCGCCCGATGGGATCGCGAAGCGCATAGGTGAGCGCGTCCACCGCCGTCGCCCGCGGTCCTCGTTCGAGGCGCGGGAGAAGCGCGGCGATGCCGTCAGCCGCCGCCGTGCGAACGAACGAACGTCGGCCGCCGGGCTTCAGCGCAGCGCACAGTGGCGCCAACGCTGACGCGCGCGTGCTACGTCCGAGACCGCGGAGCGCGCCGAGGCGGCCCACGGCGTGGCCTCGCTTCGACTCACCGACGAGGAAGGCCTCGTCTTCTTCTCGGCGCTGAGCTCCGAGTGCTTCGAGCGCCGCCTCTCGAGCTCGCGGCGGCAGGCCTGCCTCGATGCGGGTGCGAAGAGCTGACGCGACGGAATCATGCCGATGAAGCGCGGCGGCGCGGAAAAGGGCCGCGAGGGAGAGCGTCTGATGATGGCTTTCGCACAGCCCCGCGATGGCGAGAGCCGCGTGGTCCGTAGCGACGCTGCCAAGGGCTTCGGCGAGCTGAACTTGCGCGCCCCAAAACGACTCGCTCTCGAAGGCTTCGCGGATCGCATCCACGTCGGCGCGCCGCCCCTTCTTGGCGAGGGCAAACGCCGCGTTGATGCGCGTGACGAGATCTGGACTCTTCAGCATCCTGCGCAAGAGCGGGGCGCCCACTTCGAGCTGCACCTCGTGAAGCAAGACCTGCCGCGGGTCCACGTTCAGGAACTCCGGCTCCTTGTCCATCTTCACGACGTGACGGACGCTCTTCTTGTCGAAGCGCACGCTGCATTCGTCGGTGCTTCCCGCGATGGTCCACGCGAGCTCAAGGTCTACGTCAAAGACGGGAATCTCGTCGCCCTTGTTCTTGCTGCGACCAAACCAAGGCTTGCCCGCCTGGGTCTGCTCGAGGTCGAAGACGCCTTCCTTTTTCCCGGCGTCGTAGCGAAAGCGAACCTTCACTTTGGGGTGCCCAGGGGAGTAGAGCCAGCGGTCGAAGAACGCCGTCAGCGAACGGGACGAGTGCTCTTCCATGACCCGGCGAAAGTCCTCGGTCTCGACGGTCTTCCCGCCGAAGCGGGCCACGTAGTCGCGTACCGCCGTCCAAAAGACGTCGTCGCCAAGGAGCGCCCTCAGCATGTGCAGGCGGAGCGCGCCACCGGGGTAGAGGTGGTAGTCGTAGAGGTCCCAGCTCGAGTCGAAAGTGCGCGTAACGATGGGCCGAACGTAGCGCTGGCGGCACTCCGTGAAGTACGCCTTCGCTTCGATGAAGCGGTGGTAGCGAGCCTCTTCGGCGCCGTGCACACCTTCGAGCCAGCAGCTCTCCATGTACGTTGCCCAAGACTCCTTCAGCCATGAGTGCGCCTGGTCCCGGCAGACGATGTGGTCGCCGAACCAGCTGTGGGCCAGCTCGTGGAGATTGACGATGTCGACGAGGGGTTTGAGTTCCGCGTGGAGTTCTGCGTCCAACACGAAGCGTTCGTCCCAGGACACAAGAGAGATGTTCTCCATCGCGCCGCCGATGAAGGGCACGGCGAACTGGTAATACTTCGGATAGGGCAGCGCGCAGCCGAGCTTCGCTTGCATCCACTCGATCATCTCGCCGGTGCGGTCGAAGCTCCTGCCGAGGCTCGCCGCTTCGTGCATCGATGCCGGCGCAAAGGCCGCCACGGGGACAGGTCCGTCGCCGTCCCAACGAACGAAATCGCCAACGGCGATGCAGGTCAGGTAGCTCGGACAGGGCGCGTCCAGGACCCATCGGCACACGCGGCGTCCGTCGACGACTTCGTCCGATTGGAGCGCGCCGTTCGCGAGGAGCGTGAGGCCTTCTTCGGCGCGCAAAGTGATGTCGAGGGTGGGACGAACCGCGGCGAAGTCCACGGTGGGCAGCCAGTAGCGTGCGCGTTCGGTCTCGTTGTCCGTGACGGCGAAGCGTGCCTGGTCGATGTCGTCGTAGGCTGCGGGGCTCGAAAAGTTCAGCCCCGTACGCGGCTCGACGACGCGGTAGCGAACGCTCACCTCGCGCTCCTCGCCTTTGTCGAAGGGGTGGTGCCAGTGAATGCGAAGCAGCGCCCCGTCGTAGTCGAACTCCACGCCCTCGCCTTGGACGTCCACTTCGGCAAACTCGAGGGCGTTTAGCGTCAAAGTGCGCGCGCCCGCATCGTTGCAGCGAACCGTATGCGTGGCCGTGCCCACAAGCTCTTGTGCGTCGATGCGCAGATCGAGGTCGAGGCGCAGATGAACCGGTTCAAGCCTCAGGTCCGGTGGGTGGTGCGCGGTGGAAGCAGGTGTCGTGAAAGTGTCGGGCAGTAGCAGGGTCACCGCCGATTTATGTCAGCCGAAGAGTCTGGGGACAATAGCGACGCGCACG
Source organism: Polyangiales bacterium (assembly GCA_045106895.1). Lineage (GTDB taxonomy): Bacteria > Myxococcota_A > Polyangia > Polyangiales > Houyiibacteriaceae > JBCCRV01. Next base: position 8,879 of record JBGCFM010000268.1, on the reverse strand, counting down.
ATCTCGTCGTCAAACTTGAACTCCTGCCCGGTGAGCGCGAACATGACGCATGCGCACGCTGACGCTTCTGCTTATCGCTCCCCTCCTCGCGATCTCGACGGCCTCGGCGCAGTGCCCCGACGCCACGCGCGGCTGTGAGGTGCAGTCCACCGACTGGATGCATCGGGATGCGTTCTTCGATGGTTTTGACTTTGACAGCGGATGGCTCCCGGGGGGCTCTCCGCTGCAGCTTCGTGTGACGCTTCGTCTCGCCGGCGAGACGGAGGTCGATGTCGGTGCGGAGGCGGTGACTTTTTGGGACCCTCCGCTGACGGCGCAGGTGCCAGGCCGCCCAGGGTCAGGACGTCTCGCCTTCGGCTATGGGTTTGAGTTTCGCGTCTATTTCCGTTTTGACGTCACCGTCGCGGGCATTCGTTTCAACGTGGAAGAAGAGATCGACATCCCTTCGATTCCGATGGACCTGCTCTTGACGGCGGAGGGAGAGTTCGACCCGTTTCTCTTCCCGCCAGAGGCTCCCTTCGAACTTGAAGACTCCACCGAGCGCGTTCCGCTCATCAACGGCGACCTGGCTTCTCTCATCGGACTGCCGAGTCGCGTCAGCGGCGGCTTTCGCCTCGACGTCGACGCGTCGTTGCGCACCCGCTACCAGACGACGGACGTGTTCATCGACACGCTCCCGCCCATTCAAACGCTCGGCGAATCGCGACGAATCGCCCCCACGAGCGTGGACGGCTTTGGCGACTCACGCGACCTGACGGTTCACCCCGAGGGCCTGCTCAACTACCTGCTCAACCTGCGACTTCACCCCGTCGTCTACATCGAGGCGGCGGGCCGAAGGTTCGACCTGCCCGTGGGCCCCATCTCACTCCAACTCCTCGACCGCGACGCCAACGTCGTTTTCGACGACAACAATGTTCACGTCCCCTTGCCGAACATCGTCGTCTCACCGGACAGCTTCGACTTTGGGACGCTCACGCCGGGCGAGCGCGTGCTCATGCCCTTGGAGATCGAGAACACGGGCGAGTCACCGCTCACCGTCGAATTCAACGTCCCGGCGAACATCGAAGGCATCGAAGCGCTCACCTTGGCTCCACGCACACGGCGAAGTGTCGACGTAGGCTACAGACCTGCACGCGCCGGCGAGCTTGGGTCATCCCTCGAGTTGCGAACGAACGATCCGGACGACGCGCGCATTCGAATCGACCTTGCCGGCCAGGCTGTGGAAGCCGAAAGCGATGCGGGGCCCGTGGTCATGACGGACGCCGGAGGCGTCGGGGACGCCGGCCCTTCCTTTGACGCGGCGGCAGACGCCGGATTGCAAGGCGGCGTCAGCGGCGGGTGTGGGTGTCGTACGAGCCAGACGGGCAACGCGCCGCCGGCACTTCTCCTCTTCGCCCTCGCCCTGTGGCCCCTCGCCCGGCGACGGCGACGAAGCTAAAGAGCGACGATCCAGACGCTCTGTGTGGGCGCCGGGTCTGGCGTCGCGGACCCGCCGAAGCGAGCGATGGCCGCACGAAACGCCACGACGATTCGGGCCCGAGATGCAGGCCCGGGTGGAAGCTCGATGGCCAGCCCGTGGAATGCTTGAGCGCCCATGAAGCTGACCGGCGCCGCTCCGCGTACGCTGATCGCGCCGGCCTCACTCAAAGAGTCCACGAGCGCCCGCGCGCTTGTGTCGTCAAAGCCGACCAGACTGACTTGGCTTTGGGTGATCAGGCCGGAAACCGCCCCGCCCACTTCAGCGTCGGGTCCGACGGTAGGAACACGCGACTGGTTGAGCAAAAATGCCGCGCCGACGGCGACGACTAGAGCCATGAGGCCGGGCGCCATGTTGAAGTGTTCGCGTTTGGAGAAGATTGCAGCGAAGGCGAAGACGAACCCAAGCCCAAGGCAAGCGAGGGCGACACCGTCGATGACATGGCCCACGAGGTCCGCGGTTCCGAGCATCGCAGTTTGACCGCGACGGAGGGTGAAGAACGCGGCGCCAGCGCCCACCGCAAAAGCGCCAAACGCGGGCAGGAGCGGCTTGAGCCCGATGCTGCTCTTCTCCGGAGCCCGCGACTGGGGAATGGAGCGCCGGACCGCAGGTTTCGGCCTGTCCACTTGCATCAGCTCGAGCGGCGGCCCGTCGTCGTAGAGGTCACCGGTAGGAATGTCACGAGGAGGACGTCGTGGCGCACGTTTCCGCGCGCCGTCTTCGTTTTCCTTTGGCGAAGAACGCTTAGCAGCCGGCGCAGGCGCAGGCGCAGGACGGGCGGGTGCAGGCGCGGGACGAGCTGGCGCGGGCCGGGCGGGTGCAGGCGCGGGACGGGCGCTTGCCGGAGGAGCCGGAGCCGGAGCCGGAGGAGCCGCAGCAGGACGGGCGGGGGGCGGAGCGGGACGAGGAGCAGGCTCGGCGACCAAGGGGCGCGAAGAAGGCGGGCGCCGCTGAATTGGAGGCGAAGGAAGCTCATCCTCGTCCATGAACGGGAGGTCGAGCTCCGGCGGCACCTCCGAAACAACGCGCTTTACGATCTTCACGGCGCGACGCGTAGGCACCGACTTGCGCGCGTTTTGCCTTGGCGGCGCCGAGGGCGGGGGAGCCGCGGCCGGGGGAGCCGCGGCTGCCGGCGCCGGCCCTGGGTTACTGGATTCGCGGGCCGCTTCCGTCGGCTCGAAGGGCAGCTCAAAGGAGGCAGGCACCGAGGGGTCCGTCGGTCGCGCCTCGGCTTTGGCACCAATTCCTCGCAGCGTTCGCACCGCGCTGGCGGCGTCGGACTCGCTCATATTGCGGCCCACGATGGCCGGTAGCGACCACTCCAACATCATCGCGTCGCGCAGATTGATCCCAAAGATCGCGGCCATGGTCTTTGCTGGGGTGCTCCCCTCGCGGAAACTGACGAGCCACACGTCGACGCGCATTTGGGGAGAGTACGGGAAAAAAACGAATCTGACGATTGCTTACTCACCAAGTTCAGGGGCAACGAGGCCGGGTGGCGCATGAAGTTGTGCGGAAACCGGAACCCAAGGGATACTGCGGTGTGGCCGTCGACATCTGGATATTGGAGGTCGTGGACCCCCAGCGGGCGGTCCGTGGTCTGATGAAGCTCTTCGGGTTGCCCCACGCTCAGTGCCAGACTTTGATTTCGTCGGTTCCTTGCCGCGTGAAGCGTGACGTCGCTGACAAAGACGTGCGCCGATACGAGGACAAGCTCAAATCCATCGGCGCGACGGTCTCCTGGGGCCCGGCGGGTGAGTCAATACCGCCGGCGCCGCGCGTGGTGGTACCGCCGAACGAGCCACCGGACGAGCTCGTTGAAATCCCCGAGGTTCCGGCGCCATTCGACGCATCCAAAACTCGTCTCTATTGGGCTCTCGGCGGGGTGGGCCTCCTTGGCGTGCTTATCCTCGCCGTCGCCGCCCCTGGACTCGCCTCCGGCGAAGCGGGCTGGCTTACCCTGGTCCTCGGAAGCGCAGCCTTAGTGCTCCTCGCCGTGGGCGTCTTCGGATCCGTCCTTTCGACCTTTCGTCTTGCGATGAGCTCGCCCGTCCTTCCCCTCGCCGCCGCCGCCCTCGCGATTGGAGCCTGCGCCTTGGTGCTCTTCTCCAGCGAACCCGACCCGGAGGAACGCCTCTCTCACGTGAGAGCATTGCGCGCCGAGATCCTGGGAGGCCAGGTTCCCGAAGCGCGCACCTTCTTGAGCGGCAGCGGCAGCCTCGCCGGCGTCGACGCGGCAGCGAGCCGCGCTTTCGTGGAGTCCCTCTACGGGTCCGGCGCCAGGCGCGTTTTTCTCCTCGACGAAGACGGGGACGGTGAAGCGGAGTGGGTCGCCATCGACATGCCCGTTCTCCCGGCCCGCCGCAGCGCCATCGGAGGCGCTCTTCGCGCATTTGCCGGTGAGGACTTCAGCGAAATTCCCGCGGAGCTAGCGACGCCTTCCCTCGCGCGCCATTGGATCTTGCCGGTCGATATTCACGAATGAAGAAACGCACGAAGAACGTATGCCCCTGTGGCTCCGGACGCGCGTACGGAGCCTGCTGCGGCCCCGTCCACGCGGGCACCGAGGCGAAAGATGCCGAAGCGCTGATGCGCTCTCGCTACTCCGCCTTCGCAAAAGGAGACGGTGCCTACCTCTGGCGCACTCTTCACTCGAGCCACGATGACCGCACCGCAAAAACGAGCGAAGCGGAGTGGCTCGAACGCTTCGCGGCAGGCGAAGCGAAACACAACCGTAGCTACGTGGGGCTTCGCATCATCGACACGGCGCCGCCGGACGAACAAGGCGTCGCGCGGGTGCTCTTTGTGGCTCGCGTCAAAGAACGCGGCAGCGTCTCGTCGTTCGCCGAGCTTAGCTTCTTCGCCGAAGAGAACGGCGGCTGGCGCTACATAGCCGGGATTCTCATGGACCCGGTGCGCGCCACGAGCATCGAAGAACTCGACGACGCCTAGACGCGAGGCTAAGCACTGCGCATGTGGAAAGGCATCCCCCGGAGGCCCTGGCGCGAGCTGGCGCGCGCTTCAAATGAGTCCTGTGAATCCGGCGCGCTCGTCGAAGCTCTCGTCGCCATGATGCAAGACATGCAGCGCATCGACGTCGGCGCCCTCGCCGCGCAGGTGCGGCTCCCGGCAAACGAAGTCGCCGCGTCGCCCTTTGGACTACGCGCGGTGGCCCTCGGCGCAGCAACGGGCGCCAAACACGTACATCGCGAGCTGACCCGAGTGCCCAACTGGGACGGTGACGAACGCACCGACGACTCCAGCCACGACGAGTGGCAGCGCGGTGTGCTTCAGACGGGCAAGTACCAAGCCTTCACCCAAGACGGCGCCCACAGCATCTTCGACCCCGCGCACATCGCGAAGTGGGGCCCTCACGAGATGATGCATCGCGCGTGTCTCTTCTTCTGGCACGAAGACGCGACGAGCTTCGACCTCTACCTCGGCGCGCGCCTCAACGAGCTCCTGCCCGTGGCTCTTTGGTACGGCGCCGACCAAGTCGCGCGTCTCGAGGGCGTCGACTTCGAGCGGCACGCGGGTCGTTACGGAATGGAGCGCGAAGTGGCGCGTGCAGCGTGGCGCGACGCGAAGGAAGACGAGCTTCGCAAGCTCGCATCGAGGACCCTTCACAACCTCCGCTGGTTCGCGCGTTACCTCGACAAAGAGCTCGCCGCCATCGACGAAGAAATTCGCAGCGGCCGCCGCGTCGAGACCCCATGGGCCAAAGGCGGCGCCACGCTCAACGCGTCCTCCGACGCCACCGCCTACGCCATCGCCCACGCGCCACGCCTTCGAACGCCCGCCGTCACCGAAGCTCTGGGCGCCACGCCCGCCATTCCCTCCGTTGGTGAATACCGTGCGTTCATCGAGACACAGATCGAGGCGCTGCTCTTCGACGAGATCCAGATAGGCGACGCACCCTCACGCGACGAATGGCACACCCAGCTCGCCAGCGCCGTCGGAGGACAAACATGCGAAGACGCCGACGGAGTGCACGGGCTTGACCTCGGACAGCTCGCCGGCGGCATCGAAGAGAGCCTCCCGCATGCCTTCGAGTGGCTTGAAGAACACGGCGGCGACTGGCTCGAAGACTTTGCTGAGTCCGCGCACCTATGGCGCCGCGCTCCCCTCGCCGAGCGCCTCGCTTCCTTCTGCGAAGACACCCTCCCCGCTGCGGCCGCGGCCTTGACGCGAATCGGCGGGGCCTGGCTCGCCGTCAAAGAAGACCCGCGCATTCGCGAGCTCGGCTGCGAGGAAGGTGCGTTCTTGGTCGCCAACGCCGAAGCTATTCGACAGGATTTCGACGTCGACGTGCTCACACTCCTCGATGGTGGTGAAGCCGGCGCCGAGAAGACCACCGTCCTCGTCGCCAAACATCAGGGCGAAGTGCTCACCCTCGCGCTAGACCAAGCGCTTCAGTCGCTCTGGTCCAAGCTCGAGCAAGGCCGCGTTCGTTATGAAGCGGCCAAGGACGCCGTGGGCGACGAGCGCCTCGCGTCGCTGATTCACGCCGGCGTCGTCACGCGCTTCTCTTCGGGGAGCTGACTTCTCCGTTCCCTCCTTCGCACTCCCGGGACGACCCCGGGGCGGTCGTGATGTCAGTTCGCGTCCCCTCAGGGCTGAACACATTCCAAGCGAACGTCGTCCACGGAAAACGCGGGTCCACTGCCGGCCACCCCAGTTTCATTCAGGAAACGAAAGCCGAGGCGAATGGTGTTCAACCGCGTCGGGAGTCTCGCCGAGAACGTGGTCCACGCGGACTGGCTGTGGAACACCTGGGCGGGAGCGAGTTGAACCCACGAAGTGCCGCTGTTCGCAGAATAGTAGACCTGCCCGCGCGCTTGCGGGCTTCCCTCGTTCAGCCAGTAAAACGAGAGTTCAATCTCTTCCATTCCTGTGACGTCCACGTCGCTGGTCGACGCAAAATGTGACCCCGGAAACACACAAGTCCCCTCAGCAGGCAGGTACGACGCGCTCGAGACGCCACCGGCGACAAGAGCGTTGCTGACAATGTGCATGTAGGAACTGGCCGGTGCGTTTTGAACGCCAACGGGCTGAGTCGGGGTCGGCGGCGCGGTCATTGAAAACGGAAACCCAAGGCATATGAAAGTGCCGGTTCCGCCGGCGTAGGCGTTGTTGACGACAAACGAGTTGTCGGTGGTGCTGCCGCCAAAATCCGGTGTGTTGAGGGTGAACGCCCCCGCTCCGGATTCGAAGGTCTCAAACAAGAGGGTTCCCGCCCCGCCCGGACAGACGTCAATGTCGGGACGCGGAGAGACATCGCGATTCAATGAAGTCTCGCACAGGCATTCTCGAGGCCCAATTCTCACCGATACGCAGGAACGTCACCAACCAGTAGCGACCCGGGGTTTCGCGATCGCGTAGGAGACCGCTGCCTCTTCGTTGTCGAAGATCCGGGTAACCGCCAGTGTTTCGTCCCCTGCGCTCAGACGGCTCGCGTGCATGACCCCTGTGGCCGTCTTCATGAGCACCGCGACGCGCGCGAAGATACTGGGTATCTCCATGCGAAACTGCTTGAGCGCCTCTTCAAACGCCGAGTCGTTCCGGCCCGGAGTTGCACGTACGTCCACGAGCGCACCGCGTCCCGCATGGGGGCGGACGGCGTCAAGGACGGCCTGATTCTCGAGGATGGTGACGTCGAGAGTGGGAAAGGGAACTTCAGTGCGCACGATTTCGACGTAGCTCGTCTTGTCGTTTACAGAGTAATAGGAGGACCTGTACACAAGGAGGGCAACGGACGGAACTTCACGGCCTTGAGAGCTTCCTGTTCAAAAAACTGCGGCGGCGCCTCAGTACTTGTAAAACCCTTCGCCGCTCTTGCGCCCAAGCTTGCCGGCTCGAACCATCTGCCGCAGCAACACCGGCGGCCGGAACTGCTCGCCGAGCTCGGCGTGAAGGTGCTCCATGATGTTCAAGCGAACATCGAGACCGACCAAGTCCGTGAGCTTCAGCGGGCCCATCGGGTGCCGGTAGCCAAGCTCCATGGCCTTGTCGATGGCGTCGGGGCTGGCGACGCCCTGCTCCACCATACGAATCGCTTCGCAGCCGAGGATGATGCCCAGACGGGAGGTCGCGAAGCCGGGCCAGTCGTTGACCACAATGGGCTCTTTACGAATGCGCGTGGCGAAGTTCGTCGCGGCGTCGACGGTAGCATCGCTGGTCTTCAGGCCGCGGACGATCTCGAGGAGCTTCATCGCCGGCACGGGGTTGAAGAAGTGCAGCCCAATGCACTGCTCCGGGCGTCCGGACGAGGCAGCGATTTCCGTCACGGAAAGCGACGAGGTGTTGGTCGCGATGAGCGCGTGAGGAGGCGCCTTCGCTCCAACCTCGGCAAAGATCGACAGCTTGAGGTCCATCTTCTCCGGCGCGGCTTCAACCACGAGGTCCGCGCCTGCGACGGCTTCATCGAACGACGTCGTCGTCGTGATTCGCCCGAGGAGTTCTGCGGCCCCGGCGTCGTCGATACGCTCTTTCTTCTTCAGGTAATCGAGGCTCTTGTTGATGCCCGCGACGCCCTTGGCCAGCGCGTCATCGTTGAGGTCGCGGAGAAAGACCTGACAGCCTGCGGCGGAAGCGACCTGTGCGATGCCGTGGCCCATAGTGCCGGCGCCGAGCACGGCAACGGTTTTGATCTCGAGTGTCTTTGCGTCTGTCATCGTGGTCTTCCTTGCGCCTCGTGTATCACGAAATCGTGCTCCGCTCGGTTTGCTTTCCATCTGTCTGCTAGAATCGAAGGGCGTATGCACTCATTCGAAGCGGAGAACGGCGACTACGCGTCGATGAGCGACTTCGGCCTGAGAGACCGATGGACCGAGGCCAAACACACGCTCCTTTCAGCATCGCAGCTCGCTCGCATCAGGCCGCTCAACCCGTCGATGACCAGCGAAGCCTGGCGCTTCTCTCTCGCGCTGCGGCAACCAGAGTCCAAAGACGGGCGCCCAGCAGACTCGCTCTACGCCAACATCGAATCGCTCAACGTCGAACAAGGCGACGTCGGCACGGAGTGGCTTCAGCGCAGGATCGGCCACGAAGGAAGTCCAATCATCGTCTGCTGGAATGCCTTCTGGGCAGTAGAGACGGACGCGCGGCTATTCGCGCAGTATTGGGATTCGTTTTGTTACCCCTCGTCTGATGACGTCGCGATCTTCCCGTTGCACTGCGAGTGGCTGGTTACCTACTGGCACGAAGAGCACCTCTTCTTCGGGCGTCGCCGCTAGCGCCGACCACACGGTCAGGGTCACCACTAGCAGGTTGGTGAAAAACTCCGCGATGCCGCTTTGCGGCATGAGCACGCAATCACGCACCCTCCGATTCGTGCCACCTATGTCCATAGGCGGACGTGAATCGGACGCACGTGCGCACGCACTCAGTCCAAAAATCGCCA
>JBGCFM010000267.1:0-30262 GCA_045106895.1 Polyangiales bacterium | reverse complement strand
CTTGCGCGTTAAATGCATCGTGCATATAACTTATATGTGACACGCATAAAAGACAGCGAGGCTTCGTTTCTCGCGGCTTATGACCCAAACGCCTTCGATCGGCCCTCCGTGGCCGTTGACGTCGTGCTCCTCACCGTGGACTCGGGCCATCTCCGCGCTGCCGTGCACAAACGCGTCACGCATCCTGGACTCGGCACCTACTCGTTCCCTGGAGGCTTCGTGCGGATGCATGAGTCCCTCGACGAGGCCGCGCAGCGGGTACTCCGGGACAAACTCGGTCTCGGCCGCGTGTTCATCGAGCAGCTCTACACCTTCGGGTCGCCGCGCCGTGACCCGCGCATGCGCATTCTGAGCGTGGCTCACTACGCCCTCGTCGCGCCGAGCCGCTTCGACGCGCTGGGTGAATCCGGCGCTCAGAGCGGGCGCGTGCACGTGGAGTGGTCCGGCGAGACCGGTGGTCCTGCGTCTGTCTTGGACGACGAAAGCGGCGAGGCGCTTCCGCTCTTCCTCGACCACCAAGACATGCTCGGCGTCGCCGTGCAGCGCATCCGCGGCAAGCTCGACTACGCCCCGGTGGGTTTCCAGCTTCTGCCGGACAGCTTCACTTTGCGTCAACTTCAAGAAGTGCACGAGGCCGTGCGCGAAGAGCCGCTCAACAAAGACTCGTTTCGTCGCCGCATGCTCGCCAGCGGCCAACTCCACGCCACCGGCGAACGCGAGCGCAACGTCAGCAACCGCCCCGCGGAGCTGTATCGATTCAACCGCCGAAGCGCCGTCTAGCGCCTGGCGACCCAAACAAAAGGACACACATCATGGCCGAACTCAGCAAGCTCTTCTTCATGCGTCACCTTCGCGTCGAGCCGACCTCCTGGGTGCTCTCCATGCGTGGCGGCAAGGTGAAGCAATCCGGTCGCGGTCTCGCCTTTTGGTTCTATCCCTTGGGCGCCTCCATTGTGGAGATCCCCCTCGACGACCGCGAGCTTGCCTTCCTGTTCAAAGCGCACACCAGCGACTTTCAGGAGGTCACGGCGCAGGGCGTCATCACCTACCGCGTCGCGAACCCGAAGGTGCTCTCGGAGCGCGTGAGCTTCGCCATCGACAAGTCCACGGGGCGTCACAAAGAGCAGCCTCTGGACTCCCTCGCCGTCACGCTGACGCAGCTCGCCCAGGAGCTTGGCTCCGACTACATCGCGCGTTTCGTGCTGCGAGACCTCCTAGCGGCGCCCATCGAGGACATGCGTTCCGCCATCGGCGGCAAGCTCCAGTCGGACGAAGGTCTCGTGGACATGGGCCTTGAGATCGTGAGCGTTCGCGTGGCCAAGGTCGCTCCGACGGCAGAAATGGAGAAGGCGCTCCAGATGCCGACACGGGAGAGGATCCAGCAGGAGGCGGACGAAGCGACGTTCCGGCGCCGCGCCATGGCCGTGGAGAAAGAGCGCGCCATTACGGAGAACGAGATGGCGACGCGCCTGGAGCTCGCCAAGCGCGAAGAGAAGCTCATCGAACAGCAGGGCCAGAATCAGCGCCGGATGGCCGAAGAGAAAGCAGAAGCTGCCCGCATTCGCGCCCACGGCGAGGCGACGACACGCAAGATGTCCGCGGACGCAGAGGCGGCTTCCATTGGCGTCCTCGAGGCGGCAAAGAATGAAGCGGAAGGCGCCCGCATGGAGATCTACCGCAACCTGCCCCAAGGCGCGCTCTACGGTCTCGCCGCCCAGGAGCTCGCGAAGAACCTGACCACCATCGAACACCTCAACCTCAGCCCAGACATGCTCGGGCCGCTTCTTCAGCGTCTCGGCAGTGCCGGCGCGAGCGTGATGGAGAGCAGCGTTTCCGAGAAAAAGATGGAGGCCTTGGAGAGCGAGAACAAGAAGTGAGCAGCCTGCCTCCCAGAGTCGTCGTCGTCACACGCGAGACGGAGCTGGACGCGCTCCTCAAAGCCCACGGCACTCGCGGGGGCGCGTCTTTCTTCTTGAAGTCGCGCGGCCAAAAGCTCGAAGACGTCGACCACCGACACCAAGAGCTGCACGCGGCTGTGGACTTGACGCTCGCGCAGATTCCGCTGAACTGGCGCCGCGCGCGGGTAGATCGCGACAGCCTCGACCGTTTTCTCTTCGAGCCTTCGGACATCGTTGTGACGGTGGGTCAAGACGGCTTGGTGGCGAACGTCGCCAAGTACCTGCAGAGCCAAGTGGTCGTCGGTATCTATGCCGGCGACCACGCAGGAGTCCTCGCGCCGCATTCCGCGAAGCACACCGGTCGCTTGCTGGCCCAGGTGGAGTCGAAGCGTGCGTCGGTGCAGGCGCGGACACTCGTCTGCGCGAAGACCGGCGATGGTCAAACGCTGTGCGCGCTCAACGAGATCTTCGTCGGGCACCGCACGCACCAGAGCGCGCGCTATGTCATCTCCGCCGGTGGTGTCTCGGAGCGGCACTCGTCGTCAGGACTCATCATCACTTCGGGCACGGGCGCGACGGGCTGGGCGAAGTCCATCGCGCGAATGAGGAGCGGCGCGCCGGCGCTTCCGGCGCCAGAGCAGCGCGCCCTGACGTACCTGGTGCGTGAAGCGTGGCCCAGCCCAACGACGGGCTGCGAGCTTGCCCATGGTCAGCTTGGCGAAGGTGACGTGCTCACGATACGCAGCGAGATGAACGAAGGAGGCGTCCTCTTTGGCGACGGAGTCGAGCAGGACTACCTGCCGCTACCGTTTGGGGAGGTCGCGAGCCTTCAAGTCGCAGAGCGTTGCCTCCGTCTCCTCGGTCCAAGCACCGAGTAGCCACTCCATTCTGAGTGGGTGGCGTCCGAACAAAGTTTGACACGCCCATGGCGTTGTGGACGAAGTCTCGTGCATGGAATCAACGAACGATACGAACGACACGCGTGCGACAAAGTTGGTGGGCTGGGGCGTAGGCCTCGCCATGCTGCCCGTGGTGATGTGGGCGGCCTGCGCCACGAACATCGCGGATCCCGATGATGAGTCGAGCTTCTTCCTCTGGATCGCCGCCTGCGTCGCGGCGTTCGTCGGCATCGTTTTGGGCGTGATCGCCATTCGTCGCGGAACCAAGCTCGGCTACCTGCCGGTCGTTCTGGGGCTGCTGACGCCAGTGATCACCTTCTTTCTCGGCGTGCAGTTCGCGACCTTCAGTCGCGGCCGGGCGTTGCGCCGCCGCGGAAAGGGCCGCTTGCCGGAGTCCGAAGCGAACGAAGACTGGCGTGACCTGCAGCTCGACACGTCCGACCTCGAGACGTGCGAGGCCGCTGCGGCGGGGTGGCGACTCAACGCTGCGACGGAGCACGCGTCCATCGCCGCGTTCTCGTCCTTCTCCAACCAGCTGCTCGCACTGGGAGCGCCAAGCGCTCTTGTCGAAAACGCGCACCTGGACGCCATCGACGAGGTTCATCATGCGCGCGTCTGCTACGAGATCTCCACGGGCTTTGCTGACGGCTCAGAGGCCGTGGGCGCCGGTCCACTCCCCGCCGCAGTCTGGCCGGCGGATGGTAAGACCACGCCACAGAGCGTGGCCGAGGAGTGCCTCGTCGAGTGCTGCGTTCTCGAGTCCGCGTCCGCCGACGCTGCGGCGCGCATGGCGGAGAGCGCCGAGTCGCCCACCATCCGGGCGGCCCTCACGAAAATCGCCGCGGACGAAGCGCGTCACGCACAGCATGGCTGGGAAGCTCTCGCTTGGCTTTGGCCGCAGCTTAGCGCCACGGAAACGCAGCGAGTCGTCCGCGCCTTGGAGAAAATGAAGACGCGAGAGTTTGCCGGCGTCGTCCCTGGCAGCGAGCTCGAGCGATTTGGTCTGGCGGGCTCGGCGACGTGGGAAAGCGCCGTGTGTGACGCCATCGCTGCGGCGGAACTGCGCTTGGGCGACCTTGCCGTAGAGCGGAAGGCCGCCGCCTAGGTAGTCGTGCAGTCGTGTAGTCGGCACAATTGAAAACGGAGGAGCCTGGTGGCTCCTCCGTCAAGAGAACGAGGTTGTCTCCGTTCTAGTCGAGGTCCGCGAGGCGGCGCAGAGCGGTCTCGCCCTTGCCGTACTCCGCTGGGCTCCAAGCGATGGTGTTCGGTGCGCCTTCGTCTTCGAGACGGTCCATGATGGGCTCGCCCTTCAGCTCCGCGAGGCTCTGCATGAGCGTGACGTACTGGGCGAGAACGAATCGAGCGCCTTCGAGGTTCGCTTCGTCTTCGGGCGTGCCCATTCCGCTCTCGATGATCTCCGTGAGAGCTCCAACGCGCTCCACGAACGCTGTCTCCTGGCCAAGCTCGATCTGAACCTCGTTGACGAGAACCGTGTGGAAGATCTTCGCAGGATCAAGAGGCTGGTCGATGCGGCGCTCGTCTTCGGTGATGGTGCTCCACATCTCGTGGGTGACCATCTCCGTCATGTCGAAGGTGTCGATGAGGAAGTTGCCGGATGGTCGCGAAGAAGCAGGCACGTAGTGCGCGCGGGCTTGGTCGAACCACATCATGTTGCCAGCGGTGCCGGCGTATTCGATCTGTCGCTTGGAGATCTTGAGCATCTCGTATTCGAGGTGCGCGCCGAGTGCTCCCCACTTCTCGTCGTCAAGACCCTGCCAGTCTTCGAAGTCCTCGTTTCCGGCCATGAACTCAGCTTCGGCGTAGTCCGAGAAGGTTACGCGTCCGTCAGCCATGTCGAGCTGCTGGTAGAAGGCGAGGAATGGCTGAATGGTGCGCTTGAGTCGAAGCGACGTGTTGTTGGCCCGAGCAAAATCCTCGAACATGTCCGCGTACTCGTCGTAATCGAGTCCGGAAGTTCCGGTGATCGCGCGGTCGATGTCGTCGAGGGCTTCGGCGACATCGTGGTAGAGAACGTCCACAGCTTCGGTGATGGTCTTGTTCGCCTCAAGCTCCGCTCCGTCGCTCGCGCGGGAGGGGAAGTTGACGGGCAGTGCTGCTGGCGCTGAGCCAAGTCGAGCCGCGATCTCTTCGCCGCTCAAGGTTCGTTCAGCCAGAGCGATGAAGTCGTTCACCTCGGCCAAGTCGGCTGCGCTGATGCGGTCTTCAGCAATGGCGGTCTGAGCCAAGTCGATGGCGGCCTGAATGCGAGTGTCTCCGTTGCGAATCAACCCCTGCACGGAACGCTGGGAGGCGACGTCAAGGTGGTAGCGGCTACGCGTGGAGCGAAGGTGCACCATGGGCTCGAGCAGGAGCACGTTTTCGCGTCCGCTGATGTCTGGCAGAAGGCCGCGCTCGTCGAGGTACTCGTACACCGCGCGAAGAGGTTCGACGGGGGTGTCGCTGCCGGCCCAGTTGACGCGTCCGCGTCGAACGTCTTCATCGAAGGTACCGACGAATCGGTCAGGGCTGTCCGTACGCACGTCGACCTTGCCGGTGCGCTTGATGCCGTCTTCGCCGATCACGGTGCCAAACTTGGCGGCGATGAGGAGCCGGCGAATCTCCGTGGCGCTGTCGTGACGAACACGGCCGCGGACAACGATCTCTTCGCCGAGGAGGACGTACTCGTCGGTGTCGTAGTAGATGTCGTCGTTGATGTCTGTGCCGAGGCTTAGCTCGCGCGCGCCGTCGTCGTCGGGCTCGTAGCGGCCGCGCTCGATGGTAAGCGGAACGTAAGGCAGAGCTTCACGTGCGTTGTGGCTGTCGCTGTCCCAAGGCATCTCGTCGATGGCGTAGGAGGCGGTGAAGGCTTCCATCAGCTTACCGCGTCGAAGGCGGCTAAAGATCGTTCGGTCGCGGCTATCGGTGCTGACCAGGATGTCGCGTAGCTGCTGGCCGGTGATTCCGTCGATGGCGAAGGTGGCTTCGAGCTCCGTGTTGTCACGACTCCAGCCGCCGCCGGTGGAGCCTGCGAAGGTGGTGGCGTCCATGTAGGGGCGTGAGTCGAGGTCGTCTTCGCAGCGTGCGGCGACGGCGTTCGTCAGCGCTTCCATAGAAGCTGGGCCGACGTAACGAATGTCGTCGAGCTCTTGCAGGTCGTCGAAGATGTCGTCATCGCCGGTGCCTGGCATTCCGTCCGGGCCGTGGCGGTGAGCGACGATGTTCTCTCCGGCGTCGCTGCGCAGTCCAAGGCTCTGGAAGAACGGCACATCGCTTGTGGCCTCGTTCACCAGCTCAAGAACCTCGAGCACGACGCACTCCTCGTAGGTGCCATCTGCCTTGAGAAGGGAGCCTCCAAAAGACTCATCTGCGTCGTCGAGGTAGACGGGCGCAGGTTCAGAGCAGGCCGTGAGGGCTAGAACGCAAGTTAGAAGAAGTCGCTTCGCACGTTTCATGGAACGCTTTAGAGCAAAGATCAGGCCAGAGATCAAAGAGCAAACTCTCGCACTTTTCGGCCTATGAATGGTGTCCAGCGACCCCATCTCCGCTGACACTTGCCAACGAGGTGGCTTACTAACTAGCCACCATGCCCCAAAACTGTTGGGGAAGAGGTGCTTCAAAGGGTGGCATGATCGATGCTAATCACGGGGTGTGACCCGTTACCGATCGCTGATCCTCCTCCTCGCTCTTGGCCTTCCCACCGTCGGCTGCGCCGCTGAAGCTGCCGACTCACCACCTTGCGGTGTCATCGCGTGCGGCGGCGTCGACCAGGAAGACGTCATTCCCGAATGGGACGGACAAGGTGAAGCCGACGTCGGAAAGTTCGACCGTGAAGGCGTCGAGTCCGCCATCGCTATCTCCACGGGAGACGGCGTCTTTGACGGCGACGACGTTCGGGACGCCTTTGACGCCGCCGGCGACCGCGTCGGTAACGGTGAGATGCGCGCGATTCGCTTGGCTCTTCGGGACACTTCCTACGAGGTGACGGCGGACGCCTACGAGATCGCGAATGACCTCGCGTACGTCGCGAACCTCTTCGACTACGAAACCGAGAGCCTCGAAGAAGGCATCTCCTACGGCGACACGGAGATCCCACCTGCGGTCCGTGAGCTCGTCGCTCGCGCCCGACTCCACGGCGCTATCGCCTACGATGTCCAAGAGATCAAAGAGTCCACCGGTGAACCCGTTTGGAACCCCTACCTCTCCACGACGCCTCCCGTCGGGAACATGACTTTCGACTACACCGAGGTCACGCCAGAGGCGCTCGCCGCCGACATCGCCGACGTGGACGCTGTCTACGACCGGATCACGGGCACCGAAACGGAGCAGTGGTGCGATGGAAGCGGAAACTGCCAAGACTACCAGCAGGTCACCTACGCTCAGGGCGTTGGCGGCACCGGTAACGTGCTCTCGCAGTACGACGAGGCCTACCATCCAAACATCTACGCGCGCGGCAGCCAGGGACAGCGCTGGGCCAATAACTGCGCGATCCTCAGCGATGGCTCGGTGCACTGCCTTCCAGCTTCGCGTCGCTCGGAGCTTCAAGACCTCATCTTGACGAACCCACACCTGAGCCGCTGCAACTCCCATGCTGGGTTTGAAGAGGGCTGCCGCCACCTGCTCTACCACGGGCATATCGACATTCGTGACGGCGTCGTGACCGGTGTCGAGATGAGCGGGCGTATCAGCAAGCGCGCGGCCAAGGGCCAAGCGATCTTCATCGATCCGATCGCCGTCCTCGAAGCATGGGGATTCGAGATGCGCCCCGGACTTTCAATTCGCTTCGGCAACACGTCCGAAGGAACACCCATTCGAGACACGGAAGGTGGCGTCGTTCGCGAGGCGGACTGATCTTTGCCGCTCCGCGCCCGACTCCTGCTGTGCGTCTTGCTGGCGTGTTCCTTCGCGAGCGCCTGCAGCACTGAGCCTCCCGCTCCCGACGCGGACTATGACCCCTTCTCTGGGCTGACGGGGAAGGCTGACGGGATCTCCTTCGACGAAGTCGAGTGGTCCCTCACGTATGATTCTCAGCGGCAACGCTTGATCATTGAGGGTGAGGGCGAGAGCGCGCGCTACGACGACGTCGAGGTGGAAGACCATCCCGGCGCGTATCGACGCTACAGGCTCGATCGAGGTGACCGCTTTGCGACGATGCGGAGCCTGCTGCTCGTCGAACGCGAGTGGACAGAGCTTCGCGCTGAGTACCGCCTCGCTGAGGCGATGGGCTTGCCAGCGCCCCGCGTCGGGTCCGCAGAGCACGCCGAAGATGGCGCCACGATGGTTCGTTATGCTCTCGTCGAGCACGTCGGTGACCGTTTCCTCCAGCGGCACTTCGATGACGACGGACGCGTGCTCCGCGATGAGAGCGAGCGAGAGAGACTTCGCGAAGCACTGGGGCGACAAGGCGTGTCGATGCTGCGCGGTTTTGACGAGACCTTCGATGCAGGGACGCTCGGTGCGGCGAACGCTTTCCTCGAAGTGAGCGGCGGGCCCGTCGCTTTTGCGGAGCTTGACGAAGAGAGTGTCGTCGCCTTCGTTGAGGTCGGTGCGTCAACGACCGGCGGCCTTCGAAACGCACTCTACTCAGCGCGTGTTCGCAACGCATATGACGATGCCCTCGACGCTGCGATCTTGTGCTTTGACGACGAGGACTGCCACCTCGACGTCGCGCGGGGAGCCGCAGCCTTGGACGAGCAGAGCCGGCGAAACGGCGGCGACGCGCCAACGGGCGACGACAGCTACCGGCGCCACCGAATTGTCGATGGTGACACCATTGAAGTTCGCTTCCGGCACCGCACGCCGGAGCACTACGCGGCGGCCGTGGACCTTGAACTAGACGGTTCCGTGGTGCCTCTTCGCTACGACGATGATGAGGACCTTTGGGTCGGTTCCGTTTCGGCGCCGGATCTGAGAACTGACTACCTGGTTCGCTCGTACTTCGCCGATGGGAGCGACGCTTCAGAGGCCCGAGTGTTGAACCCTGACCTCGATGAACTCCTCGAGGTAGATCGCGCAGAGATCGATGTGGCGGAGCCCTCCGGCTTGGCTCTCTGGGGCGATCAGCTTCTCGTGGTTGGGGACGAGAGCAACGACGTCTATTTCCTCGACCTTCAGGGGTCTCGAGTCGATCAGGTCGAGGTTGGGGTACGCGGAATGGAAGGCGTCGCCGTCGATCTCCTGCGCCAGGAGCTTCTCGTCACGGATGAAGACCGTGGAGACATTGTACGTCTCAGCTTCGACGGGGAAGAGCTCGACCGAACACACTTTGCATGGGCGGACGAAGCCAGCGGCATCGAAGGGTTGAGCGTGGATGCGCGCACTGGCCACGTGCTCTTCGCGAAGGAAAACAACCCCTCGAGCATTGCGGCGATGGACACCGAAGGGGATGAGCTCTTCCGCGAACGGGTCAACTTCGCTGCGGACTTGAGCGCCCTCGCCATCGATGCGAGCGAGGGTCTCGTCTACGTGTTGAGCGACCAAGATCGGACCCTCTACCGCCTCGATGATGAACTCCGCGTCGAGGCGAGCTGGGAGCTCGATATTCGAAAGCCGGAGGGTCTCGTTGTCAACGCAGGTCGCGTCTACATCACCAGCGACCTCGACGACGAACTGACGATCTTTGACCTCGTCCGCTGACGGGTCATGGGTTGCCGGACGGTGGTGAAGGGCGCTTGCATGGCGCGCAGTCTCTGTCCGCGTGGCTGTGGCTCTAGCGGACTAGTGTCGGTCCATGCATTTGTCGTCTCTGCGAAGCCGCTCCCGTCTTTCTCTCGCGCTGGCTCTTGGTCTTTCGATGCTCACAGGCTGCTCCGGGGACAACTCGCCGCAGGACGCTGGACCCGGCGCAGTCCCCGACGCTTCGAACGCGGACAGTGCGCTCCCGGATGTGTCCATCGTCGACGACGCGGCGCTGCCCGACGTCGACTCTCCCGACGCGTCCCTCGGTGGCGGCATCGCGAATGGCGAACTGGACCAGACGCTGCGTTTGGAACCGGCGGCGGGGGCGAGGGGGGCGGTTCTCGTTAGCTTTGGGCTTACGTTTCCGCCAGACACGCTCGCCGACTCCGCGTTGATTCGCCTGCTCGACGCGAGCGGATCGGAGGTGCCCGTGCATACGAGCGAGCTGGCCCGCTGGCACTTTCGTCCGGAGGCCGACGCGCTTCGCTCGGTGCTCGTGCAGTTTCGCTACGACGTGTCGGAAGGAGCGCAGGACTACCACTTTGAGTTCGGCTCTCCGCGGGCGACGGCGGATCTACCGGAGCACGACGGAGAGACCTACGCGGCGAGTCAGCTGCCCGCGCCGAGCGGCGATGGGAACGTGCCGACGGTCTGGGTGATGCCTTCCGCCGAGTGGTTGAGCCGCTCTTTGGTCGCCTGGTACCAGCAGCCCGCGGACACCGATGCGGACTACACGCGCCCCGAGTATGGGGACTACGAACAGCAGCTCGATGTGTACGTACATGGCGAACCCGAGCTGTCCGGAGCGTGTGAATCCCGGCCCGCCGGCGGCATCAGTCTTGGCCAGGACGAGTACGACAACACACGCTACGAGACCTGGCTCCTCGATCGGCCGGCCGCCTTGCTCAAGCAATACGTTCGAAACGGGAGCAGTGACGATGGACTCTTGTGGCTTCAAAAAGGCTACGAAAACGCGTCGGACTATGCGGCTCATGTGGACGACACGGGCTGGAACCGAAAGCAGCTCGCGACCGGGCGCTACGACGGGAAGTACCAGGCCACGGAAGGCATGGTTCTCTACTATCTACTCAGCGGAGACCGGTCTGTGTTGCCGAAGATCGCCATCGTCGCGGACTTCCATATCGCAAACACGGGCAGCGGCTCGGGAGCCGACTATTCGCGCTGGCACGCGGGTATGAACCATTGGACCGAGCGTCACGCGGCGATGTACTTCCTTTCGATCCTCAGCGCGTACGAAGTGTTGGGAGGCGACGCTGAGTACGATCGCCTCCTGGAAGAAATCGATCACATCACGGACGCCGGCGAAGGGCTTTATGCGCACCAAACGCGCACCAAGTCAGACAGCAACCCACCCGGAGTCGCGGACGGATCTTGGTACCACACGACTTCGCAGCATGAAGGCTATGGCGGAGGTGTGGCCTGGGCTTCGCCATGGATGATGTCGATTCTCGTCGACGCCGCTTGGCAAGACTGGCTCATCTTCGGCAGGCCGGCGGCGCGGCAGTCTATTTTGGACGCGGCGAACTATCTTCAGAACGACGCGCTCCTTGGTCATGGTCGCGAAACGATTCGTGAGGTCACGGCCAGCGACATCACCTTTGTTCCGGGCTCGCCGGGAGAGCTCCATAGCGTCACGACGGACTTCGCCGAGTACTTTGCTGAAGGAGATGCCTGGATTGCGACGGCACGTCCCGGTTTGACGGTGAGCGGAAGCAGTAGTTCGGAGAACGCCGCCATTCGGATTCAAGGCACGGTGACTTCGCGCGTGCTCGTCGGTGACGGGAACATCGAAGCGGACAGTCCGGCGGAAGTGACGCTTTCTTTGAGGCACGGTGACAGCAGCTGGAACTGCTCCGACGACCTCAACCCGAGCAATCGAGTCTACCGCTATGGCGGGAGCGCGGGGGAGTGGACCCAAGAGCAGATGGGCTTCATCGACGGGAACGGCGGAATGGAACAGCACTCGCCGGAGATCGCGAAGGTCTTCTGGCTCGCGCGTTACCTTTCCGAAGACGTGGAGGCCCAGGAAGCGTACCGGGAATGGGTCGAAGGCTTCCTCAACGGCGTCTACGACTTCATCGGTGCCTCGACATGTGGATGCGGGGGCGCCGTTCCGCGATTCTCCGCAGGAAACAGCCGCGCTTTTGTGTGGCAGCACCGTGGAGGTTCGGCCTGGCTCTGGGCAAAGAACCAGGCTCCGGGTGCGCTCATCGCTCCGGACTGACGGCACTACCTCGACATACGTATCGGGTGGGACGCGGAGACACCAACGCCGCAGGCGCTCTTGAAAGCCCTTGTGATGCTCCACCATCAGCTCCACGGAGACGATATTCGCACGAGCAGTCCCTTGGTGGACCGTGAAGGCGAATCGTCCCGGTTCTACGACGCGGGGCTCGGAGCGATCGTGGATTCACTCAAGCGCACCATCCGCGAGCGCAGCTAGTCAGCCCGGACCCGTGTCATCGACGACGAACCACACGCGCGTGATCAGCTCCTCTTCGTCGACTTCGTAGATCGCCATCGCGTGGACGGTGTGCTCGCGCAAGCCTGTGACCACCTCTCGGTCGAAGGCTGTGTTTCCGACGACGGTGCGGGAGGTGACCTCGGCGTGAAGCTCGGTGCTGCGCTCGAAGACAGCGCCGTAGCTTGCGTGAAGCGCGGCGCGACCAGGCTCTCCTCGAAGCTCACCGCTCTTCAAGTCGAAGAGCTGAACGTCCGGATGAAAGCAAGCGGCAAAGGCGTCGATGTCGCGCTTGTTGTAGGCGTCGAGCTGTCGCTGGGCTGCGCGCGCCGCTCGGGATGATTTCGGGGCCTCGTTCATGTCGACGCAGGGTACACGTCGTGGACGAGCGGCGAGAAATCATCGAAACTCTCCTCGATGAAAGACCTCACGACCTCCAGCGCGACGGCGCTCGCAAAGCGGATTCGGACCGGTGAGCTTTCATCGCGCGACGTGGTGGACGCGCACATTCGCCGAGTGGAGCGCGTAAACCCAGCGCTCAACGCCATCGTCGCCGAACGCTTCGCCGAGGCCCGCAGCGAGGCCGACGCCGCGGACGAACGCCTAGCCCGCGAAGGCGTGGATGGGCTCCCGGTTTTTCATGGAGTCCCGTGCTCCATCAAAGAGTGCTTCGCGCTCACGGGCATGCCCAACAGCGCTGGCCACGTTTCGCGCGCGCATCACCGCGCCGAAGACGACGCGCCGGTGG
Organism: Polyangiales bacterium; assembly: GCA_045106895.1. Classification (GTDB taxonomy): domain Bacteria; phylum Myxococcota_A; class Polyangia; order Polyangiales; family Houyiibacteriaceae; genus JBCCRV01. The sequence goes on along the minus strand of JBGCFM010000267.1, from coordinate 17,560 downwards.
TGTCACGCATCCGCGCCGCCGGCGGCATCCCGCTCGGCGTCACGAACATCTCCGAGCTGTGCATGTGGATGGAATCGAACAACAAGGTCTACGGGCGCACGAACAACCCCTACAACACCGCGCACATCGTCGGGGGCAGCAGCGGCGGGGAAGGCGCCATCGTGGCTGCGGGAGGCGCGGCGTTTGGTCTGGGTTCCGACGTTGGCGGCTCCATTCGAATGCCGGCGTTCTTCAACGGTATCTTTGGGCACAAACCCAGCAGCGGACTCGTTCCGAACGCAGGGCAGTTCCCCGTCGCCGAAGGCGGCGCCTTGGCGTACCTCACGACCGGTCCTTTTGCGCGACGAGCAGAAGACCTCTATCCGCTCCTTCGTTTGCTCGCGGGCCCAAGCGAGCGCGACTCCTTTGCGTATCCACAGGCGCTCGAAGAAACCACCGTCGACTATCGCGCGCTCCGCGTCATTCATGTGCCCGACGACGGCGGCCGTACGCCGGTCAGCGGCGAGCTTCGGGATGCTCAGCAACGAGTTGCCGACCACTTGGCGAGCCTCGGCGCGCGTGTCGAAGAGCGCCGGGTCCCCGGGCTGAAGCATGGCTTCGAGATCTGGGGCGCGATGTTGCACGCCGCTGGCGGGACTCCCTTCGAGGAGCTTCTCGGTGGCGACGAGCCGTTTCGCGCCGTTCCAGAAGTCATCAAGCTCATCACGCGTCGCTCGGAGCACACGCTTCCGGCGGTTCTCCTCGCGCTTCTTGAGCGGCTCACGGATCTCGTGCCGAGCCACGGAACGAAGATGATCGAGATGGGTCGCAGACTTCGCGCGGAGTTAGATGCGCTGCTGCGTAAAGACGATGGCCCGGTGGTGATGCTCTACCCCTCGTACCCCACCGTCGCGCCGCGTCATAATCTGCCGCTCCTCCACCCCTTCTACTGCTCGTATTGCTGCGTGATCAACGCGATGGAACTGCCGTCAACGCAGGTCCCTCTTGGCCTCGGCGACAAGGGTCTGCCGCTCGGAGTTCAGGTGATCGCCGCCCATGGAAATGACTCTCTGACCATCGCCGTCGCGCGCGAACTCGAGGACCGTTTCGGCGGCTGGGTGCCCGCCTTCGGGTGAGGTTCATCCGTCACGACCCCTCGCGGCTCGGATGCTTCCAGGCGTGGGTTGAGGGAGCGGTGACGCTCTGCGGCGTCGATTGACACGGCGCGTCAAATCCCTAGAATGTGTTCTACGACGTCCCGAGAACACACGATGAGGCAAAGATGAGCCTGCCAAGCCCGCATGGGCTCTACGACCCAGCCTTCGAACACGATGCTTGTGGCGTCGGCTTTGTGGCGAGTCTCAAGCGAGAGCGTTCCCACCAGATCATCGTCGACGCCGATCGAGTTCTTCGCAGCATGGCGCACCGCGGCGCGAGCGGTGCCGAGGCGAACTCCGGCGATGGCGCTGGAATCCTCACGGGGCTGCCGCACGAGTTGCTCGCGCGCGTCGCCCTCGATGAGCTCGGCGTCACCTTGCCGCCGCCCGGGCGTTACGCCGCGGGGAACGTGTTTTTGCCGCAGGACCGTGAGGAGCGTGCGCACTGCAAACGAACCTTCGAGCGCATCATCGCGGAGCAAGGACAGACCTTCCTTGGTTGGCGTGTCGTACCGACGGACCCCAAAGGTGCTGACCTTGGACCGACAGCGCGGCAGAGCATGCCCGCCATCGAGCAGCTCTTCGTTGGCTCGGGCATTCCAAAGGAAACGCTCGAGGGCGACGCGGAATTCGAACGGCAGCTCTACATCATCCGAAAAGCCGCCGGGACCGCCCTGCGCAGCGACGCCCGTCTGCGTCAGTCCGAGAAGGTCTACGTCTGCACCCTCTCGCCGCGCGTCATCGTCTACAAAGGGATGCTGACGGCGGAGCAGCTGCGCACGTTTTACCCGGACCTCTCCGACTGGTCCTTCAAGTCGCACCTCGCGATGGTGCACTCGCGCTTTAGCACCAACACGTTTCCCACGTGGGACAGGGCGCAGCCTCTGCGCTGCATGAGCCACAACGGCGAGATCAACACGCTTCGCGGCAACGTTAACTCCATGCACGACCGCGAGCGAGTGCTTCACAGCGAACGCTTTGGTGACGAGCTGCCAAAGTGTTTTCCCATCGCGGAGCCCTTTCAGTCCGACTCGGGCAACTTCGACAACGTCCTCGAGATGCTCTGGATGGGCGGCCGCTCGCTCCCCGCGGCGATGATGATGATGATCCCCGAGGCGTGGCAGAAAGACCCGTCTATGAGCGCGGAGAAACGCGCGTTCTACGAGTACCACTCCTGCTTGATGGAGCCCTGGGACGGCCCAGCGTCCATCGCTTTTACGGACGGTCGTTTCATCGGCGCGGTGCTGGACCGGAACGGATTGCGCCCCAGCCGGTGGCTCCTGACCCACGATGGAACCGTGGTGATGGCCAGCGAGGCGGGAGCGCTCCCCATCGATCACGAGCGCGTGAAAGAGAAGGGCCGCCTTCGGCCGGGTCGCATGTTCCTCGTCGACTTTGAAGAAGGGCGCATGCTCCCGGACGCAGAAGTCAAAGAGCGCATCGCCGGCAAAGAGCCCTACGCGAAGTGGCTCGAAGAGGGCCGGCTCACGCTAAAGCAGATCGTCGATACGGTACCGGCGGCATCTGCGCGCTTTGAGCCAGAGACCCTGCTTCAACGAAGCGCCATGTTCGGGTACACGACGGAGACCCTGGAGATGATGCTCCTGCCGATGGTCGTGCAGAAGCGCGACCCCCTCGGTTCCATGGGCAACGACGCCGCGCTCGCTTGTCTCAGCGAAAAGCCGCGGCTGCTCTACGACTACTTCAAGCAGCTCTTCGCGCAGGTGACGAACCCGCCCATCGATTCGATTCGGGAGGAGGTCATCATGTCGCTGCGCTGCTACTGCGGCCCAGAGGGGAACCTTCTCGACGTGGGCCCGGAGCACTGCCGACGGCTCCGCCTCCCCCATCCGATTCTCTCCAACGAAGAGATGCACGCGCTCGTTCAGGTGAGCCGCGTCGAGTCGAGTTCGCTTGAACCGCGGACCTTTGAAACACAGGTCATCGACTGCACCTGGCCTCGATCGCGCGGCGCCGCCGGCCTCGACGTGTCCCTTCGGCGCATCGCCGCTGAGGCGGAAGCCGCCGTCGACGAGGGCTACTCGCTCATCGTTCTTTCGGACCGAAACGCCGGGCGCGACGCCGTGCCCATCAGTAGCCTACTGGCCGTGGGCGCTGTTCATCAGCACCTGACGCGCGTCAGCAAACGGACGCGCGTCGGTCTCATTGCCGAGAGCGGCGAAGCCCGCGAGGTCCATCACCATTGCTGCCTGGTTGGCTTCGGCGCTGACGCCGTCAACCCCTACCTGGCCTTCGAGTCACTCTGGCAAGCTGCGGGCGAAGGCCAGCTCTCGATGTCGCGTGACGAGGTCGTCGAAGCGTACAAGAAGGCCGTCGGCAAAGGCATGCTCAAGGTCCTGGCGAAGATGGGGATCTCCACCCTCCAGTCGTACAAGGGCGCGCAGATCTTCGAAGCCGTCGGGCTCAGCCAAACGCTCATCGACCAGTGCTTTACCGGCACCGTCAGCCGAATCAAAGGCATCGGTTTTTCGACGCTCGCGGACGACGCGGTTCGGCGCCATGAGCGCGCCTATTCGACGAAGAGCCGGTCCCGCGCCGCGTCGCCGCGGATTCTGCCGAACGACGGACAGTTCCACTGGCGCTCCGGCGGCGAAAAACGAATGTGGAACCCGAACGCAATCACCACGCTTCAACGAGCCGCGCGATTCAATGATGAGAGCGCCTACTGGGACTTCGCCGCCAACGTGGACGAGAGCGAAGAGGCGCGTTGCACGTTGCGCGGGTTGCTTCGTTTTCGCTCGACGACGCCGATCCCTCTCGATGAGGTGGAGCCCGCGTCGCTCATCGTGCGGCGCTTTGCCACCGGCGCCATGAGCTTCGGTTCTATCAGCAAGGAGACGCACGAGACTCTGGCGCGCGCGATGAACGCTCTTGGGGCGAAGTCGAACACCGGCGAAGGCGGGGAGGACCCGGCGCGATACTTGCCGATCCTCGTGGACGGAAAGCCGGGCAAAACGAACCCGCGGCGGAGCGCCATCAAGCAGGTCGCCTCCGGACGATTCGGCGTGACCATCGAGTACCTCACACACGCGGACGAGCTTCAGATCAAGATGGCCCAGGGCGCGAAGCCCGGCGAGGGAGGCGAGCTCCCGGGACGTAAGGTCGATGCCGTCATTGCCCGCGTTCGCCACTCGACTCCAGGTATCGGGCTCATCTCGCCGCCGCCGCATCACGATATCTACTCCATCGAAGACCTCGCGGAGCTTGTCTTCGACCTGAAGTGCGCGAACCCCGACGCGCGCATCAGCGTCAAGCTGGTGAGCGAAGCCGGCGTCGGCACCATCGCCGCGGGCGTCGCCAAGGCCCACGCGGAGCACATCCTCATCAGCGGTCACGACGGAGGCACCGGCGCGTCGCCGCTCACGAGCGTGAAGCACACGGGGCTTCCTTGGGAGCTGGGCATCGCTGAGGCGCATCAGACCCTCGTGCAGAGCGACCTGCGAAGCCGCGTCGTCATCCAAGCCGACGGGCAGCTCAAGACTGGGCGTGACGTCGTTATCGCAGCGCTCCTCGGAGCCGAGGAGTTTGGTTTCTCGACGGCGCCGCTGGTGACGCTTGGCTGCCTCATGATGCGGAAGTGCCACCTCAACACCTGCCCAGTGGGCATCGCGACGCAAGACCCCGTGCTCCGGGAACGCTTCGACGGAGAGCCGGAGAGCGTCATCAACTATTTGATGATGGTCGCCGAGCACGCGCGCCGCATCATGGCGGGACTTGGCTTTCGAAGCGTCGACGAGATGATCGGTCGCGTCGAGGTGCTCGAGATGGATCCGCGTCGCGTGAACGCCCGGACCGTCGACCTGGACCTCAGCGCGATGCTGACCCCGGCTCGGGCCCTTCGGCCCGGCACGGAAGTGCGGCACATGCGCGGTCAAGACCATGGCCTCGACCAGGTCCTCGACAATCGCCTCGTCGAGCTGGCAAGTCCTTGGTTTCACCAAGAAGCAGACCGCATTGGGCCTGCCAGGCTGGAGTCGCACTTGCTGATCTGCACGCGTGACCGGGCCGTCGGAACCTTGCTCTCGCATCGTCTTTCCAAGGCACGCGTCGAGCTTGCGCCGGACACGCTCACCTTTCGCTTCCGCGGAGCGGCGGGTCAGAGCTTCGGCGCGTGGCTGGCCAGGGGCGTGCGCCTCGACCTCGAAGGCGAAGCCAACGACTCCGTGGGCAAGGGATTGAGCGGCGGAAAAATCAGCGTCCGACCGGACCGCCGCAGCACCTTTGCACCCCACGAGAACGTCATCGTCGGCAACGTCGCGCTCTATGGCGCGGTTCACGGCGAAGCCTATTTTTGCGGCATCGCCGGCGAACGTTTCGCCGTCCGAAACAGCGGCGCGCACGCGGTGGTGGAAGGCGTCGGTGACCACGGCTGCGAGTACATGACGGGGGGCGCCGTAGTCGTGATCGGCGAGACCGGTAGAAACTTCGCCGCCGGTATGAGCGGCGGCGTGGCCTACGTGTGGGACCCCGACGACGTTTTTGTGCCGAGGTGCAACGTCGAGACTGTGAGTGTCGTCGAGCCAGACGATCAGCAACGCGAGACGCTTCGCATGATGCTCGAGGCGCATCGCGAGGAGACCGGCAGTCCTCGCGCAAACGAGCTGCTCGCTCGCTGGGCGGAGGCCGCGGGGGAGTTTGTCCTCGTGCTCCCGAACGAATATGCCCGGATTCTTGCGGCGAGGGACACGCAGAAGGAGGTTGCTCATGGGTAAGCCAAGCGGGTTCCTCGAGTTTCCCCGCGTCGTCACGCCGAGTGAAGACGCGAAGCGTCGCCTGAAGACTTACGGCGAGATCCTCCGGCCCGCGGGGGAAGAGCAGCTCACGGAGCAAGCGGCGCGGTGCATGAACTGCGGCATTCCATTTTGCCAGTCGGACCACGGGTGCCCCCTCGATAATCTGATTCCTGAGTGGAACGACCTCGTCTATCGCGGGCTTTGGCGCGAGGCGTCGGAGCGCCTCCACGCCACCAACAACTTCCCGGAGTTCACGGGGCGTGTGTGCCCGGCGCCCTGCGAAGGCGCCTGCGTCCTCGGGCTTCAAAACGAAGCCGTGACTATTGAGAACATCGAGCAGGCCATCGTCGACCGTGCATTTGCCGAAGGCTGGGTCGTGCCGGAGCCGCCCCAAGTAGAGACCGGAAAGACCGTAGCCATCGTCGGCTCGGGTCCCGCCGGACTCGCCGCGGCGCAGCAGCTAAGGCGCGTGGGTCATGACGTGACGGTCTTCGAGCGCGCGGACCGCATCGGAGGCCTCTTGCACTACGGCATCCCCAACATGAAGCTCGACAAGTCCCTGGTGCAGCGACGTGTCGACCAGCTGCGGACCGAAGGGGTGCTCTTCGAGACGAACACCAACGTCAGCGGCGCGGTCCTCGACGAACTCCACGAACAGCATGACGCGGTCCTCTTGGCGACGGGCGCGACAAAGCCTCGCGACATCATCATCCCTGGGCGTGAACTCCCTGGCGTTCACTTCGCGATGGAGCTCCTCACCGAGAGTACGGCGGCGCTGATGGAAGAGCGCGCTGCGACGCTCTCGGCGAAGGGCAAGAAGGTCCTGGTTATCGGCGGCGGCGACACGGGGACAGACTGCATCGCCACGGTGCTTCGCCAAGGGTGCGCGAGCGTGACGGCCTTTGAGATCATGCCTCGTCCGCCGGAGCAGCGGAGCGCAGACAACGCATGGCCACAGTGGCCGCAGGTGTTTCGCACGGACTATGGCCACCTCGAGGCGGAGGCTCTGACGGGCGAGGACCCACGTCGCTTCGCCGTGTTGACCAAGCGCTTCGTCGGCGAGGACAAGCTTGAGGGTGTCGAGACGGTGCGCGTTGTCTTCGAAGACGGCGTGATGCGCGAAATTCCCGGGAGTGCCGCAACGCTGGAAGTGGACCAGGTCTTCTTGGCCATGGGCTTTACGGGGCCTGAGCCCATCGAAGGAGTCGCCATGGACGGCGCTCGATTTGGCGCAGGACGTGATGGTCGCTTCGTCGCGGGAGACTGCCGCCGCGGCCAGAGCCTTGTGGTTTGGGCCATCGCCGAAGGTCGCAGCGTCGCGAGGGACATCGACGAGTACCTGATGGGGTCGTCGGATCTGCCTGCCGCGTTGTAGGCCGCCGCTCATCCTGGTGGGAGCTTTGCGGGTCGCCGACGCCTGCGCACCCTACGTCATCGAGTTCTCCAACGGCCTCTACGACACCTGAGCACCAAACGCGGCGGTCGTCTCCTCTGATTGGGTTATGTGCGTGTCCCAATTCTCTGGTGCTCGTGGGTTCGATTGTTGCTGCCGAACTTCGATGGCAGATTGGGTGCATGGGCGCAGCACCGTCATCACTCGTCGTGGTTCTCTGCATGTTGCCGTTGAGCGGCTGCTATTTGTCTCACGGACTTGGCGAGTCGGAGGACGGGGACGCCGGACGCGATGCCTCGGCTCTCGACGCGGCGCGATTCGACGTCCCGCGTCGTGACGCGAGCGGAAGCCCCGACGCGAGGGGAGCAAGGGATAGTGGAATCGGCGACGTCGGTTTTGGTGACACGACCGAGCCAGATGGCGCTCTCCGCGATGCGTTCATTCCCGACGCGTTCAGCGACGCGGGGCTCGTCGATGGCGGCGGAGACACTATGACAGATCCGCCGATTCGCCCGCTGCCCTGCGAGCAGTTCCTCGGCCGCTTTGATGGCATCCTGGAGTGGCCGTCCGTCGACTGTGGTCATGTCAGCGACGTGCAAATCGTCGCGCTCTCCGACGGTCGCTTTCTCCCCATCGTGACGGAAGCGCGAGCGTGTTTCGACCGGCCAGCACGAGTCCTCGCCCAGTTCATCAGCATGGGCGACGACGGCCGCTATGTGGGAAGCGAAGAGATCGTCATGGGCCCCGCCGGCGGACCCGCGTACGCCGCCGCTTTCGGCAATGAAGTTGCGGTGTGTACCGGAGACCAGATCTACATTCGCGCCGCCGATGGTACGGTCACGCGCGTGAGCCGCCCCGTCGGGCCACCGGGCTGCCCGACCGCTGCGTGCCGGGGCATCGACCATGACGGCGAGGGCTGGGTGCTGATCACGGACCCACCCGAATGCGCTTCAGGGAACCCGGCGATCGTGCGCTTGGACTCGAGAGGCGCACTTCGTGATGCTCCGGTGCCTCTTACCGAACGCGCCGACGCCATCGCGCGTTTGGGCTCAGGCGTTGAGATCATCGGTTCCCCACTGAGCGGTTCCGCGGAGCGCTATGATTGGCCACGTGCGGCGGCTGTCCCAGAGATAAACGTAGAAGGCGGCCTTCGGCCGGACGCGCTGGTGACGGGCATTGGAGCCTGGCCATTTCAGGTCGGTGCCCGCGTGATCGCCTTCGCGCATGAGCTTGGGCTCTTTCAACGCGTCCTCAGTCGGCGAGGAGAGGTGGTCTTTGAGAACTACCGAACGCTGAACCCGCGAGAGCCGACAAACGTTGAGATGCAGGCGACGGACTTTGGCTTGGCCATCGGTCTTAGCTACTCGCCGCAGAGCGAGCGTGGCGGGGAGTACATCGTTTCGTACATCGATCACGAGGGCGACGCGGTCTTTCGGGCGCGAACATCGCGGACAAATGCGCCCACCGGCCGCATTCAGGTCGACTCCGCGTGGAGCGCTCCGATTCACCTCTCGCACACCGTGGGTCAACGAGGCGAACCACTCAACAGCACCATGCTCTTTGGTCTCTCGTGCCGAGACCGATGACGCTGGCCGAAGGGCAGGAGCTTTCGACATGGGGATGACCCCGGCGTTCATGCTCGTCGCCCGGGTCGAAGAGGTCCACAGCGCCTTTGCCGCGCTCGCCGCTTCCGCTGATTCACAGAAACGTTCAGCGCTCGCGCTGTATCTTCCTTGGTCACCGGCGCGGACCATCGAAGGCAAGTCAGGGAGCATTGGCATCGGTATTCGTGGCTGGCACGGATGGGCGCGTGACGTGGAGAACAGCTACAGTTTTTCGTTGTCGCTTCGCGAGACCGTCCCGTGCGACTTGTCCGTCTTCGTCGGGCAAACCTATGCGCTCTTCGAGCTTCGCGCGTCGACGCGAGAGGGGGCGCGCCAGTTTTCCGACGAGAGCTTCCGCAAGAAGAGCCGTTTCGTTTCGGCGTTCGAGAGCTGCGTCCTCGGAATCTGGTACGACAACGAACACGACCCGTGGCGCGCCGTTTTTCCGAGGGACCGTCAAACGAAGATCCACTGCTTTCGCGACGACATTGAAGAGCACTGGACCTCGATTCCCGAGCTGAGCACGGAGGTCGTAGACATCGACAAGCTTGGTGACCTGCTCGTTTGGTTGGTGAGCGCCGATGAATGAACGGACGGTTCTTCGCGAGACAGCCGGCAAACCCGATGAGGACTTCTGATGATGGTGAGAAACTATGCGTCCTTGATGCTAATGGCCGCATGCGCGAGCCCCACGGCGGTGGGAACGCAGTCGACGATGAGCCGACCCGAAGGCGGACCGCGCGCGGACGCGCAGCTGGCAACTTACGCGCGGACGGACCCTGCGCCCGTGCCGGCGGAGCGTTTGATTCACTTGATTCAGCCGCTGGGTCAGCCGATTTCCCCAGAAGCGCTCGCGCAGCTGGCTGCGTTCATTCGCTGGTATGAACGAGACCCGTTTGATCCGCGCATCGGCATGAACTTGGAGTTGTCGGTGCGTGCCACACTTCTTGGCTGGTTGACGGAATCGCCGGACGTGAGCGTGACCATCACAAACGTGCTCGGAGAGTTGATGGAACATCGTGGTGAAGGGAGCGATCAGCTGAACGCGAACACCACGATGGGCAGCCTCTTCGGAATGGCGTCGCATGCCATTGAACACCCTGAATACACACCGGAGAGCTTTGAGCGGATGGTGGCCGGGGTTTCTTCGGCGCTGCGCTGGTACACCGCAGCACTCGCTCGTGGGGGCGCGCGGAGTACGATATTGGATGAGCTTGTCGCCGCGGAGGCACAAGGACAGCTCGCCGAGGTGTTCAACCGCCGCGTTCGTGAGCTGCAGGGCTCGTAGTCGCGTTCGTAGTAGAGGTCAGTCTTCGACGACGACGCAGGCGCCGTCACGACAGACGCCGCGGATCGCGGGCCACACTCCGTCCTCGGGGTCTTCGCAGTTTTGAAACTCGATCAAGCGCTCGACCTGCTGGAACTCCGCGAGGTGATCGCGATGAACAGCCCGCGTGTAGCACCGGAAACGGTAGGTGACGCACTCTTCGTCGGCCGTGCACGCGCTGAAGTTCGTCGGGGCCCGAGTCGGAGCCGGCAGGACTTCATCTTCGCCGCTTTCGTCGCCACAAGGGCAGATGTTTTGGTTGGAATGCGGCGCGCAGGCTTGTCGTCCGTCACTACAAACACACGGCACGCCATAGCTCGCGCAGGTCCCGCCGACGGGCTCTGCCTCCGGCTCGCAGGCGGCAAGCGCGAAGAGGGCGAAGACGAAACCAAGTGTGCGTGTCTTGAGCATCTCCGCCATGGACACTCTCTTCGCGAGAGTCCTTGGGTGCCGCCCTCGTATTTGGCGGCGGCTATCTCTAAGGCCCTATTTCCAAGGCCGAAGGCCGAGGAGTTTCTCCGAGTGCTCCGTCAGTGGCTGCTCGAGGAACGCGGGCTCCGTGTCGTCAGCGAGGTGCTGCTTCACCACAGCGTAGACCGCCGCGCGCTCTTGGCTCGTGTCGATGATGGTGCACTTCTGCTTGGACTGAAAGAGCTCCACCGTGGGCAAGGTCTCCGCCTTAAAGGTGTCGAAGCGCAGCTTCATGCTCTCGACGTTATCGTCCTTGCGGCCGGAGAACTTCGCGCGCCCAAGGATGCGCTGCTCCAGCACCTCGTAGGGGCACTCGAAGTAGAGCATCTCCGGCAGCTCCGTCTCGCGTCCGAAGATCTCGTACCACGCGTCGAGGTTGTCCAAGCTTCGCGGAAAACCATCGAGGAGAAAGTTGGTTTTGCCCGTCGTGCGCGTGACCGTCTCCATGGCGTCCTTGAGCAATGTGACGACGATCTCGTTGGGCACGAGCTTCCCGGCTTCGATGAGCTCGTTGATGACGTTGGCGTTGTCTCCGCCTTTGTCGCGCTCGGCGCGTAGGAGAACGCCGGTGGACAGATGCGTCCAGCCGAGCTGGTTTTCCGCGAGCTCGCACATGGTGCCTTTGCCAGCCCCGGGGCCGCCGAGGACGAAGACAACATTGGGCGCGGGGCAAGGCAGGCGCGGGTCCGAGTGATGAATGACGACCTTCGGCGCAGGCGCGACGCCTTTCTTATAGACGTGCCACTCGCGGTCCACCGGCGGCATCTCGTCTTGGCAGGTGGCGTCGTAGGCGAGGTGTCCATCGAGGCGACAGATTCGCCAGGACTGGTAGGTCTCGGAGTAGGAGATGGCCGGGCTACGCTCGCACTTCCCATCGGCGCGGTCCCACGCCATGCGCCCGTTCCAGTAGCCGAGGCTCGACATATTGCCGGACTCGGACTTTACCGGCGGCGCCGTGGACGGGACGAAGAGCCCATCGACCTCGGGGAGCCCGGACCCAGAGACTTCGATGAAGAACGTGTTGGGCTTAAGTTCGTTTGAGTGGGTCATCGGTGCTGCCTTTCGCTGTCGGCGCACGCTATCACGTGGAGGCCCGGTCCATGTCCGAAGGTGAAGAGGATACGGAGGGTCGGGAGTGATATGGTGAGGGGGTGGAACTTCGACGAGCGCTTCAAGCCATTCTTCTCTGCGTGTCCGTGCAGAGTCTTGGTGGCTGCAAGTGCACAGAAGCGCCCTTGAGTTGCCCCCCTGGGTTCGTTCCTGTTTGTGACCGTGCTGGGACAAACGCCGGACGCTCGCTTTCATGATGCGGGCGGAGATCAGCTGACCTTCGACGGCGGTCCTCTCGACGAGGAGTGAAGCCGCTGTGTTACCCTTGCTCTCGTGGGTACATCCGCGCTAGCGAGGGTCTTGGTCGCGCCTCTTATTCTGTTGGGACTTATGTCTTGCAGCAGCGCCGAGGGTGACATGCTCTTCATCGACTTGAAGACGGACTATGTCGCGGGCCAGGAGTTCTCTCGGGTGAGAACGGAGGTAATCCAAGGCGGCGACGAAGGCCTCGTTCGACGCGAGGATTTTCGCACTGAAGCAGGCCAGGACTTTCTACGCGGTGTTCGCGTCGCGAGCATCAACGTCCCCCTCGGTGAACACACCGTCTTGGTGGAGCTTTTGGACGCGAGCGGCAACGTCTTCGCGGACCGACTTAGTCGCGTATTCGTCGACGCCACGGCGATTCGAACGGTTGTCATCACACGCGACTGCGGCGGCGTTGGCTGCCCCCTCGCGGATGGCGACCCGAACACCTCTTGTCTCGGCGGCGTCTGCGTCTCGCCGGAGTGCACCGTGGAGACCCCTGAGCTCTGCCCGCCGGATGCTTGCGCTGTCGACAGTGACTGTCCCAGCGCCGCGAGTGATTGCGCCACGCCGCGCTGCGATGGCGGCGTGTGTTTCATGCTCGCGCAGAACGAAGAGTGCGGTCCCGGTGAGTGGTGCAGTCCCGAAGAAGGCTGCCGCCCACTCGCCGGGGACGCCGGCATGTCTACGGACGCAAGCGTGGACGCACACGTGGGGGAGGACGCCGGCCCCGACGTCACCTGCGGCGATTGCGACGACGACAACGAGTGCACCAGCGATCGCTGCGATGCCGGCGCTTGCGTGAACACACCCCTGGAAGACGGCAGCGATTGCGGCGTCGCGGGCATGTGCATGGCGGGCAGTTGCGGGTGCGCGGGCGCGGGGAGCATCGACACCTGCAACGGAATCGACGACGACTGCGATGGCGAGCTGGACGAAGACTGCGGGTGTTTCGGGGAACGTTCTATCCAGGTGGCCCAGACGCGCGGCAACATCGGACTCGACGCGGACCTCACGGTGGACGTCGCCGGTGGACTCCACGCGTCTTTCCGTGACGCCAGCAGCAACAACCTCCGCTACGCCTACCACCCGCCCTCCGGCTATTGGAGCACCGAGGTTGTCGAGACCGCAGGGTCCGTGGGTCGCGACGTGGCCGTTACCTCCGATTCGAGCGGCGGACTTCACGTGCTCCATTGGGACACGACGAATCGCGACCTGCGATATGCCTACCGCGACGCGGACGGAAGCTGGACGAGCGCCGTGGTGGACTCAATGGGGAACGTGGGCGAGCAACCGGCCATCGCTGTGGACGCCGCCGGCGGCGTCCACGCGAGCTACTTCGCTCCGAGCGGAGACGACCTCAAGTACGCCTACAAACCTGCGGGCGGCCTTTGGCAAGCTGAGATTGCGGTCTCCAATGGGCGAGTCGGGCTACACAGCTCCATCGATGTCGCGCCAGATGGCCGCGTCTTCGTCTCGTACCGGAACTCTTCGGACAACACCCTCAACCTCGCCATTCGTGCCGTCGAGGGGTCTTGGACCGACGAGACGATCGACGCTGAAGGCAACGGTGGTGAGTACACCTCCCTGCAGCTGGACGATGCACTCGGCATCCACATCGCGTACCACCACGTGGGCGATCGTGACCTGCGTTACGCATACCGAGCTTCCGGCGCGGGTGAGTTCACCATCGAAACCGTCGACGCGGAGTCGGACCAGGGGCGATACGCGGACTTGGACATCGACGTATCCGGGACGTTGCATATCGCCTACCGAAACGAGAGCGCGGATGACGTCAAGTACGCGCAGCGTCGACCGGGGGAAGCGTGGGTCATCGAGACCGTCGACTCCACAGGGAACGTGGGCGTTGAAACGAGCGTCGACACAGACGCCGAAGGAGGCGTTCACATCTCCTACTATGATGGGAGCAACGGCGACCTCTACTACAGCTATCGTGCGCCGGGAGCGACGGGCTGGCTGAGTGAACCCGTCCACGCCACGGGCAGCTCCGGTCGCTACACGGCCCTCGCGGTGAGCCCCGAAGGTGGAACCCACATCGTCTATGAGTTCGCGACGGAGCGAGACCTCCTGCACTCGTACAAGCCGCGGGGCGGAGTGTGGCGAGCGCAGAATGTGGCCACCGAAGGGAGCGTCGGTGAACACAACTCCATCGCTTTGGCCGCTGACGGCACACCCCACATCGCGTTCTTCGACCGCAGCGATTCGCGCCTCATGCACGCTGTCGCGGGCGCTGGTGGTTGGACCCTCAGCGAGGTCGATAATACGGCGAACGTGGGATACGAGACGAGCATCGTCGTCGACACGGCGGGAACCGTACTCATCGCGTATCGGGACGCGAGCGCCAACGACTTGAAGCTGGCCACGAGAGCCGAAGGCGAGACCGAATGGGCTCTGCGGGCCTTCGACACGGCGGGCTCCCAAGGGCGCTACACGGCCATGCGAATGGACGCCGCCGGTGGCGTGCACTTGGCGTGGCATGACGACAGCGCCGGCGACCTGCGCTACGCGTTTCGTCCCCTCGGTGGCGAGTTCGGGGCGCCGACGACGGTGGCGACGACGGGAGACGTTGGCGGCTTCGTGTCCATGGCAACGGACGCCGAAGGCGGAGTCCACCTTTCCTTCAACGATGGTGGCGGCCTTGGGTATGCCTATCGCCCCGCCGCAGGTTTGTGGACTCTGGAGCGGCCCATCGCGGGCCCAGACCGTGGCGATCACGCCGCCATCGCCGTCGACACTCGCGGGGACGTGCACATCGCGAGCCGTGACCGCACAAGGCGCCTCGTCGGAAGAGTGCTCGTAACCGCCAACGACTTACTCTACGCGCGTCGAAATAACGGCGGCGATTTTGCGGGCGAGGAGGTCCTCGAAGCGACGGACGAGGTGGGCGAGTTCAACACGATGGCGGCGGGCCCCGGCGGCTACGTCTACCTCTTGCATCGTGAGGATCGCGCGAACGATCTGCGATTCATCCGCTTCTGCCGATAGCTAAGAGACAGCAAGGCGCCGGAGGCAGAGTTTCGACGCGCCCCGACAGCTGCTACGCTTCCGTCGATGAGGCACATCCTTGTAGTTCTGATGATGGTGGGTTGCGTAGCCGGTGCCGAAGCCCAAGAGGTCTTCAACCCCTGGGACGACGCGACGAATCGCACCGCGACGCGACCTGCGCCTCTCATGGTTCGCGGCGACCGAGTCGCCTTGCGAGCGCTGGGTGCACAAATCCCCGCTTGGGCGCTCAACGAGGTGCTCAACCCGTGGGGAAACCCCACCCCTGCCTCGAGCATGCGGCCCCAAGAGCGCGCGCTGAGTATGGCAGCGCGCGCACGAGCATCGCGCTTGAGCGCGTGCTTCCCAGCGCAGCACTCACGCCCCCGCCACTGGACCCAGCTTGATGCCCCGGGGGCGACGAGCACAGGCGGAGCCATCAGCGACTGTTTGCGCCAAGTCTTGGATGACATCCGGCCCGCGTCCGCCACCTTTGTGTTGGCTCTTCGCTTTGACGACCAAGGGCTGAGGGACGTCTACGTGCTGAAAGAGGATCGGTCGTAGCGCTGAACTGAGGTGCGAGCCGCTTGCTTAATCAGACGTGGTACCGTCGCCCATGGGTCGCGCCAAAGGCTCCAACATGCACCATATGCGAACGTGGGTCGTCGCAAACCACGGCCGCCCAGCGTGGACTTCGCTGCTCGAGTCCATGAGCACGGAAGACCGCCTTGAGTTGCTCGGCCTGGTCCCCGTTGGCTGGTACGAGCTCGCGCTTCAGCATCGATTGCTTCGGTCCATCGATGACTTCTTTGGCACGGGTGATGGCTCGCTCATTGATGTCATCGGCGTCTTCGAAGCCAACCAAGACCTCAAACGAATTCACCGCCTCTTTTTGAGTCTCGCCAATCCGGCCTACGTTCTCGAGAAGTCCGGCGACTACTGGAGTCGTTTCTACGACACCGGCGAGTGGACGGTGGTGCGTTTGAGTCCCAACTCGGCGCGCGGGCGCCTCACCGGCGTCGAGCCTTTTACCGACGAATTCTGTCGTTACCTCTCGGCGTACATCGGACAGATGTGGGTGCTCGTGGGGGCCAAACATCTGACCCAAGAAACGACGATCGAACGCTCGGGTTTCACCATCGTCGGACGCTGGCGCTAAACCGCCGCGTTCGTGAGCTTAGTAGTGTAGCGTCGAACGTATGTGCGATGTGGCGGACTCGTGGGCGCGTCTGAAGGCGCACTATTCGAAGAATCACCCGCAGCTCTCCAAGTCTGCGCTCCAGCGAATCGCGCCCGTCGCTGCGTCGTATGCGAGCGACACGCCTTCGTTGTGCGAGCCGGGCCTTGAACCGTTGCGACTGCTCTTGCACGACTACTATTCGTACCCGGACAAAGATCACCGCGAAGATGTGATCCACGTGTGGATGGCGCAGGATCCGGCGTTTGCAACGGAGATGCTCGTCGCTTCGTCACGTTTCGAGCGGACCTATGATGAAGCCCGTGGGTTTGGCGAATGTGAGGTGCATCAAGGTCTGGAGATGGGCGCATGGCAGGCGTTCCGTCGGCAGCTGGCGCAGCTAGACGCAGCGGCCTTCGCCGCGACTCAGGAGTGCGCCCTTCGACTCGCCGAGGGGGCGCCGGCTGCTCTGCGATATGCCCTCGCGATGTCGTTTCCGGGCTTGGACTTGCTGACGACCGATGAGAAGCGTGCCGGCGTCTTCGTTCATCCACTCGCGCCCGACTTTCGAGCGCACTTCTACATCCTGGCTTGCATGCCTGGCGTCGACGTCGCGACAGAGCGACTTCGTGACATCCCAATTCTGGAACAGGCGGAGTCCCTCGGAGAGCTGGCGTGCGGACCGCTCCGCGCTCGAATCTGCGACTACTGGACCGACGCCGGTGTAGTAAAGAAGGTGACCAAGGCCATCGCGAAGTGCGAGGGCCAAGACGCCGCACACGCGTGCGTACGTTTGCTGTTTAAACACCACGCCGCGGAACTTGCGGTGCGTCGACTCTGGTCGAAGCCCGCGCAGGCCATCGTCGCCTTCGCCCAATGGATCACGGAACTCGGCGAGGGCGCCAAGCAGCGCGAGCAAAAAGAGGCCGCCGAGGAAGCTCTCCGAGGGCTCCTGCGTGCACACCCGGAGGCGGTGGCCAAAGCCGAACTGCTCGGGGCATCGGCGGCGCTGGTTGATGCGCACCTAAGCAAACTGCACCCGCTTCCGCAGGCGCCCCCGCAGGCGTTTCTTGCGTCGCTTCCGTGGAAGGTCGGGGAGCCCGCCTCGGGAAAAAGGAAGGTCAAGAAGGCGCGGGCCAAAAAGGTCCCGGCTCCCGCTCTGCTCGAGTACGAAGAGGTGATTCGTTTTCAGAAGAAGGAGGTGCCTAAGTTTCGTAAGGACTCGCAGGACCCGGAGTTCGACGCGGAGCTACGGGAGAGAATCTGCGCCGGCGACCATCGAAGTCTATGGCAGGCGACCTGCCTGACGAAAGAGGCCGCCGCTCAGGTTCTCACCGAGGTG
>JBGCFM010000266.1:0-12918 GCA_045106895.1 Polyangiales bacterium | reverse complement strand
AAGTATTCAAGAAACGGGAGTTCGGAAACGGGGGCAAACTCAGTCGAGGAGCTGAGAGTCCATCCACGCCAGACGGCCGGTGAGGAAGCTGCGAAGGTACTCAAGCTCTTCCGTCCAGGTGGCCGCGATGAAGTCTGGGGGGTTTCCAAAAGTTCGACGGCCGAGGACGTCCCAGCGCGCGAAGTTACGTTCTTGGGACTCGGTGAGGGCAAGGATGTTCGCGTCGAGGGAGCCGAGGATGTTCGCGTCGCTCCAGGCGCCATCACGGAGTTCAGCCCAGCGCGCGCGGTAGCGAGCTTGAAACACGGGGTCCATGAAGAGACGCTTGATCCAAAGTGGGGCGCAACCCACCTCGCACTCCGAGGACGTCGTCACCGGGCAGTTGCACATCTCCGTCGCTGGAGGCTCGGCGTCAAACTGCGCGTGCTGCCAACCGTTCGTCGTCCAGCCATTGAGGATGGCGGAGTTGCCCATGGAGAGGTTGTAGTCCCAAGCAGGACCCATGCGCAGTTTGCCGCCGCGGTCCTTGTACAAGTAGGTGCTCAGCCGCAAACCGTCCACGTTTCGTGTCAACTCGATGAGCAGGTGTTGGTCGATGACGGAGTCGACGTCGATGAGCTCTTCGTACGCACCAAAGTCTGCGCGCTCGACCCGCTCTTCGAGCTCGTTGATGTAGCCGACGATGTACTCGCGCTGTGGATCTGTGATGCGCTCTTCGCTCGGTTCGACGAAGGCCATGTAGGCGCCTCCGCTGGAGCGGAAGCCACGGTCACCAGGGTCGACGCGGTCGATGACCACGATGTATCCACCGGTGATGTCGTCGTCGTCTGCGCCCAGTCGGTCGATGTCGATGCGGTCGTTTCCGCGCTCGATCTTTTCGATGGCGAGATACACGCCGACGTAGTCCGCTTGGGTCACGACCTCACCTTCTTCGGCGAGGAACATCTCGAAGAACTCCGTGCGAGGAGCCCAGCCCCCGAGGCCCGCGGCGAGCCCCAAAGCCAAGCGATTCCGCATGAGCGACTTGTCGGACCAAGGCGCGTTCAGCACCCAGTCTCCGTCGGCGGGCATCCCGAGGAGCTCGACGTCGCGGTCCTGACCGATGAGGTCTCGCGCTTCCATGGTGAACTGCTTCTTGTCGAACCATTGGCTCGAGTACCCACGGCCACGGAAGGCGACCTCGCCGCCGAACGACGGGATGCCAACGGGCATGGTACGACCATCGTCGCCCGGCACGAACATGTTCATGATGCCTTCGTAGTATTCACCTGGACGGACCTCGTCGAAGGCGTCGATGGCTTCCGGGAAGCGCGCGATGGCGACAGGCAAGTCCGAAGTGAAAGCCGCGACATTCTCAGTGACGCGCAAATAGCTCTCGCCGGCGAGGGGTCCCGTGAAGGAGTCGTCGGTGGCGCGAGCGCGGACCGTCACCGGCCCGGTGATCTCGATAGGGCCATCGGCGACGGGGGACGCCTCATCGGGCAGCGTGCCGTCGAGGGTGTAGTGAATCACCGCGTCGTCATCATCTTCGTCGTCGGTGCTCAAAGTGAGCATCAAGGAACCGGTGAAGGTCTGGCCCGGCGGGTCAAAGCGCACCTCCGGCAGGTCGATGTCCGTGGTGCCCGCGCCATTGGCGGCGCCGGGCGTGGGCGAAGGGAAGAAGCGAAGGTCTTCGGTGGGAGCGCCACTGGCGAAGGCGCGGCCGTAGCTGATGCCAAAGCGTTGCTCCGGGTAGGTGTCGATGGACGACTCGATGGCGCCATCAGGCGCGATGAGCCCGAGATACTCGCCGTCCGCGTCCAAGGCGAAGTCCGTGTGAAGCGTCTCGCCGCGGCGGTTTTTCCGCGAGAGAAAGACCACGAGGTACTCACCGGGCTGAAGCACGCGTTCTGGAATTCGCCAGCCCGCTTCTCCCATTCCATCCGTGAGCTGGTAGCCGCCGACGGGCATCGCCTGGTCGTGGATATTGTAGATCTCCGCCCAGTCTTGCACCGTGCCATCGTCGTCAAGGTGCTCGGTCCCTGCGGCGGATATCTCGGTGATCACGAGACACTGAACGCCCTCCGGGCAGCGGTAGGGTTCCTCCGGCGTGCATCCCGAGAGGGCGACAAACGCAGCGAAGACGGACGCGAGGAGAGGAAGGGCGCGTAGAGACATAACGTTTGATGCGGTAGATTCGCGAGCGTCGCCAGCGATTCGGGGTCGTCTCATGGTTCTTCCGTTTCCTGCTCGGTGAACACGACCTCGGCCATGATCTCGTAACGAGTCTGCACCGTCGTGCGGAGCGCTTCATGAAGGTCAGCGGAGTTGAGCCCGCGATCCCACTCTTCAAGGTCGCGATCGATGAAGGGCTCAAGAAACGCGTGCTGCTCGTCGAGGCGGGCGAGCACGGCGCTCTCCTGCGAGGTCAGCGCTTCCACGCGGAGCGCGTAGGTCTCCAGATAGGTGGTTCGGTATTCTTCGATTCGAAGGATTCGACGGGAGAAAGGGTCATGCCCGTTGATCGCCATCGTCGTTGGTTCCACCAGCATTCCGTCCCAGTTCATTCCCCAGGTCGCGTCCGCGTCCCAGCTGATGATACGGAAGCGGCTGAAAGGAAGATCGGGGTCGCGATAGAGATAATAGTTTTTCGTGAACGTATCGCGGTTGTCCGCGAGCGTGTGCACGCCCTGCCAGAGCATCCAATCGCCCAGGTTCAGGCGGGAGGCGACCTCCTCTTGGAACGCTTCATACTCGAGTGGCGTTCCACTCAGGGCCTCCAGAAGCTCGGCGTAGGGCGCCGTGTCGGCGTCTTCGTTCCCCTTCACGGCCATGCCGTCCATGAAGCGCTCTTTGTCCGCCCAGTTCGCGCTGTGATTCTCCGCCTTGAGGAGCAGGCCATCGGGGTTGAGCCCGTTGCGTTCGAGGAAGACCTCATCGACGCGCTCCAAGAGCACGTAAAAGCCGTGATACTCGCCGTTGACGTAGAGCTCCGCGTGGTTGCAGCGCGGCGCGAGTCCGCCCTCGGCGCGAATGAGTTCGAAGGTGAGGCAGTTGCGCGAGTAGGTCGGGTCGACCCAGCTGGCCTGCATGACCACGCGGCGGTGTTCTTCCATCTCGTCGCCGCTGAAGGCGTCGGTGCTCAGGGGCTCGTCGTTGTCGAAGCGAAAGCGGAACGAGAGCTTCGGAAATCGGCGGGCGTATCCTCCGTGGACTTCCATTTGTACGTCGTCGTATTCGTCGCCTTCAAACTCGACGCTGACCTCGGGTTCGAAGTCGCGGTCTTCTGGGTCTTCGTAGAAGTGCGCGAAGTCTTCGACATCGATGGTGACTTCTACGCGCAGTGGAGACTCCACGTCCGGCCCTACGTCGACGGGCGCAGCATCTTCTAGAGCGGAGGCATCTGGCCCAAGGGAAACATCGAAGGGTGACCAGGCGTCCGCCACCTCCGCGTCCGCCACGACGCCGGCGTCGGCTGCGCCTGTGTCTGGAGGGGATGGCTGAGGTGGGTCCACATCGTCGCCGCACGCGCACGCGAAGAGAGCGATGAGTAGGGTGCTGGCTGTTCGGATTCCCACCTATGACGCTTAGCAACAAAAACATCCGCGGACAAAGCTGGGCAAGCGGCTGGTTAGTGCGTTTCCGGCGGGACGAGCCCCGTGCCCCCCGCAGCAGCAGCCAGTTCGGCACGCGAGCGTACGCCTACTTTCCGATAGACCGACTCCACTTGCTTTCGAACGGTGCCTAGACTGGTCCGGCGGGCATCTGCGATTTCGTTGTAGGTCGCGCCGTCAAGGAGCCGTTCAAGGACGTCTTCCTCGGCGCCGGACAGTTCGTTGCGAGAGACCTTCGCCTCCATGTTCAACACGTGCATAGCCGTGTCATCACCCAGCCAGCGCCAATCGTGCTCGGTCGGCTCTACGCTCACGGAGAACCATGGCTGAAGGTGACGAATGAGCGCAGTGCGCGAGGTGACGCCCAACTTCTGAGCGGACCTTCGCAGATGCGTCGCGATGGTGTTGCTCGCTACGCCGAGATGGTAGGCGATCAGTTTGTCGGAGAAGCCTCGGACCGCGAGCCCCGCGACTCGAGTCTCCATGGCCGTCAATCCTCTCGGGTCTCTGGCGTGCTCGGGATTTCGATGCGCGATGACGAACTTTTTCCCGTCCGTGTCCGCATGCTGCACCACGGTCCAGTACCCTTGGACCAAGGTCGTCCACGCCGTGAGGGCCTCGACGTCACGGCCGTAACGTCTCATCTGAGCTGTCCCGATGGTCTCTTGGTGTGCGCCAAGGGCGTCCTGCAGGTCGCTGCCGCCCGTTAGTAGTTGAGCGTCGGCGTCCGCTGGGGAGTTCGCAGCTGAATCCAAAAGCTCGGACACGGATCGACCTCGAATCCGATCCCGTAGCCTTCGGCCAGCTTTTACGTGCGCGCTGAGCATCTGAAACGACCTGCGCTGGCTGGCAGAGAATGTCCGTACTGTGCCAAGGCCACCCATGAACGCGACGGCGGGGCCATCGATATCGCGGCTCAGCAGGCAATACACATCCGACACTGGGGCGCCTAGCGTGTAGAGCCATTTAGGTCCGACGCGGGGTACATCCGCGAGTGTGACGGCGCTGGCGGGTGCGTTCATCACCACCTTCGCGACTTGTCGGTAGAGTTTCAGTTGAGCCCACTTTAGAACTCCTGGTCTTCGAACGTCTCGCCCATCCAACAATGCTGCCATCGACTTCAAGCGGTCGAGCATGTTCAAAGAAGAGTTCGCTCCGGCGAAGACGGGATTGTCGAATCTTGGTCCTCGGCTCGAATCGGACATGTAGTAGGCGAGCAGTCCAAACTCGGGTCGGATCACACCCTCAAGCGCTTCAGCGACCTCTTGAAGCCATTCTTCTTCGCTCGTATCGAGGCGGTAGCAAGCCTCCACGATTCCAATTAGGTCATTTCGGCGCATGTACGGATTCATCCCATTGTAAGCGAGATCGGACTCGTTATACGAGTACCGGTCTAGGGTTCTTGGGGAGGGTCGTCGATGGTGGGTACTTTTGAGGAAGAACTGGGGCGCTTCCAATGCAGCTTGGACGCGGCGATTGCCGCGTGGATGCCGATCACTCAGAGCCTCGATGGCGTCTCTCGTATTGCCGAGGACACGATCTTGGGCGAGAAGGACCGGGTCGAGGGCCTCCGAAGCGCGGCCGTCGGCAGGCCCCTCACCTCCTCTTGGACCCCCTCCACGCCGGTTCCTCATCACATCAATACCTTTGCGCTCCCCATGCAGATAGCGACACGGGGAGGGAGCACGGAGGTCCTTGAGCAGGCCCGATGTCTCTATCGAGAGGCGCAGGTCAACGACACGCTGCGAATGCTCGTCTATGACGGCGCGCGTTGCCTCGGATGGCTAGGTCTTTTGCGCGCGAGCGATGGAAAGAACTTTGACGACGCGGCGCTTCGAGAGGCCCAGGCGAAAGAGACCCATTGGTCGTTGAAAATCTGCGCCCGCCACCGGCAAGACAACGAGCTCTTGCGTACCTCACCGGCGCACATCGTCGTCGACGAGAAGGGGCGCATTGTGGCGGCGAGCCGAGGGGCGGAAGCGTGGTTGGATCGCAGACAGCGAAAGCGAGTGTCTGACGCCGCAGCGTACGTGCGCAGCAACGGTTCGGCCCGCCTCGTCATCGGTCGATACGTATTCGATGGTGTGATCATCGCCAACGGCAGCTCGTCGCTCGTCTATCTCAACGCCCCCCTGGGCACGTTTGGCTCCGTCGCCCTCGGCGTCTTGTCTCGACGCCAGAGGCAGGTCGCGGACCTCGTGTCTTTGGGGATGAGCAACCACGAATGTGCCGAAGAGCTATCACTTTCCGTGCACACGGTGAAACAGCACCTCGCGGCGGCGTATCGCCTTCTGGGCGTGTCGCGTCGGGAAGAGCTTGTAGTCATGCTTGGAACGCGAAAAGCGGAAGCTCGAACAGCTCGTCGCATGAGACGTGGAGCTGACGCGCCCGCCCGGTAGTCGAGCTGTACCTAGCGCTGCTCGGTAGTCGAGCGATCCGACGAATCCGGAAGCTGATAGGGCCGACGACTGAACCTTCGGAAGCGTGACTTGCGCGCCTTGGGTCTTCGGACACGAGTCCCCAGCAAGACAGCGTGAAGCCAGTCCACTTGAAGGTAGGCGTGACAAAAGCCACCCGATGCGCCACTGATCGCCGGATTGAAAAACATGGAGTGGGGCCCGTCGGTTCGCGCGGCGGACGGCAGACGAAGGGTCTCGAGAGTCGCGACGCTCACGCCCCTTGGTGTCACGGAGAACCTGTAGAACACGTCGTAGGCTCTTGGTGTTCCGCGACACGTCTCCTGAATCACGCCTCCACCGAACGCCGTGGCAGGCACTGAAGCACCCTGATGCACGGCTGCGCGCTCGCGCAGGTTCGTGCTGGGAAGAGAGCGCGTCATCCCTTCATCATAAAAAACGATCCCGGTTCACGAAGTCCCCCGAAGGAACTAGCGACGGACCAAACGCGCCATCGTCGTTCATGAGGACGACGGGGTTCGAAACACCGGGGTTCGAAACACGTGGGTCACTTTCACATGGTTTCGGCTCTCACCCTTTCGGATGTGCGAGTGCATCCGACACGAAAACCTCTCGGGTATTGAGGTTTCCCGCCACGTTGCGAAACTCGCGACTGACGGACCACATGATACGATTAGCGCCATGGGGGCCCGGGATTTCGCGAGGAGCTTGAGCTCCCTTACCAGCGTTTTGACGCCGGAAAAGCGTCGTCTTCTCGGCCGAGAACATGCCCATCGTGATGCTGGGAACTCAAGAGGCCGAGATGCCCAAGCTTGAGGTCAGGACATCGGGACAAGGCAGACCCCTCGTCGTTCTTCACGGGTCGCCTCAAGATCCACGCGACCTGGACGAGATGTGTACGTTCTTGGCGCTCCACGCAGAAGTTCATCGCGTCGCGATGCCCGGGTATGGGCACTCGGTGCAAGACTTCGACTGGAACCAAGCGAACGACCTGCTGCGACTCTACGTCGATGCGCTTGAGCGCCCTGTCCTCCTGGGCGTATCCGGCGGCGCCTATCGAGCCTTAGCCTTGGCCGCGAACGGCGCTTCTTTGTCCGGCGTCCTGAGCATCGGTGGCTTCGCGCATCTCGAAGCTGAGATGGCCGAAGGCCTCAACCAAGCGGCCAGCGCTCTTGAACAGGGTGTCGATCTCACCGACACGCTCGTCGGCCTATGGTTCTCGCCGACCTACGCCAAGAAGAACGCTGAGAAGTGCCGACGGGTCGTCGCTGCATACCTCAAGGCCGCATCAGCGGAGGTCATCGCCGCGGATGTTCGCTCCCTGACGGGCGCTCCTGATCTGCGAAGCAAGCTCCGCAACATCGACGTACCCATTCGTATTCTCGTGGGCGAGCTCGACGCGGCGACGCCGATGATCCTGAGCGAAGCGATTCGCGACGCCGCGCCAGAGAGCGAACTCGAGGTTGTCTGGGAGGCTGGCCACTTGGTCCTCCACGAAGCGCGCGAACGTGTCTTCGCCTGGTCCGGTGGTGCGCTGGCTACGTTATGAAGGCCAAGCTAAAACACCTGAGCTCGCAAGAGACCTGGAGCACCGCCGAAGCGCCCGCCGCAAACGTCGAGGTGATTCGGCTCGAAGGCGAAGGCGGTGAATACGAGCTGCACCTAGAGCATCGTCACGACACCGCGGACCCCTTCAAAACACTCTCCCCCCGGCAGCGCGAGACCGCGAAACTCGCCGCGTTGGGCATGACTACTCACGCCATCGCGAAAGAACTAGGCGTCGGAAATGAAACGGTTCGCTCCCACATCAAGACGATCTATCGCAAGCTCGGCGTGGAGACCCGGGCGGAGCTTGCGCGCGTGGCCGTCGGGGATCTCGTTCTTCTCCCTGAGTAGCTCGTGGGGAACCAGTGATGCCAATCGAGACTCTGACTTTCGCACAGAATGTCAAAACGGGTCTTCGTCACACCCTAGACTGAGGCCATGGATACCCCGCACGAAGTGATAGAGAGCTACCCGGCGCCGGCCCGCGCGCGCGTGCAGGCGCTCCGCACGTTGATCACCGAGACCGCCGCGGAACTCGAGCTTGAGCTCGTCGAGACGCTCAAGTGGGGCGAGCCGGCCTTTCTGACCAAGACGAAGTCGGGCAGCACCATTCGTCTCGGCTGGAAAGCCAAGACGCCGGAGGTCTGCGCCATGTACTTCATCTGCACGACCACTCTCGTGGAAGGCTTCCGCGCGCAGTTCGGCGATGCGCTGCGCTTCGAGGGAAACCGAGCCATCGTGATGCCACTCGACGAAGCGATTCCGGTGGATGCGCTGAAGGCCTGCATCACAGATGCGCTGACCTACGCGAAGAAGTGAGCGGACCCGAATCCTAACGAAGCGTCGCTTGGGCGTTCGTGAAGGACATCTCTTCCGGACGCTCCGCCGTGCGCGTCTGCAGAATGACTCGCTTGTCCTCGCGCCATCCGCTCGTGATGAGCGTGTCACCGGGCCACACGGGCCGCCGAAACTGACCGCTGAGGGAAACGAGACCCGAGGGGTCGCCTTCGCAGCACTCGGCGATGACGGCGCGGCCTGCGTAGCCAAAGGTGCAGAGGCCGTGGAGGATCGGCTCGCCGAAGCCCGCTTTCTCGCCGATGGCGGGGTCCGCGTGGAGCGGGTTGAGGTCGCCGCTGAGGCGGTAGAGGAGCGCCTGCTCGGGGCTGGTCTTCTCTTCCACGACAAAGTCCGGCTCGCGCTCTGGCGTGCGGTGTTTCTCGGTCTTCGGTGGACGCGGTCCGTCGAAGCCTCCGTCGAGGCGGAAGATGATGCCCCACTTGGTCTCGCACACGAGCTCACCGCTCTCGTCACGCGTCTCCGTGGTGAAGAACGCCTGAGCCATTCGCTTGAGGTCGTAGACGCCCTCCACTTTGCCGACGGTGGTGAGCTTGCCGGCCGGCGCGAAGGGCTTGTGGAGTTTGATCTCCTGAGAGCCGTGGACGATGCCGAGCATGTCGCCGCCGGTCATCTCGAAGAGCTCCGCGCAGACCGGGAAGGTCGGCACGACGGCGTAGGTGGGGAGCACTTTGGGGCCTCGACCTTCAAAGAGAAAGTCCAGCTCGTCCTTCTTCGTTGCGCCGCAGCCAAGGGCGTAGAGCGCCACGTCCTTCCAGTTGTATTCGTGGATGAGAGCGGCGGTGGTCTTGCCAACGGAGTCGAGGTTGAGGGCCATGGTGCGGAGGTTGCGCCACGCGCCCAGGCTTCGCAAGCCTGGGTTGGCAAGGCGCTGCCTGCGGGCCTCAGACGGGTCGCAGGTGACGCATCTTCAGCACGCGCCCGCCACCGGGATCCACAGGCGGCAACGCGCCCGTGAGCTTAGCGATCCACGGCAGCGCGTGGATCATCGCCGCTTCGGCGTGAAGCTCCGAGAAGTCCACGGCTTCAAAGACGAGGACCAAGTGGTAGGCGCCGCCAAAGGAGCGGGCGATACAAGGACCGCTCGCTTCATGGCGCACATTTCGTGTGCGGCCCGAGTTCGGCTCGAGCTCCTGGCGTACATGAACCATGGCGTCGAAGGCACGGAGGCGCGTGGTCCACTCACGGAGCGTTCGATCTCCGGCGACGCTACGAAACCCCTCGATTCGCTGGCGAAGGGCGGCATCGACCTCCTTCAGGCCTTCCGCCTCGGCGAGCATCTTCGGGAAGTCGCGTCCCTCGAGGAGCGCGCCGACCTCGATGAGGGCGCGGGCCTGGTCTAAGTTCTCTGGGCCCCGTGGATCAAAAGTGCAGCCCCAGATCTCCGGGGAGTGGTCGTCGACGACGAAGGCCGTCTGCGCATGCGCCTGGCCCATGAGAACCTCGAGGGCTTCGTCGAGGGCGGTACGCGTGTGGTTCGTCTTGTGGAAGACCGGCGCGGCGACCTCCTCGAGGGTCTGTACGAAGGTCTCAATGAGCGTTGCGAGGCGGGCGAGGAGCTCAATACGCCCGCTCTCGTCCGGGGCCTCGTCAAAGAGCACGACGACGTCGAAGGCCTCGAGGCTATGAACGAGGGCATGTTCGTCTACCTCGCCACCAAGTTGGAGCCGGGCATCGCGAGCACCGAGCTCTTTGCGGACGAGGGCGAGGAAGCGGAGGGCGTCGTCTGACATGTCCCGGGGACTATAGGCATGATCCCGGCGTACGTCTCCTTCATCGACGCCAAGCCCAGTACATCCAAACTTAACTTTACATTCGCGATCATTTTTTAGCATGGACGCATTTTTGAATATATACTGCGCACTTATGCGAGTTGCTCGCGCCTAGAAGGGGAAGAATCAATGAGAAGATTATTAGGTTTATGCTTGGTTTGTGCTCTCGGCTTCGGCTGCGGTAGTGACGGCAGCGCCGGACCCGCTGGCGCCGATGGAATGGACGGTGTGAACGGCACGGATGGCGTGGACGGCACGGACGGCGTGGACGGCACGGACGGCACGGACGGCGTGGACGGCATGGACGGCACCGCTCTCATGACGACTACATTCGCTGGCACCGTGTCCGATGGCGCAGGTGCCGTGGACGGGTCCTTCGTCGTGCTTGGGGCCCTCAATGATGACGGTGACCCTCTCGGCGCCCTCGCTGCCGTGGATGCCGATGCTGCGGGTGACTTCTCGATGGATCTCATCAATCCCGTGGCTGCAAGCTCTCGGCTCAGCCTCACGGCGAGCAGCGACAGCGGCGACCTCGTCGCCTTCGCCGTCAGCGATAACCAGGACGTCACGCCCGCCACCACCGGCGTCGCTTCCATCGTCGCGCAGATTGTAGAAACAAGCGGAGACGGCGTCGGCTTGTCCGACTACAGCAACGATGAGATCGACGATCTCGTGAGCGCCGCGGACACCGCTCTGACCATGGCCGCCACGGACCTCGGTGACCTCGACGCCGTCGTCGAACAGGTACGCATCGACGTCGGCGAAGCCATCGCCGACGCTTCGGGAAGCGACCCTGCCATCGCCGTGCCCCCGGCACCTGCGCCGGACGCACCAGCGGACGCCGCGGGCGTCGTGGACGCGTTCAATTTTGAGCTAGAGAACGACGAGGTCTGGGACATCCGCAGCAACGGAGAGATGAGCGACGGAACCGACGACTCCTACGACGGGATGTTCGAGCTCACCGTCAACGGTGATACCTACCCAAACGCTCTCGCCGCTGACGCTGCGACGGAGGATGGGCGAGAGGTCGTATTCCCGGACGTCGCAGACCTCGGCGGCGAGATTGGACTCACGGTCTCACGCAAAATCTACATTCCTGAGACCGGCCGTTTCGCGCGCTTCTTGGAGGTACTCACCAACACCACTGCCGACGACATCACCGTCGACGTGGTCATCGCGGGCAACCTCGGATCCGACGGTGACGAGGTATTTGGGCCATCCAACGCAAGCTTTCACACGAGCGTTGAAGATGGCGGTGGCGGCGACCCCGCTCTCGGCTTCCTCTACCCCGGTGCCACAGCCGTTCTAGATGAGGATGACGTCGAATACACATTCGCAAGCGTGACCATCCCCGCCGGCGCGACGGTGTCCATCGTCCACTTTGGCTTCCAGAACTCCACCGACTTCGACATGGACAGCCTGGCGGAGGAGATGGACCTCGTCTTGACGACGTTCCCCGCTGAGTACTTCGCGGGTCTGACCGCTACGGAAATCGCATCCGTTGTTGGCTACTTCAACGCTGGGGCGGTCAGCGGGCCCGCCGGCACCGTAGCTCCCTTCGCTGAAGTCACCCTCACGAACGCAGCGACGACTGCTACGGCAACGACGACAGCGGCTTCCGACGGTAGCTTCTCTGCTCCTTTTGCCGCTTCCAGCGGCGACGAGATTCAGATCACTACGGACCTCGGCCGAGACGAAACCATCGTTGCTCCATAGCGGCGAGGGACCTTCGAAAGAACCCCGCGAGCGAATGCGCTCGTGGGGTTTCTTTTTTCCCGGCGACGGCCGCTAAGCGCTCTTGACGCGGACCGGGACGCCGTTGAGAACCGCGTTCCCCGTAAGCGCATCGATGAGCGCGGGGTTCGTCAGGTCGTTCAGACTCACGCCGGCGTGCTCTTCGGCCACGCGAAGACGCGTGCCCTTTCGCCGATGACCGAAGCCGTGGGGCAAGCTCACTACGCCGGGCATGATCTCGTCGCTCACCTGCACCGGGACCTGCGCTTCGCCGACGTCCGTCTCAATCTTCGCTTCATCACCGGTGGAGATGCCGAGGCGCTCCGCGTCGGTGGGGTGCATCAGGAGCGTGCAGCGAGGCCGGCCCTTCATCAGCGAAGGGAGGTTGTGCATCCAGGAGTTGTTGCTGCGGAGCTGGCGGCGACCGATGAGCCGCATGCCGGTGCCAACCTTGCTCTCCTCCTCGGTGAGGCGCGCGAGGTCTTGTCCGTAGATTTCCGGCGCGATCTGGATGCGACCGGTCGGAGCGCGATCAGGGAACGCCGGAGTCAGAGGCCCGAGGTCCACGCCGTGGGGGTGGTCCTTGAGGTAGCGAAGACTGAGCTTTCCTTTGGGGCCCAGCTCGCGTTTGCCGATGCGTCGCGGTTTGAAACCAGCGACGCCGGCGCCGTAGGGTCCAAGTCGCAGGCCGACGTCCAAGAGTCGTTCGACGGGCGTGTGCTCAAGGGCGCGGACCTTGAGCGTCGTGGGGTGAAGGCGTCCATGACGCTGCTCGCAGACGCGACGAAGGATGCCGATGATGATGTTGCCGTCGTGAGGCGCGTCGGTCTCGAAGAGAGGCGGCGAGTAGTTGGCGACGTTTCGCACCGCGAGGGCGTTGAAGACGAGGTCGTAGTGCGGACGCTCGAGGGGCGAGCACGGCGGCAAGATCAAGTTCGCGTGGCGCGTCGTCTCGTTCAGGTAGGGGTCGACGCTGACCATGAAGTCCATCTTCGAGAGCGC
>JBGCFM010000265.1:0-11621 GCA_045106895.1 Polyangiales bacterium | reverse complement strand
GTGCAGAGAGAGCGTGGCTATTCCGCTGGGCGGTGGACGGGTCAGCGAAGGGGGCGGCGAATGGGAACTGCTACCGGGGAACCAGCAGCGTGGTCCACATTCACGAGATCGGCCACATGCTGGGCCTGGGCCACGGGGGTCCAAACGGAACGTCGGCTGAGTTCGAAAATGGCGCAAACCGCCGGCCTAATTATGCCTCGCGAATGAACTATCGCTTTCAAAACGTACAATCGAATAGCTTCGCGTTCTCCAGCGCGTCTGTCGAGGGGGCGGTCAGCTCAAGAGGTGCCGACGAAAACGACCCTTTTGGCGCGACACCTTCTGCGACGGTCGCTGCCTTGCGAGAAGGCGACCCGACGGTCCACGTCTGGGACAACCTACCCAACGGACAGTTCAATGAAGATGTCGATTGGAACTTCAACGGCGCCATCGACCCGGTGCCGACGATTTGGGCCGAGTATCGGAACGAGGAAAACGGACGAAACGCCCGCGAGTCGGCGGGCAGGTCACACAACGACCCGGACCTAGACACGTCCATCTACGGTTCCCACATGGATGCGGCGATATCTGGAGATGCGCTCGTTCTCGCGTACGTTGACTACCACGGTGACGCAGGTTGGCCTGGCACCGCTTTCTACACGATCAATAGCGATGGCCGCTGCGATACTGTTCCGAGCGAGTCCGGCGGTAGTTGGTCGTACGGTCCCTGCATGGAGCTCGGCTACGCTTTTCCCCTTTCCGTCGGCGATGTGGACGCGGTGAGTATGGCCCCGACGCTGCTGCCTGCTCAAAGCGGCGGCGGAACTGTCCCCGGCCTAGTGTTCGTGTACCGAAACGGAACGACGCTGGGCTGGAAAACCATGGATATTGCTCTCGGCGGGCCCCCGCTCGCGCAGCAGGCATCAGGTACACTAAGCGGCTCTGTCCGGTGGGACACCCAGGTTGACGTCACGCTGGTGGAAGTGCCCCTGAGCGCCAGTAATCCGCACGGGGGTGTTCTCATGATCTACCAAGATTCCGGCTCGGTCCTGCGACAGCGTTTCTTGCCGGCTGGTACCACGTCTTGGTCAGTTCCCTCCCAGGTAACGACGAGCTTGAGCAGCGGAACGCACTACAGTTACGGCGACGTGGGTGCCGTCGCTCACGGCGACAAAGTGTACTTGGCGGCAAGGCATAGCTCCGTCAGCTCCATCAACATCTACAGTGTGCCGGCGGGAGCCGGCGCAGGCACCACTTGGACTTTCGAAACCACCGTGCCCTCCACTCAAGGGATCGGCACGGACATTGAGCTCGCTGTTGCGCCTGCACCACCCGGCCAATCCGAGCCGGAACTCTTCGTCGTCTACCGCGACAACGACAACGTTCTCCTCGAAACGCGAACTGTTCTTCCTGGCTTCGGGAGCTGGACCACGCCGGACAGCACCGCACTCGAGACCGGTGAGCGAAGCGAGTCTGGCGTGGCGCTCGTCTACGACGATCGCGCCGTAGCATCCTCTGCACCAGGTCTACGGGCGTACCGAAATCTTCATCGGCGTTGCGACGGCCCCCCCGGCCAAGGGGTGAGCTCCGCGTGTGACACTCCCGGTTATGCCCCCGGCCGTCCCGCCGACCTCACCTGTACGGGCACGTACTGCGAATCGTTTGCACTGGACTTCACGGGCGCTCCTCGCCCCTCGCACATTTCGCAGTCTCCCTTCTCCGAGGGCCATCACCCGACGCTCTACTGTGACTATAACGACTACGTGCAGATTCGATGGTCCACATGCCAGAAACTCGCGGAGGGGCGGGACGCACCGTCCGGCACAAGCGACTTCGTGGTTACGCCCTACGACTCGGAGATACGCTGTGGCCTGCGTCCGGTTCATCCTGAGCCACAAAGCAACGGGACCTGTGGCCCCCTTGCTTCCACGAACGTGAGCGAGATGGACCGAATCAACAACCCTGCCGCGTACATTCCTTCGGAAGAGGAGGTGACGTGCGCAGAGTAGCCCACGCCTTGCTGATGCTCGCCCTCATCTCCTGCGGCGACGATGCGACACTCGATGTGGATGCCCGCGCCGAAGACCCTGATGTCACGGATGTTGGCCCGCGGGACGCGCGCGACGCATCCGGCCCGCCAGCGCCGTGGCGTCACGAGCCCATCATCACCATCCAGAGTACGGAGCCCTGCGAGGACTGGGCCGCGGTGGAGCCAATGCCGCGCGGCCTTCCGGGCGACGCCACGCCGCGCCTTCTTTGGCGCTACCGCCCAAGCGAAGACCCACTCTATTCGGGGGCGGCAGCGTCCAATT
Organism: Polyangiales bacterium; assembly: GCA_045106895.1. Classification (GTDB taxonomy): domain Bacteria; phylum Myxococcota_A; class Polyangia; order Polyangiales; family Houyiibacteriaceae; genus JBCCRV01. The sequence continues at coordinate 9,330 of JBGCFM010000265.1, read as the reverse complement.
ATTCCGGCGTGTCCGAGCCTGTGGTCAGTCCCGACGGTACGATTTGGGTGCGTGGGCCGCGGGCCGCGCACGTGACCCAGCTTTCTCGCGACGGCCACATGCGCCGCTGGTTTCGCGCTGGGGGCGCCAACGAGGATGACCCACAGATCCTGTCGCGGCTCGGGCCGCTCCTTCCTCTCCCGGACGGCCGCGTGGTAGGCGCGATCTATACCGAGGACGGGCCGCGCGGTGGGTTGAGCATCATGAACCCAAACCGCCGGTTCCTGCCCGCGGAGAATGCTGAGGCCGGCGCCATTCTTAGCGGTCTGAACTACTACACGATTCTGGCCGTCGGCCCGCAGGGCATGGTTTACGCAACGGCGGGCAATAAGCTCTACGCGACGTGCCAGGGCGAGCGCCTCATGTGGACGTTGACCAACGAGGGCATCGACCCCGGCATTGGCGATGGCCGGTTTTTCTATCTGCGCGTGGATGCGGATGGACGCGTGGTGGTGTCCGGCGGTGCCCAGCGGAGCTACCGCATCAACCCCCAGCTCCTTTCCATCGACGCATTTGAGCCTCCGGGCGTCGAAGATGGTGAGGCAAACGTACTCCTCGCCCAGACGCCGTCTCTTTCGGTGTTCAACACCTACGACCGAAGTCTTGAGACGATTCTACTCGTCACGAGCGACGGTCACTATCGACTGGGTGGCGAGGCTGGCGCACAGCTCTCTCCTGTGGGGCCCGTTCATTTTTGGAACGGGCAGCTGGTCGCTCTCGATCCCCCATATTCCGGGGAACCTCGCCCGATTCCGATGCATGCGCAGTTCACGCTCGGGCGGTCTCGGTGGTTTGACACGGGAGAGTGGGTGAACCTCAACAACGGCGTTACGCGATACAGCGAACAGGGCGAAGAGGTCTGGAACGTGCCCGTGGCGGCCGAGGGCGAAGACGCAGGCCTGGGAGGAGAGATTCGCGTCAGCGTCATGGACCAGACCGGCGTTGTCTTCGCGGCGCTTCAGGTAGGCCTCGCCGCCATCGAGCTTGCCGCGATTCAGACCGACGGTTTGCCGCCGCCGATGAGTGTGTGCGTGGAGAACGGCTGCAACGCACACCGCGACCGCTGGGTACGCCCGGCGGAGTAGCGCTTCGTAGCCACTAGGGGGCTTCGCACTCGCAGTAGTCGGAGGAGTGCCCTGTGTCTGCGCATTCCAGGGCGGGCAAGTCGCGCTGGTAGTCGCAGGCGCCGAGCTCGTCTTCGTAGCTTTGAGCGCAGGTGAGTCCGAGCTGCCGGCAGACTTCGGGGCAGCCTGTTCCGTCGCGGAAGATCACGGCGCAGCCAGCGTCATCGTTGCAGAGCTCCCAGCCGGCTTCGCCCGCTCGGTCCTCACAGGATTCTGTCCCGGCGTCACCCGCGCTGGCATCGACGGCGTCGATGGCCGCGTCTTGCGGAGCGTCCACTGCCGGAGCGTCGGGTAGGGCGTCGGATACGCCAGCGTCCTGGCCAGCGTCCGGACTGCCTGCGTCAAACCCGGCGCACGCGCCTTGCACGCAGGTGCGGGAGACGTCGCAAAAAGCCGCGGGCGAAAGCGAGGACATGTCGACGGCGAGCTGGCCCCCGCCGCCTCTCTCCACGACGATGGGCGTGCAGCCCGCGGCCACCACTTGGCACTGGGCGTTCATGGCTCGTGCGTAGAGGCCGTAGTCTCCGGGCATGAGCTCTCCGAGGGCGGGAACGGCCTCACCCGGAGCGAACTCGACGAGGCGGACGGTGCTCATCGGCGCGCCGCCGAGCTCCTGCGTGGAGCACGTCGGCACAACAGCGACCTGAGTTCGGACAATGTCGCCGAGGTCCGCTGCGCTCACGCGGACGCGCACGTCGTACTCGCTTTGGCATCCCCAGGCTCCGATGAGTCCCAGGGCGAGAAGCGCAAAGCGAATGTAGTGGCAGGGGGATGCGCTGCTACTCGGGCCAAGGAACATCTTGCCACCCGGCCTCGGCGCGGAGCCGCGCAATGAGTGCGTCGTCGGCGACCTCCGCTTCGTAGGCGTAGCTCGCGCTTGCGTCGAAGACGGCGTCCGGCATGAACTCGGTGAACTCGATCTCGTCGCCGCTCAGTGGGCGCTCCAGGTTGCCGACGAAACGAACGGCGCCGCGGCCATCGGACTCGGAGATGACCTTGTGGCCTACGTTGGTCTGGGGCGCGAGGATGTTGTTTTCCACGAGCATCTGCGCCGGCGTCAGGCGGACGCTCATGGCGGTGCCGCTGCGCCACTCGATGAGGTTGTTGAAGGAATGAGCGCGGCCAAAACGAATGAAGGGCAGCCGCTGAACGACGTCCTCGTACCAGTTGTGGTGGCCCGTCCAGCGCATGCCTTCGCCGTCCCCATCGTCGCTTCCGGCGCCGACGAGCATCGCTTTGTCGTGGTCGAAGATGTGCGTGTAGGAGACCGTGACGTTGGAGGTTCGGTCCGTGGCATCGAATGCGCCGTCTCCGCCGTTCGAGAGGTCGCAGTGGTGAACCCACATATGCGAGCCGCCGTCGTAGAATCGGATGAGGTCATTGGACGAATCCCGCAACTTGAGGTTGTTGAGGATGACGTTCTCAGCGCCGCCCTGAACGAAGAGCCCGTAGCCCGTGATGGTGATGTCGGCGCCGCGTCCGTCGATGGTCTTGTCGCTCGTGAGCTCGATGTTCGAGGAGAGAGAGATGACGCCGCTCACCATGAATCGAATCCATGCAGGGCCCTCCGCCGTCGCCGCGGCGCGCAGAGAACCTGCGCCGCTGTCGTTGAGGTTGGTGACGAGGACGACGGGGCCGCCGGCGCCTCCGGTGGTGCCTTCGCCGAAGCCGACGAGCTCATCCAAGAGCGCCTCGTGGCCTTCGCCGCTCGCGGCGTCCATCGTTGCGGCGTCCCCGGGGCCGGCGTCTCGCGTTCCTCCACCAACGCCAGCGTCCGCGGAGGCGCCTACGGAGCAGACGCAGTAGTCGGACCCATGTCCCGTGTCCGCGCAGCCCAATGCAGGAGCGTCGCGCTGGTAGTCACACATGCCCGCGTCGTCGTCGTAGCTCTGCGCGCACTCGAGGCCAAGGGCGCTGCACGCGGCGGCGCAGCCTGTGCTGTCTTCGAAGACGATGCTGCATCCGAGCGCATCGCCGGAACAGAACTCCCAGCCGTTGTCCGCGGCGAGGGACTCACAGTCCAGCGCGTTGCCCGCGTCTAAGGCGCCGCCGTCCGCCGTCCGCCCGTCGAGGGCCGCTGCATCGCTAGAGACAGCGTCGCCCCCGCCATCCGGCGCCGAGGCGTCGTCGCCGCAGGCAATGGAGAGCAGGAGGCCGGCGAGAGACAAGAAACGAAAGGGTCCGAGGGCGCGCATGGTTGGCTTTCGATGGGAGGGACAAAGACTGGCACAAGAAGGCGACTCCGAGATTGAAGCCTAGGCCTCGCGTCACGTCCACAACGAGGGTGGCGCGAGTGCCTTTCCGGGCATTTCTCCGCCCAGCTAGAGTGAGTTGAGGAACTCTTCGATGTTCGTGTAGCCATCACCGTCTCGGTCGTCGGCGCTGTCGTCGGCGCGGGGGTCGAGGCCTCGTTCGTCCTCCCAGGCGTCGGGCATTCCGTCGTTGTCGGCGTCGGCTTCGGGCGTTCCGCTGGCAAGAACGGGGAAGGTCCCGGAGGTGGAGTTCGCCGTGGCCATGCGCGTCACGACGTCGTTGATGGCGCGCTCGTCTTCGCTGTCGCGGGTTGGAAGGGAAGCGCCGACGTGCCCTCGGAGGCTCTCGAAGAGGTCCACGGCGGGGGCCAAAGCGACGCCATCACGGATGAGTGGGGTGTCCGCCGGCGTCGTCACGCGGTAGTCCGTCGTGAGCGTGTTCTCCACGTCGTCTCTGCCGCCGCCGGGCTGAATGATGCTCCACTCTTCATCCCAGTCGACGGGCGCCGAGATGGACGTGCGAAGCGGGCTGATATTGCCGCGTGCGTAGACCGAAACGGGAAAGTCCGTGTCGACGTAGAGCATGTTTCGCGAGAACCCGGAGTCGATGCAGAGGTTGTTGATGTAGTTCAGGTGCTTGAGCCCAGCCTCCTCGACGTTGTTGGGAAACGACGCGTGGAGTTTGCCTTCGAAGGTGACGGTGTTGATGATCTCGAAGTAGGTCTCGTCGGTGACGTAGTCGCCTTCTTGGTTCTTGATCAGGGGCTGCCGCTGTCCCACGCTGGTGAAGAGCAGGTTGTAGAAGGTCAGCCGGTCGATGCCGCCGGACGCCAAGATGCCCTTGTCGCTGCCGCCCCACGCCGTGTCGATGAGGCTGTTCTGAACGGTGATATTGTAGGTGTTGGCCTCGCCGTTTCCGTCGTAGTCGTAGATGGCGATGTTCTCGTCGCTCGCCCAGCTGAAGGAGCAGTGGTCCACGACGACGTCGTGGGCGTCCGTCAAGACGAGGCAGTCTGAGTTCGTCTCCGAGACCTCGTTTTCCGAGCGCCGGATCGTGAGGTAACGAAGGATAACGTCGTGCGTCTGAATCGAGAGCACGGGTTCGTTGGGCGTGCCCTCCATGCTCAAGGTGATTCCGTCGCCGGCGCTGTGTTGTCCGGCGATGGTGATGAAAGGGTTGGAGACGGTGATCGTCGAGGATAGGTTGATGCGGCCGCCGACGTCGAAGACCACGGTTCGCGGGCCCGAGGCTTCGCAGGCCTCGCGGAAGCTGCCGGGACCGCTGTCGTTGAGGTTTGTGACTTTCAGGACCTCTCCGCCGCGACCGCCGAGGGCGTTCTGACCGTAGCCTTCGGCGCCGGGGAAAGCCCGCACCGGCTCGGGCTCTGTTCGCGCGTCGGGCGTCATCGCGTCGGGCGTCATCGCGTCCATGCTGGCGTCGCCGCTCGCATCCGGAGTCAGCGCATCCGGGGCCGCGTCGGCAGCCGCGCCTCCGTCCAAGGTGATGACGTCCGGCGCCGCGTCAGCGAAGGTCGTGTCGTCGCCGCACGCGACACAAAGCGCAAGGCCCGCGAAAGATAGAGTTCGCAGCGCGGCTGCGGAAAAGGGGGCCATGGGCGCTGGGCGAAGGCTGGAGGTCGTCATCCCTTAGAGAAAAGCGCGTGACGGATGCGTCGTCCACAACGAGGGTGGCGCGAGTCGGCTCACTCCGCCGTCGAGCGGTAGACGAAGCGCCGAATGTCGCGGCCGCGGCGCACCAGAAGCTCGCAAGCGTCCGGCGAGACCGCGCCTTCAAACTCGTCTCCTTCGGTGAAATACGGTCCGGGGACGGCTCCGCGGGGCGTCCATGGGTCGCGCCAGCTCGCCCGCGTCGCGTAGTAGAGCTGTCTCGTCGCACCGACGGCGGGGATCGTGACGTAGGTCATCACACGCCCATCGGCGCTGACGATGGGCTCGATTTCCGGGAGTACGCCCATCGACACCTCATCCAACGTGCGGGGAGGGCCGAAGGGAGAGCGGAAGTCCGCGCGCTCGGCGACGAGAATGTCCTGGTCCGACGCGAGCGTCGGCCGAGAGAAGTAGGCGCGGAGGCCGTGCGGCGCCAAGAACATGTCGAAGGTCTCAATGCCCGGCGCGCTCAAGTTGTCCACCTGAGTGCCAGGCCCCCACGGGTCGCCGACGCGTGCTCGCTCCGAGCGAAATACGCGGGCGACGTCGACACCGAAAACTTCGGCGGCCAAGTAGTAGAGCTCCAAGCCATCCGGAGACATCGTGGCTTTGCCTTCGCCGGACCCTGGGCTTCCAATCTCCGCGATACGCGTGGCTTCCCCAAACGTACCGTCGGGGCCGGCGCGCGTCGCCTGAAAGATGTGGATGTCCGTGGTGTCGATGCGGTCCGGTTCGGCGCGGTTGACGAAGACGGTGCACCCATCGGGCGAGAAACTCAGGTTCGCGTCGCTGACGGAGAGCGAGATGACATCGCCGGCGTCTTCTTCGAAGACAAAAGAGCCCGCTTCGCTCCAGTCGCAGCCGAGGCGCTCTTGCCAGCAGGTGGGCTCCACCGCCGGCGGGTCGCTGCCGTCTTCGTCCGGTACGCAAACGCGCCGCGACGAACAGAACCAACCTTCGCCGCAGGGGCAGGGGAGCTCGTCGAAGGCGTCCGAGGGCACCGTGCACGCGCCGAAGAGCGCCATCAGAACGAGGAGTACGCGAGGGCTGTCGGTGGAGGCTCTCATCGACGAGGCGGGGGATCGAAGGTTCGGCTCATCGTGGGTTCGGAGAAGGTGGAGTCTTCGACGCTATACACGGTACCACGTCCTTGGGGCGTGGACTCGATGACGCCATCGTCCATGAGCGCATGAATCGCGCGCTGTGCCGTTCGCAGAGTGGAGCCAAGCGTCGCCGCCAGCGCACGCGTCGAGAGCCCGTCCGGGTATTCGGCCAGGACACGTAGCGCGCGCTGCGCCAGGAGCTCCTTGCATCGCGGGTCGGGGAGCAAGACACGCGCATGATGTACGAGGTGCAGCGTTTCGTTTTCGGTGATGAGGGTCGCGTGGGGCTGAATCCGCTCGCGGACGCGGCTCAGGTGCATCGAGAATGTGGCGGCATGAAGCGCCGCTTCGAAAGGGAAACCGTAGAGCGCATGGAAGTACGCTTCCTTTTCGATGGGCTCCTTCGCCAAGCTCAGCATGGCGACGCCGGTGTCAGCGCGCGGCTGATGAGGCCGGTCCAGGACGGCAAACCCATCGTTTTTGGCGAGTTCGCTCTCGAGGTGGGAGATGCGGGCGGCACCTTCGCTCGCCTCGCCACCGACGGCGACCCAGCTGTGAAAGGCAGCGGAACCCGGCGAAGGAAGCGCAAAAGCCAAGCCAGCGAGCGCAGGAGGGAGCGCATCGGTGGTTCCGTCGCGCCAGGCGTTGAGCGCGCTGTCCTCGTCGCCACGTGTGAGCAACGCGATGGCCGCGTGCGCATCCGCCTGGAGCGGCTGCGGGAGGGCGCTCAGGTCGAGTTCTCCCGCCGCCGCGTGAAGCTGCGATCGTGTGCCTTCCGAAGCGGCCTTAAGAAGCGGCCACAAAGGCGCGCCTTCTTCGTTCCATCGGCCGGCCATGAGCGCTTCCCACGATAGCCATGAGTGCCAGATAGGCGGCGCGTAGCGTCTCAGTCCGCGCAGAATCCGCAGGGCGAAGTGGGGGCGTGCGTGCATTCGCCGGACGCGCGCGAGCGTCAGATTAGCGAGCACCTCGGCGTAGGGGATCCCTTCGCTTCGCCCCATGCGTGACGCAATCCGGGCGCGTCGAAGGGCACCATCGCGATCGCCTGCGCGAAGGTCCACCAGGGCCAGGACGCTCATCAGTTCAATGGAGAGGGCGGGCATGCGTTCCGCCGCGGCTCGTCGTTGTGCGTCCGCGAGGGCATCCGCGTCGACGGCTTCGCCCGCGGACCAGCGGCGCCAGGCTTCGGCCAACGAGGCGACGAGGGCCGCGCGAGAATCGACGGGGCTTGCGCGGTGTGACTCGGCAACGAGTGCGTCTACGTTCGTGTGCTTAGCGATGCACACTCGAAGCTGCGCCTCGATGAGTCGCGCGTGGCCGAGCGTGCCAGGTTCTGTCTGCGCAAACGCCGCGAGCGAAGGAGGTGCCCCCGCGCCGCTCTGTGCGAAGCGCGCCGCGTTCATCACCTCGCGCCAGATTCCCGTGGCTTCCTCCGCGGGGAGGGCGCCGGTCTGCACGGCGCTCTCGTAACGCGCCGCTTGCTGTGTTTCCTCCGGTGAAGACACGGGCGAAAGATACCTGATCTGCCGTGGCCTACCGAGCGCCAATTGCACGAGCGCCGGTGACCTCGCTGGGGTCTCCGGCGCTCGTTCTTGGGAAACCCAAGAGTCTCTCTTAGTCCCTGTTTTCCTGCGCTCTCAGGTTTAGGTAGGTCTCTAGGTCGGTGTAGACGCTGCCGCCGAAGAAGCCTGTGCCGTCTCGCTCCAGCGAGCCGTAGGTCTCCATCTCGTAGTCGTCGGGCATCCCGTCTTCGTCGCTGTCGACGAGGGGCGAGCCGCCTTCGATGATGGGGAAGGTGTTCTCCGTGTTGTTCTCGCTGCTCTCGCCGGAGTCCACGTCGCTCACGGCGCGGGCATCCTCGGAGTCGCGGGTGGGTAGCGAGGCGCCGACGTGTCCGCGGAAATTTGCCCAAATCTCAGCGGGCGCCCAGAGAGGAACGCCGTCTCGAATGATGGGCGTGTCGTTGATGCTCGCGGCGCGGAGGTTCTCTGGAATGAGCACGTCACGGTCCGCCTGGCCGCCGCCGTTCTGCCCGATCTCCCACTCGTCGTAAGTGTCGTTCGGACGGTAAGGCGTGATGTTCCCCTGCACGAAGATCTGCATGCCGTTGCCCTGCGTCGTGGCGCGCAACCATCGGCGACTTGAGATGGGGTAGGTCTCCACGTTTGGCGAAACGATGCCTTCGCTGTTGGTGTTCTCCCGCGCCATGTTGTTGATGACGTTGGTGTGCATGATGCCCGCGGCCTCGCTGGTGTCATTCAAGTTGTACGAGGGGCCGTTTGAGTAGTCGTAGTGGAAGTTGTTCACGTGCTCGAAGTGCGAGTCCCAGGTCGGCGCTTCTTGCTCCGGCGTGGACACAGACGGGTTGCGTGTCGCCGTGCTGAGCCAAGCGTTTCTCCACCACGAAATCTCCGAAGGGCCGCGGGAGACCAAGTGGTTTTTGTTCGCGCCGCCATAGGGGTTCGTAAAGATGGTGTACTGAACCGTGATGTTGGAGAGGACCTGCTCGCTCGGCCGACCTGGCTGCCCGTCGTAGTTAGCGATGTCGAGGTTGCCGTCGCTCGCCCAGGCAAAGGAGCAGTGGTCGACGACGATGTTGTTCCCGCGGTTCATCCAGAGGTTGTCCGGGTTGCTGCCGCTGGCACGCTCTTCGGAGCGCCGAAAGCGAAGGTAACGAATGATGACTTCGTCGGTGGCGATCTCGAGAATCGGCCGCGCGCCGCTTTCCTTCGTCAGCATGATGCCGTCGCCCACCGAGTGCTGGCCCGCGATGGTGATGAAGGGGTTGGAGATGACGATGGTGGACTCGAGGTCGATGCGACCGCCCACCTCAAAGACGACGGTCCTTGGTCCGCTCGCTTCACAAGCTTCGCGGAAACTGCCGGGGCCTGAATCGTTCAGGTTGGTCACCTTGATGACACGCCCGCCGCGTCCCCCCACAGTGTCCCGGCCGTAGCCTTCGGCGGTGGGGAACGCGCGCAAGTCCGTCGCCGGCGGCCCGGAGTCCGCGCCGGGTCCGGAGTCCGTGCCGGGTCCGGAGTCCGAGCCGGGTCCGGAGTCCATGCTCGGTCCGGAGTCCGAGCCGGGGCCGGAATCTGCGCTCGCGTCCATGTTGACCACGCCGGAGTCTGTTCCGGAGTCCCC
>JBGCFM010000264.1:0-36836 GCA_045106895.1 Polyangiales bacterium | reverse complement strand
GCGTGGTGCAGAGCGACGTGACGATTTCCGGCGGCTCGCAGGTGCTGAACGTCGACATTGGCGTGACGCAGATCACCGGCACGATCACGCAGAACGGCGGGCTCCTGCCGATTCAGTCGTCGTCATCGACGGACGGGCTTCTGTGGGCGGTGTCCAAAGACACCGGCGCGTACCATCAGCTGCACAACATCGACTGGGGGGCGCGCTCGCCTTCCTACAGCCGCCCGGCGGATGACGACACCTACGCGTCGCAGCTCATGCCCGGCGTCTACGACATCGTCTACACGCGCAACTACACGACGGGCAGCACCTTCAACCGGGTGTACGCGCAGAACCGCACGCCCGTCGACGCAGCGGTGAATGCGTACCGCGTGGTGCAGAGCGACGTGACGATTTCCGGCGGCTCGCAGGTGCTGAACGTCGACATTGGCGTGACGCAGATCACCGGCACGATCACGCAGAACGGCGGGCTCCTGCCGATTCAGTCCTCGTCGTCGACGGACGGGCTTCTGTGGGCGGTGTCCAAAGACACGGGCGCGTACCATCAGCTGCACAACATCGACTGGGGGGCGCGCTCGCCTTCCTACAGCCGCCCGGCGGACGACGACACCTACGCGTCGCAGCTCATGCCCGGCGTCTACGACATCGTCTACACACGCAACTACACGACGGGCAGCACCTTCAACCGGGTGTACGCGCAGAACCGCACGCCCGTCGACGCAGCGGTGAACGCGTACCGCGTGATTCAAGCCTGCGTCCTCGTCGAGTAGCGACGCTCTTTCAGCGTCGCCGGCGGCTGCGACCGCGTCGCGTGCGAGCGGAACGCGGGTAGGATTCGCCGACCTGCGCCACCCGAGCGCCCATCGCGCGACCTTCTTCGGACTGAAAACCACGTCCCCAAAATGCCTCGCTGCGGGCCACGGCGGGGTCCGTTCGGTCGTCAGCTTCGTTATCGCCTGGAAGTGAAACGTCGGCGAGATGCACGCGGGCCGGGAAGTTCACCCCGGCTTCTTCGGGGTGCGCCTGGATCATGCCGTCCGCCACGCTGAAAGCGAACTCGCGGATGGTGCGTCGCTCCCCGTCGCGCAGGTCGCACTCCCATCGCCCTGGGTGGTCTTCGAGGCGTGCCCCGTTTGTGTTGTCGCCCCAGACGATAGGCAGGCGGTAACGGTCGGTCTGAAAGTGGAAGTACTCTCGCTCTGTGCTTGGTCCGCCGCGAAGAATCTGCGTCGATTGCGAGCGACGCTGGCTCACGCTTCCATCGTCCATTCGGGCGTGCCCAAAGTCGATGCGGGTTCCGTCCACGGAGCAACGCAGGCGGTAGGTGCGATCCGGGCCATGTCCGCTGGAGCGCGTCATGACGAGGTTCACTTGGCTATTTCCCGCAGTACCCCCACTCATCTCAAGTCCGCTCATGCCGCTGAACGTGTATTGCTCGCCGCGCTCGACCTGGTCCAAGAAGACCACGGCGCCAAAGCCATGCAAGTTGACGGCATAGTCGCTCGTGCGCTCAGCGCCGTCGTGGGCCTCTTGCCGAAGCTCGCGCACATCGATTTCGTGCGTCGCGACCTGCGTGACGGAGTCGTCGTCGTCGTTGATGAAGAACACTTCGACGGTGATGGCGCCGGTTGCCGTTAGGAAGTCTTCGTCGCCGGTACTACAACGCGCCGCCACGAAGGTGTCGTGGGGCGTGTTGCCTCGGTTCTGCCGCCGGAAGGCAGCGTTGCCGTTGCAGGTGGCGGTGGCCAGCGTACGGCGACCTTGCTTGTAGACGAAACGCCATCCGCTCCCGGCCGGGATGTTCTCCCCGAGGAGTCGCGCCCACGAGAAGAGCGCATAGCGGTTCGTTGGCCGGTTGTTGTTCATTTCGCTGTGCTCTTGCGCCTTGTAGAACGGAAAGCTGTCGTCGAAGACGACGCCGGCTGGTAGGTCCGCTCTTGCTGTCTGAGCGAAAGCGGAGCCGAGCAAGAGGCAGGTGCAGGTTAGAAGCGCAAATCGAATCATGTGTGTTCCCCCGCCGAGCCTCCTTGGCTCAGCATCCATCCAGTCTGGTGCCAACCTGCGGGATGTAACCCGCTGAACGGGTTACATCGGGTTACAGCGCGAGCGCGGGGAGAGTGCTCGGGCTTTTCGTTTACGCCGGGCCTTTGGCGTTCGGCTTACCCTCAATCTCTGCTGCGCGGTGCCTCAAAGAAGCCAATTCGTCACGAACAACGGGCGCCAAAAGAACGAGACCCAGGACGTTTGGAACACAAAGAACGAACACCATGGCGTCGCTGAAGTTGAGCACCGCTTCGAGCTTGATGGAGGCGCCGATGGCGACGAAGACGCAGAAGATCACCGCGAAGACGCGTCGTGTTCTCTGCGCTTCACCGAAGAGGTAGGCCCAACCTTTCATGCCGTAGTAGGCCCATGAGATCATCGTGGAGACCGCGAAGAGCACGGCGATGAAGGCGAGGGGAATTGGAAACCAGGAGACGGTGCGTCCAAAGGCGTCCGACGTCATGGCGACGCCTTCCGCGCCGGAGCTCATGAAGTCCGGCCAGGTGACCGTCGCGACGCCAATGGTGAGCGCTGTGAGCGTGCAGATGACGACGGTGTCGAGGAAGGGACCGAAGAGCGCGACGTGGCCCTCGGTGGCGGGCCGGTTGGTCCTCACGGCGGCATGAGCGATGGATGCGGAGCCGATGCCGGCCTCATTGGAGAACACCGCGCGCTGCATGCCCACCACGGCCGCACCGATCGCGCCGCCCGCAACGCCCGAGCCGGTGAACGCGCCATCGATGATCGCGCCGATGGCTTCCGGCAATGCACTCGCGTGCATCGCGATGACCGTGAGTGTGCCGCCGAGGTAGAGCACGGCCATCAGAGGCACCAGACGAGCGGTGACCTTGGCGATGGCGCCGATGCCGCCGATGATCACGGCTCCGACCAGAACGGCGAGGACCAGCCCGACGGCCCACCCCATGCCGCCCAAGAGGCCTTCTTCGCCACCCGTGACGGCGCGAAGCTGCACGAACGCTTGGTTTGCCTGGAACATATTGCCGATGCCGAGGCAGCCGATGACGATGCCGCCGGCGTAGAAGGTGCCCAGCGCACGACCCACGTTGGGCATGCCGCGTTCGACGAGACCTTGTCGAAGGTAGAACATCGGTCCGCCGGAGACGCTGCCGTCGTCGTTCACGCGCCGGTAACGAACCCCAAGGGTGCATTCGATAAACTTGGTGGCCATCCCGAGGAGGCCGGCGACGATCATCCAGAACGTCGCTCCGGGGCCGCCGACGCTGATGGCGACGGCTACGCCGCCGATGTTGCCGATGCCGACGGTGCCAGAGAGCGCGGTGGTCAGCGCTTCGAAATGACTGATCTCACCGACGGCGTCTTTCTCATCGAATTCCCCTTTGAGGATTCGCATCGCCAAGGGGATTCCGCGGAGGTTGATGCCGCGAAAATAGAGCGTGAAGAAGAGCGCGCCACCCACGAGCCAGAGCACGACGAGGGGCACCTCGACGCCAAGCAGGCTGATCTTAAAAAAGACCGCTTCGGAAAATGCGGCGCTTGCGGGCGCAAGCGCGGCGTTGATTTGCTCGTCGATGGACGGATCGGCCACACTCACTCCTTCACCTGCTGGAGCGACGGGGTACCCCGGGGCTTGCCGGATGTCGACGGCAGTCTGTGCGGAACTCTACGAATCGCACGCTACGTCGGAAAGCGGGTGGCTTGCATCACGTCGCGTTCGAAATGCGAGTGCGCAAACTCCGCGAGCTCCTGGCGCTTGCGCCATGCGACGGATGGATGGCGAAAGTCGAGGTAGGCGAGGGCGACGGCCAAGCTGATGCTACCCATGCTCCAACGCGCGGATGGTGTCGGCGCTTTGTTGGAAAGGACATCGAGGAGGCGTTCGACGCGTTCGAGTTGCCGCGCGATCCACGCTTCGTTTCCGCCGCCAAAGCCCATCCCCGGGCGGCGCGCTTCGAGCACCGCGGCGACGGCGGCGTCCATCAACCCATCCCCCAAAGAGAGCAGCTCCAGGTCTGCGGGGTCCCCGGCAACCATCCCAAGGTGTTGGCAGATCGCCCAGCTGTCGTGAAACGTGCCGACAGATGTCACCAGCGCTGGAACACGGGCCATCGGCGCCTCCTTGAGGACCTCAGCGACGTCCTCAAATGGGTTCGCCTCGACGCACAGGAGCGGAACGTTTTGAACCGCCGCACACACACGAACCTTACGGGCATAGGGTGAAGTCGGTGTAAAGAAGAGCTTCCTCTGTATGGTACGCATAGAATTCGGGCTTCTTAGCCGGGCCTATCCTTGCCCGCTAAGGTATCGATTCGTCACAGTTTATTAATATCACCTGTTTTAGGTATGGTGTGTGCGGAAAATTCGGGCACAATAAGACCCATGAGTAGTGCATTGGGGAATCGCTGGGTCCAACTCGAAGCTCAAGACGCTTCGGGGGTCCATGCATCGGAGGAGCCACTTGACGAAGCCGGGTGGCGTCAGCGCCTGAGCGTACAGGGGAAGGAGCTCGACCCGGCCGTCGAAGCCCTCCTCGGCGCATTCACTCGCCTGCAGCTCCGGCACTCCATGCTCTCGCAGCGTGTACGTGCTTTGGGGGGTGCTCTTGAGCGCCTGCCCGTCGGCGTCGCCGTCGTCACGAAGGAGTCGATTCTCGCGTCCAACTCGGAGGCGGAGCGGCTGATCGATGGTGTACACCTCAAGCGCTCGCCCACCGGTGCGATTCAGGGCGGCACTCCGGCGCTTCAGCGCAAGATCGACGCAGCCATCGCTCGCGTCATCGGCGACACCCACGCATCCGAGGCACTCCGCATCGAGCGCGGAGAGAACGCGACGCATGTTCTTTTCGTCGGAATCGACGAGCCCGACGCCGTTCTGATGGTCATCGGTGACCCCGAACGAGCGCTTTCTCCGGATGCGGACATCCTTCGTATTCATCATGGCTTCACGCCAACGGAAGCGAAGGTCGCCGCCCACCTCGTGCTTGGCCTTACGCCCCGTGAGATCGCGACGGCTCTCGAAGTCGGGGTTGAGACCACACGAACGCATGTGAAGCACATCCTGGGCAAGATGGGCTGTCATCGACAGGTTGACGCGGTTCGTCGACTCGTCGTTGGTCCGGCTCTGTTCATCTAGAACAAGCGCACGCTTGAGAAGAATCGCGCTGAGTCCTTCAAAAGGGCTCAGCGTTTCTTTTTGTCCTCGCTGACACAACCGACCGCCCCACAGCTCGAGACCCAACTCCATGACCCCATGCAACGTGAAAGAGCTCGCCGATACCTTGGTCCTCGGCGCGTTGCTCAACCGCGTCAAAGAGCGACATGGTGAGTTCGAGCTGCTCGCCCATTGGAAGCAGGGGGAGTTCCACCACGACGTGGTGCTTCAGTTGAATACAAGTGCGCTCGAGGTCCTCGTTGTCAGCACCAACTGCAACGGCGGCATCAAAGAAGTGCTCACCTTCGACAGCGTCCCGGAACGCTATGCGCTCTGGCACGCGCGGTGCCCCGACAACTCCGAGTTTGAAGGTACGCTCCCGCCGATTCGCGCACGCGCTCGAACGCACCACTGGTTCGACCCGTGCGAGCTGCTTCATTCGGATGCACGCAGTGAGCTTCGCCCGGAACACCGGCGGCGACAGCGGGGCGGTGGCTGGGAGCCCGTCGAGTAGTTCCGTGTCCAAGGTGGTAGCGTTTACGGATGCGTTACGCTTTGGTTCTTCTCTCGATCGTTGGCTGCAGCGATTCGCCCCCGCCAACGGCTCCCGAGACGCCGCCGACATCGAGTGCGCCGGCCTTGGCCGAGAGCAGCACCTTCACGGTGCACGAGTGGGGTTTCATCGGTCATCATTTTGCGAGCGGCCGCGACGGCTCGCTGAGCCTCGCGACGGGGCGCGCTCGTCGTGCGAGCCCCCGTACGCCCGCTGCGTCGGCTGTGCCACCGAGGACTCGAGTTCACGGAGACGAAGGGAGACCCGTCATCTACTTCCACTTCGACGAGCCCGCTCGCCCAATGGAGATACGAGTGACCTTCGATGTGGGCGAAGGCACGATGGTCGAGCACTTGCCCACCGCCCACAACGAGGGAAGTCAATATCGTTGGGACCTCATCGCGTCTCACGCCAGGTGTCCACCGGGCAGCGACGGCTACCCCGCTGGTGGGCGAAGTACATGTGGTGGTCGCCCCGACGGATATTGCGAGGCGAGCTTCTTGCGGGCGTATGAGACCGACGATGCGGCTTGCCTGGAGGTCGATGGGAGGAGCTGGAAACAGCTGTTCTATCGAAGCCAAGTTCGGGTCGCGCTTCCCATCGAGGTCTCTCAAGGCGAGGACGGGTTCGTCGTTCATGCGCACGCGGCTTTGCCAGGTAGGCTGATGCATATTCGCCGCGGCGAGCGTCTCGATGACACGCGGGTTCACGTCTTTGATGCGCCGGCATCCGGGGAACAACTTGTTCTCCCCACGGAAACCGCCGGAACGCCCATCGAAGGTCAGCGATTTCTCGAAGCGGAACTTCGCGCCCGCGGCATGACCGAGGCGGAGTCACGCGCCTTCATGCGCGGCTGGGTGGTCGACCTCTTGGGGAGCAACACTGGAGTTGGGGAGCGTGTGCAAGACATGCGCGCTCCGGACAACCTCGCGGCTAAACGTGATGCGCTGGTCTACTTTATGCCGGAGGCCGCAGTCCAGGCGATGGCGCCGCTTCAGTTCGAGCCCCCTGCGCGTGAGGTTCGGCGGGCGATCCTCGTTCGCGTAGACCTGGGTGATGCGCCGGAGCCGCGGGCTGTTCCGGCTGCGATCGGCGGAACTCAGGGCGTTACGTTTCTATACCCGTCCATCGAAGGATCGTGGCGCCATCGGGAACGCGCGCTCAGCGCAGCTCGCGAGTCCGTTGCCAGTTGCTATCGCAGGGCACTTGAAGTGGATGGCGACGCGACGGGACTGGCGGAGCTTCACTTCGACGTCTCGACGGAAGGAACGATGTCCGATGTGGAGGTTCGATGGCGCGCCGGCGGCAATGCGGCGCTCGCCGCATGTTTGGTGGACGCGGTGGGCGAACCCGCAGCGCCTCCACCCGCCCGACCTGCGCACCTCATACTGCCTGTCCTCTTTGAACCTCGGTAGCGGTCTAGAGGAACAAGAGAACGTACACCATCGCGAGCGCGAGTTGCAGAAGTGCGAAGGGAAGGGCGGCCTTCACGAAGCCCATGAAGGGCATCGGTTCACCATATTTGTGCATCAACGTCACGGCGACGACGGTGCTTGCGGACCCAATGGGCGTGATGTTCCCACCGAGGTTGGCGCCGAATATGACGCTCCACCAGAGGCGGTCATCGCTGAGTGGCTGCATGCCGGCGAGGATCTTCGAGAGCATCGCAGAGAGCGGAATGTTGTCCGTGACCGCGGAGAAGCCCGCCGCGCTCACAAGTGTCGCGGCCGTTCCTGCGCCCTCGACAGAGTCGTTTAGACCGACCACGGCGGCGAGCCCATGGCCCACCCACTCGAGGACGTGGGCGTGCTCCATGACATCGATGACGATGAATAGGAACGCGAAGAAGAGAAGCATGTCCCAGTCGATGGCGCGGTAGAAGCGGTCGACTTCACCTTTGTAGGCGCTGAGCATGAGTATGCCGAAGGCCATCGCGACGAATCCCATGCCGAGCGGGTAGTCAAAGACACTGCTCGCCGCGAGGGACGCGATGAAGAGCGCAAGCATCACGCCGCTGAAACGGAAGAAGCGCTTGGAGTCTACGCCGTCGTTTTCATCGAACGAGTCGACGCGCTGTTTTGCCACGGCACGCTCTTCGTCGCTGTCGAGCTTCTGAATCTTGTAGTGCCGCGCTCCGATGACCAGCGTGAGAATCGTCGCGACAAGGACGTAGGGGCCGGCGGCGACGAAGAACTGAACGAAGGAGATGTTCGCGGCGGTGCCGACGATAATATTCGGCACGGATGAGACGAGCGTGAGCAGACCGCCGACGTTCGTGAGGAGTCCCTCGATGAGCAAGAACGCCAAGAGCTTGTCGCGTCGTCCGAGTTTCTCCAGCGACACTGCCGTCAGCGAGCCAACGATGAGCATGGCGGTGACGTTGTTGAGCAGCGCGGAGAAGAGGACCGTCATGGTGCCGTAGGCGAAAAGCAGCCGGCGTGGGTCGCCCTTCGACGCCTTCGTCAGCTTGATCGCGATCCACGTGAAGAGGCCCGAACGGCTAGTCACGTCGACGAAGAGGCTCGAGCCGAGGAGAATCGCGATGACGCCCCAGTCGATTCCAAGAATGTAGACGGGCAGGTTGCGTACTTCGCCGTCGCCGCTCGTTAGTGGCCCAAAGGGAAGGACGTGAAGCATGTGGCCCAAGGCCAGCGCGAGCACCGCGTAGACGCCGGTGATGTAAGACTTCTTCGCGTGGAGCTTCTCCTCAAGGGCGAGGGTCAGCACCATCAAGGTCAAAAGGACCGCGAAGATCAGCGTGGTTGTGGTGGAAGGTTCGTGCACGTTCAGACCATCAGCACGGGAGTCTCGACGAGCTCCACGGCGAGTGAGTAGGCGGCGCCATGGAGCGCGATGCGGTCTTGCTCCAGCGTTGGAAACGCAACCAAGTCGATGGCCTCGGCGTCGATGACGGTGCGGTAGTCGGCGACGCGGTGACCACTGTCCACATGCGCGACGACGTTGTATCCAGCGCCTGCCGCTTCGAGCGCTCGCCGAACGGACTCGATGTAGTCTCGAGGTTCTTTGAGCAGCTGCGCCATCAGTGTGTCCTTCGCGGTGCTCGTGTCCATCCGCGGGATCTTCGAGATCGCGTCGATGTAGCGTTCGTACACATCGGCGTTTTCCATGTGCGTGAGATGGAGCTGCCCTTTCTCACGCATCATGAGCGCCGCCCAGTTGATGAGGCTGTCGTCGCCCGTGAGGCTGTCGTCGATGGCCATCACCTGGTCTGTCAGCGAGTGCTTCCACTTCATGCTCGGAAACGCGCGAGGGCTTGGAGTGATGAGAACAGGGTGCCCCGTCCCGCGCGTGAGCGCGTTAAGGTAGACGCCGAGGCTGTACTTGTAGGCCCACGCGTCGGACTTTAGGTTCCGGTAGGTCACGATGAGGTCAGGCTGCGTCTCTTCGACGAGCCGCAAGATGCCTTCAACGCCCTCGAAGCTGTCTTTGATGGTCCAGCGCAGATCGGTACATCGCGCGCTCATCGGCGCGAGGAGTTCTTTGACCGCGGCAAGATAGGTTTCGAGTTCATCCCCGCTCACGTCGGTGATCACCAGGACGTGTTTTGGGTCGGGGGGCGAGTACGTAAACGGTTCTTTACTCGCGGAACGGAAGACGCTCTCAAACTCGTCGAGGTTCAGCATAGGCGGGACCATAGCTGGTTTGCGTGGCCTCTGGGCCCTTGTCTGCTAACGCCAGGCGTGGCCGTCGACGAAGAAGCGGGCGACGCGGATCCTTCGCCCGGGGGTGAAGCCGCCGGGAAGTCGTCGTTGCTCAAGACTTTACTTCGTCTTGGCGTGTTGGTGGGGCTCATCGTGGGCGCGGTGTTCGCGGTGCGCTCCACGGGAATGGGTCCGCGAGAGATCCTGACCTGGGTCCAGGACGTCATGACGTCCGCCGGCGCCCTCGGCATCGTGGCGTTCATCGTCCTCTTTGCCTTGGGGGAGCTCGCCCACGTTCCAGGCCTCGTTTTTGTTTCCGCCGCTGCGCTGGCGTTTGGTCCGCTCCTCGGGGCCGTCGTTGGCTATGTGGGTGCCTTCGTCAGCGTCTGCGTGAGCTTTTGGGTGGTTCGAACCATCGGTGGACAGCTCCTTGCGAAGATCGAGCGCCCCTTCTTCAAGAAGATCATGGACCGACTCGAGTCCCAGCCCATCCGAGTTACGATCATTCTTCGCCTCGTGCTCTGGATGGCGCCGCCGCTCAACTACGCATTGGCGATGTCCAAGATACGTTTTCGCGACTACGCCATTGGCTCAGCCATCGGTCTCATCATTCCCATCGTCCTCGCTGTGGTCTTCCTCGACGCGGTGATGGAGTTTATGCTCAGCTAAGAGAGGCGCGTCTGTTGTCCTATATTGAAGACGACTTTCAACGTGAACTCGACGCATGGGATCCTGCCCGCGCCCGACGAATCAAGCCGCACAAGAAACTCTTGCGTCGAGATGCGCTCGTCGCGGCACTCGCCCTCCACGCGCCGACGGCGCGCCGGGACACGCTCGCTCTATTCGATCTCTATGCAGCGGGCGAGCTGCCGCAGAATAGCTTCTGCGATTTTTGTCTCGGCTACACTCTCGTCGAGGACCTCGGCGAGAGCATGGGTAGAGACCTCGAATCCAGCCCGGCTTCTCAGGACCTTGGAGCCGCGAGCGTCGGACTTGCCGACGACGGCTGCGGAATGCGGTACTTTGTGGGTCGCGAAGGTGCAGTTCATCTTCTCGATCTAAGCGAGATGCCCTACCGGTGGCAGCACCTGCCGGACCAGCCAGACTACGCCTTCGCCAGCGTAGACATATGGTGCTGGGCGCTCTTTCAAGCGCTCCTCGTGGACGAGGGCGCCGTCGCCTCGGAAGTCCTCATCGAGCGTTCTCAGGCGAAGGGCTGCTACTCGATCCTTCGCTCCACTCGCTTCGCCGAGGAGTGGTAAGCGCGTTTAGTCGTTCTTGCGCTGGGTCAGCGGGACCGCATTCACGAGGAGCTCGCCGCGGGCTTTCTTTACGCTTGCCGCCATGACCCGCGCCGACGTCGATTCCGGCGTCATTCGCAAGAGGTTGGCCATGGCGCGGACCATGCTGCGTGCAGAGCCGAAGCGGTCCTCAGGCGACTTGGACAGCGCCTTGTGCACCAAGTTGTGCAACGCCTCCGGCACATCTGGCCGTTCACCACGAAGCGCGGGAACCTCGGCGCGTGCGACCTTGCCCAAAACGTCCACCGGTCCGTCACCCGTGAAGAGCTTGCGCCCCACGAGCGTCTCCCAAAGCACGATGCCGACGCCAAAGAGGTCGGTCTGCACCGAAGGGTCCGAGCCACGTGTCAGCTCGGGGGCTAGGTAGGAGAGCTTGCCTTTGACGATTTGCGGTTGCGTCATGCGACCGCGGTCCATCGCCCTGGCCAGGCCAAAGTCCGTGAGCTTCACGATGCCGTTGGCGCCCACCAAGATGTTCTGCGGCGTTACGTCTCGATGAAAGACCGGGACGCGCTGCCCTTCGTTGTTCCGGTTCTCATGCGCGGCGCTGAGCCCCTTGAGAACCTCGATGCCAATGGCCGTCACCAGGGGCCATGAGGCTTGTTGCCGCATCGCTCGTTGCGCGCGCTGCCAGTCGGCCAGGTTCACGCCGTCGATCCACTCCATCACGAGAAAGAAGCAGCCGTCTTCATCTTCGTCGAAGTCGTGAATCTGCACGATATTTGGGTGTGCCAGCGCGGCTGTCACGCGGGCTTCCTCGACGAACATCGCGACGAACTCAGGGTCGTGCGTCAGGTGGTCGAGAATGCGTTTGACGGCAACGGTGCGCCGAAACCCACGAGCGCCGTGCGTGCATGCCTTGAAGACCTCTGCCATCCCGCCTTCACCGGCGAGCTGCAAGAGCTCATACTTCTTTGCCAAACGTCGGCCGATATCGGGGTGCGCCACCTTATTTCGAGTAGACCACAGATTCCGCCGCAGGTCCCCAAAAGCGGCCAAACTCGCGGACGATCACGTGTCGGCTCCGGAAGACTTGCAGGTTTTTTGACCCGCGCGCGCAAGCCCAGCTATCGGAACCCTATGAAGCGGGCACGGATTCTCATTCTTCTCGGCATTTCCACGGGAATTTGCGGCATCGCCTTTGGCGTCGGCGCCTACAGGGATGCCGAGGCCAGCGAGGCGATTCACAACGCGGAGCTGCTTTTGAACATGCCCTTCGAAGAGGGGCCGGAACTGCATGACCTTCCCGTCGTCGAGATCGCGGCGCTGCTTGAGCGCGCTCGAGAGCTAGGCGCTGAACCCTCCCACGGCCTCGCGCAAGAAGTCGCGGCGCTGGAGTATTGGGCGGCTGGCGATCAGATTTTTGCCGAGGGCGCCCTCAATGAGGCGCAACAGAGTGACGGCTGGACCCCCCTCCGCCGAGTTCTCGCTGCCGCCATCGCTCGCTCCAAGGCGGACATTCCGACGGCGTGGAATCACGTGCGCGAAGCTTCGGGTCTCGACCCCGAAGACCAGCGAACGCTCCTGATGACGGCGGACCTCGCGCTGGACCGTGAAGACTCCCGCGCCGCCACGACGGCGATCCGTCGACTCGTTCTCAATCATCCCCGCGTGGCCGTCGTGCAGAACCGTTTGGGTCTTGTGTTGGAACTTGCTGGAGATGCGACGGGCGCCGCGCACGCCTTCGAACGCGCGGTGGAACTCGACGAAGACCTTCACGTAGCGTGGATCAACCTCGGCCGCAGCCGCCGAAGTGTCGGTGCTCTCGAAGAGGCGCAGGCTGCCTTTGACCGGGCGACGACGCTGCAACCCGGCGAGGGTGACGCGTGGCTTGGTCTCGGTCTTACGCAGCTCCAACTTGGCGACATCGAAGCAAGTGAGCTTGCCCTCGAGCGCGCGGACGAGCTGATGCCGCACGAAGCCGCGCCTCAGCTTGGGCTCGGTGATCTATTCGTGGCGACGGGCGAGAACCTTGCCGCCATCCAGGCCTACCGTGAGGCGCTCCGCCGACGTGACAACCAGCCGGGCAGCTGGCTCAAGCTTGGCAATGTGCTCACGCGGGAAGGCGAGCTGGACTCCGCCGAGGAGGCGTTTCGCCAGGCGCTGCACCATGACCCAGAGCTCGCCGCCGCTCACAACGGACTCGGCAGCGTGCTCTCTCAGCGTGGTCAGACGGACTCTGCCACCCAAGCGCTTCGCCGCGCCGCAGAGCTTGATGATGCGGACCCGAACCCGCTCATGAACCTGGCTTTGCTTCACGAGAGCCAAGGGGCCCTCGACCAGGCCCGTGCCGCTTGGCAGGCCGCCCTTGAGCGTGACCCGAGCGCCCTCGTCGCCGCTGAACGTCTCGCTCGTCTCGGCAGCTGAGGCGGCGGAGGGCATTGCCCTACATGAAGGGTAGGGTAAGAAAAGCGATCTGCCTTAGCTGAGTCGATCCCGGCGGCATCGACGTATTTCCGAATCCGTCGAGATCTGTGGAAAACGTTGGCAAGCGCTTGTTATCACGTGTGAATCAGGGGAGTCCTGGCAGTGATCGGCCCAGAAAGGTCTGAGCAAGCGACTTGATGCCCCATAGGGCGATCGTTACGTACGGGCGCTTGCTATGACTCTCGTTCCCCCCATCCAGACGCCTTCTGGCGACGCCATCGGTCCGCCCGATGGGTCGGTGATGCTCGTGGATGGAGAGGCCAGAGGCGACGAGGCCCCTCGGGAGACGGCTTCGGATCACTCCACGGAGGTCGCGCCTGCTGCCCCCGAAGGAGAGGCCGTGGCGGAGGGCGAGGTGCTCCTAGCGCGCGGCGCTCACGACGACGACTTGGACGTGGACCGCACAGACGCGGGTGATTCCGACGCGGACGTCGCGGAAGAAGAGGACGTCGCGGCAGAAGAGGACGTCGCCGAGGAAGAGGTCGCCGAGGAAGAGGTCGCCGAAGAAGAGGTCGCCGAAGAAGAGATCGCCGAAGAAGAGGTCGCCGAGAAAGAGGACATCGCCGAAGAAGAACACGTCGCCGAGGAAGAGAACGTCGCCGAAGAAGAGGACGTCGCGGAAGAAGACGCCGAGGAAGAGAACGTCGCGGAAGAAGACGCCGAGGAGCTCACGGCCGGAGAGACTGGTTCTGGCGACGCTGAGGATGCGGAAGAGCTCAATGAGTCAGACGCCACGGACGATGCCGACACGGCCGATGTGGAGGATGAGGATTCCGATTCCGATTCCGGAGAGGACCACGGAGACGAAGCGGAGCTAGCTCCGACACCTCCGAGCTTTCAGCGGCGGAGCGGCCCCCTCGAACCGGCAGCGGACGCCGCCGGGATCATCGAGCGTTTGTGGCGCCGTGTCGGCAAAGAGCCTCCGCCGACGATGGCGTCTTTCCCTGCCATCCTGGAGGACATCGCGGACGTCGGTGGTTCGGTCATGATGGCTGGGGTCGTCAACGCGGGCATCCCGCCCCAAGACGACACGCCCAAAGTGGACGACGGTCGGTGGCTCATCGCCCACGTCCAAGCCCAGCTCGACGCCATGGACCGATTCGTTACCCGTCGTCTGGACGCCCCCTTTGGTCCGCGAAATGGGCTGCCTTCCCTCGAGAAGGCCCAGGCGTCGCTGATGAGCGAAGTCCTGAGCGAGGACGCCCGCGAGCGCGCCGTCACGGACCTGAGCCGTGCCTTTGGTCAACGCCTCTTGGCGCTGATGCGTATCGTGCGGCGCGATGGAAACCGTATTCGTGCCGACCTCGGCCCCGAGCTGCGAAGCCTTGGCGGCCGCGCCGCTTATCTTGAGCGCCTTGATACTTCCCTTCGTCGCGCCACGGCTCACGAGATGGCTGCCCGCGATGTGGTCCTCGGCGAACTCGTCAGCGAGTGTGCCCACGCCGCCATGACGCAAGACTTAGCCACCGAAAGTGCCGCGGACCTCGCCCAAGGCGCCATCCTCGTCGAGCGCTGGTACCGACGTGGTTTTGTACGCTCCCTACGTACTGAAATTGACGGACTTGTTCGAGCCTTCGCGGCGGAAGAACGAGCCCTGCTAACGCACCTAGCCAACGCAGCCATTCAACCGGTTGCAGGAGAAGCTGCATGACTCGCGTTCTCATCCTCATCACCGGCATCGCCGGGCTCGGAATCGTCGGAAGGGCCGCCGCCTACTACCGCGGCATCGACACTTTCGCTTTCGGCATCACCGTCGTCATGGCGCTGGCCCTCATCGCCGGGATCATCGAGCTCCTCGCGCGCACGACTCGCGTCAAAGGTCTGCGGCAGGAGCTCAGCGACCTTTCGGACAAAGCCGACAAGGAGCCGCCAAAGAACCTCGACGGGATCAGCGGTGGTCTTCGCGCGATCCTTCGCTCCCACCTCGAGCGCGACCCGATGCCGACGCGAGCTCCGCTCTTTACGCCCTACCTCATCGGTCTGCTTGTGATGCTCGGACTCTTGGGGACATTCCTTGGTCTCTTCGAGACACTCCGTGGTGCGCGAGAGGCGCTCTCCACGAGCGCCGACGTCGACGCCCTTCGTGCGGGGCTTTCCACACCGATGGCGGGCCTCATGCGAAGCTTCGGAACTTCCGCCGCGGGCGTCTCCTGCAGCGCGATGCTCGGCCTCGGTGCGGTCTTTGCGCGTCGCTCCGCCCGGGCCTTAGACACCGCGGTTCACCACGCCTGCTCACACGGCCTGTCTCACCTCAGCGCCGCGAAACGTCAGCTCGTCGCTCTCGTCGCCCTTGCGGAGCAGGGTGAGTCCTTGCCCGCCGCAGCAAACGCGCTTCGTGACGCCGTCGAGCAGCTCCAGGCCATTCGCGAAGAAGCCAAAACGGAGCGCGTCGAGGCTCGTGACCAGAGCATCGCCCACGCGAGCAAGGTTGCCGGCGCACTCGAAGCGGAGGTCGGAAAAGTCGGACAGCGTTTCCTCTCCCTCGAAGAGTCACTCCGCGAAGTGCACAACGAGACGCTCCTCGCGACCCGCGCCGAGAACGAATCCATCGCTGCCGAAAGTCGTCAGGCGCGCGCCGCCGCGGCGAAGGAGCTTGGACAAGCGAGCGCTTCTCTCCGAGAAGGCCTCAGCGCAGCCACGACGTCCCTTCGCGAAGGCTGGACAGAGCTCGCCGGAAGTTTCGATTCCGCCCAAGCTGCCGGCCGTGATGAATTCCGCACCCGCGCCGACGCGTTGGTCGAACGCATCGCAACGCTCGAGGCGGCCTGGCGGGAAGGTCACGAGGCGGCGACGCTTTCCGTGCGCCGAATCATGGTTGAAGGCATCAGCGAGGCGAGCCGCGCCGCGAGCGAGACCGTGGAGCCCACGGTCGCGCGCATCGTCGAAGCGACGGAACGCAGCGCCTCCGCACACCTTGAAGCGCTTCGAACGCAGCTCGACGCCGAGAGCGCAGCCCGCCGAGAGAGCGACGCCGAGACGCTGCAGGCACTGCGCGCTCACGTCCTTGAAGTGGAGTCACTTCTCAACCAGGCACGGGAGTCTCGCAACGAGGCGGACGAAGCCAGCGTTTTGCGGCTCGGCGAGCACCTTGCGATCACCCTCGAACGTTTGGATGTTGCTGCTCAAGCGCGCGCCGCCTCCGATGGTTCTCTCCTTGAGGAGATTCGTCGCCACGTCGGCGAACTGAACACCAACGCCGAGACGCATCTGGCCCAGCGGGTCTCCAGCGAGGAGACGCTTCTCGAATCGGTTCGACGCCACGTGGGTGAGCTTCAAGCGAAAGCGGAGGAGCAAGCCTCCCAGCGTGCGGCGGCGGATGCTGCGCTCCTCGAAGAGGTTCGACGTCATGTCGGGCAGCTGCAATCGAGCACACAAGCTAGCGCCTCGGAACTCACCGCGGGGCTCGCCAGCGTCGCGGTGGAATGGAAGAGCGCGTCGGCTGAAACGGCCAAGCGAGATGAAGAGCGCGCAGCCGGCCTCGGCGAGGTCGCCGAACGCTTTGAAGCCACGCTCGGTCGAAGTGCCGAAGCCATGCTTGAGCGCATGGGCAATCAGGAGAGCGCCGACCAACGTTTCGCGGAACGCCAGGTCGAGATGGTCGAGCACCTGAAGAGCGCCGTGGAGAACGTCTCTGCCGCGGCGGAGGCTCAGGTACAGAACATCGCGAAGTTCACCGAGGCCGGCGATGCGCGCGGCGCGGAGATTGAGACCCGAGCGTCGGCCCGCGTCGAGACACTCATCGAAGCTCTCTCGGAGGCAACCCGCGCTCAAGCGGAACGCCTCGCGGCCTTTGAGGAGACCCTTGCGAAGCAGCAGCAAGCAGGGGCCGAGCTTCTACGTCAGCAGCTCGTTGCCGAAGCCCGCGAGCTTGGTGAAGGTCTCTCGACCACCGGCGCGATGGTCCGTGAAGCCGCCGGCCTTGTGCAATCTGGAGGCGCCGAACTCAGCGCCGCGGTGGAGCTCTTTAGCGGGAGCGTCGAGGAGCACGGCCAAGCCGCTCAGCGCTGGCTGAGCGGACTCAGTCTCGTCGAGCGCAGCGTCGAGGAAGCTGGCGAAGGCGCAGCCGTTGAGGTTCTCGGTCAGTACTTGACGCGAACCCACGAGCTCTTCGACCAGCAGCTTGGCTTCCAGCAAGAGCTCTTCGAGCAGCTTCGTGCAGCCCGGGGCCCGGTGGTCGCCGATGCATAGCGAGGAAGGCCCACCGATCTGGGCGGCTTTTGGCGACCTGATGGCGTGCCTCTTCGGCATCTTCGTCCTCTTCTTCAGCTGGATGGTGCTGATGGAGGTGAGCCTCACGGAGGAACTCCATGTCGCCGAAGCGGAGCGTGAAGAGGCAACCGCGCGCGCGGAGGCGCTCGAACATGCGCTCGCCGGTCCACTCGCCTCGGGTCTCATCACCTTGACGGATGGCCGCATCGGCATCCGAGGTTCTGTTCTTTTCGACCTGAGCTCCGCGGAGCTTCGTCCCCAGGGCGTTCGGCTTCTGCGCGAACTCGCACCGCCGCTCCGTTCCTACCTCGACGAGCATGGCGAAGCGCTCATGATCAGCGGCTTCACCGACGACCTCGCGCTTCGTCAAGGCGGCACCTTCGCGGACAACTGGGAGCTGAGCAGCGAACGTGCTCTGACCGTGACCCGGACGCTCGTGAGCGCGGGGCTGAACGACGAGGCGATCTTTGCTGCTGGTTTCGGTGCCCATCACCCTGTCGCGGACAACGACACGGATGAAGGCAGAGCTCTCAACCGGCGCGTTGAGATCGCGCCTGTGCCACGTCCACTCTTCGAGACTCTGACCTCCCGATCGGGCGACTGAGCCGCGCGGCGATGAGCGAAGACACGAGCGACAGGCCCTCTGTTGAGAACGACGCGCCGCCCATCCTAGTGAAGCTCGCGAAGGCACGTGAAGACGGCCTTGAGCACTTCGATGGGCTTCGTTTCCGTTTCGTCGAGAGCCTCGTCGCGCGCGCGGAAGACCGACCGGACGGCCGCGCCCGGCTTCATCAACGTGCCGAAGACCGTCTCGCCGCGCTGCGTGCGGACTTCGATCGCGTACACGCCGAGTGCATGACGGCGCTCGCGTTCTACGAGGGGGATGTCCCCGAAGAGATTCGCCGGCACTTAGAGGTCGGAGACCTTCGCACGGTCCTTAGGGCTGCGTTGCGTCGCTCGGTTCCTCACGCCGAACGTTTTCGCAAGAAGCAGGGCAGCAAGTTGGAAGAGGAGGTCGTGCGGCGAAGCACGATGCCGCCGCCGCCCGGTCTCGATGCGCTGGCCATGGCTGCGCGTTTGTACGGCGAACGTAGTGGTGACGCGCTGACCCGACGCGCGGTGGCAGAACTCCGAGATCACCTGCCGGACGAAGCGGGTCCCTATCACGGTACCACCGTCGCGGCGGACGTCCTCGCGTGTCTGGACGAAGAGGGCCGCCCCTTGCTTCGAGCGTGGCTGCAGCGGCTTCGCAACCTGGACACGCTTCGGCCGCCGCCTCCGCCTGAGAAGACGAAGCGGGGGCGTTAGTCTCCGGCGATGGTGGAACAACTATGCGAATGAGCACGGGAGCCCTCTTCGTTTGCTTCGTGGGGGCATGCGCCGTGAGCAGCGCTCCGCCTTCGCTGCCGGCCACGCTGGAGGCCGCGCAACCTTTGCCGCGCAGCGCCGTTCCTGTGGGCCTTGCAAGCGGCCAGTTTCATACGATCCCCGTGCGGGTAAACGGCGACGCTTTGACCGTCGGCATCTTGGACACAGGCATTGGTCTTGCGCTCATCTCGCAGGAGTTGTGTGAGCGTATTGGGTGCGAACTGGAAGGGGAGTTCACCGGCCGGCGTATGTCTGGCCAAGCCATCACGATTCCCCTCACGACACTCGCGAGTCTTGATGTCGGAGGTGTCGTTCAAAACGACGTGCCCGCCGCGGTCATCGACATCGACGGGTTCTTTCCGGAACCCCAAATCGAAGCGTTCGTCGGCTTACCGTTCTTCGAGAACGTGCCCTTCACCATCGAAGAAGGTCAGCTTATTCTCGAGTCACCCGAGACTCTCGCAGAGAGAGAGGCCCATGGTTCATCGATACCGGTGCGGCTGCAGCGACATGGACCAGCCCTCGATATCTTCATACCGATCACCGTTGGTGGGGCGCCAGCCGAAGCCCTGATGGACACAGGAAGCCGCACCATCATCCTCGACATGCGGTACGCCGAGACCCTCGGTGTCGATCTGAGCGGCCCCGAAGTGCGAACCCACGAGGGTCACGATGAGACCGGCCAGAGCTACATGCGCTACTACACGAGCCTCGATGACGTCGCGTTCGCGGGGACACCTTCGCAGCGTCGCCAGGGTCTTGAAGTCATGTTTCAGGAGATCATCTACGACGCCCTCGTCGGAAAGGAGTTCCTCGCGTCGTTCACGCTCACCTATGATCTCGCGCGCCAGCGGGTCATCGTGGCGGAGCCAGCGCCCGCGTTGTCTCGCTAGGCTCTTGTACCTCGAGGCCAAAGGCCCGGGGAAGCCTTGGCCATTCTTCGTGACGAGCGAGTCACGCGGGCCCAAAAAGAAACTGGCCTGCGGGGCGTCCGTCCCTCCCCATTCAGAGTGAACGGGCGGGCGCCCAGCAGACCAGCGGTGAGAGAAACGGCGCAGGAGTGAGCCGCGTCGCGGTTCGCCTTAGGGAGTGAAGCCTCGGGGGCAGAAGGAGTGGCCATCCGTCAGCGGGATGGTCTCTGTTTCGTCGTCGATGCTCCGAAGGAAGGCCGCAAGGTTGCGGATGTCCTCGGCGTTCGGTGTGAAGACCTGGTTGCCAGCACGAAGGTGCGATGCGAACTCGCCGTCTGGGCTCAGCAGCTCCTCCAGCGTCTCCGCCGCGCCGTTGTGGAGGTACGGAGCGCCCATGCCGATGTTGATGAGGGAGGGCACGTTGAAGCCGTCGACGCCTTGGGCGTTGCCGCCGTTCTGTCGCAGCTCTTCAGCACCGCGCCCATCCGCTCCCGCGGCGAAGGTGCCGACGTTTCGCACGACACAGGTGTGTCGCTGGGGGGGGCCATTCGCGTCGTTCTGAAGGACGTTCATGCTGCCGGTGTCGTTGCTCAGAACCTGGTCGGGTCGGACGGCTCCAATCGATGCGACGCCGGCGCTTTCGAGGGTGACGTCACGCGCATCACCGTCGAGAACCGGTACGAAGTAGCGCTCGCTCAAGGTCCACAGTTCTCCACCGTGGCAGTTCTGGCAGCTAGCCATCTCGAAGACGGCGCGACCCGCAGCTACGTCCCCTTCGTCGGACCCATGAGGGGAACGAATCGTGGCGATGTAGGCCTCGATGGCGTCCCAGTCCTCGGGCTGCGAGCCTGTCGCAGCGACGGCGGCGGAGGAACCGACGTTGAAGCCGTTCTCAGGGTCCGCCACGCCGCCCTCGCCGACGAAGTTGATGCGGTTGGCGACGTCGAGGCCGGAGTCGCTTACGATGGCGCCGACGCCGCCCGCGACGGCGCGTGTGTTGAGTTCGAAGTCGTGGACCTCGTCGAAGATCGCCGTCCAGTTGAGGATGCGCTGAATGCTGCCGCTCTCATCGAACGTGGCGCTCGTGTCGACGGTCTGACGTGGCCCCGCGGGGAAGACCCAGGTGACGTTGTCGGTGGTGCCGCCGGGGTGACAGGCCACGCACGCGACCCAGCCGTTGTTCGACCAACGCGCCAGACCCGTCGTGAAGAAGCGCTGACCGAGGAGCTCTTCTTGCTCCGATGCGTCCGTTGGTGAAGGCGCGGACTCGATGGACATATCGACGGTGTCCTGGGTGGCGAGGTCAATGCGCGTGATGGAGCGGCTGACTTCGTTGTTCACGAACGCTTCGCTGCCGCGAATGGCGATGCCCGTCGGCTGCTGTGCCGTTGGCAAGAAGCTTGCGCCGCTGGGTGAGCCGGCCCGGGGAGGCGTCGCTTCGTAGTCGATGCGCAACACCGAGTCGCTGCTCATGGATGCGATGTAGGCGAACTCTGTCCCTTCGACGAACTCGATGCTTACGGGCACCGCCACGAAGCGTTTCGGGGCGTCGAGGGCCGCGACGAGTTCGCTCAAGTTGACCGTGCGTTCCGGGACCTCTGCGTTTGTATCGAGGCTCACGGCGTGAACGAGGCCGTGAACGTTCTGACGAAAGTCCGTGCCGTTTTCGAACGCCGCAGGAGAGGCGCCGACGGCTGTTACGTACAAGTGTTCCCCCGCGATGGCGCAGGCGTAGAGCTGGTTCGGGAAAGCCTCGGTGGCCGCGGCGTCGATGGCTTCTTCGATGCCCGTGACTTCGACAGGAGAGAGCGTGATATCGCCTTGGGATTCACCGGCGGCGTTCAGGCGGAAGATACGGCCAGTTCGCGACCCGTCCGTGCCCTCGCGGCCTGTGCCGGGGCGGGAGTAGAAGTCCGTGACATATACGCTCTCGTCCGCGTCGTCGTCGTCCCCGTCGTTGGTGACGCAGACGGCGTAGGGGGCTCCCCCAAGCGAAACACGGGACACGTTGCCGTCGTCCGTGTTGATGATGTGCAGGCTGCCGCTGGTCCAACTTGAGACGTAGAGCAGGCCGCCGCTCGGAGACAGGGCGGCGCCCATGGGCTCGGGGCCGACGTTGTAGGTGGCGCGGACCGTGGGAGAGTCTCCGCCGGCGCCCACAACCTCCGTGACGGTTCCATCCGCGGCGTTGAGAACGAAGAGGCGATTCCCGTCTGGGTGGAACACCAGGGCGCTCGGCTCGGCCCCGACACTGATGCGTGCACGTTCGGCGCGTGTCTCTCCATCAAAGAATGTCACATCGCCGGTCGCGCGGTTCGCGTTCGCGATGGTGTTGCCGGCCTCGTCTACGGCGATGCTCGCGCTTCGACTGGGTCGCTGGGCTGTGATCGCGGGCCCTGCGTCTTCCGGGGGCTGGACATCCGTGCCGCCTCCGTCGGCGCCACCGCTATCGATAGCGCCACCGTCCGGCGGAGCTGCGTCGTCTCCGCACGCGAGGGCGAGGGCGAGGGGAAGCGTAAGTACAAGAGAAGAGGTACGCGTGAAGAGGGTTTTCATGCGTTCAGCGTGGCGCCTAGACCACTTACAGCCTCTTATTTGTCTCTTAAGCGACGAAGGCGTTTCGCCCTTAGAGCGAGCCTTCCTTGCCCCATGACTTTCCCCTCGGTAGGTTCCACTCATGCGAGCCTTTGCTTTAGCGCTCCTCCTCGCCAGCTGCGCTGCGGATACCGTTCCTGAGGGCAGCGGCGTGTTCGTTGGAACCCTGGACGGCGGTCGTATTTTTGCGGCCTCTGTGTGGCAGCCGGACCGCGTGCTCATCTATACGTGTGGCGTCGACGAGACCTTGCCGGAGTCCACCGCTTGGCTCATCGGCAACACGGCGTCCGGCACCGTTGAGGCGACGGACGGACCCTTTAGTGTCGTCGCCACGCGCGAGGGCGAGCGGGTTCAGGGCAGCTTTGTCGGAATGGACGGTCCTCAAGACCTCCAACTGGAGGAGATCGCCGCCGGAGAAGATGCGGGCTTCTTCGCCCTCATCGATGGAGAATGCCGCACGGCGCTCATCGCTTTTGAAGAGGCCGGCGCGCTGCGTTTCCAGGGCGCTCACTTCTGCGGGGCCCTTGGGCCCTTCTTCCAGGTAACTCCGGTCCTTCCTCCCGAAGTCCTTGGCGACGATCTTCGAGTACGCTTTGATGATGGCACCGGTGAGCAGGAACTGATCTTGCCTCGCCTGACGGGCATCTGACGCCCTTGTGAAGACGGGTCTATGAGCGGAATGAGCTTCGTTGGGCGTAGGGAGGAGCTGGCGCGGGTGCGTGATTGGCTCTCCGAAGGTCCCATCGTCACCATCGTGGGAGCGGCGGGCATTGGAAAGAGCCGCCTCGCCGCCGAGGTCGCCGCGGGATGGGCCGGGGAAGGCTACTCATTCGATCTCAGCCACGAACGAGACGCGGAAGGCTGCATATCGCTCGTGGCTCGGGCCCTCGGGCTGAGCTCAAGCGCCGGCGCCGAAGATGTCGCCCGCGCTCTCAGCGCTCGTCAACAGCCGCTCCTCGTCTTCGATGACGCGGACCATGTTCTTGCGGACGTCGCCTCTCTCCTCGGAGCTTGGCGAAAGAGCGCACCGAGCATGCGGGCGCTGACAACAAGTCGAGAGCGCCTGCGCATTCGATCGGAACGTTCCCTTGAGCTCGGCCCCCTCTCCCTCGAGGGAGGAGATGAATCGGAGGCGGCTGTCCTCTTTGCCCAGCGCGTGTCTCATATTCGTCCCGGGAGTACCGTGGCTCCGGGAGAGTTGAGTGAGTGGTGCGCCTGGCTTGAGGGCATCCCCCTCGCCATTGAACTCGCCGCAGCCCGGGCGCCCTTCTTTGGACGGCCCACGGGCCAGCGTCTGGACCTGCTCGGCGGCGGCTTTCGCGACGGACATGAGCGTCACGCGACGTTGCGCGGAGCCATCGCATGGTCTTGGGCCATGCTGGAGGAAGCCGAACAGGCGTGTCTCGTCGAGGCCGCGGCTTTCGCGAGCGCATTCTCCGTTGAGGCGGCGATGCGTGTGCTGAGCACCGGGGCGAAGGCCTCAGGCACGCTGCGCTCCCTCGCGGACAAGAGCTTTGTCCGCGTCCTGCCCGACGGGCGACTCGAACTCTTCGATGCCGTTCGCGAGTTTGCGTCGGATCAGGACCCCGAAGCGAGCGCCATCGCGACGGGGCGCCTCGACCGCTTCCTCGCGGGGCAGGCGCAACGTGAGGAGACTGGCGTCGTTCCATTGCGCATCGATATTCGCGCCGCCGCCCAGCGCGTCGTCGAGGGGCGATCGTCTCTCGAAGAAAACCAAGCGGCCTGGGTGCTCATCGGCGCCGGTCGGCTCCTGGTTTCGGAAGGGCCCGCCGCCCAGCTCCAGGGGATGATGGAGGAGGGGCTTCGGGTGCTCGCCGGCGCCCATGTGGATCTTCGAACACGTCTTCGCATCGCCGAGGCCAGCGGGCTGCGCATGCAGGGCCGCCTTGAAGATGCGGAGGCGGCTGCGACGCGAGCTCTTACCTACGAGGACGAGTTGCCGAACGAGGTTCGCTCACACCTCCTCATCGAGGTTGCCCTCGTTCGTCACGCGCGTCGCAACCTCGACGGCGCCGAAGAGCTCTACCGGCGGACCTTGGCCCTCGCGCCTTCACGCCGCACCGAAGGGCGCGCCCACGCAAATCTCGGCGCCATCGCCCATGACCGAGGGGATCTGGACGCCGCAGAGGGGGCCTACCGCGACGCACTCATCGCCCTCGGCGTGACGGGAGACCAACGCCTCCTTGGCGTCGTGCGCTCCAACCTTGGGTTGCTCTATCAAGAGCGAGGCGACCTCGCCCTCGCCCAAGAGACCTTGCTTCTCGCCCAGGAAGACCTCAACAGCGCAGGGGAGGTCTACATCGGTGCGATCCATCGCGGGAACCTCGGTCAGCTTTTTCTTGAGCGCAACGACCCCGCAGGTGCACTCGCGCATCAAGAGGCGGCGCTGCTTCCCCTACGCCGTATTGGTGATGCGCGCTCGACGGCGATCTGTCTCGCTCGCCTCGGAGCCGCGCGCGCGCTCACCGGTGAGTTGGCGAGCGCGTCGCGCGACATCGAGGAGGCGGCGAGCTGGGCGCGTGACCTAGGCGACCCTCTCCTCGGCTGCGTCGTCGACCTGCACCTGGCGTTCATTTCATTGGCCCGGGCGGAGCAGAGCCCGGACGAGCGCGGACGTCACCTCGCAGAATGCCATCGCCGCATCGACGCGGTGCTGAAAGGAGACGTCGCTTGGCGTCTCTCCGACGACGCGCGTGCGGCACGGCGTATCTTGGAAGCGCGCCTTGGCCTCATCGATCGCGACGAAGGCGAAGTCCCCGACGACGCCCTCGTTGTATGCATCGAGTCTCGCTTCTTCCGTGTGGACGGCGGCGAGTGGCAAGACCTTCGGCGTCAGACGCCGGCACGCCGGATTCTCGAACGCCTCGTTGAGCACCGGGAGGGCCTGCAGCTCGCCGATCTTCAGGCAGCCGCTTGGCCCGGCGAACAGATGCGCCCGGAGGCTGCGAAGAATCGTATTCACGTCGCGCTCTCGCGGCTCCGGAAGCGTGGGCTCAAGCAGTGGATCGAGCGAAGCGATCAAGGCTACCGCCTAGCGCCGTCGCTCAAAATTCACCGACTCGGTCGAACGCAGCCCCTGGCTTAGAGCACAAAGAAAACCCGCTCGCACCGTTGCGCTCGCCGCCGTCGAAGCGCGTTCCTTCGCGGCAAGTTTGTCGCGCCATCCGGGACAAGTTTGGCGGACATAGGGGGTGACACGCGCCGCGAACCGGAAGAAAAGCGCGTTGCCTGCTTAAAGCGTTCCTGTGCGCGGCCGTTGAACCAGTGGAGAACCTGCCGCTTCACGAAGGAGCGGTGAAATTTGCTGAGCTAAGGGTGAACAGATGAGTCGATTCCTACGAAATATATCGCTAGCGGTGGTGTCTAGCCGCTACGAGTAGCACCGCCTACGCGTCTCACTACCGATCAGGCACGGTGACATGGTCGGTCTCCGACCCAGTGAGCGCGCCGCGTACCGTCACGTTCGTGATCCGCGTCGGTTGGGCCCTCAACCGGGCTGGCTCCATCTCGTGGGCATTCGGCGACGGCGCGAGCACAACAAGCGCGGTCAACATCGTCGGTACCGGCACGGACTCGAGCGGAAACCAGTTTGAGGTCTCCGAGCACACCATCACTCACACCTATGCCTCGGACGGCCCCTTCTTGGCATCTTGGGGAAGCTGTTGTCGAGTCAGCAATCTGCAAAATGGCGCCGACGGAAACTGGCGCGTTGAAACGACGGTGGACCTGCGAGGCAGCAATCTTGGCGGACCCGCCAGTGGCGCTCCATCGTTGATTCAGCTTCCCATCGATGCTGCAGCCAGCATCTTCTTCCCGGCAAGCGACCCCGATGGCGACGCGGTGACCTGTTCTCTCGCGCCCGAGGGCGAGGTTGGCCTCGGGGGCGGGGACATCCCAACGATCGGTGGGGCTGTGCCCGTCATCACGACGGTGGCCGGTGGATGTCAGCTCACCTGGGATACTTCCGGCGGAGCAGGGGGTCAGCTCTATTCGGTGTGGCTCAAACTCGAATCGACGCACGGCGGGTTCGTTTCGACAGAGATCCTCGACATCGCCGTAGAGCTCGTCAACGGAACACCGCCTTCATGCAGTGGTGGCGGTAACTACAATATCCCCGTCGGCCAAGCGCTCAGCGTGCCCATTGTCGGCACCGATCCGGGCGGCGGCAACTTGACGACGTCGACAATTGGCGTCCCCGCCGGCGGATCATTCTCGCCAACCAGTGGTAGCGCGCCTTTGACGACGACGTTCAACTGGACGCCGGTGGCCGCGGATGCTGGAACGACTTCTGCGATCAGCGTCACCTTCCGAAACGCCGCCGGTTTGACTTGGTTCTGTGGCCTCAACGTGACGGTAAATAACGCAACGTGCGGAAATGGCGCCGTCGAGTTCGGCGAAGCATGTGAAGACGGGAATATGTCCAACACGGACGCCTGCGTGAACTGCCAAGCCGCAACCTGCGGCGACGGCTTTATCCAAGCCGGCGTCGAGACTTGCGATGACAGCAACGCGGACGACACCGACGCGTGCGTGATGTGTCAGACCGCGACCTGCGGCGACGGATTTGTTCAAACAGGAGTCGAAGCCTGTGACGACGGAAACATGGACAACACGGACGGCTGCGCCAACTGCCAGTTTGCCGTCTGTGGTGATGGGATCCTTCAGGCGGGCGAAGGCTGCGACGATGGAAACGCGTCCGACACCGACGCTTGCGTGAGTTGTCAGGTCGCGACCTGCGGCGATGGCTTCGTGCAGGCAGGCGTTGAGACCTGTGACGACGCGAACGGAAGCGATACGGACGCATGCGTGAGCTGCCAGGCTGCGACCTGCGGCGATGGCTTCGTGCAAGCGGGCGTTGAAGCTTGCGATGACGGAAACGGAAGCGATACGGACGCATGCGTGAGCTGCGAGGCTGCGAGCTGCGGCGATGGCTTCGTGCAAGCAGGCGTTGAGGCCTGCGATGACGCGAACGGAAGCAATGCGGACGCATGTGTGAGCTGTCAGGCTGCGAGCTGCGGCGACGGCTTCGTTCAAGACGGCGTCGAAGCATGCGACGACGCGAACCTTGTGAGCTCTGACGCTTGTATCAGCTGCGTGCTGGCGACTTGCGGTGATGGCATCGTGCAGTCGGGCGTCGAAGCCTGCGATGATGCCAATATGAGCGACTTGGACCAGTGTCTCGGATCCTGCCAGCGTCCGAGCTGCTCTGACGGAGTTCAGAACGGTACGGAAGTTGGCGTTGACTGTGGCGGCGGCATCTGTGGCGGCTGTGAATCCGGCGGCTCGTGCGTTGGCCACGACGACTGCGCCAGCGGCGTATGCATCGCGGGCGTCTGCGGTGCGGCGGCTTGTGATGACGGAGTCCAGAACGGCGACGAGACCGGTAGCGACTGCGGCGGGTCTTGTGAGTCCTGTGACAACGGTTCGGGATGCTCTGGCGACGCGGACTGCGTGAGCGCCAACTGTGGCCCGGACAACGTATGTGAGCCATCGAGCTGCGACGACGATATGTTGAGCGGTGACGAAACGGATGTGGACTGTGGCGGAAGCTGCGGTGCGTGCCCGACGGATGGTGGCTGCGTCGTCAACGGCGACTGTGTTGACCGGACTTGCACCGACAATATCTGTGTCGCGGCGACGTGTGACGATGGTCGCCAGAACGGCACGGAGACGAACGTCGACTGTGGCGGCGACAGCTGTCTGGCCTGTGAAGAGGGCGTTTGCTCCACCGGAGCGGACTGCGATAGCGGTTCCTGCATCGAAGGAATGTGCACTCCGCTTCACTGCGTCGATGGGATGCTCAGCGGAGACGAAACGGACGCCGATTGCGGCGGGAGCTGTCCAAGCTGCGGCGCGGGCGGAACGTGCGTCGATACAAACGACTGCGAATCGGGCGTGTGCACCGATGGCGTCTGCGCTGCTTCGACATGCGCCGACGGGATTCGGAATGGCGGCGAGACGGACGTAGACTGCGGCGCGAGCTGTCCTGTTTGTGACGACGGCACAGGATGTGTCACCGGTACGGACTGTGAGAGCCTTGTGTGCACAGGGGAGGTGTGTGTCGACGCTCAGTGCGGAGACGGCGTGCTCAACGGCACCGAAACGGACGTCGACTGTGGCGGAAGCTGTCCCGGTTGTGCGAGCGGTGGCCGGTGTACGGCGGCCATGGATTGTGGCAGCGGCGTCTGCACCGACGACGAATGTCAGGAAGTAAGCTGTGACGACTCTGTGATGAACGGGGACGAGACCAGCGTCGACTGTGGTGGAGCCACTTGTGAAGCATGTTCCGATGGCTCGGGATGTGTGGATGCGGGTGACTGCACTTCGGGCGTCTGCCATGACAATACGTGTGCCCCTGAGACCTGTGTCGATGGCGTGCAGAACGGAGACGAGACCGACTTGGATTGCGGCGGAAGCTGCGGCGCTTGCGGAGAAGGCTCAACCTGTGTCACCGGCGACGATTGCTCTGGCGATTGCATCGAAGGAACCTGTGTCACGCCTACCTGCGAGGACAGCTTGCAGAACGGCACGGAGACAGGGGTCGACTGTGGTGGCGCTGAGTGTGGCGGCTGCGGAGTCGGCGAGCCCTGCGGCTCACCAACGGACTGCGCGAGCGTCATCTGCGGAGACGCAGGTACGTGCGAGGCAGCAACGTGCATGGACGAGGTGCAGAACGGCACCGAGACCGGCGTCGATTGTGGTGGCGATGAGTGTGGCCCATGTGGCGGAGCAGGCGCAGGTCTATCCGGCGGCGGCTGTTCGACTACGACGAGCGGCAGCAGCCAGACCCTGTGGTGGGCGCTCGTGGGCTTCGCCTTCCTGGCCCGACGGCGTCGTCGATAGCTCATCATGAGGATCGCTCTTCACATCGGCTATCTCGCCTTAGGCCTGTCCTGGGCAAGCTGTGTCGTCGTCGAAGAGCAGATCCCACCCGATGTCGCTGAGTGCGACTCGGACCGAGAGTGCGCCTCTACATCTTGCTTCCGACCGTTCTGTGTCGGCGGCGAGTGTGTGGAGGCGCTTTTTCGTTCTCGCGGTTCATCCTGCGAGGAAGATGGAGTACCCGGCGTATGCCTGGGTGCGCGATGTGTGCAGTGCGTCGACGGAAGCAGCTGCGAGAGCGGCGTTTGCCTCGATGACGAGTGCCAAGTGGCGTCCTGCACAGATGGCGTAGAAAACGGAAGCGAGACTGATGTCGACTGCGGAGGTGAGTGTTCATCCTGCGAGGTCGGGCGCTCATGTACAGAGGGCGCGGATTGCGAAGATGGCGTCTGCGGCGGAGGCGTTTGCCAGTTCCCTGCGTGCGACGATGGAGTTCACAACGGCGGAGAGAGCGACGTCGACTGTGGAGGAGAGTGTCCGGCCTGCGACGCCGGGAAGACATGCCGCGCCGCCATCGATTGCCAAGGCGCGCTGTGTGTGGACGAGGTCTGTCATCCGACGTGCGACGACGGCGCCCGTAACGGCGATGAGTCGGATGTCGACTGCGGGGGGAGCTGCCGATCATGCCCCGCGGAAGGGGAGTGTTCTTCTTCGGATGATTGCATCGGAGGAGTCTGTACCGGGGGGCGTTGCGCCCCGACCTGTTTTGACGGCACACAAAACCTCAATGAGACAGATGTCGATTGCGGTGGGGAGTGCGACGCATGCGGACTTGGGTTGCTCTGTCATGTCGCCGGAGACTGTATGTCCGGGGAATGCGATAGCGGAGAGTGTATGCCAGCGGCGACCTGCTTCGATGGCCGGCTCAACGGAAACGAGACGTCCGCGGACTGCGGCGGCGACTGTCCGCGGTGCGGGGACTACGAGGCGTGTGTGGCGAGCACGGACTGCCTCACGGGTGTGTGTGCCGCCGGCAGCTGCCAGCCGGCGACGTGTGACGACGAAGTGCGCAACGCGAGCGAGGCGGACATCGACTGTGGGCCTGGATGCGAGCCGTGCTCGTCCGGGCAAGAGTGCGGCGAACCCTCGGACTGTCGCAGCGAAGTCTGCACGGACGGCGCCTGTGTCGCTACGTGCGAAGACGGCGAGGTCAATGGATCCGAAGGAGACATCGACTGTGGCGGGGCGTGCTCCGCGCGATGCGAAACAGGAGCCGGCTGCACGGGCGGGCCGGACTGTGATTCCGGCGTGTGCGCCGACAGCACATGTCAGGCTGCGAGCTGCACCGACGGCGTCACCAATGGCGACGAGCTCGGAGTCGACTGCGCAGGTTCATGCTCGGCGGGTTGCCCAACAGGGACAGGATGCACCGCCGGGACCGAGTGTGAGAGTCTCGTGTGCCAGGCGGGGACCTGTGCGGAGGCGAGCTGTAGCGACAACGTCCTCAATGGTCTGGAGTCTTCGACGGACTGCGGGGAGTTTTGCCCGCTTCAGTGTTATCCGTTTCGTACTTGTTTCACCGACGCAGATTGTCGCGGGAAAGAATGCGGAACGAACGGTCGCTGCGTCCTCAACTGTTTCGATGGACTGAGCAACGGGGGCGAAGCGGACT
The DNA here is from genome assembly GCA_045106895.1 of Polyangiales bacterium. Taxonomy (GTDB): domain Bacteria; phylum Myxococcota_A; class Polyangia; order Polyangiales; family Houyiibacteriaceae; genus JBCCRV01. The sequence goes on along the minus strand of JBGCFM010000264.1, from coordinate 6,123 downwards.
TAGACTGCGGCGGGACCTGCGACGCGAAGTGCGCGGACGGCTACCACTGCTTTGACGCGGATGATTGCCTCTCAGGCCTATGCCACGAGTCCGGGCACTGCGGTGTGAGTGATCCGGGAGGGCACTGAGAGCCTCTCCCAAGCGCCCATTCCGGACGCGACTACGACGACAGCGACTTCTTCGGGCCGTAGGCGATCTGCTCGAGGCGTGTCAGGTCCTTGACCTCGATGAGGTCCGGCGAGACGGAGAGCGCGCCCTGGCGCTCCAAGTACGCAAGGCCGCGGGAGATCTCCTCACGCACGGTCCCGAGGCGGCCGGCGACGGTTTCCGTCGTCAGATCGCGGACCAGGTTCTGTGCGTCTTGGCCCTTGGCTTCGCGCATGGCGACGAGAGTGCACAGGAATGAAGCGAGGCGCGCAGGCACCGTGCGAAGACTAAGGTCGCTCACCAGGGCGAGGGTGCGGTCACTCCGCTTGGCGCGCAGGTTGACCAGCGTCCGGTAGATTTCGGACTTCTCTTCACCGAGCTTTGCGAGGAAGTCGTTCGAGATCACGATCGCCGAAGCCGCGCGCATAGCGACGGCGCTCGCTGGGTAGGTGCCGCCGTCAAAACGAATGCCCTCCACGATCACTTTTCCGGGGCGAGCGAGATACAAGATCTGCTCACGGCCGTCTTTTCCGCTCTTCGTGAGCTTAACTTCACCCGTTCGAACGACCCAGAGGCCTTCCGCGTCTTGACCCTCACTAAAGAGCGGCGCCCCTTTCGCGGCTTTGCGGACCTCGGCGGCGTCGGCCATGGCCTTCAGCTCGCTGGGTGGTAGCTCATTGAGCTTGGTGACGTCTCGAAGGAGTTCTTCTGCTGTGCGGGGCGCAATGGCCATGGGGTGAGCCTAGAGCACATCGAGAAAATACGCACGACCGATTTGCGGTGATGCAGAACTTGATTTTGCCGCAAAGGGGCCCGCGTTTTCGTATACTCCGAGATGGGTGGAGGAGCGTGTCAGCCATGGCTAGTGGGTCAACGGAAGCAAGCCGTGAAGCGTTCGTGGTGGTTCGGACGGAGAGCACGGACGTGATCCCCCTCCGCGCAGGGGAGTCTTTGAGCCTCCGTGGAGACGGCTCGCAGGCGGATTCGAGCGTGGACGTGGATGGTGTGTCTCTTCGGTGGGATGGCAATGTGGTGCGCCTCGAGCGAGCCGCCGCGGGGGTCTTCGTTGGCGGCAAGCGCGCGGAGGCGCCTTGTATCCTCAAGGCTGGCGAAGAGATTCAGCTTAGCGGCGCGAAGGTCGTCGCCGGCATCACCGTTCCCCTTCGGGCAGGCGGTCGCCGCGCGTTGACGCACCATGAGTTTCGCGAGCGGCTCTACGAAGAGCTCGCGCGCGCGCTCCGTAGCGGCCGCCGGACGAGCCTCGTCATGGTGGCGGCGCGTCATGGAGAAGGGCGTCGCATCGTGGAACTCGCTCTCGACCGGTTTCGTGCTGGGGACTTGGTCGCCAGCTACGCCTCTGACGAGCCGGAGTTTCTGTTGCCGGACACCGACGCGGCGCATGCACGGGTCGTTGTCGAGCGGCTCCTCGACGAAGCGGACGTCGACGCAAACGTTGGTATTGCCGTAGCGCCGCATCACGCGGAGACCGCCGAGCGACTGATCCGCAGCGCGCGCCGGGCTCTCGCTGATGCGATGCGCAACAACGATGACTTCTTCGTTGCCGATGTGCCCACGGGCATCGTCCATGAAGCGCCGGCCGTCGACCCCGAAGTACACGACGCGAGTACCGTCGCTTTGGCGGCGCGAGTTCACGCAGCCGGCGACCATCGAGCGCCGGTGCTTTTTACCGGCGAGGTGAGCGTCGGAAAAAGCGCGTACGCACGAATGCTGCACGCCGGGAGCGAACGCACGGGACGTTTCGTCGTGCGCCATGGAGCGACCTTTAACGTGGCAGGCTCCCTTCGCGAAGCTCTCGGTGAGGCCGCCGGCGGCACGCTCTTTGTGGAGGAGGTCACGGAGCTTGAGCTAGGGGCTCAGGAGCAGCTCGCGCACGCACAGGCCGAGTTCGAAAAAGCCGACGTGCGTCTCATGGCCTCCACGGAGCGAGCCCTCGTCGCCCTCGTGGCGCGTTCGGCGTTCAACGAAAAACTCTGGTCCCTTTTGGAGGGCGAGGTCATCGATGTTCCTCCTCTCCGGCATCGGCCTGAAGACATCCTCCCCCTGGCCGCGAGCTTCACGAAGAGCCTCGGTGGGGCCAACCTCGACTTCTCCGCCGGCGCCGTCGCCCGCCTTCGTTCCTATCCCTGGCCTGGCAACGTGCTCGAGCTACGGAACGCCATCGAGCGCGCCGTTCGCCTCGCCAGTGATGGCGTCGTGCTTGCTGAGCACCTGCCAAGCGAACCGATGCCGATGACCTCCGGCGAAGGCCGCCTTCGCGAACACGTCGACAGCGTGGAACGAGACGCCATCGTTCGCGCGCTCGCCGACACGAACCACAACCAAACGCATGCGGCGAAGCGACTCGGCGTAAGCCGCCGAGCGCTCATCTACAAGATGGAAAAGTACGGTCTGAAGCGTCCCCCAAAGAGCGTCCGCAAAGGATAGGGCGCTCGTTCTTTGACGCGGCGCGTTGATTCACGCAGTTGCGGTCAGGGGAATTGGCCCGCTCACGCTTGGTTCAGACCGGTCTACCCCTTACACTTGGGCTCTGCTCGACGTGCCTTCGTCTTGAATACGCATGTCTCAGCCGGACCCATGACATGACCGCATCCAATAAAAAGCCTGCGATTCTTCTCCTGGCCCTTGGGCTCGCGTTCGGTTGCACGGGGACGATCTCCTCGACGTCGGAGGAGCCGCCCCTGGTCATTCCGCCGGCGGGTCAGCCTTCCCCCGGCCAAGAGTTCGTGTGTGACAGCGAGGTATCCACGACGGGACCTCTCCTGCGTCGTCTCACTCGAGAAGAGTACCTTTCGGGCACGCTCCGCATCTCCGGCGTCGATGTGCGCGCCCAAGCTGAGGGCCTCTTGCCCGTCGACCCCGCATCGCCGACTAGCTTCTCCAACTTCGCCACGGCGTTGAATGTGCAGACCGACCACGCCCGCGCCTACATGGAGCTCGCCGCGTTTATCGTGACGAACCTGCCCGACGCCGATGCGCTCATCGATCGCTACACGGACTGCCGTGATGCGGAGTGCTTCGCTGCCTACGTCGATGCGCTGGCCCTCGACGCCTTTGGGACGACGGCGACGCCCGAAGAACACGCGGCCATCGACGCCCTCTACGACGAAGCCGTCGAGCGAGGAGACGGCTTCGACGAGGCGGCCCTCGACGCCGTCGAGGTCGTCCTTCAGTCCCCGCGTTTCCTCTACCACTTCGAAGCAGACCTGGGTGACGGCACGCCACGTGCGCTGGCCCCGGGTGAACTCGCCCGAAGAATCGCGTTCCTCGTCACCGGCGAGCCTGCTGACGCGATGCTCCAGCAAGCGGCGCTGCGCAACGAGCTGCAAACGGACGAGCAGATCACGGCGCAAGTAGACCGGCTGCTTCAAACCGAAGGCGCCGTTGTTGCGGGCCATCGCTACATCGGCGACTGGCTTGAACTGGGGTCCCTCGCAACGCAGGTGCGCGACGCTGAACACCATCCTACCTGGAGTCCGGAGATTGGCGCGGCGATGCAGGACGAAACGCTGGCTGTCTTCGATGAACTCACGTGGGCGCGAAGTGACCCTTTCATGAGCATCTTCGATGTCGATTTTACCGTCGTCTCCCCGGCGCTCGCCGAGTTCTATGGTCTTCCGGCGCCGGACGAGGATGGTCTTGTGGACCTCACGGACGTGCCCGAGCGCGGCGGACTCTTGACCCAGGGCAGCGTGCTCGCGCTCTCCGGTGGCGCGGAGGCTTCGACGGTTCAGCGAGGCCTCAATCTCGCGGAGCAGATGAACTGCGGCGTGGTCATCCCGGAGCCGCCGGCGAACATCAGCACCGACCAGCCGCCGCCATCGCCAGGCCAGAGCAAGCGCGACTACTCGGAGGCGCGCGTCAATGACCCCGAATGCCGAAGCTGCCACGTGAATTTCGAGCCGATGATCTGGGGATTGATTCGCTACGACGCCGTTGGCCTCTACGACGAAGAAGACTCCGCGGGGAACTTCCTTCCAACGGACGGCTTTATTCGATTCGTCAACGGAGTGGAGACTTCGTACGACGGCGCCGAAGAGTTCTCCGAGGTGATGGCGGAGAGCGTTCGTGTCGAAGAATGTATGGTGCTCAACGTCGCCTCCTACGCCGTCGGCCGCATCATGCAGCGCGGAGACTCCTGCAGTCTCGCGCAGATTCGAGACGGCTTCCGCGCGAGCGAGGGAACCTACCGCGACCTGATCGTGCAGGTCGCCATCAGCAATATGTTCCGAAGCGTCAGCACCGAGCCTGCCGAAGGAGTCGCACCATGAGCAAACGACGTCACGCAAAGCGACCTCTTCTCGACCGTCGAAGCTTCCTCGTCGGAGCCGGGAGCGTCGCCGTGGGCCTTCCTTTCCTTGGCGAGATGAGCCGACGTTCTGGTTTTGCGCAGCCTGGCGAGGCGCCGGTGCGCGCGTTCAATTGCTCCTTTGGCCTGGGCCTCTTCGACGATATGCAGGCCGCCGATCTTTCGGGGCCCCTTGAGCCGCTTCGAGCGTTCTCGGACAAGCTCCTCGTCCTACGAGGCATCAACTATCGACTTGGCAACGTCGCGTCCACGAACTCTCACCTCGAGACGACGAGCTTCACGGGCGTTCCGGTCCAGGGCGACTTCAACCGCGCGGGGGGGCCGAGCCTCGACCAGGCGTTGCGCCGTCATGCATATCCAGATGGCCTGCCGCCCGGAATGATCAGCACGATCCAAGGGGGCCTTGCCTACGAGATCGAGTCGAACTCCAGAGACATTCGTTCGTGGAACCCGGACGGCTCACCAGCGAGCTCTTTCATTCACCGAGCCAACCGGCTCTTTGATGACCTCTTTGGCAGCTTCATGCCCCCGGACCCAGGCGGCGGTGGCCCAAGTGCCGAAGAGATTCGTGCATGTCGGCGAAGCCGCAGCGTTCTCGATGCCGTCGTCGCGCAATATCGGCACTACACCGGTGAGCGCTCCAACCTCGGCGCAGAGTCTCGGCGAAAGCTCTCGCTTCACCTCGAGAAGATTCGCGAGCTCGAATCAAGAATCTTCGCTGCGGAGTGCGGCGAAGAGCCGCCGCCCCCGACGAACGTCTGCACGGTTCCCGGCGAGCCGACGAACTTCATCAACAGCGACGGTCTTGAGTATCAGGATGTCACCGTTGAGGACCTCGATCGAACTTGGCGAATCCTCGTCGACACCTTCGCTCTCGGCGTCCAATGCGACCAGTTCCGCTTCGGCTCTATGGTTTATATGGCGCAAGGTGCGCGCATTCGACTGCGCGGCGCCTACGACCATGGTGGTCGCCGCATCTATGACTTCAATGATATTCGCGACTGGGACTCCATCGACGGCCGTGAGAACAAGACCAGCCACGAGTTCTGGCACACCTATGGGCGAGGCGGCACGGCGCGTGACGCGGCCCGCGCTCACGCCCACTACATGGTGAGCCAGTGCGCTTACTTCGCCGAGGCCCTCGATGACCCCGAATACTTGGACGAGAACGGCAAGACCATCTTTGAGAACGCGATGATCACCTTCGCGACGGAGTCCGGAAGCGGCAACCACGACGTGGCGCGCGCTAACGAGGTCGAGCTCGCCAACGTATTCCACGCCATCAGCCCAGCGAATGGAAAGTTCCGAACGGGCCACGTCGACCTGGGTCTCGCCGATGCCCAGAACCTCTACAACACCATGCTCGCTGCGCATGGTGTGCCAGCAGGCAGTCTCTTGGGCGAAGGCAACGCCGACGTGGACGAGATTCTCGTTTGAACCACGCCTTCTAGTCGGCGTAGGGCGCACGCATCTGGTAGGTGCATTCGCTCACTACGCCGCCTTCGCGGTGCACGGAGCAGCCGGATTCTGTGAGCAGGTAGGGGCCTTCGCTTGGCGCGCCACTTTCCGGGTGCTCGATGGTGAGCGTGTCCGTGAAGGTGTTGTCGATGCGGTCGTAGATCATCGACACCGAGTAGAGTTCGTCTGGG
>JBGCFM010000263.1:0-7614 GCA_045106895.1 Polyangiales bacterium | reverse complement strand
GCCCACCTTCGTGACCTTCGTGCACGCACACGTGAACATGGATGCTGTCCTCGACGTGCTGCGCTGGGACGCCGCCTACACGCTCGCTTGTTGCATGCCCGGCAATCAGCTCACGAACGAACACGTGCCGCATTCGAGCGGAGACGATATGTGTGTTCTGTCCCCGGAGCGTCACTTTGAAGTGCTGGTGAACCCGCTCAGTCGAAGGTTGGAAGCGGACAACAACGTTTGCCTCACCCCGGGTTCCTCGTTCGAGGTTCTCGGCTAGGCAGGAACGCGCCCGCGACTTCAGAGTCCAAGCATTTCAACGAAGAGGGCGAATGTCGCCGCGACCTCGACCCAGTTGTTGCGAGGCTCCCGATCTTGGGACCATGACCACTTAAGTCGAAGGACAGATGGGTCCAAAGGTGAACGCCGGTAGTCGAGAACGATGGGCGAGTCCGCTCCAATTCCGAAGTCGCCGATCATGATCGCTTGCGCATGGTCAAGGGCTTCGGGAACTGCACATGGCCGGGTCCAGAACGGATCCCCATGCTGAATGAGAGTGGCGATAGGGGAGAATGGAGGCTTCATGAGGAAGATCGTCTCTTCGTCGGGCGCGAACTTTGCGATGGCCCGAGAGCTGACCCACGGTTTGATGTTCTGCATGCGTTGCTCATCGGCAGTGGCGGGCCACCGACCTTCCTTGACGAGTTGAGTCAGCAATTGGGGGACAACCAGCACGCACTCCACGATAACATCCGCAATCTTGGACCTAAGCGGTCGAATTTTCCGCTGCGGGGAGACCTGCCCCTGCTTGCGGGATACCCATTGCCAGGCTGGGCCTCCATGCTTCACGATGTCCCGCACATGAAGTACACAAAGATCCTCATCCTTGGATTCCTTCTCGCGGCGTGTGGCGGCGAAGAGGAAGCGGCCCCTGTTGCACCCATCGCGCCTGGCGCTCCGAACCCCGGAGCCGTCGCTGCCGCTCCTGGAGTCGCCGCACCCGGCGTAATCCCCGGAGCTGCTGCACCCGGTGCTGCACCCGCCGTGGCAGCCGCAGCTGGCATCACTCGCACGGGTGCCCTCGCGGTCGGGGACACCACGCTCCAGAGCGGCGAGTTCCTCGATTCCTACACGTTCAACTGGAACGCCGGCGAAACTCACGTCGTGCGCCTCTCCTCCACGGTCTTCGACCCCTACGTCATCGTTCGGCCTCCCAACGGCGGACAGCAGCTCGACAACGACGACCTCGACACCAACGTTGGCACGGACGCGGGCCTGACTGTCGTATGTGCCACGTCGGGTCAGTACACCGTCGTCGCCACCAGCTTCCAGCCGGGCGAGACCGGCGCCTACACGCTGACGATTCAGTAGTTCAAGCCGTTCAGTAGAAGCTGTTCAGAATACGGATGGCTTCGCGGCGAGCAGCCGAAAACGTGTCTGCTCCGCCAAAGGCCGCTCCGGCGTGAACCACGTCGGGGCGCGGCGCTACCCATCGAGCGCGCAACTTCAGCGCGTTCGTTCGCTCGTCGAATAGCCGCGCGCTCCGGCACCAAAGTGCGCCGGGGCCCTCGGCCTTAGCGACGCGAATGTCATAGCCGGAAGGAGGCGAGTGTGACTTGAATGTCCGGGCCCTGATCTCCCGCGTGCGAAGGGAAACCATCGACGAGTACGTGGCTCGTCGGTTGCTCTACCGGTGGTCATGACTTGGCTTATTGGGTCCGCGCAGATGAGCGTTTGCGCGTGCCTGCTTCTTCTCGGCTGCTCCACGGCTACAACGCTCCACATGCGCGATGGGACGATGATGGAAGGCACCCTCGTGCCTCGCACGAATGGCGTCAGCGTTCGCCTGGAGCACGCCACAGGCGCGAGGGACATCCCCGTCGCGGATGTTGTCGACGTTTCGCATCCGGGGACGGGACGAATCATCGCCGGCAGCATCCTCGCCTTCATGGGAAGCGCGGGACAGGTGGCCGTCGGCGTCATCGCCGGCGAACCTGCGAGCCCATCGTCGGACCCCTTCGACGACGAGGATTTGGGATGCGAGTTCTGTGTCCTCGCGTTCCCCGGGACGCTGCCTCCCCTCGCGTTTGGAACCGGGCTGCTCCTTCACGGCCTGGCGCTCCGCATGGAGTCCCAGAACCGGTGGTCGACGGACGCGCCGGCGGTCGGTGCGGCTCACCTCCGCATTGGCGGCGTATCCCTCGCGATAGGCCTCGTCTTCGCCGCGCTGACGCCATTGATCTTCTCCGAGCGTCCAGCTGCGGCCGGCGTCGCGTTCACGCTCATCGGGTTCTCTCCTGGCTTCTCGCTGAGCGGGATCGCGCTCCTGATTCGAGGGGCGCGTCTTCGTCGAGGTCGACGGCCCGGCGCCCACCTCACCGCGCGGGGCCTTGCCTTTTAGGTCGCCGACTCCGGCGGATTTGCCATCGTCGGCAAAGAGTGGTGTAGATCCCGGATGAACGTTCGGAACGTAGTTCTCGTCGGGGCCCTCCTCGGCTGCGGCGGCACACAGCCCGCTCCCATCACGGCGGAGCCGGTCACGGTGAGCGATATTTCCACGTCGACGCCGGTGGAGCAGGAGGACGTCCATGCACGATGCGTCGACTTCGCTCCACAAGCCGTCGGCGCGATGACCTTGGACGCACCGAGCAACGTCGCCGCAGCGCCGGCGAACGCGTTTCGCACCGCTTCGGGCCTGGCGACTTGTGTTCTGGTGCCTGCGACCTCCGACGCGCGTCCGCGCAGCGAACGAGATCGCGTCACCGTTCACTACACGGGGTGGACCACGGATGGCGAGATGTTCGACAGCTCCGTCGAGCGCGGGAGCCCAGCCACCTTTGGCCTCAACCAGGTCATCGACGGCTGGACGGAAGGTGTTCAACTCATGCACGTCGGTGAACGTCGACGCTTTTGGATTCCCGAGGCGCTGGCGTATCGCGGAATGCAGGGACGACCCGCCGGAGTGCTGGTGTTTGATGTGGAGCTTCAGTCCGTCGAACAGACGCCCGAGGCGCCGCCGGTCCCGGCCGATGTCGCTGCGCCTCCAGCCACCGCGACGAGCACCGCCTCGGGTCTCCATTCACAAGTCCTCGTGGCAGGCCAAGGAACCACGCACCCCACGGCATCGAGCCGCGTGACCGTGCACTACACGGGGTGGACCACCGACGGCGAGATGTTCGACAGCAGCCTCACGCGCGGCCGTCCCGCGACCTTTCCCCTCAGCGGCGTCATCGCCGGCTGGACCGAGGGAGTTCAGCTTATGGTGGAAGGGGAGACGCGGCGTTTCTGGATTCCCGAGAGTCTTGCCTACGGCGGTCGCGCCGGGGCGCCTCAGGGCCAGCTTACCTTCGACGTCGAGTTGATCTCCTTCGTTCCTTGATTCGCGGTTTCGTTCGCCAAGGAATACGAGACGCCTCGGACTCGGTTCCTCTTCTACGTGACTGAGGGCAGCATCGGACTCGGACTATGAACGCTGCTCGAGTCACCGCCCGTGCGTCTTTGCTCCTCATCACGCTCTGGGCCGCGTGCTCGCCGACGGGACGCTCTACGCGGCAATCGACGCCCCCATCGGCGCCAGCTCCATCGGCGCCAGCTCCATCGGCGGCGATGCACGACGAAGCGCCGAGCGAGGCCGCCCCCGCGGTGTCGACTTCTGCATCCGCGCTCACGGACCTAGAGGCCTGGCTTGACTCACAGGATGAGCTTCGCTCGTTTTCGCGAACGGAGCTCATCACCGGCACCTGGCTCGTGTGGCTGCGCCATGCAGATCACTCGACGCTGTGCCTGGATGTCGCAGGCGAAACGCTGCGCTGTTGGCGCGAGGCTGGCCAGGTTACCCGGGTCGTGCCTTATGCGTGGATTCATCGCTCGCAGCCGGAGGGCTTCCTCGCCGTTTATCGCGAGCGCGCGCAGGGTGTCTTTTGGTCGATTCGAATGCGCCCTGAGCTCGAGCGCGCGCACGCACGCAGCCAGCTTTTTCTTTCACGAGCGCGCCCGTCTTGGTGGCCGTCGCCTCACCGCACCGCTCCCCTCGGCATCATCTCGACACCTCGACGGCGTGCTGTGCCCCTTACGGAAGCGCCGGAGCTCGGACCTTTGCGCTGGCTTGCTGTGAAGAGCCTTCATATGCGCGGTCAGGGCCGGGTGGCTGAGCGCCAGGATTCCATCGTCGTCGCCCGCGCTGGAGAGCGCAGCGTGCTCTGCGTCCACCAAGCCGCTTGGACATGCAGCCCAGTTCGAAGCGCCGCGGACGCGAACAGCGAATACTTGGAAGGCTTCGACCTCGATGGGACGAGCGTCGCCCTTGTGCGGAGTGTTCGGAGCGAGGATGCCGCCGGCAGCGGCTCCGCCAGCGCACACCTTGAGTTTTGGGAACGCCGCGAGATCCTCGAGTATCGCGGAGGCGTTCAGGTGGGACGCGCGATATGGCGCCCCGACGAAGACGCGACGCGCCGGGGGGAGCGCGTCCTTCACTCGGTGCACGTCGAATCCGATCTCTGTCTTCGAATCGACGAGGCGGAGACCGCGCAGGGGCAGACGGCGATCGATTTCAGCGCGGTGGGTGAACAAGGGGCTCTCAACCTCGCACGAGCTCCTCAGAACATCGAGCTATCAACCACGCAGGGGAGTGACATCGCCGATCTCGGCGGCCTCTGGCGCTTAGAGGCGAACGGTCTCAGGCGCGTGAGGGACTGCGCTCCCGAGCCGCGTACTCGTCTCTCACAAGTGGAGATTCCAACCGACCTTGAGCCCCACGCGGCGGCTTGCCTGGCGCATCTCAACGAGGCCATCGACGAGCTGCCGTCGATGGGGATCGTGGAAGGTAAGGTCTGCGGCGCCACACATTTCCGTGATGGCATCACCGTGGCACGCGAGCGCTTTCGTTACGAGGGCGAGCGGCGCGTCGAGAGTGTTCGTGTAGAGAGACTTCGGTCGGATGAAGACCGCTACGTCTATCATGAGCACTTCTTGTGGCGAGCTGCACGCCGCGTTGGAGAAGACTACGAGTCCGTTCACTTTCGGGACGGCGAAGAGGAGTGCCGACACACTCATACACGGCGCGATACCTTGGACGCTCACGGCCGCCCCACGCGCACTCGCCTGCGTGTTCGTCCGTGCGAAGGCGACGCTCGGAGGGTGAACGAACGACGTCAGTGGCGAAGCGGCGATGGCTTCGACGTCGGCGAGTACGACTCGGACCAGAATTACTTCGTTCCTAGCTACGCGGCTCCCGTGGCAGCGGTGACCTGCAGCGAGACGAGATGTTCGTGCCAGGTTGATGCGCGTGATGAGTCGGGCCGAGTGCGCGTGCGTCTACATTCCGGCAGCCGCACGGACGTGGAATTCCTCTACGATTGTCCACCGATGACGTGGCCGCGGAACACCGAAGACCTCCGGCAGCTCTCCATTGAAACTTCCTTCGAAGCTACGCCCGCCGGAGACTGAAGTGTCGGAGCGCATGGAGCTCGCCTTCGTATTCGAGCTGCCCACTTTGGCAGAGCTTCGCGATACGCCAGTGAACGATGCGATCACCGAGGGGGCAGTCGGCGAGAACATGTCCGACGACCACCGCAGCGCGCTTCCACTCCTCTGAGACCTGTTCCAGAATGCGCGCGTCGAGGACGGCGCCCTCGTCTCCGTGGAGCTCCGTTCCGAGGACCGTGCGCCATGGCAACTTGGGCATCTGGAAAAGAAGGCCCGGCGGCTCCATATGCCAGCGATACGCCGGGATCGTTGTGCTGTGCAGCTCGCTCCAGGCGGCGCGGGCAGAACCTTGGGCGACGCCGAGTGGTCGTACGTCATCGGCCAGGGACCTTAGAGCGTCCGGCGGAAGCAAAGACAGGCACGTCTCGCTCTCCACGAGGAAGGCGGGTGCGTCTGGCGTGTCACCGAGAAGCTGCTCGATGAGATAGGCGCCGGCGATACGTTCGAATGCCCACCCACCAAGCCACAAAACAAGGGGGCGTCCGTCGCCCATTTCGGCGCGCACGCGTTCGAGCATCGCGGCGTCGGCGTCGAAGCGGAGCGCGGGCGGGCGAGCTGGGTCGACGCCGAGGTCGCGCTCCATGGCTTCCCAGTACTCCTGCCGAAGTGCAGCTTGCTCTTGGGCGTTGGCATGAAGCGGACCGACGCTGAAGTTGTCGGCTACCCGTTCGATTCGAAACTCGGGGAACGCGAGTCGCAATGTCCCGCCTGCAGAATCGCCGACGATGACATGCACGCACGTTGAAAGGTCCGGCTTCGCGCTCATACCGGAGTCATGGCTTAGCGACGTGTCAGAGGCGACCCGCAGGTCCTGGGTCTCTCCCCACGGCGGGGGAAGCCAACGACACGGTAGCTGTTGAGCTTGCTCCGGACGTCCGCGCCTTGACGATGAGTGTCTCGGCGGCGACCTTTAAGAAACGCATGCACCGTCGCGACACGTCCTCACCCTCTCACCGCGGCTCTTCTCAGGACGCGCTGGGCGTGGTTTGGGTGCTCCTCATGCTAGGCGGATGCGTCGGCCAACTCGTTGCGACATCCCCCGAAGCGGACGCTGGCACGCCCGACGATGTTGTCTCCGTCGACGCCGGGCCGTCCATCGACAGCGCCCTCGTCGATGGATCACCCCAGGATAGCGGCAGGGACGCCTTCATCAGCGATGTTCCCGTGGTGGATGTGCCCGTCGGCAGCGATGCAGGGCCGGGCGACCCTTGCGAAGACGTGACGTGCGGCCGAAACGAAACTTGCGTCGACGGCGACTGCGTGTGTTCCGAGGGCTTTGAGCGAATGGGCGGAGACTGCACGCCCGGCGTGATGGGTTCGGACCCACTGACGCACACCGAAGCGCAGGTGTGTGCGTTCTGGCAAGAGAGCGCGACGGTCTCTGCCGGCGCCTTCGAAGTGAGCGACATGGAGTGCGACCCAGGCGCGCTTTCGGCGGCGGCCATCAGCGAGGGCATGCGGCGCATCAACGCGTATCGCTGGTTTGCTGGACTGGGTCCTACGTCGACGGCCGTGTCCCACGTGCAAGCCCAAGGCTGCGCGCTGGTTTCTGCGTGGAACCCCGCCGGACCCCAGGCGCACAATCCGGAGCCGTCAGCGGTCTGCTACACGGAAGACGGGGCAGCAGGCGCCGGCTCCAGCAACATCGCCTGGGGCTCGCGCAGCACAGTGAACGCCATCGATCAGTGGGTCGAAGACCGTGGCAATCAAACCACGATGGGACACCGGCGCTGGATCCTAAACCCGCCGCTCTCCGATGTGCAGCTCGGGCTCTACGAAGGCGGCACGTCTTTCGGTGGAGCGGCCTGCATGAGCGTGTTCGGGAGAGGCGGCGCGGGCCGCACGCCAGACTGGTTTGCCTTTCCGCCGCCGGGCTTCATCCCCACCGGTTTGCCCATCACGACGTGGACGTTTCACGCATCGTGGTCCTTCGCTGAAACGGCCGTCACGGTCACCCGCGTGAGCGACGGCGAAGACCTGCCTGTGGAGATCTTCCCGCTTCGTCAGACCGGGTTCGGCTACCCCAACGCGACTAGCTTTCGGCCCATGGGCTGGTCTGCGGAGTCTGGCGAGACCTACCGCGTGCTCGTCGTCGCCGGTGAAAACACCGCGACCTACGAAGTCAGCCCCATCGACTGCTAG
>JBGCFM010000262.1:0-15692 GCA_045106895.1 Polyangiales bacterium | reverse complement strand
CTGCGCCATCGACGAAGATGACGATCTCATCTGCTGGGGACACGTGGGGCTGGACGTCGAAACGACGCCAGTCTTGGTCGCTTCGGATGTCGCTGACGTCGCCATTTTCAACTTCGCGTTCTGCTGGGTTGAGCTGAGCGGCGAAGCGAAGTGTTTAGGAAGAGAACTGCAGGCGGACTTTGGCGACGGCATCACCGGAGACGGTGGCGCTACATCCCCTCGCGGGTCCGCCTTGCTCGACGGTTTTCACGCCATGGACGGGGGCTACCGCGGCGGGTGCGGGCTCGACGCTACGGGCGAGCTTCGCTGTTGGGGCTACTCGATCTACGGGACAGTTTTGCGTGAGTCTCTGGTGGAAGAAGTTCCCGCGCCGGTTGTCGACGAGGACGGCGCCGCGGTGATGGCACTCTCGAACGTGGCGATGGGCACGGAAGGAACCTGCGCCGTGAGCGAAGGGAACGCATACTGTTGGGGAGCCGGAGGGCGGACCGACTTTGGTAATGATAGCAATCGCAGCTACGCCTACCCGTTTCAGATCCCGGGCTTGAGCGCCGTGACGGACGTCGCGCGCAGCGACTTTGGCGGAGCCTGCGCCATTGGGACCTCGTCGTCAGGAAGCGGTTTGCACTGCTGGTCGACGAACCCGCGGGGACGTCTCGGAGATGTCGGCGAATCGACGAGAATTCCCGTGCTCGTGCCAGGCGTGCCATCGGCGACGAGCGTCGATATGGCCGCGGCACACACCTGCGCCATCGTCGCAGGCGACGAGGTGATGTGCTGGGGCGCGAACGATAGCGGGCAAATGGGTCAGCTCGCCGTCGCGGGGACCAGTGAGCCGCCGACCTACGTTGAGCTGGACGGCGTCCGCATCCAAGCAAGTCAAATCTCGCTCGGAGGAGCGTTCGCATGCGCCATCCTCTCGGGCGGCGAAGAAGGTCAGGTGGTGTGTTGGGGCGGCGGCGCGCGCGGACAGCTGGGGCACGCGATGTCTCCCGCGTCGTCGCTACCGGTTCGCACCATGGTCACGGACGCGACGAGCATCGAGGCGGGAAGCGAACACATCTGTGCCATCGCCGGAACCCCCGCCCGCGTGCTCTGTTGGGGCGCAGGCTCCGCCGGTCAACGTGGCGATGGGTCGATGAGCGATTCCAGCATCCCGACGGAAGTGGAGGCTTCTGGGCCGATTCCGCTCTCCGTCGCAGCGGGTTATGTGTCGAGCTGCGCCGCCTATGACGACGACTCCGTTCGCTGCTGGGGAGACAATACGTTCTCACAGCTCGGCGTTGCCGGGCCTGGGTCCCCCGTTCCTCAGGTCGTTCCGGGAGTCAGCGCTCAGAGCGTGGCTGCGGGTTCAAACCAAGACTTCGCCAACTGCGCTGGCAGCGAAGGGGGCTCTTGGCAGTGCTGGGGTCTAAATGACCACGGAAAACTGGGGACTTCTCCAGATATCCACTTCACGCCGCAGGAGGTGACGCGATGAGGCTGATGATGACAACCACTTCTTCCGCGTTCGTTCTCTTCGTCGTTGCGCTCTCGTGCGCGCTGCCGGCGGTGGCGCAGACCGACAACCAGGCGGAAGCTCGCTCGCTCTATGACGCGGGCGTTGTCGCTTTCGAAGACGGGCGTTTCGAAGCCGCCCTCGCGCGCTGGCAAGAGGCCTACGACCTCACGCATCTCCCGGCGTTGCTCTACAACATCGGCACAGCTCACGACCGACTCGGCCAAGCAGAAGAGGCCGCGACGGACTACCGCGAGTACCTTGCTGCGGTCCCGAACGCCGACAACAAAAACTACGTCGAACGGCGCCTCGCGTTGCTTGAGGAGCAAGTGGAGGCGGCGCGAGAAGCCGCGGCGCGCGAGGACGCGGCGCGGGAAGCGGCAGCGGCTACCGAAGCTGACGCGCAAGCAGAGAGCGAAGCTGAGGCGGAAGTCGGTGAAGGTGAACAGGGGGCCGAGGAGAACGTGAACGAAGCTGTGCAGTCTTCCGGTCTGCCGGTTGGGGCCATCGTGACGACGGCGACGGGAGGCGCCCTTTTGATCGCGGGCCTCGCCACGGCGCTGGTATCGAATGGTCGGCACTCCGACCTTGAGTCAAGCTGCGTCGACGGACTCTGCGGCGCCGACGCCCAGTCCGACATCGACGGACTCCGCCGCATCAACCTGACGACGGATGTTCTCCTCGCGGTGGGGGGGGTCGTTACGGTCACGGGCGTTATCTGGTGGATTGTTGGCGGTGGTTCAGACGACGACTCTCGTGCTCAAGTCGATGTGGGGCTTGGCAGCGTCAGCGTCCGGGGTCGATTCTAAACGGGTGGGGGCACGGGCCTTCTGTGGGAAGGCGGCGTCGGATAGCCTCTTGGTTGAGGTGACATGCGACGTTTCGAGCTGAGCGATGGGAAGTCCAACAAGTTCTGGTCCGTGAAACGAAAGGGCGCCGTCGTGACGGTGAGCTACGGACGCATCGGGACGGACGGTCAGACCAAGGACAAGGCGCACGCGGACGGCGACGCCGCTGAAACAGCGATGGAGAAGCTCGTCGCGTCGAAGACGAAGAAGGGATACGTGGAGGTCGGCGCGGAGGCCGCCAACAAGAGCGTTTCCAAGGCGAAGAAGGCTGCGCCAAAGAAGAGCGCGACGAAGAGGGTGGTCCCTACGGAGAGCTTGCTGGCTGCTTCAGGGGCGCGACCCAAGTCCTCGCCCGTCTTCGATGTGGCACCGCTTCGAAAACCCATCGCGTCTTGGATGCGCAAGGAAAAGCCGAGCACGAAGTACCTCCGGAAGCCCGACGACTTCGTTGCGCTCTTAGGCAAAGCGAGGGAGAGCCTTGGGCCAAAGAAGGACAGCGGCGCGCCCCTCGATGCTGCCGTCGAGGGCGCGTACGGGACTCTCTTCTACGACTACGACACCCTGCTCTCGTGGTGGCTCGCCAAGGAAGGCAGCGCGTTCATGGTGCGCGCGTTCTTCGAGCGGTGGCGCTGGGACCCGTGGGGTCATACCCACGCGAACTTCGATGATACGTATTTCTTGTGGGTGAAGAAGAACCCGCGCTCCCACCTGGCTCTTCGCCAGCTCGTCGCGCGCCTCGGGCGCAAGGACTACGCCGCGGCGCTCAAGGAAGCCAAAGCGATTCGGAAACGCGCGACGCTTCCCATGCGCTGCGTCATCGCTTTCGCATTTCCTGACGAGCCTGCCTTCGCCGTAGAGGACGCCCTCGCCATGATGGAAGACGACGAAGTCGCGACAAAGGTGCGAAACTGGTGGCCCATTTTCGCCGGTGAGCTCCTCGCCTCGCTACGTGACGCGGAGCGCATCAAGGCTCTAATCGGCGGCATCGACGCGAGCGCCGCATCGGCGTTCGCTGCGGAGATGCGCGACAACCTCGGCGATGAGGCCGCCGTCCCCCTTGCCCAGCTTCTTCCCCGCACGAAGGGGAAAGTTCGGGGGAGCATCGCCTCGCTTCTCGCGACGCTTCCATCCCCCGAGGCAGCCGTGGCCTTGGCGCGTCATGCGAGCGACAAGCAGTGTCGCAAGGCCCTCGGCGAGTTTGCCGCGGCCTATCCACGTCTCGCCGCGCATGCCCTTGCTGCGACGATGAACGGCGGTGGAAAGAGCGCGGACGCCGCCGAGCAGCTCCTCTCGGCGCTGGCGCGCAATGCGCCGGCGGACGTAGAGGCCGCCGCGAAGACGACCTCTGGCAACGTGGAGACGACACTCCGTGCGAGCCTTGCGAAGGCCGCGCCTAAGAAGGAAGCGAAACGAAGCGCTGTTCCGGGGGTGCTCCTTGCTCCGCCGTGGTCTCGTGGCGACAAGCCAAAGGTGGCGCCGCAGGTGGCGGGTCTGGTGACCTGCGCCGTGGACGAGACGCTTGTCTGGGATGGCGAACGCGACGGCTACGGCCGGCCGCTACCCCCGGCGACGCCGGACATCGACCTCGAGAGTCTTGAGCGCTGGGATGAGCTGCCGACGGGCCTCAAACCCAGAAGTGCGGCGATGGACAAGGCCGTGATCAAGGCATTCACCAAGAAGAGAGCGGACTACAACGAGCTGCATTTCGTCGCCTCGTATTTGCACCAAGCGTCCGACGCTGTCGCGCTGTGCCTTTGGAATGAGACACCACCGAAAGGGCTCTCCCTCTACGACAGCGACGTGGGGTATGTCCTTGGCCGCTTTGGGGTGGAAGCTCTCCCGGGCGTCCTTCGGCACGTCGAGTCCAACGCGAACCTCATCAAGATGGCGTCCCACGTTGGTTCGGTACGCCTCGCGGAGAAGATGGCGGATGCCCATCACCGTATGAAGAAGGCCCGTGCCCACGCGCGGCGTTGGATGAACCGTTTTCCAAAGCACGCGGCTGCGGGCTTGTTGCCCCTTGCTCTATCCGGCGAGAGCGCGAAGGTGAGAGAAGCGGCATGCAGCGCGCTTCGCTTTCTCGGCGCGTCCCATCGCAAAGAGGTGCTCGCCTTTGCGACGCTCTATGACAACGCGAAGGACGGCGAGGAAACGCTAGCCGCGGCGACCACGCTCCTCGACACGGACCCGCTGGACATCTTCCCATCGAAGCTCAAGGCCTTGCCCAAGTGGTTCGACGCCGCCGCGCTTTCGCGTCCCACCATCGGCGGCGCGCAGCTGCCCCTGGACGCTGTGGAGCACCTGACGACGATGCTCTCGTTCTCAACGATCGATGACACCTACGCAGGTCTGAACGAAGCCAAGCGCGTGTGCGACGCGGACTCCCTCGCCGCTTTCGCGTGGGGGCTCTTTCACCAGTGGCTAGGCTCCGGCGCCGCGGGCAAGGAAGACTGGGCGCTCCTCTCGCTGGCGCATTTCGGCGATGACGATATCGCGAGGCGTTTGGCGCCCCTCATTCGCGCGTGGCCTGGCATGAGCGCCCATGCGCGCGCGGTGAAGGGCCTCGGTGTGCTGAGCGCCATCGGTTCGGACATCGCGCTCATGCATCTGAGCGGCATCGCAAACAAGATTCGTTTCAAGGGGCTCCAGAAGAAAGCGCGCGAACGCATCGATGAGATCGCCGACGCCCGCGGCCTGACACGGGAAGAGCTGGCGGACCGCTTGGTGCCGGACCTCGATCTCGACGAAGACGGCTCCCGGGAGCTCTCCTTTGGCGCGCGTGCGTTTCGCGTCGGCTTCGATGAGGCGCTCGTGCCTTTCGTCACGGACGCCGAAGGCAAGCGTCGAAAGAGTCTCCCGAAGCCGGCAAAAAGCGACGACGCAGCGCTGGCGAAGGAATCGGCGGCGGTCTGGAAGAATCTCAAGAAGGACGCGCGGACCATCGCCAAGCAAGAGCTCTGGCGCCTCGAGCACGCGATGTGCGCCGAGCGAACGTGGGACGTGCAGACGTTTCGAACGTTCCTCCTGGAGCACCCCTTTGTGATCCACATGGTTCGGCGCCTGCTGTGGGGCGTGCAAAAGAAGGGGAAAGTGGTCTCGACGTTCATGGTCGACGAAGAGAGGCGCCTCGTCGACGCGAAGGACGACGCCTTCGAGCTTTGCGAAGACGACGTGGTGACGATTCCCCATCCGCTGCTGCTCAAGGCGAAGCAAATGACCGCGTGGGGCGAGCGGCTGGCAGACTACGAGCTGCTCCAACCCTTCGCGCAGCTGGCTCGCGACACCTATGCTCTTGAAGACTCGGAGGTGAAGACGAAGTCCATTGTTCGTTTCGACGGGACCGTCGTCGCAACGGGCAAGGTGCTCGGCTTAGAAAAACGTGGCTGGATCCGCGGGCAGCCACAGGACGCCGGATGGATCTGGGAACTGCGGAAGCCTCTCGGGGGCGGCTTGGAGGCGAACCTCGGCATCGGCGGCGGGCTCCTCGCCGGCGATATGAGTGAGTCCCCTTCCGAGCAGTCCCTCGACTCCCTTCAAGTGCGAAAAGAACACACCTACGATGACGCCGGCCTGGTGTCGCCCCACGAGCTGTCGCCGGTGGCCTTGAGCGAACTCATCCGCGACCTCGAAAGTCTTCGTGAGGCGGTTTAGCGCGCCCGTCGTCGGAGAGTGATAGTTGCCTCGCGCGCCGTTCGAGGTCATCCCTGTGTACCAATATGTCGTCTCCGCCGAGTGAACTCTCTTCTTTCCGCCGCGTACCCCGTACCGGCGTCATCTACGTCAGCAACGAAGCCGGAAAACGCGGCTTCAAGATGGGCGCAAAGGGGTGGTGCAACCTCGGCCAAGGTCAGCCGGAGACAGGCGCTCTGCCGGGCGCGCCAAAGCGCATTACCTCGATTCCCGTCGCCGAGGAAGACTATGAATACGCGCCGGTACCCGGGCTATGGGAGCTTCGCGAAGCCGTCGCGGCGATGTACAACCGCCTGTACCGCCGAGGCATGTCCTCCCAATACACCGCGGAGAACGTGGCGATCCAGGGCGGAGGTCGCGTCGCCATCATGCGTGCGTGCGCCGCGATAGGGCCCGTCCATCTTGGCCATTTTCTGCCCGACTACACGGCATACGAAGAGCTGCTGGACGTGTTCCGGCGATTCCAGCCGATTCCGATCTTGCTCGACCCTGAGCGCGGCTATCGCTTCGAGGCTGACGAGCTTGAGCGGGAGATCTCAGGCCGCGGACTCGGCGCCATCATGATGAGCAACGCATGCAACCCAACGGGGCGACTTGTAGACGGCGCGCTGCTCAGCGACTGGGTGGGCATCGCCCGCCGGATGAGCTGCGCGCTGCTCATGGACGAGTTCTACAGTCACTACGTTTGGAACGACGAGGGGAAGCCAGTGAGCGCCGCCGCCTACGTCGAAGATGTGGAGCGCGACCCCGTCATCTTGGTGGATGGTCTCACCAAGAACTGGCGCTACCCCGGGCTTCGCTTGAGCTGGGTCGTCGGCCCGAGTCACGTCGTCGACTCCATCGCGAGCGCAGGGAGCTTTCTCGATGGTGGCGGCGTCGCGCCGGTTCAGCGCGCGGCGATTCCATTGCTCACGGACGAGCACGGGATGGCGGAATCCGCAGCTATCCGCGCAGCCTTTATGCCGAAGCGCCAGCTCCTCCTCGATCGCTTGCGGGCGATGGGCGTGCACTTCGACTTGGAACCCGAGGGCACGTTCTACGCGTGGGGAGATTTGAAGGCGCTTCCTCCTTCGCTGCGAAACGCCCACGACTTCTTCGCGGCGGCCCTCGACCGAAAGGTCATCTGCGTGCCGGGGAACTTCTTCGACGTGAACCCGGGCGGTCGCCGGGCTCAGCGACCGAGCCGCTTTCGCCATCACATCCGCTTTAGCTTTGGACCGTCCATCGACGTCTTGGAGGACGCGATGGAACGACTCGCGGCGATGGTGGCGGAGGCGGACTGAGCGTTCCTCGAGGGCGTCATCTTCGGGGCTTTTAGGAGCCGCGGTGCGAAGAAGCGGTTCATAGGGGTGAGTAGTGGGTGTCCCCGAAAACACAATGTTAGCACCGAGCTCGAACGGGTCAGAACGGTTCGATGCCGTCGGTCATTCGCTCGACGAAGGCGAGTACATCCTCCCGCCCGTCGTATCGCGCCAGGCGTGGGAAACCGCCCCAGCGAACACACTCACGAAGGTATTCCACTAGCGGCAGGCTGTACTCGCTGTTTCCAAAGACGGCATCGACACCCGCAAACGGTAGCTCGATGCCATAGGGCGCTCCGCCGCTGATGTTCGCCTTGTGCAGCGCATCGGGGGCGACTCGGCTCACAGCAAAAACCTTGCGCCGTCGAGGTGCTAGTCCACAGGGCATGCGTCGGTCATCGCGAGGACCGCGGCTTGAAGGGCCGCGTCCAGGTCCGAGTTGAGTTCCGAGCGTGGGCGCTCCGTTTCGCTCCAAAGGTAGACGCAGCTCGCGCGGACGTTGGCGACGGCGTCGTTCAGGACCTCGCGCTCATCCGCGCTCGCGCCGCGGAGAAAGCCGGCGGAGTTGGTTCGGAGCGCCTCGTCGAGGCTGGTGCATCGCTCTACTACCAGACCGTCTTTGGAGCGAGCGGTCTCGGCGAGAGTGAGCCACTGAGCCTGTAGCGCTGATTCCGCTTCCTCTCCTTCCGGGTTCTCCCTTGCTGCTTGGACTTGGAGTCGGACCACCTCGGACGCCTCACGAGCGCTTTCCCATTCCGCCCGCGCCTCCGCCAACGCCTCGAAGGACTCAGTGGGAATCGTGATCGGCGTGCATTCGGACTCCGCGGGTGGGGCGGCGTCTTCCTCTGAACACGCGAAGGTCGAGACAAGAAGGACGAGAGAAAGTAGGCGCATTCGTGTGCATAGCTCAGATTTGTCGATGCCGGACGAAAAAAGCCGGTGGGGGCAATGTTTGCACAAAGATGCGCGCATCGTGCGACGTGCCGCCTTTTCCTCGCGTCCGGTTCGTGAAAGGTTCGACTCATGTCGACGCCAAACCCGAAGCGCCTCGTGATTCGCCGCCCCGACGACTGGCACGTCCATCTGCGTGATGGCGAGATGCTCGGCGCCGTTGCGGCGTACACGGCGAACCAGTTTCGGCGCGCCATCGTCATGCCGAACTTGCCGGAGCCCATCACGAGCGTTGAACGCGCGCGAGAATACAAAGAACGGATCCTCGCCGCGCTCCCGACGGACACTCACTTCGAGCCATTGATGACGGCGTACCTCACGGACACCATCGACGAGGCGGAGATCGCGCGCGGCTTCGAAGAGGGCGTGCTCACGGCGTGCAAGCTCTACCCCGCGCGGGCGACGACGAACTCGCAGCATGGCGTGACGAGTATCGCCGCTGTTGAGAAGGTCCTCGAGACGATGCAGCGCATCGATATGCCTTTGCTCATCCACGGTGAGGTGACGTCGCCGGAGGTGGACATCTTCGATCGCGAAGCCGTGTTCGTGGAGACGGTTCTTACGCCGCTGCTGAAGCGTTACCCGGCGCTCCGCGTGGTCCTCGAACACATCACGACGCAGGACGCGGCGGACTTTGTCGCCGCCCAAGGGCCAAACATCGGCGCGACGATCACGCCGCACCACTTGGAGATCAATCGCAACGCCATCTTCGACGGCGGCTTGCGCCCGCATATGTATTGCTTGCCCACGGCGAAGCGCGAGCGACACCGGCTGGCCCTTCGCGCCGCGGCGACGTCGGGCAACGCGAAGTTCTTCCTGGGCACAGACTCGGCGCCTCATGTGCTCGCCGCCAAGGAGTCAGCGTGCGGCTGCGCGGGCATCTTCAATGCGCCCTTCGCGCTCGAGTCGTATGCCAAGGTCTTCGCGGAGGAAGACGCCCTGGACAAGCTCGAAGGCTTCGCTTCGGAGTTTGGGCCCGCGTTCTACCGCTTGCCGCTCAACGAAGACAAGGTCGTCCTCGAAGAGACTCCCGTGCTGGTGCCCGAGAACATTCAGGCCGGCGACGAACAAGTACGGCCCTTCCATGCCGGGACGACTCTTCCTTGGCGCTTTGTAGGCGCCGCCTTCACAGGGGCGGCATGAGCGAAGGGCACGACGCACGCATCGCAGCTTCACCCATCGTCGCCGGAGACGACGGCATGGCCCTTGCGGTGGCTGCGCTCCGGCGCGGCGCCGTCATCGGCATGCCCACGGAAACCGTCTATGGCCTCGCCGCCGACGCGAGTGACCCCAAGGCCGTCGCCGCGATCTACGCCGCCAAAGCGCGCCCGAGCTTTAACCCGCTCATCTCTCACGTGCCCTCCCTGGACATGGCGCGGCGCGAAGGCGTCATGGATGCGCGCGCCGAGGCGCTGGCGGAGGCGTTCTGGCCCGGGCCTCTCACCCTCGTTGTTCCCGCGGCGGAAGGCGGCCACACCTGCGAGCTCGCCCGCGCGGGTCTCTCGACGCTGGCGCTTCGTGTCCCGGCGCACCCCCTCGCGCTCTCGCTCCTCGCGTCCTTCGACGGTCCGCTTTCGGCGCCTTCGGCAAATCCTTCGGGGCGTCTCAGTCCGACGCGCGCGTCAGAGGTCGCGGCGGAGCTCGGTGAGGCCGTGGAGCTCGTCCTCGATGGGGGCGCGTGCCGCGCAGGCATCGAGTCGACGATCATCGCTGTCACGGGAGACTCGCCGGCCATGCTCCTGCGCCCCGGCGCCATCGCACGAGAGGATATCGAGGCCATCGTCGGGCCGCTCTCGAAACCGGCGGCGGCGAACATTGTGGCGCCAGGTCAGCTGCAGTCGCACTACGCGCCCCGCGCCAAGATCCGATTGAACGCCACCAACGCTGGCGCCGATGAAGTGCTTCTTGGCTTTGGCCCAAGGGCGCCGGCGGACGCCAAGAACCTCTCTAAGTCCGGTGACCTCGTTGAGGCTGCGGCGAACCTCTACCGAATGTTGAGGCTCCTCGATGCCTCCGGCGCGCCCACGATTTCCATCATGCCGGTGCCGGACCGCGGTCTTGGAGAAGCGATCAACGACCGCCTGCGTCGAGCCGCCGCGCCGCGGGAGTAGGAGAGCAGAGCAGCGCCTCTGAGCTCGTGTCTCTTCGAGTCGACGCATCGGGCCCTCCGTCGAAGGGCTCCGGTCTTCGGAACTTCGGGCGCTGGGTGAACACTCATGCGCATGACGCGCACGCGAATGATGCCTCGAAGCACAGTCCTTCTTCTGCCGCTGGCCATGTCGCTCGGTTGTGTGTCCGCTGCGACGGCGCATCCAACTCCGCCGGCGCCTCTTGTCCACTGTGATTCGACGTCTCAGTCCGAGGACGCCCCCGCGGAGGAGGAAGCCATCTCGCGGGCGCCGGAGCAGACGGAGCTGCGCCCAGGTCGCTACTGGTTCCTCGACGCCGAATGCAGACCTTTGGACGTTCGCGTCGTGCGGAGAGAAGGCGGCACGGAGTTCACCGAGTACGCGCTTCATGCCAACGGCGGCGTTCATTCAAGCGAGGGCACGGTGTTCTATTTGGCGCGAGAAGGCGCGCTCACGGCAGGCGGGTTTCGTCGTTCGGGGCTTTCGCTGGAACACGCGTGCAACGCGGAGCGCCGGCCCTTGTCCACGTCGAGTTCATCCTTCGCAGGCGTGCGACTCTTTGAGGACCTCGCTTCCTGCGAAGCTCAAGCGTGCACGGAGGAGACGTGCTTGGCTCGTTTCTCCTTCGGCGATTGCGCCTCGTCCGTGGCCACCTCTGCGCGCAAACTTCGGCGCGTCACGCATCCGGACCAGGCCGACGAGGCGTCGCGTCAACGAACGTTTCTCCGGTTTCAGCGCCTTGGAAGTCGCGGCCGAATGTGGATGGACGGCGACAGAGAGTGTGTTGCCGTCGAGGCCAGTCGAGAGGGGCCAGAGCTCGTGCTGCGTTACTCGGAGCTCGTGGAAGGACGTCGAAGAGAGTCCACCTTGAACTACGCTCTCGCTCCTTTCGACCTGCGTGCGTTTCGAGGAGAGAGCACCACCCTGTTCGCCGACGAAGGTGAACGCGAAGTCAGCCTAGTTCGGGGGCGGATGAACATCGGTGTGGCGCTCTACTTTGGCGACGGAGAAGTCCTCCTCGGACAGCGCGATCTGTTCTTCGAGCGTTCTGCCTGCGAGGCAGTTCACGCCGCGACGCTGGCGCGCGCGGCATACTTTCGAGGGCACTCCGTGAGCGTGCGCTAACGCGCCGACGACATGCGCCGTTGAGCGCCGAGCGCTTGCGACACCGCCGGAAAGCAACAATGGTCTCGCGTCCACCAAGCGAGGAAAAACCATGAGCGCAGCAAAAAATGATTTGGTCCTCTGGGAGTCGAACGAGGGCGTCACCACCCTCACGATGAACAACCCGCGCAAGCTCAACGGCTGGACCATGGACATGCTTACGGAGCTTCGGGCTTCGCTGACGCGTGCGTCCGGCGACGATGCGACGAAGGTCGTCATCCTCACGGGCACCGACCCCTACTACTGCGCCGGCGTGAACCTCAGCGCGGTGATGGCGCCGGACCACCCTGCGAAGCTCCACGCCTTCATCGCCGAACAGAACGAGACCCTCTTCGAGATCTTCCTGGGCTTTCCTAAGCCCATCCTCATCGTCGTCAACGGCCCCGCCATCGGCGCAAGCGTCACCTCGGCGACGCTGTGCGACGCTATCTTAGCGAGCGAGAGCGCGACCTTTTCGACGCCCTTCGCGAAGCTTGGCGTCACGCCGGAAGGCTGCTCAAGCGTCCTGTTTCCGAAGCTCCTCGGGGCCGAGAGCGCGGAGCGAATGCTCGGCGCCGAAGGATGGCAACCGACGGGCGCCGAAGCCGTCGACATCGGTCTCGCCGATGCCGTCGTGCCGCACGACTCGCTCATGAAAGAAGCGCAAGTGCTCGCCAAGTCGTGGATCAACGAGGGCCGCGAGCGCAGCTTCAAGGCCGGCATGACCGTCGACGAGCTACGCGCCATCAACGCCCGTGAGTCGCAGGACCTCGCCTACGCGTTCCTCGGAGCGGACTTCCTTCGCGGCCAGTACGACTTCCTGCGCAGCAAGAAGAAGCTCGGCCCTGCGCTCATGTTCAAGAGCTTGCTCATGACGCGTCCGCTTTGGTCGCGTTTGCTTCCTTGAAGCGTGACAAATTCTAGCACCTAGAACTGCACCTCGCGTTGCGGATATAGTCAGAACGAGACCGCTGTGGCTCTTTTGGTCATTCTGGGTGCCGAGTTTGGCGTTCTGAAAAGTGCGCGATCGTCACCCTGGTATCATCGTCGACATGCCGCGCAGACCCCTGATCACGCTTCCCGGCGACGTCCTTCGGCCTCGCGTCGAGATTTCCCGGCCCACCCCACCGCGTACACCCCAGCCGCGGCCCTCGGTAAAAGTGCGAGCACGGCGTGCAATCAAACGCATCGTCAAGGGGCTTCGCTCCGCTGACGCGGAGTACTACGCCGTGGGCAAGGAGCTCATCGCTCTCGAGCGCACCGAGGTCATCGAGGCCTTTGGTGCCCGGGACTTCGCAGCGTTCCTCAACGCCGAGGTGATGCCCGCGGCGACGGCGCATCGCTACATGGCCGTCGCGCGTGAATACCCCGAGGTCCTCGCACTCCGCCTCGGCATCGAAAAAGCGTTTCACCTCGTCCAGTACGTGCGCGTCGCGAAGCTCCGCCGAAGCGCCAAAGTCATAGCCCAGAGCGACGGAAAGATCGGAACTCCGCCGCGCGCTTTGAGCACGCTGAGCGCCACCGACGTAGCGGGCATGGTGCAGGTACTCAAGATGGGCGCGGGCCGCGCCGCGCTTCCGAAAGCTACGCGACGCGAGACACGTGTCGCGCGAGAAACTGCCCGCTCCATCGAAGAGCATCTCGGCGTGGATGCGCGGATGCGCGTGAACAAAGCGAAGGACCTCGTGCGCATCGACCTCAAGCTCAGCGAGCTCTTGGGTGAGTAGGGCGCGTCTCTGATCTCGCGCTAACGCGCGTTGTACGCCCGCGAGTGCATGGTGATGCTCAGCGCCGCGTTGACTTCGTTCTGCAGGAATCCGTATCGCGCCTGAACGCCGACGGAGATCGTTGGGCGTAAAAAGTAGCTGACGCCGGCGCCGCCGCGGAGGGTCCATTGTCCGAAAGATTCGTGGAGGGTGATGATGCAGTCTTCTGCAACGCTGGTTCCCCGAATCATCACGCGCCGCCGCCCGCCCATCGCTTCCAGGTCGAAGCGAAACCGGCCGAGGCCAACGCTGGTTCCGACGAGCAGTCCGCCACCGACCACCAAAGCGCGGTCGAGGTCAACGGTGGCGGCGTCCCCTTCGGTGTCGCCGTCCATGGAGATGCCGCCGAAGGAGGCTTCGACGCCGAGGTACAAATGAGAGAGGACGAAGAGCTGGGCGCGAGCCGCGACGCTGACGCCCGGGCCGTCTTCGAGGTTGTCGGCGTTCCACACGTGGGGGCGGTTGTCGTGCATGGCGCGCCCAGCGATAGCGACGTCGTCCAGTCCCAGTCGAAGGGTGCTGATGTTCAGACCAAAGGTCCACGGGCGGCGCTCGCCGGCGTCCCATTCGCCGAAGCGAGTGCAGGTCGAGTCCCCGACGATTCCGCCTTGGAGGTCACAGGCGAGGCGTGCTTCTCGGCGGGCGGCGCGTCGGGCGCGGATACGGCTGGTTCCAGACGAAGCGCTACCCAAGCTCGGCGAAGAGTCCGAATCGAAGGTCGGCGCGCTGGGCTCGGGCGCCGGTGAAGCCGGCGAGGCAGGTGGCGCGGGATCGGAGGGCCGAGCCTGAGCGGGACGCGGCGTGGAAGATGAGCTCTCGCAGCTCTGGGCCCTCGCCGAAGCGTGACTCAGCGTCAGAGCGGCAAGGGCGGCAACGGCAAGTGCACGCACGCTAGTTTCCCCGCCAGTCGAAACAGAAGGGGGAGTTGTCTTCAAGGTGCTCGCTCACGCCCTCCAGGTTGACACAGACGACAATGGTCTGCCCTACCCAACCTTCGGGAATCTCGTAGGCAATGGTCTCGGTCCCCTGCATTCCGCCGTCCAGACGGGCGGAGCGAATCTCCGACTGCGGATCGTAAGCCTCGAGGGACACCTCTTCGCCGTCATGGCTGGCCTGAACACGCACGATGCGAAGGTCCACGTCTACGGTGCGCTGACACGGGTTCCCAAACTCATAGCGAATGGGAACCCAGGACCGGCCCAGGTTGAACAATGGAGTGACCTGCATGTCGAGGCACTCGAAACGGTGTGTGCCGAGGCCGTCGATGCGAAACACGCTGCCTCTCGAATAAGAAGCACAGCCCATCATCAGCAAGAGGAGGCAGCGAGCGTACACGACGCTAAGCCTGCCAAGTATAGCGTCCAAACACAAAACGAACGGGGCGGGAGTGGCCTTCGTGTCGCGCGTGATTCGACATGTTCTTAGGCTTCTCTACTGACCAGGTACGTACCCTGTTGTGAGAAGCACTTGCTGTGTCAGGACAGAGCCTATCGTGGCACGGGCGAGCTCCTGCGCCATCTCCCGCGGCAACGAAAAGTCGGCGACGAGCGTTGAGCCTTCTTGGCGGAGTTCCGTCGCCAGTACGTTTGCAAATCCTCGACTCGTTGCGTCTTGCTCCTGACGAACGGTGTCAGCCAGCGCCCGCAAGCGCTCTCGGAAGTCCGTAAAAGCAGCCTCGTCGCCAAGTTCCGACCACTCGAAGCGAGCGCTCCAGGTGCCATCACGGGTCATGGAGAGCTCGAGAGAGGAAGGCGCACTCGTCGACAGATCAAGCAGGGAGAGGAACCACGCAAGATCGCGGAATCGGACGTGAACCAACACGTCGGAAGTGGGGCCAAGTAGCGCATCCTCATAGGAGGGCAGTACGCTGACACAGCGCTGAATATGCTGCTGTGCGCCCCAGAGAAAGCGACTGTCTGGCAACGCAACAATCTCCATGGGTCCAATGCGCAGCGCGTCATGATCACCCACGTGCGCCTCCGTCGGTGGACCGAGCGCGCTGGCCAACGTTGCCATGTCCCCAAGGCCAAGATGGCTCTCAAAGAGCATGCACTCGCCATCCAAAGGCACGACCCATCCATCGATGTACGCTTCGGGCGAGCCAGGCCACTCTTCCGCGCTTCGTTGCCCGAGCGCATAAGTGACTTCGTAGAAGGAAAGGACGTCTGCCAGTCGGACGCTGACGACCGTATTCACTTGTTGACCAAAAGGCGCTTCCACCGGAGCGACTGATGGTGCCTCTGGCTCAGGAGTGGCGGCCTCCATCGGCACTGCCCCACATGCGACCAACACACTCGCAGCGATGAGCGCACTCGGCACACAACGAGCTGGAAGTTGGCCGTTTCGAACTCGGAGCATCCGCAACA
>JBGCFM010000261.1:0-3181 GCA_045106895.1 Polyangiales bacterium | reverse complement strand
GCTCACGGTCCTCGAAGGCCTGAAGCCGAATGCGCTCGCCGCTCACCATCACGCCTCTGTCGAGGAGGTCATCGAGACGTGCGCTAGCGCCGTTTCCGCCGACAAATGTCGACGCAAGAACACCGTTCTGCGGCAACGCAGTCGCTGCAGGGGCGGCCAACGCCTGCAGGGGGCGCCCACGCGAAGCTGTGCCTGCGCGCATCGGACTCACTCTCCTTCGAGGCGCCCGTGGCACTGCGTTCGCCGACTCGGCTTCGTCCGCAAGTCCTGGTGAGCCGCCGAGAGCGCCCGCAAGCAAATCGTCGATGTCCGCCTCCTCTGAGGCTTCAGGTGTCGCCAGCTCGGTCGGCCTCTCCATCGCTGGTTGCGCCGTCGCAGATGGTTCCGCGGCTCGAACTTCAGCGGGGGCAGGGGCCGGGGCGCCGGCAAGCTCAACGTTCGCGGCTTCCTCATGTGCGCCATGGCAGCCAAGCACCATCGCTAATCCCCAGATGCATTTCCGTACCGCGCTCGTTCGACCCATGACTGCTCCTTCGCGCCGAGGCCCTCGCCGTCGACTCATGGAAGACCCGCCCGCGACCGCATCCTTGGGTGCGCGCGCGAAAAACTTTCGCGACGCCTGACTTCCAGCCGCGCGTGGTCTACGGGTACTTGGCCATGGAACTCACCAACAACAACGTCCTCCGACGCGTCCGCTACACCTTCGACCTCGACGATGCGGAGATGATCCGCGTATTCGGGCTCGGCGGCCAAACTGTCTCACGCGCCCAGGTGAGTGACTGGCTCAAGCGAGACAACGACGAGGCCTTCGTGCCTCTCGACGACTTCGGACTCGCGACGTTCTTGAACGGCTTCATCATCAAACGACGGGGCCGCCGCGAAGGACCCCAGCCGAAGGCCGAGTCCGAGCTCACCAACAACATCATCCTCGTCAAGCTGCGCATCGCGCTGAAACTTCAGGCGGACGATGTGCTGGAACTCATCTGCGGCCACGAGCTCGAGTTCAGTCGCCACGAACTCAGCGCTCTGTTCCGCAAGCCCGATCACAAACACTACCGCGAGTGCTTGAACCAAGTGCTGCGCAATTTCCTCGACGGTATGCAAGCCAAGTACCGGAAAAGCGAGGCCGCGAGCGAGTCTGAGTAGTCACCAGCACGAAAAGGGCGGACAAACGCCCGCCCTTTTCACAACACTCTTTCTCTTACGCGGAAGCTTGTTCCACCGCGCTCGTGAGCAACTCCGTCATTCCCTGCACGACCTGCGCGGGGTTCTCGAGCGGACTTCCCTCAGCGAGGAGCGCCTGGCTGAAGAGCAGGTTCACCCACTGCTTCAACTTCTCAGACTCCGGCTCCTTCTCGTGGAGAGCCATGAGCCCACGCACGAGTCCGTGTTTCGGGTTGAGCTCAAGGGCACGCTTCTGCTTGGGCATGTCCGCGTTCTGAAGACGCATCAGGCGCTCGAGGTACGGCGGCAGGCCGTCCGCGGGAAGCACAAGACACGCCGGTGAACCCGCGAGGCGATCCGAGAGACGAACTTCGGACACGTCGTCCTTGAGGATCTCTTTGACGCCTTCGATGAGACCGCCGAGCTCCACCTTGTCCGTCTCCGCGGTCTCGCTCTCTTCGGCGTCGGGGAGCTTGAGGTCCGCGGCCATCGCGCTGACCAAAGGCTTGCCGTCGAACTCACCGAGTCCGTCGACGGCCCACTGATCGATGGCGTCGGTCATGAGCAGCACTTCGTAGCCGCGCTCCTTGAGCATCTCGAGATGCGGCGCGTTCTCGACCATCTGTCGCGAAGAACCGAATACGTAGTAGATGGCCGTCTGGCCTTCCTTCATGCGGCCGACGTAGTCCTCGAGGGACACCTTGGTTTCCGCCTTGTCCTCGTCGCGGAAGGTGCTCTCCCAGCGACAGAGCTTCGCGATGCGCTGCTTACGCTTGGCGTCTTGCTCAAAGTGAAGGCCTTCTTTGATGACGCTGCCGAAGTGCTCGATGAAGACGCCGTAGTCGTCGTCTTTTTGGAGCTTGTCGATCATGTCCAAGCTGCGCTTGACGATCTGCTTCTGGATGACGCGCACCATGGCGGAGTCTTGGAGGATCTCGCGGGACACGTTCAGCGGCAGGTCCTCGGAGTCGATGACGCCGCGGACGAAGCGCAGCCAGCGCGGAAGCAGCTCGGCGCAGTCGTCCATGATGAAGACGCGCTTCACATGAAGGCGAACGCCGTGGCTCGTCTCCGAGGAGAAAAGATCGAAGGGCGGACGGCGCGGAACATAGAGCAAACCCGTGAAGAGCTGCGTGCCCTCGACCTTGAAGTGGCTTCGCGTCAGCGGCGCTTCTTGGTCACGCGTGAGGTGCTTGTAGAACTCGGCGTACTGCTCTTCGGTGATGTCCGCTTCGGAACGCTGCCAGAGGGCGCTGGCGCGGTTGACCTGCTCGAAGGACTTCGTCGTCGTCGTCGTCTTCTTCTCGTCGTCGCCTTCGCCCTCGGTCTTGGTCTCCGTGCGCTCCACCTCAAGCTCGATAGGATGCTCGATGTAGTCCGAGTACTTCTTGACGAGCTCGCGCAGGTGCCACTCCTTGAGAAGTTCGTCCTGGTCTTCCTTGAGATGAAGCACGAGATCCGTTCCACGCGCGTCGCGCTCGGCGGGCTCGATGCTGAAGCTCTCCTTGGCGTCAGAGGTCCATCGGAAGGCCTCTTCGCTTCCGGCGGCGCGGGAGACGACCTCTACCTGGTCGGCGACGAGGTAGGCGCTGTAGAAGCCTACGCCGAACTGGCCGATGAGGTTGACGTCCTTCGCTTCTTCGAGCTTCTTGAGGAACTCGCCGGTGCCGGAGTGAGCCACGGTGCCGAGGTTCTGCACGAGCTCATCGCGCGTCATGCCGATGCCGTTGTCGTGGATGGTCAGCGTGCGCTTCTCCGCGTCGACGGAGAGCTGAATCTTGAGCGTCTCGTCACCGAGGATTTCCGGGTTCGTAAGCCCCGCGAAGCGCGCCTTGTCGAGGGCATCCGACGCGTTCGAGAGCAGCTCCCGAAGGAAGATCTCTTTGTTGGAGTAGAGCGAGTTGATCACCAGGCCCAAGACCTGGGAAACCTCAGCCTGAAACGAGTGGGTGGACTTTGTAGATTCGGTCATGTCGCCGGAACGATGTGCACGATGGCGGAGCTGTCAAGGCGGGAA
>JBGCFM010000260.1:0-3331 GCA_045106895.1 Polyangiales bacterium | reverse complement strand
GACGGACAGCACGCGCGAACGGGAACAAGACGTCACGTTGCGGTTGACGGGTCACTCCGCCACCGCTCTTCGCGAAGCCATCATCGATGCTGTCCTGGGGTCTCCGTGGGTGGCGCCTCAGCACCGCCCTCACGTCTACCGCGACCCCGACGAACCAGAGCTGTGGCGGGTTCGCGCGCGGCTTTTGGAGGCGCAGTACGGCGTTCGTTTTGAAGGAGAGCTTCTCGAACGAACGGAGGCCACTTTGGAGGCCATCGTCGCGCGCAACGAAGCCCATCTCGATGCTGCCCTAGCGCTTGCAAGCGCCGAAGAGCCAAGCGATAAGGACTCCACGTGACGCTACTAGCTCAACGCTTTCACAAGCTCTCCTCTTTGGCGCATCTTCCGCTTTCGCGCCCTACACCCATTGAACGCCTCGACGGACTGAGCGACGAAACGGGCAACGACCTTTGGGTCAAGCGAGACGATCTCAGCGCCGAACTCTACGGCGGAAACAAGGTCCGCAAGCTCGAGTTTCTCCTCGCCGACGCGCGCAGGCGCGGGTGTAAATCCATCGTCACCACCGGTGCCTACGGATCGCATCATGTCTTAGCGACGAGCCTTTTTGGCGCGCACTGGAACTTCAACGTGCACGCCGTCGTCGTCGCCCAGCCGTGGACGCCGCATGTCGAGGAGAACCTCCGTTGCGTGCTCGGTGCGGGTACCGAAGTACACCGCGCGCCGGCGTGGCCCATCGTCGCCACGAAGACAGCGTCACTCTTGGCGGGCCTGACGGCGCGCGGACTCAGCCCTTATCGCGTGCCTCATGGTGGCTCCTCCGTGGTCGGCACCCTCGGCTACGTAGAAGCAGGCCTTGAGCTCGCCGCTCAGATCGACTCTGGGGAGATCCCCGAGCCCTCCGCGATCTTCGTCGCGCTCGGCTCCGGAGGCACCGTGGCGGGCCTCTCGGTTGGGCTCGCGGCCATGGGTTTTACAACCCCCGTCATCGGCGTGCGCGTTACGCCGCGGCTCGTGTGCAATCGAGCCGTCGTCGTCAATCTTATCAACAACACCGTGCGCTATCTTCGCAACATCGACCCATCGTTCCCGGACGTCGCAAAGGGCGCCGGGCGCTTGCTCAAGGTTCACTCGGACCACTACGGGGGTGGCTACGGCGCCGTCGATGGTGCCACCACCGAAGCGCTCAAGCGCTCGGAGCAGGCCGGCTTGGTCCTCGACCCGACGTATACCGCCAAGGCCTTCGCCGCGTTCTTCAGCGCCGCCGCCAGCGGTCGTAACGGCCGGCGACTTCTCTTCTGGAACACCTTGAGCAGCGCAGACCTGAGCCCGCTCTTGGAAAACGCTCCACAGATTCCAAGCGACTTCGGCGCGCCCTGAGCTCCCTGACCGCGAAACGAAGAAGCGACGCCCATCGCGGAGTCGCCCGTCTTGGCTGCAACGCTTAAACGAAAAAAGGCGCCCCGAAGGAGCGCCTCTTTTCAACGGTGTCGTTTGACTACTCAGGTCGCATCTGCGCGCGGAAAGCCTGAACCTCAGGCGACTGCATCACCGTGGAGCAGACTTCTTGGTTCGCCATCGCGTAGGACATCGTCATGCACTGCTGGGCCTGCTCAGGGAGAGCGTTGCAGCCTTCAAGGAAGGAATCTTCCGAAGGGATGTTGGCCGGTGGTGCGTTTCCGCCCTGCTGCGAGAGAGCGGCGACCATCGCCATCGCGCCGTTGTACGCCTGCTCGCAGTGGCTGTCGCCTTCGGCGCCCTGTGCGGCGGCCATAGCTTCACCAAGTGCAGCAAGACCCTCTTGCATGTTCTGTGGGCCTTCTGCAGCGGCTTCAGCGGCTGGCTCAGCAGCGGCTTCGCCCTCAGCGGCAGCTTCCGCAGCGGCTTCAACAGCTTCGCCCGCGGCTGCTGCTGCACCCTCGACCTGCTCAGCAGCGTTTTCAAGTTCGCCGCTCGCGGCTTCTTCTTCGCCGCCGCAGCCCATGGCGAGAATTGTGATGAGAATACCGGTTCGAATGTTCATGTTTTTCCTTTAGTCGAGGGCCTGTCTCGGCCCGCGCAGCTTCATACCACGAAACCAAAGAAAATCTTCCCGGATGGCCTTAGGAAAGAACACGAAACATAAGGGTTTTTGCACCCCTATGTGTGTGTTCGCTCCCGGCTTCGGGCTACGCCGGCAGCTTCTCACCCACGTCGTCGGACTTTCCGAAGAGGTTCAGCGGCGTCTTCAGATAACGGACGCCGTTGTCGTGCGCGGCGGGGAGCATCCCAGCGTTGATGTTCACCTGGACGCTCTGAAAGATGAGCCGTGGCGGCGCTAACGTCGCGTCACGCGCTTCACGGAACGCGACGAACTCTTCGCGCGTGGTCTCGGCGCGGATCTGCGGGTTGTTCGCCTTGGAAGCGCCCACGGTGGTCTCGAAACGCATCTCTCGTCCGTCGGGGTAGTCATGGCCGACAAAGATGCGCGTCGCGTCGGGGTACGCGTAGAGCTTCCGAACGGAGTCGTAGAGGTCGGTGGCGCTACCGCCCGGGAAGTCGCAGCGGCCCGTTCCATAGTCGTCCATGAAGAGCGCGTCGCCGACAAAGAGCGCGTCGCCTATCTCGAAGGTGACGCACGCCGGCGTATGTCCGGGTGTGGGGATGACGCCGATCTCGAGAGAACCCGCGGAGAAGCGCTCGCCGGCTTGAACGAGCTTGTCGAACTGGGTCCCGTCCGTCGCAAAGGATTCCGGCAGGTCGAAGACGCCTCCGAAGGTCTTTTGCACGCGTGTGATCTGGTCGCCGATGACGACGCCAGCGTCGTACTTGCGCCTAAGCCACTGCGAGCCGCTCAGGTGGTCGGCGTGGGCGTGGGTCTCAAGAACGTAGCGAACGTTCAACGCATTCTCGTCGATGAAGCCGGCGAGCTTGTGGAGGCTCTCCGTGGAGGTCTGCGAAGCGAGTGGATCAAAGTCCAACACGGGGTCGATGACGACGGCGTCCTTGGTGGCTTCGTCCCAGACGACGAAGGTGAGGGTGGCGGTGACTTGATCGAAGAACTCTTTGACTTGCATTTGACTGCTCCTTGTCTTCCTCGAACTGCAGCCTTCGTGCCATCGAAGCACGCGCTTGCTCCTGCGGGAAAACGAGGTCGTCGCGCCGAACGCGGGGGCTCGATGGCGTCTCAGATGTTTCATCCAGCGCGGAGTCGGCGTTTCACCCTGTTTCATTTTGCATGGAACGGCGCCGCCGCTCCTCGTGGCGCAGCGCAAAGAGCACCGTTCTGGCTTTGGCACGCCGCGTGCATTGCTCTTGGGTAGGAGCAAGTGATGAATCAGCAAATACCCACCGA
>JBGCFM010000026.1:0-10134 GCA_045106895.1 Polyangiales bacterium | reverse complement strand
GGTCTCTCACGTTGTGAGAGACGGCCTCGATCCCTTGTCCTCACGTGCGCCCGCCCCGAACCTTCGTACGGTTCAAAAACACGACACCTATCGGGTTGGTGGGACCGACTTTGCGGGGACGCGCTCCATGGCAAAGACTTTGGGCCTTTGCCTTGTCGCGCGGGTCTGGCTTACGCGAGAACAGCGCTTTGCGGGCTCAGGTTTTCGTCCGGGCTCCGTTGCAGATCCAAGTGGGCGTTCGGTTCGTGGCGTGCGCACGTGAGGCCAAGGGTTTTCGGCCTGCTTGCATCGCCGCCCCATGCGGCGACACAAGGTCTCTCACGTTGTGAGAGACGGCCTCGATCCCTTGTCCTCACGTGCGCCCGCCCCGAACCTTCGTACGGTTCAAAAACACGACACCTATCGGGTTGGTGGGACGGACTTTGCGGGGACGCGCTCCATGGCAAAGACTTTGGGCCTTTGCCTTGTCGCGCGGGTCTTGCGTACGGGAGCGCGTCGGGTCTCAGGTTTTTGTTCGTGGTTGCTGGGAGACGAAAAGGAGTGGACGAAGCTGAGCGCGGCATATCGAAGGAGGTACCGACGCGTCTATCCGGAAGGAATGAACCTCGCAGTGTTCAATGCGACCCACGCCTACGGCGACTACTTTGGTCACCAGGCACGGGTCAACGACGCATACTGACCTGGAGCCAGCGGCAGAGGCGTCGTGCACCAAAGCTCGCGCCACTTTATGTTTCCGTGACTACTGAATGACGAAAGGACATCACGAATGACTGCACCTCCTGAGAAAAAGCCGCCATTGCCGGGTTCAAAGTGGCGCTTGGGTTCCGAGGAGGGGGACACCACCTTTGCGGTTGCCAACCGCGGGATCTTCGACGAGCTCGTCGTCGATGACTGGCTACACATCGAGCAGATGAGCGAGCGTGTCTGGTGGATGCGAGTTGGTGACGCTCGAATCTTCGTCGAATTGGATGACGAAGGGTCTCCAGTCCTCTCTGTCGAGCGCGACTGTTATTGAGTCCGCCGACAACGAGCCGAGTTCCACGTCGAGCAATACCTAGGTCCGAACATACCACGCCGAGCTGGGCACCAGGCCGCTACACGGACAGCCTGCGACCCACGTTCTTCCGTAAGCCTGGCCCGCGCGACAAGGCAAGAGCCCAAAGCTCTTGTCATGGAGCGCGTCCCCGCAAAGTCGGTCCCACCACCCCGACACCACCCGTGCGATTTGAATGATACGAAGGTTCGTGGCGGGTGCACGTGAGGCCAAGGGATCGAGGCTGTCTCTCACAACGTGAGAGACCTTGCATCGCCGCATGGGGCGGCGATACAAGCAGGCCGAAAACCCTTGGCCTCACGTGCACCCGCCGCGAACCGCTTGGGTAGAGAACCGGATTTTTGGATGACCAGCGAAGCGTTGTGCAGGCCGAAACCCGTGGCGCCGCGCGCCCGCTACAGAACCCGAACTACAGCGCCAAAGACCCTTCGTTTCCAAAGCGGTCCACGGCAGTAATGCGGCTCGCTCCCGCCGGGAACACAAAACGACCACCATCCAGCTCGACGGTTCGAGATTCGTTCGGTGCGCCGCTATACTCGATCGTCAACTCAACGCTGCCAGAGACGGGAATGGGCCCGTTCGCAGGAAGCTCCGGGTGCAGGAGTCGCCACCCATTCGGCGCGAGGTAGGAGACGACGACGGCGTCCGCATCGCGGGTGAGCTGCAGCGCCGCCGCCTCCACTTCGAAGGGCTCGCTGACGACCTCGTATCCCGGACCCGAAACATGAAAACGGTAGCGACCCAGGGGCAGCCCAGCCCGGTCCTCAAGCGCATCGCTGCTCGAAAGCACCTGCCACTGAACGCCCCAGTAGTGAGTGGTCGGTGCGTCTGCGTCGAGAGGGTCCGGGGTATGCGTCAAGAGTAGGTCCTGGTCGTAGACGCGTCGTCCACTCCTTCGCCGAAGCTCCTCAAAGGTGCCATCGACCTCAACCTCGATGCGTACTTCCGGCGTTCCTTCCAGCGGATGCTCTCCGATCCAAACGAGGTGCGCGTTGTCGAGGCGCCGAACCGACGTTGTGCTCGGCGTCTCAGGGACTTGTGGATACCAGTAGAGCTGCTCCGGCAGGAGCGCAGGAATCTCGCCGGCGGAGGGGTTTGATGCCGGCTCATACTCAAAGGGCACCGGCTCCATCGCTTGCGGAAAGGAGGCTCTTCCGGCGGTGGCGTCTTCGCGCTCCGCTGTCTGCGCCAGGGAAAGGAGCGCGATGGCCTCTGCCACGATCACCTCGCCTTCGAGTGGTCCCCACACGTTGATCGCGGGCTCATAGCCGCTTTGAAGCCAATCGTCGGCGAGGAGAATGTAGCCCATGTGATCTTGAGCAAACCCGATCACCGTCGTCTGCTCGGGTGACGGGGACTCTGCGCGGATACGGTTCGCGACGAGGGTCACCGGTTCCCCGGGCAAGGTGGCGAAATAGTGTCCGCCGATGCGAAGAGCGGACACCAAAGTGCGCGTGCTTCCGCAGGCAGGCATCGGTCCAAGGGGCACTCGAAGCGCCGCCGAAATCAGCGGAGCGGCGACATCTGCTTTGGCGCAACTGACGTACGGACTGCCTTCGAAGTCGGTGCCCGGAATCGGACCCACGGCGATGTCGATTTCCCCATCGCCACATAGCGCGGCACCGGCGGGTGCGTTGAACTCATCGAGAGGAGACAGCACCATTCCGGCTTCATCAAAGACCCGCCCGTCGCCGGGGGTGATCCCATCCCATGCGCCGTACGCGTAAGGCCCTACGTTGAAATTCTCGACTTCCGGACCCAGCGCCACGCTGGTTGTCAGCATCTCCATCTCGACTTCGGACTCCATGACTTCGCCCGCCGCCGCCCACTCGTCGAGGATCCAGGGCCGCGCGAGTCGGCCCAGTCGCTCCACCCGGGCAAAGTCGAAACAGTCGGCGCCGTCTTCACAAGTGATGCCGGGGTCACCCGCCGGCGCGACATCACCCGCCGCGCCCTGAAGGTGCATGACTACGACACGATGATCGAACGACTCTTCGACGGAGCGTTCGATGGCGCCGGCGGCGTCCGTTGAAGCGAACAGACTCCGTGAGCCCACGACGGTGGGGTGCACGCCAAAGACCGGGATGACCGCGATGGCGTTGCCGTCTGTGTCATCCACCCGGACTACCGTCAGGTAGTGGTCTTTCTCTGGGCCGCCTGCGATCTCATCGTTCTCCGGACGCCGGTCCCTCGACACGGCATCTTCGAGATCGAAATCATCGTTGCGCGAGATGCCGATACGGGCTGGCTCAAGTGCATCGAGGGATGCTTCGGCGACGCCTACAAGGCCGCTGACGATGGCGGCGCGCACGCGTTCGCGGAGCACGGAGAAACCTAACCAAAGGATGGAATTCGACGAGAACTGAGCCCACACGCCGTGGGAATGACTCGTGGCCAGCAGCACTTTGCCATGGAAGCTTCGGCCTCGGCTTCGAGTGAGCGCCGCCTCGACGTCCATCATGATGGTGGCATCCGCCATGCCTAAGTCCGCCTTGAGGATCACGAGCTGTTCGCCGCCCGCCGAGAGGGCCACGGCTTTGACCATCGGGTAGGTCTCGATGCCGTACGAAGGCAGGAATGGAGCGGCGATTCCGCTTGGGCGATCGTCGAGGGTGTCCGACCCACTGAGAACGCGGAGGCGCGAGGTGAACGCGCCAAGCGCCGTGCCTACGGGAACTTCGAGAGGTGCTTCCGCGGCGCCCGCTTGAAGGGGACCCGCCTCTGTGGGTTCACCTGCGAGCGCCGTCGGAGCCAGCGACGCAAAATCGCAGTGGGCCAGCGGTCCGCCGTCGACACTCGAGTCGATTCCTGCGTCGATGGCGGAGTCGGGCAACGCAACGTCCCCCATCGCGGAGTCGCCCCCTGCGTCCGCTTCGCCGGCATCCACGGATGGGCTGCTGCTGCACGCAAAGCAAAGCAGAATAGCAAAGTGGAAAGCTCCCCGAAGCCCGTTCGATCGCGTCATGCGCACAGCTTATGACCAAGGAAGTTGAGGGACAAACGGCCGGGGCGTGAACGCGCGCTGTTCACGGCCGCACAAAAAGCGGCGCGTGAACACGCAGTCAAACGCGCTCCGATTCGAGCCACCTATGGCCGCCGGCAGCCGTGAACCGGACGCGTCTGCCGACGTCCCTCGACGACCGCGATGCGACAAACAGTTTCTCTCAGCCGGCTAGTCGTGCCGTGACACGAGCGCCTCGAGCTCATCCTGCGTGACGCCAAGGCGTGCCGCGACGGCATGCGCCAAGGACGTCGGCGCCACGCCGGGGACGAACTGATACGTCGGCGTCTCGTTCTCATCGAGCTCCACCTGCAAGAAACGAAGCTCGGAGCCCGAGGCCTCGGCTTCTTCTTGCAAACGTCGCGCGGCATCCAAGAAGTGCGTCGTGAGGAAGGCACGCGGCTTGATGCGCGGGAGAAGGGACAGCACCATCTCGAAGATGGCGATGCCTTCGCTGGGGTTCGTTCCGCTGCAGAGTTCGTCGAGG
This sequence comes from Polyangiales bacterium, assembly GCA_045106895.1. Classification (GTDB taxonomy): domain Bacteria; phylum Myxococcota_A; class Polyangia; order Polyangiales; family Houyiibacteriaceae; genus JBCCRV01. Next base: position 5,592 of record JBGCFM010000026.1, on the reverse strand, counting down.
ATGACGAGGCAGCCGGGTTCCAGCTCTTCGAAGAGTTTGCGCACGCGTAGGAGTTCCGTGCCGAGACGCCCTTCTTTGTGGTCCGCCGGTGCGCCTTCAATGAGCGAGACGAACATCTTCGGCGCCCGAACCAGCACGGCGCTCTTCGCCGGCACGAAATAGCCGCTTTGAGCGAAGAGCTGCGTCAGCGCGAGGGACTGCATCACTCGCGTCTTGCCGCCGCTGTTGGGCCCGGTGATGAGGACGAGTCCGTCTTTGCCCGAGTTCAAGGAACACGGCACCGGCTGGACGTCTTTCATCAAGAGCAGCAGCGGGTTGAAGACGCCTTCGAGGGCGACCTCTTCGCCAAAGGTGGGCAGACAGACGTCCAAGCCCGCCGCCTGCACGCGCGCACGGAATGCCAGCGCGCTCGCGTAAAACTCCAGGTGGCCGATGAGCGCGAAGCTTGGGACGATGGCGTCTTCGAGCTCTTCGAAGATGTCGTCGATGATGCGCAAGATGACTTCGTGTTCGCCGTAACGGTGCCCGCGCAAGAAGCCGAGGATGCGCTCCCAGACGCGACGCCACGTAGAGCGGACGACGGGGTTGCCAGCCACCGGGGAGTGTTCGACGACCTCGTAATCGCGGATCTTTCCCTCGTAGTCCAAGACGACGCGAACCTGCAGCTCCGTCATCTTCGCTTCGTGGCGCAACAGGTCGACGAGTCGCGTGAAGGCGTCGCTTTCGGTGACCGTTCGTGCGAACTCGCCGAAGCGTTTAAGCGCCGACGTGGCGCCATCGAAGGTCGCGCCCAGCTCGAAGAAACGTCGCAGCGTGCGCAGCACCTCGATCTTACGACGCACGGTCTCACCGCCGCTCATGGGGCGGTCGTCGAGCAAGTTTCGTAACTCGCGCAGAGTCTCGAGTGCGCGGACCAGCGGCTCATGAAGCTCTTCGCGTGCACACAGCTCCGCCAGCACTTCCTGACGGAGCGTCACATCACGGGCATCGTCCGGAGGAGAGCTGAGGGTCCGCGCGAGGAACGACTGACTTGGAACGAGGATCCCGTCGGGAACGATGATGGGCAGCAGACCTGCGATGATCTCTTTGAGAAAGAGGCCGGTGGCGAAACTCTCCGTGCCGAAGTGGCTTGGGGAGCCTGCGGCGTCGTCGACGGCGCCGGTGAGAAGACCGCCAGCGTCTCCGCTCTCAAAACCGAAGCGCACGGCGGAGCGAAGCAGGTCGAGGTCCGTCGTCACCAGCGGCGAGTGGTGCAGCAGGTCGACCCACGTCTCGGATTCGTGCGGAGTCCGAACCTTTGGGCGAGAGACCGCGGCTTCGGACTCAACGGCTTCAGCGGCGGCGACACGACGAGTGAGGCGGCGTTCAAGGGCCGAGCGGCGACGCCTGGGGGCAAAGCGAGACAAGAACAAACGCTATCAGCGAACGCTCGCGCTGTCGTGGGTTATGAGTCTGCGTTAAAGTTCCCAAAAAAGTGCTCAAACAGGCGTTTTTTTGCGAAGGGAGCGGCAGGCCATGAGCCGGCGGGGGCGGCCCTTGGAGTGCTCGGGCCCGGCCGTCGAGGCGCCGAATCATGGGTTTCGTGGTTCCTTCGACGGCGATCTGCGCGCTCGCTGAGAGGTCGCTCGATCTGACGGGTGGGGCCCAAGGTGCCTTTCCTAGTAAAAACGGCCGCCTGCGCCGATTCTCGAGGTCTGGATCAAGCTTGACGGATCGCCCCGTGAGATCGTTGAATGGGCACAGTCTTGGGGCGTTCCGAAAACCGGAGCGTGGTCAGGGTTGCAAAGGGGACAAAAGAGCGATGTTCGCAGTCGTGATCACGGAAAAAAGCGGCGGCCAGCGCCGGATGGAATTCGATAAGAATGAAGTCACCATCGGGCGGGTTCAGGGCAACGATATCATTCTGCCCAAAGGCAACGTCAGTAAGCGTCACTCGCGGATTGTGCTCAAAGACAACCGCTTCATTGTCGTCGACCTGAAGAGCACCAACGGCACCTACGTGAATGGTCGCAAGATCACCTCGCCGCTCGTCGTCAAGCCGGGTGACAAGGTCTACATCGGCGATTTCATTATGAATGTCGAGGAGCTCGCGGCTGCCGCGGCGCCTCCCCCGGCCGAAGCCCCATTCTCTGGTGGACCGCCACCCCTGGGTCCACCTTCCGGTCCCCCATCCACGGGTGCCGCGCCGAGCTTCGCGCAGCCTCCTGCCGGTTTCGGTGCCCCGAGCCCAGCGCCTTCAGCGCCCGCCGCGCCCGTCCAGTCACCGCCGCCGTTGCAGACCGCCCCACCGATGGCACCTGCGCCCGCGCCTGCGCCCGTCGCTGCCCCGCCGGCCGCTCCACCGATGGCCGCTCCGATCGCCCCAATCGTGGCGACCGCACCTGCACCGATGGCGCCAGCTCCCGTGTCCGCGCCGCCTGCGCCGGCACCGGCACCTGTCGCGGCCCCGGCCCCGGCACCGGCCCCCGTCGCGGCCCCGGCCCCCATCGCTCCATCGGCGCCTTCGCCGATCTCTGCGCCTCCGCCGCCGCGCCCGTCGGCTCCACCTCCTCCCATCGCCGCGCCTACACCAACGCCGGCACCCGTGGTTCAGAAAGCCAGCAACACTGTGCCCCCTGCGGCGCTGCCGGTCGTCGAAACGAGCGACTTCACGGCCTTGATGGCGGAGGTCGCCACGCACTTCGACACCAGCGAAACCAGCGCGCGCTCCCAGATCGACAAGGGTCGACGCGCCAAGGCGGAGGCTGTCATCGCCAAGGCTTTCGACGCCGCCGGCGTCAGCCGCACCGACGACCTCGCCCGCGCTGCGCTCCACGAAGCGGTGGGGCTTGGCGTTCTGGACAGTTTCCTCGCGGATGGTTCCATCCAAGAGATCCTCGTTGACGGTCCGTCGCGCGTGCGCGTCGACCGAGGCCAGGGTCTTGAGACATCCGAAGCTTCGTTCTCGACGGCGGCTGCCGTCGCGACGGTCGGACGTCGACTTCTCGCCCAAGGCGGACACGAAGCTGGGACCCTCGTCGGCGTTGTCGACCTCCCGAGCGGTGGCACGGCAAGCGTTGTGCTCCCACCAATCGCCGCGTCGGGCACGATCATCGAGATTCGACGCGTTGGGCTTGTTCTCACCGACGCTCTTGTTGAGCGCGGGGTTCTCAACACGCCAATCGCGAACATGCTCACGAGCGCCGTCAACAGCGGCCACGGCGTCGTTGTCGTCGGGCCCTCCAACGCGAGCCGAGATGTCCTCTCGCTCCTCGCCTCGGCGGTACCCGAGAGCGAGCGCCTCGTCTGTGTCGACGCAGCGCAGGTGTCTGTCGGTCGCTCCCACGTTGCCCTGACTTCCGGTTCCGGCGTCAGCAGCAGTGAGCTTGTGCGCCAGGCGAGTCGTCTCCGTGCTGACCGCCTCCTCGTCGCGAGTGTTCCCGTTGGAGACGTCTTCAACGTCGTCGGCGGAGCGGGCGGAATGGGCGCAGCGATCATCGGCGTCAGCGCCGGTGGCGGCATCCCCACCCTTGAGCTTGGCGTTACCCTTGGCGGAGTCCCAGAAGGCTCTACCCACGGATTCTTGTCCAGCGCGGTCCGTGTCGTCGTCGTCGTCGAATGCGTCGGACCGGACGCACGTGTCGTCGAAGTCAGCGAGCTTGGCGCGGCAGGCGTATCGACGCTCTTCCACTGGAACGGCAGCGACTTCGCCGCTGAGAACACGCCTTCGTTCTAAGAAGGCCGCAAACAAAGACGCCGCCCACGCTTTGCGCCGGGCGGCGTTTTTTGTGGGAGCGTCTTAGGGAAGCTTCGCGGGTTCCGGCGGCGGGTACGCCGGTCGCGCCACGTAGTAGCCCTGGGCGAAGTGGCAGCCGACGTCGCGGCAGCAGATGAGCTCGTCTTCGGTCTCGATGCCTTCAGCGATAACTCGGGCATCGAGCTCTTCGCAGAGGCGCACAAGGTGCTTCACAAGGATCTGGCGTCGCTTGTCGAGGTGGATGGACGCGACGAGGCTCCGGTCCAGCTTGACGATCTGCGGTTCGAGGTCCGTGATGTACTTCAGGTTCGAGTAACCAGCCCCGAGGTCATCGACGGCGAGGCCAACACCTTTGCTTCGAATCTCCTTCAAGACCGAATGGCAGAGGGCGAAGTGGCTCAAGGGCACGGACTCGGTGACCTCAAGGAAGATGCCAGGAGCGTGCGAGAAGATCGGGTCGTCGGGCTGCACGAGCCAGGACTCGTCGAACTCTTGCGGATGAACGTTGAGGAAGAGCGGGAAGTCGGGGCAGTTTTGTGTCGCAATCTCGCGGATGATGCGGCCCACGGCTCCACAGACGTTGCTGCGTATCGCTTCTGCGATGAGCTCGACGGGGCTCTGATAGTGCGGCGACGATGAGCGAACCAGTGCTTCATACGCGAAGACGGTTCCATCATTCATGTCGACGATGGGCTGATAGACGACCTTGATCTCACCTGCGCTGAGTACCTGCGGGATCTGTGACGGACGGCGCGTTCGCCGAAACCCAGGCCGCGGGCGCTTCGCTCGATCGAGCCACTCTAGGAAATTCTCGGAGTCGGGCACCTGGGCGAAGCATACACCAGTCGATACGAAATTGAGGATCCGCGTCTCAAAAAGTGCACATCCCTTGACATCGAGGCGCCCCTCGGCACGTATGAAGACTGAATGCTCAAGCGTCTACTCATCGGGCTCATCAAGGGCCTAGTCGTCGGCGGTGCCATCGGCGCCGCTCTTCACTTTGGTCTCGGGTGGACGACCGCCGCGGGACTGTTCGCGTACCTCCTCGCGATGGGGTCCGGAGCGACGGCAGGTGTGCTGGCGGGCAAGCCTCCTTGGCGACAGCAGGCTTGGATCGAGTCTGTGCTCAAGTCTGTTGCCGGACTCGGCGTGGGTGCCCTCGCTTACTGGGGCGCCTCTTCCTGGCTAGCGTTTCCGTTGCCCCTAGAGGTTCCGGGAATCGCGTCCGGGACACCATGGACCGAGATGACCCTCGGCATTACCACTGCAACGGCAGCGGTATTTGGCGCTCTCGTTGAACTCGACAACACCGATGACGATGCGCCAGCGAAGGCCAAGCGAAACGTCCGCGTCGCCGCCGATGAGCTCGACGAGGTAGAGGTCCCGGCATCGTCCGGCAAAAAAGAACGAACGCGGAGCGCGTAACCCTTGAGCGAGAAGCCCGTGAGCAAGACCGAGCTTGGCGATGATGTCATCCACGAGGTGTGCGAGAAGCACGGCATCGCAGGCGAAGATGTGTTCCTGGTGTGCGCGCTTCTCGGCCGTAAGAAGAGCGGATGGCCCGGCTGCTGCGGCGCGGGCTGCAGCCCCTGCATGGACAACGTGACGGCGGCGGCGGAAGAGCTGTTGGAACTTCGCGGGTAGGCTTCAGCACGCCAATCATAAGAGTGTCCTCATCCTGGAAAAGATCGCTCGTATACCCTGTTCAGGTGGCGACAAATCTCTCTAAATCAGGCGTACTGATGGTCGGAGAACATATGAACAAAGCAAAACTCGTTCTGAGCCTAGCCCTGGCGTTCGGATGCAACGAAAATGGGGGGGGGCGTAGGCGCAAGTAGCGCAAACCTATCTCACGC
>JBGCFM010000259.1:0-12528 GCA_045106895.1 Polyangiales bacterium | reverse complement strand
GCTCGCCCTCGACGCCGTGTTCGTCGGACGAGACGCGAAGTTCCCACGCGGCTTTCCGGGGCGCGTTCGCGCCGTCAAACGCGCGAACATCACAGACGCGGTGAGGCGACGATTTAGTGCAGACAACCTCAGCATCGTCGCTGTGGGCGACGCCAAGGTGCTGCAGCCTCAGTTTGAGGCGCTCCCCGGCGTGAGCGAAGTCAAAGTCGCCCGCGTTCGGCTCTGACTACTCGGGCAAATTCCACCAGCGCTCGAGGATGATGTCATTCGTGCGTGGCGTGCCGTCCATATTCAGCAGGGGCACGCGAATCTCCAGCTCCCCGTTCGTGTTCGTCCTGCAGAGATCCGGGCCCCGCGGACAGTTCCCCGTTGGCTCAAGCGTCTGCTCGAAGACGAAGTCTTCGCCTGCGTCGACATTGCCGTCATCGTTTCGGTCGATGAAGACCGTCACAAATACGTTTTCGGCGTCGCTCAGAACGCCCGGCATCACGATTGCTGCCTGATCTGCTTCCGACGGGATCGCTTCCCCGCCGATGCTGTCGCGCTGAAAGTCCCAGCGTGCACGTCGGTAGAACGCGCGAGTAACGTTCTCCACGCCGGCCACAGGGGTCGCTCGCGCAATCCGAACTTCGACGGTGTGGCGCCACTCGTTTTCTTCACCAGGCTCGGCCACCACACGAAGGGTGAGCGGGAGCGCGCGGGCCTCTTCGAGCTCCAAGAAGTCCGTGTTGTGGACGAATGGGATCCCGCTGGCTGAACACAGATGGGGTTCGATCCAACTGTGGTCCAAGTCAGGCTCATCCAACATGCCATTGCGGTTGAGGTCGGCAAAGAACTCCAACCGTAGGGGGCTTTCGTCCTCCTCCAACGCAGGAACACCCACTCTAGGCAAGAACAGGTCAACATCGGGAGCCGGCAAAGGATCAAAGACGGCCACCGCTTCACGGACGGGGACAGCCCCGATTTCTCGGATCATACGAATCACGAAAAGCTGCCGGTTGGCACGCTCCGTCGTGACGGGTAGCGGTGCATGAAGAACATAGTTGCGAAGAGGCAGGTCGAGGTCGCAAGCCGGATCTTCCTGGAAGTCCTCCGCATCTCGGATGGCAAGACATCCCCCCATGACGATAGACGAAACGACTACAAGTGTTCGCAGCATCAGAACGACCCTCCAAGCGAAAGTTCACAACCATTGGCACCGCAAGCTGCGTTCGGGCGTAGCGCCACGTCATCTGCTGCGGTGACATCAGGCAGGACGAGAATGAGAATGATACCCGTAACGGTGACGGCAGCGCCGCCGTAGAGCAACGCGTCGGTGGCCCGCTGCGCGCGAAGAAGCGAGCCTTGCCGCTCGTCGATGTCGATGCTGCGGTTACAGAAGCCAGACGGGCAGTCTGCGGTAAGCGCGTCATAGCGACTGTTGGCGAGGAGCCCCACGCCGCCTCCCGCAAGGACCATGGCAACGCCGAGAGCGCCAACCACATAGCCTGTCGGATTGATCCGGGTCGTGGCCTGGACCGCAGCGTTCGCCCGCTCTCGCTCCAACGCAGCTTCCCTTTCAAGGCGTTCGCGCTCAACGCGCGCGGCGTCATTTTCGGCGTTGTTCTCGGCTAGAGTTCGCCGCATGGCAGCGAGTCGACCGCTGAGTCGCTCATGTTCAGCCGCATCCGGGGCCTCTTCAAGGTACGTCGACAGGCACCGAACGGCATCAGCAAGACGGCCAGCATCGCGGAATGCAAGGTAGGCGTTGAACTTCAGTGAAGCGAGTCGGGACAGCTCGTAGGCCGCTTCGAACTCACGAGCAGCTTCGAGAAAGCGCCCTTCTTCGTAGAATGCTGTCGCGATTCGAAACCGAGATTGGGCTTGGCCCTCATCCATCTCTTGCGTTCGCATCGCCGCAGGACCACGGGGGTCGTAGTTGTCGGGGGCGGCTTCTTCTTGGGCGAGGCCTGAACTGGCTGCAAGCATCACCAGAAGCAGAGCGAAGGATAAGGAACGCATGCGCACATCATAGCCAACGACGCTTGGGAAGCCCAGTTTGCAGACCTCCTATAGGTCCTATAGCCCTCGTCTATTACACCACTTTGCGCCCTATTTGTGGGCATCGACTGGGAAGTGATACGCCTAATTGATGCGAGCTTATCTGTGGCTTAACTTCGCGCTCCTGCTTCTCTTCGCTTGCGATGGCAATTCCGTGGGCCATCACCCCGAACCGACAGAGGCCCCTGCTGAGGCGGCAGAAGAGGAAGCGAGTGTACCAACGGAGGGAGAGGCTCCGCACGAGCCCGAGCCTCCGACTCCCGAAGAGCTTGAAGCCGCCGCCGAGGACCTCGAAGACACCGTCGTCGACGCCATCGAGGCTGCGACGCTCGCGGAAACCGGCTCCACCTATTGTGAGTCAGCTTTTGAGGGCATGGCCGCCATGATCGCGCGCGTCGCTGCGCAATACCCCGAAGACACGAGGCCCGTTCCGCCACAGCGCGCCTTCATCGCGGTCTGCGAGCGTCTTCCGCAAGCGGCTCAGCAGTGCCTGGTGCCTTCATACGCGACGGAGCACGTCTCCGAGTGCAGTGTCGTCGCCGAGGCGATCCCCGAAGAAGACCGCCGGCGACTGCAAGAAGTGCTCACGAGCCAATAGCCGGGTCAGCGCCCTAGCGGCCGCTGCGGGCGCGAATGTCCGACTCGAGTTCGGCGCCGATCTTTCGGCCGTGCTGCAAAGCGCGCATATGAAGGATCGGTTCGCCTCCTAGCTCCGCTGCGGTTCGACCCGCGATCATCTCGGTGTATTTGCGGGGCTCGTAACCTTCAAGAGCGGCGCTGTCTCCGATGGTCTCGCAGACCTTCATCAGCGCATCGAGGGAGTTCATCTTCATGTAAGGACACGTCGCGCAGCCGCCAGCGGTCGTGCAGCCTTCTCCGCCGGTCACGCCTGGGACGATGGGCAACGAGGCATCGCTCGTGGCGGCGACGGCGTCGGAGGCTACCGGGAAGACGATGTCCACGCTGAACTGTGCTTCAGAACTCCCCGCTTCTGCCTGGCGCAGAAGCTCCTGCACCTTCCAAACGATGGGCGTGATCATTCCCGCCTCGGTCCCGAGGATGAACTGAATGTTCGTCTTCGAGTTCGCGGCGATGGACTCGCCGGTCTTCCGCAGAATGAACGCGAGGATGTCGGCTGTGCTTCCGACGACTCCGGCATCGCTCTTCTTTCGTTCCAGGCCGAGGGCGAACATCTCTCCCGGGACCTCGAGATGCGCCGCGACGAAGGCGTCCTTGTAGCTCTCTTCGACGCGCGTGACGACATCGGCGCCGAACATGTGGTGAACCACGCAGTTGCCTTGCTCGAAGTAGTGAAAGCGCTCGCGCAGGGACTTGATGCTCGCCTGGTTGTGCTCGGGGTGAACCGCGGCGATCTCCTCGTCGCTCATGAGCGCGAGAGATTCGAGCATGCTCGCGAGGTTCTCGCCCATGTACGTGTCTGGACCAAAGTAGATGCTGACGTCTTCGATCTGCGCCGCCGCCTGAAGCACCGTCTGAACCACGTTGGACGAGGTGCACGTGATCGTCGGAATGATCGCGTGGGACTTCGCCTTCGTGACCAAGCTGGTGTTGATGTACACGACGTGGAGCGGGTTTTTGTCCTTGGCGCCTTCGGCCAAGAATGCGCCGTAAGCTTTCGCTTCGGCGGACTCCGCGAGGCTGCAGCCGATCTCCTTCTCAGCTACGCGGTAGACCGGGGTCTCCTTGTGGCCGGCGGCATCCAAAATCGCGCGGGCGTTCTCGCTCATGAAGTCGACGCCAAGGACGACGATGGACTCGCATCCGGCTTCGGCCATCGCGATGCCGCGGTCGGCCATGAGCAACGAATCGCTCACGCCGACGTGCTCCCAAGTGCATCCCGCGAGGACACCCTGAAGTTCGGGGTCCATGTAGTAGTGGGCGACGATGCCGATCTTCTTCTCGCGCAAGATCGCATCGAGCTTGGCCACGTAGTCGCGGTCTGGCTCTAGGTAGGCGGCTTGGGACTCCGCGAAGGACCCCTCCGGGATGAGCTTGTCTTTGGTGATGCGGAGGGAAGGGAACGCGTCCATGGCGGGACTATAAAGTCCCTTCGCTCCGCGCGCAGGCCTTTATCAACGCCTTAGCGTGCTGCGCAGCCTTCAAGCTCGCGGAGTCGCTGAATCTCAGCCAGAAGCACCGGGTCCGTGGCGAGATCGTAGAGCGCTTCGTCGTCGATGCCGAGGGAGGGCATGCCTTCGGTGGTTTCGAGGTAGAGCCAGGTGCGCCCCCACCACTGAAGAATCGCGTCGCGCCAGCAATCGTTCGTGATGCGAGCGTAGGCCGAGGGGTACTCCTCGCGAGCGATCTTGAGGTAGCGCAAGACGTACCAGGTGAAGGTCAGGATGCCGTCGCGTGCGCTTGTGCTCTGGCCCGGAGGCATCTGGTCGGCGAAGGCGAACTCCGTAGCCAGAGAGTTCACGTACTGGACGGCTTCTTCGAAGAGAATGCTGAAGCCCTGCTCGGAGCCTCGGCCGATGAGGTAGACGTCGGCGTAGCTGTCGAGTCCGCGGCCGTTGCCCGGTGGCCTTGCCGGCTGGAAAGAGTCACTGGTGAGAAGCGAACGCTCGAAGGTGTCGCCGCCGCGGGACGTCGTATCGCCGCGCTGACAGGTGAGAGACAGCTCTTCCGTGATGTAGTAAGTGGAGCTGGACCCCGACGACAGAAAGAAGTCATAGATGTGGCCACACTCGTGAACGATGGTGTTCAGACTTCGGTGGATATCGTCACCGGTACGGGGAGTTCCAGCGAAGAGCACATCGCAGTCCTGGCTGAAGCTCATGTTCATTCGCCCTCCGCGAACCAGCGCCGCGCCGACGGGGTAGCGACGGTCGAGAATGCCGTCGACGAACGCACCGATGTCGCCATCGAAGGTGATATCGCTGATGTCCGCCGCCGGGTTCGGGAGCGTCTCCGTGTACATGCCGTCGGTGCACGCCGGGTCGACAAAGCCGCTCGGCGGGCCGGCGTCAAAACCGGGTCCAGCGTCCATGTCGCCGAGTCCGACGTCGGGCGTTGGACCCCCATCGAAGCCCGGCCCGCCGTCGAAGCCAGGGCCAGAGTCCATGAGCATGGGGCCGTCGTCATCTCCGCAAGCGGTGAGGAGAGCTAGGATTGTAAGCAGGCGAATCATGGTCGTCAGGGTGCCGGAGTCTGCGCCAGCCCGCTAGAACACTGTTCTGACACCTCGAAAACCGTGATGAGTCCGGCGAGCGAACATACGAGCTCTGTGCGCGCTGCGAGCGAGTTCTTGGGTGGTTCGATGTGCACGGCGGCACTCGAACGCGATCGTGCGTTCTAGGGCGCCACCACCGGCGCTTCTGTAATGATCCAGAGCGCCTCTCGACCTAGCGCCCAAACGCGTCCTTCGGCGTCTCCCTCCAGCGCTACAAACGCCGTGTCGCGGATGGCTTGCCCTTCGCCAATCGCCCCTTCGGCGAAGACGCTCCACTCACCGCCGCGGTAGCGAAGAAGTCCGCTTGGGCCCGCGCCCCACATGTCGCCGTTTGAGGCGAGCGTCAGCGCCGTCGGGCGATGGGCGATGACGTTGGTGGGCATACGAAACTCGAATCTCTGACGGAAGTAGTAGCCAGGGCCTTCGGCTGCGGCGAGCCAGATCTTGTTCGCCGGCGCGACCAAAACGTCGCTGACAACCTCGCCGCGGACGCCGCGGGCTTCGCCGAAAGTCACCGCCTGGGAGTTGCCCAGACGCACAGCACCGACGAGGGTGCTGAACCACGCCATACCGGCGTCGCCTAGGTCGATGTTCTCAAAGGCATTGGGCATTCGAAGCGCGCCCGGACCCTCAGCGCTCTCGTGGTGGTAGATCACAGCCTCGGAGCTGAAGCTCAAGGCAGCGGCGCCGCGCTGTCGCTCGCCTTCGGGGCCTGTGACGCGAACGCCGAGCCAGACTTCATCGCCGCGAACGGCGAGGTGCGTGACTCCCGCCAAGCTCTCGCGCGGCATGGCAAAGGCGGCGGCGGCGCTAGGATCAGGCGGGACGTCGTGTTCTGGTTTCGCCTCGAGGGTCGCCGGCGCGGGCGTCGGCGCGGCAAAATGAAGTGTGCGCTGAACTGGCGGGCCCCACTCCTCGCCATCTCGTCGAAAGAGCGTCACGCGGTTCGGCGTGGACGAGAGGCAAGCGATGAGGACTCCCGCTTCGTCGGCGGCGATGGCGTGGACCACGTAGTCTGCAGGGCCTGAGATGGGCTCGAAATGGTCTTCGCTCCATCGACCAAGCTGGCGCTGGTCGCTCAAGACCCACGTGCGCCGGCGTTCGTCGCTGACCAAGCGAAGGCGCTCCGTGACGAGTGAGCCCGTACGAAGGTCGCGGCCCTCCCGCGAATCGCCAAGGGCTTGCATGCCGCGGCTGGCATCGGCGACGTAGGTCACGTCGCCCAGATGCCATGCATCGTAGGCGGCGCGGGTGCGGGGCGCGGCGAGGGACACGTTCCAGGCAGGCGCAGGAGGCGCTTGGTGCTGATCGGGAACACGGGCGAGGCGCATAGCCGCGCTGGGGCGAAGCGGAGCGAGGTCGGCGCGCGCAGGCACGCCGCCGCTTCCATCGTAGCGAAGCGCGCTGTTGTGTTCGCTGCGCTCGAGGGCGACAAGGGGCACGCCCGTCGTCACTGACGCGTCGCCGATGCGCAGCGCGTGCTGCGTGGTGAAGAGCACCATCGCGCCCTCGATGCGGCCGAGGCTCACCGCGGGCTCGTCAAAGTTCGCAAGCGTGTAGTGCGTCCAGCGCTCAGAGTCGTAGTAGCTCAGGTACGCGGCGCTTGCGTCTTGGACCAGAGCGAACGCGCGCCCCTGGGCAATGGACAGCACGCTTCGAACGTCGGCACCTGGAAGCGAGCGCTCGCGGTGCTCTTCGATGACGTTCTCATGCACGCGCCAAAGACCTCGCGCCGTCGCGATCCAAAGCTCGCCGCTAGCGCCGGGGAAGATCCGGCGAGCGCTAACAGCGTCGCCAAAACGAGCCCATTGACCGGAGGCTTCACGGCGGGCGACACCGAGGGAACCCGCAGCCCACAGACGTCCGGCGTCATCGGCGAAGAGATCATGCACTTCGCCGATGGGGGGATGTGTTTCCGCAGCTCCATCGAGAACTTGAATGCTCTCGCCAACGGCGATGAAAACGCGATTCCCAATCGCGGCCACGCCAGAGGTGTCCTCGCTCGTCGCACGCTCTTGAGAGCCAGCTTGAAAGAGATAGACCCCGCCGCTCGTCGCCGCGTATAGGCCGCTCGTTCCCCGAGCGATATCGCGGACCACCTCAAGGTCCGTCACGGAGTCGACGTCCCAGGCCTCGGTGCCGAGGGCGAGTGTCGGTGACGGCGTCGTGGGCAGGTGAAGAGCGCCGCCACCACAAGCTGTGAGGGCGAGGAGTAGAGGAGTGACTCTCATGACGCGGACTGTAGCGCAGTCTGCGCGTCCGTCAGCGTTCACAAGTTTTATCGGGGAACTCACACCTGGATTGTCTCGCCGAATGCACAGCCTGTAACCTGGAACCCTGATGCAAGACCCCATGACGATCATTCGTACAGCGATGCTCCAGCCGAATCGTGTGGGCTGGTACGTCCTTCAAGCAACGGGTCGACTCTTGGCCGCGTACTCGACGTTCAACATCGTGCGAATGGAGCGGAGGCCGCTGGAACCACGCGCCGCGTACGAAGCCGACCCACTTGCGGCGATGGTTGCTTCGGGCGGCCGGTGGGAGCCAGCGCTCCACCAATGCCAGCGCGCCTGGGAGAAGTTCGACGCTAAAACTGAGGATGCCCCGAGCCGCCAAGAGCTTGCGAGGGTGTTCACGAATGCCGCAGAGGTTTTGGAATGGGAGTCGCGCGTTGCGGACGACCAGTAGTGCGAAGGTCTTTTCTGACACTCAAGGGCGAGTACCAGGGAGAGGAGCTACTCGAAGAGCTCGCTGCCGCTGAAGAGCGCCTACTTCGAATGATGGCGGCGTTCGAGTCCTACGAAGAATCGAGAGCCGTTGTGGACCGTCGAGCTTTGTTCCACCGCATCTCAGCGCTCTCCAACGGACTCCGTGATGAGCATCCGAGGTTTCAAAACCTCATCGATCAAACCTGAGCGAAAACCGCGGCTGAAATTCAATCGACGATGAAGCCCTTGCGTTGAGCAAACGCAACGGCAAGAGCAGCGGAGATCTTGGCGCCGCGGATCTGATTCTGCTCGGGCTCGAAGGAGACATTCTGCGCGCTCGAGAAGTCAGCCTTGCGAAGGTCGCTTTGCTCGAAGATGGCTCCGCGTAGATCACACTCCGAAAAGACGGCGCCGCGGCAATCCGCCTTTGTGAAGTCCACGTCGCGGAGGTCGCAAAGCTCAATGATGGCCCCGACTGAGCGGAGCTTCGCAAACCGAACATGAGTGAGCACACCCCGACATTTTTCCCGACCCCCGCGGACTTCCGAGCATGGCTTGAAGAGCATCACGCGACGACGGAGCACCTCTGGGTCGGCTACTACAAGAAGGCGACAAAGAAGCCATCCGTCACCTGGGAGGACACCGTCGATGAAGCGCTGTGTTACGGCTGGATCGATGGCATTCGCAAGTCACGCGACGACGAGAGCTACATGATTCGCTTCACACGTCGAAAGCCTAAAAGCGTCTGGAGCCAACGAAACATCGACCTCATCGAGCGGCTCACTGCGGAAGGCCGCATGAAACCCGAAGGTCTCGCTGCCTTCGCCTTCAAGGATGTGCACCCCGACAGCGGCTACGCGACGAAGCTCGACGCGTCGTTGCCGGCGCCCATGATCGCGCGATTCAAAGAGACGGCGGGCGCCTGGGAGTTCTACGAAAAGCAGCCGCCGGGGTATCGAAAGCAGAGCGCACGTTGGGTCTTGAGCGCGAAACGCGAAGAGACGCGCGCGAGGCGCTTAGCGACGCTCATCGACGACTCGGGGAACCAGCTGCGTATCAAACAGCTGCGTAAGAAGTGATCGCTAGCCCCTCGCTCAGGCCAAGCGCTCTTCGATCTTGAGCCAGACCTTCTCTTCGCAGTTGATGCCGGACAGGCGTGTCATCTGCTGAATGCCGGTGGGGCTCGTGACGTTCACTTCAGTCAGCTTGCCACCGATGACGTCGAGGCCGACGAAGAAGAGGCCGTCTTTTGCCAAGCGCTCGCGAACGCCATCGACGATGCGCTGATCGTCGGCGTCGATCTCCGTGGCGACGACGCTCCCGCCGACGTGAATGTTGGAGCGAAGGTCGTCGCCCTTCGGAACGCGTAGAATCGCGCCGAGGATCTCGCCGCCGGCGAGGAGGATTCGTTTGTCGCCCTTGCTGACGCCGGGGAGGAACTCTTGAATCATCGCGACACGCTTGCCGCCATGGGTCACGGCTTCGACGCACGCGTTGAAGTTCTTGTCGTCGCTCTGAAGCATGAAGATGCCCGCGCCGCCGTGTCCGTCGACGGGCTTGATGACGGCCTTACCGCCGAGCTCTTTGGTGAACGCGCGGATCGCGTCGCGGCTGGAGGACACCAGCGTCGTGGGCATGAGCTCGGGGAAGTGACAGGCGTAGAGCTTCTCGTTGGCGTCGCGAAGTCCGCGCGGGTCGTTGATGATGAGGCTCTCGCCGCGGGCGCGCTCAAGGATGAGGGAGAGCCAGAGGTACTCGTCATCGAAGGGCGGGTCTTTGCGAATGAAGACGCCATCGTAGTCCGCGATGTCCACGTTCTCGACATCACCGAGAACGACGGCCTCCTCTGCTTCGCGGCTCATCGTGGCCGAACGAGACGAGGCGAAGGGGGTCCCGCCGCGGAGCTGAACGTCGCGCACCAGGCAGTGGTCAATGCGGTGCCCACGGGTCTGGCCTTCAAGCATGATGGCGAAGGAAGTGTCCTCGTCCACAAGGATTGTATCGACGGGATCCATCACGAATAGAAAGCGCATGGCCCGCTCATAGCGCCCAATGGGCGACGCGAAAACCCTCGTTGTTTGGATTTCCGCGAGAGAGCGGGGCTCATCGCCGGAAAGCGGCAGAAATCAGCCCGGAGGAGGCTGATAGTCGGGGGCCATGTGTGGCTGAACGGTGCTTCGGCGC
Organism: Polyangiales bacterium; assembly: GCA_045106895.1. Taxonomy (GTDB): domain Bacteria; phylum Myxococcota_A; class Polyangia; order Polyangiales; family Houyiibacteriaceae; genus JBCCRV01. The sequence continues at coordinate 2,403 of JBGCFM010000259.1, read as the reverse complement.
CGAACGCGCGGGTTGTCCGGGAGCGCTTGCTCCGAGGGTTCATTCAACCGGGATCCGTCGGCGCGGTTCGTGATGAACGCCGCAGCCGTGGGCGCGTCTCGCACGGTTTCGGAGAGGTCGAAAGAACCGCTCACCTGTTCGCCGGCGCTCGGGTCGAGGACCACCACCAGCGAGGGTAGCGACTCGCCGCGCCGCGTGAGCCGGAGTTCGACAGGCGTCGTCGACGACCCCTGACACGCAACGGCGATGGGATTGTTGCCAGCACGGAGCGCGAAGTGCTTTGCCAACGGCGATTGCCCGAGGGGGTGACGCCTACCGAACTCGCGGCCCATCAAGAGCATATTTGCGTCGCCGCTCCCTTCAAGGACCTGCACGCCGCCGATGGACACGGTGCATTGGCGCTCCGTCGAACGAGTCCAAAGCCGAAGGTCCGAGGCGAGAGAACCGGCTTCGAGGGCGAGCGGCGGAAGCTCACGCTCGGAGTAGAACTCGCTGAAGTCAGGTTCGTGCAGACGAGCGCGGGCGGCATCGTCGGCGGACATGCCGGCGGGAATCGGGCTGTCCGTGCCGAAGCTCCGTAGCAGGCGCCAGTTGGCCCCGTCCCGCTCGAAGAGCGTGGAGCCGAGGATGAGCTGGGACGGTGGGGCCGCGGCGTGCCGATAGACAAAGAGCGCTCGCGGGCCCTCCGTACGAATCACCAGCGGAACCATTTGATCAACACCGGGAGTGCGCTGAAGGTTGGCCCCCATCATGCGCTGCATATTCGGGATCTCCGCGGGGTTGATCTCCGCCGGCAAAGGCCGACCGATGCTCGCCGCGTACGCGGAAAGCTCCGCCGGGGTGAGGTCTGCGTCTTCAGCGATGCGGGTCATCTCCGCACGGTGCTCACGGATCTTCTCCTGCAGGATCACAAGGAGCGCGGGGTCAACGCCAGGGGTCGCGGGCTCGGCTGTTCCTGGTGCTGCCGTTCCCGGATCCGCTGTTCCCGGATCCTCCGTTCCAGTCGTGCCTTGAGTCGGCGTGCCTGGCGCGACGGCTGAGACCGGCGCCGGGGCGTCGTCGGAGCACGCTGCGAAGAGGACAAGCAGGGGCAACATGAGCACGTGCAGAATGCGATTCATGCTGCGTGGTTACGCGTTTCGTGCGCCCTTCGTCAATGATGCACTCTACTCGCTGGGGAGCGCCGCGATGGTCTCGTCGATCTTCACCTGGATCTGATCCCGGAGCGCGTCCATTTTTCGATTCGCTTGCAGAGCGATATCCGCGGCGTCGTCCAGGGAAAGGTACGCGCGTTTCTCCGCGAGCGTCATCCCCGCGACCTCACACTGGGCGAGCAACACAGGAATCGTGGTCCACATGCGGAAAGGCGGCATGTACTCCAGGGACACCGAGCGACTCTCCGCGCTAAAGGTGGAATCGAAGAACTCGCAGTGCTGCATGACGCGCACCAGGGGCGTCACGTTCTCGGCGTGTTTTGCGAGCGCCTCGGCGGCGAGGGCATGCATCGCTCGGTCTTCCGCCACGGCCCGGCCAGCGCCCACGAAGAAGAGCTCGAGGTGAGCGCTCGTCATCGGCAAGAGCTGAACCGTCGCTCGCCCGCCTGGACCGAAGGAGAAGATAGGCGAAGGCACGATGCGTAAGCCGTGTTCTTCCGCAGTATCGAGCTGATCGAACTGCTGAAGTCCGGCGCGCACAAACGCGCCGACCATCTGTTCGATCTGTTGCGCAGAAACGAGGACCTCGACCTTGCTGAGCCGGCCGCCGAGTGAAGCCAACTGGAACGACCAAGACCGCTCCAGCGCAGCCCTCAGGTGCGAATCCGCCAAGGCATAGTCGCCCTTGTCCGCCGCGAGCTCGGAGAGGCCCGCCCACGCCAAGTAGTTGTTGCTGTTGTTTCGGGGGCCGACGGAGCTGTCGTCGCCTTGCCGCAGTGCCCCTGGAAACGCAGCGACGCTCTTGGTCAGGCACTCGAGGGCGACGAGGGGCGCCGTATGAACCTGTGAGTAGCCTTCCGCCGTGAGCCAGGAGGCGATGGCGGCAAGGGGAGTCTCGCCGCTTGTCGGGTCTTCCAACGTCACCGAGTTGTCCGCATCGCCGGAGAGGCGGCTAAAGAGCGAGCCTGGGGCCACGCGGGCGCGGAGCATGATCTGAATCGCGGGCTCCACGGTCTGAACCACCCACACGCCGCCGGTGGAAGCGACATCGCCCTTCGCCTGCGCGTGGCAGACGCCTTCCAAGAAAAGACGCGCGTTCGTCAGCGCCTGCTCGTCGTCCTCGACGTTCTCCACCACGAGGGCTGCTCCACCGTTTAGAGGAGTCGCGCGAAGCTCGATGCCTCCCTCGGCGATGGTTTGAGCGATCAGTACTTTCGTGTGTTCCATAGCCACGGCGAAGGTGAGGGAA
>JBGCFM010000258.1:0-8405 GCA_045106895.1 Polyangiales bacterium | reverse complement strand
GGTTGCGGTCCCGCGAAAAGTCACCACGACCAGCGGCAGGCGTGATTCGTCGAAGGTGATGTTCTCCATAGGAACCATGGACCGGCCCGATGCTAGTGCCTCGTCGGGCGAAACGGAAGAGAAGCAAAGCCTAGTGCGATTTAGAAAGGTAGAGGGGACCTGACTTGTCCTGCAGCCCGATGGCTGCGTTGCTCTTCCTCGACCTGAGCGGAGAGCCGACTCCCCCAAACCGTCTGAATCGCACACTAGCGATGGCCTGAGTTCAGCGACGTCGCCGGACGACAGGGGGACGCGCGCATCCGCCTTGCGCAAACATACGCGTGAGTCTTTGAACCTCCGGTGTGTTTCCTTCGGCGGCGGCGATTTCGCGCAGGCGCTCCCCCGCCTGCGTGCCCGCGTCGTGGGCTTGCGCGCTCGTGCAGCGCTCTCCGTAGATGCGTGAGAAGCGCCGCTTGGCTTGCTGCCAGTCCCCGTAGAAATACATCAGCAACGCGTTGCTGTACTGATACGCGACGCGCAGGTTCCCAGGGTCTGAAGCGGCGTTGACGCTGGAGACGTAGGCATCGCGCGCCTGAACTAAACGAAGCAAAAGCGGAGGCATTTCGAAACGCGGGATTCGGCGCGGTGTGCCGCCGGGGACGGGGGCCGTGTCGCGGATACGCAGCCGGCCGCTGCGCTGCGCCGCCTGGACCTCGCGCTCAAGAGACACGACGGCGCCATTGGGTCCGCCTGTCGGCTGGTTTGCCACGGCTCCTCCAGCGCTCGCCGTGAGCGTCGCTGGGAGCTGCGTTCCGTTCTGATAGCTCCCGACCCAAACATCGTACTGACCTCTGGGCGCGTTCCGAATCAGCACCTCCGGGTTCAGACCATGGGTGTCGTCGTTGCAGTGCCAGCTTCCATCGGCGCTGTTGATAAGCAGAGTGGTATCGCCGTCTGCCTGCACCGCGAAGCGAATGTCGGAGCCTCCGTTCCAGTGGATGATCGCGTCGGGAACAGCCGTCGTGCTGCCGAGGCAGCCACTACCAAGGCCCATATCACCGGCGTTGAGATCGCCGCCGCTTCGGACCTGGATCGTCTGCGTGGAGGTCAGCCGATGGGTCCCAAAGTTCGCCGCCGTTCCGCCGATCTGAAGCTGTGGCCTTGGCGCGCTCCCTTCGACGGTCAAGGTGCCTCGAAGCTGCTCCTGCCGCGCGTAGCTCCCGATCCAAACGTCATATTGGCCTCGCGCCGGGCCGTTGATCCAAACCTCTGGGTTTAGCCCCGCGGTGTCGTCGTTGCAGTGCCAGCGTCCATCCGGGGAGCGGATGATCAAGGTCGTGTCTCCATCGCCTTGTGCTTCCATCGCGAAGTGAAGGTCCGCCCGGGAGCGCTCTCTCCACTGGATGATGACGTCGGGGGTCGCCGTCACCCAACCCACACACCCAGAACCGAGGCTCAAAGTGGCAGCGTTGAGGTTGCCGCCGGTGGTCAACCTGATCGTCTCCGAGTCGACGAGGCGGTGGGTGCCAAAATGGGCGTCCGAACCGCCCGTCTGAAGCGTCTCTTGGGCAAGGAGCTGGCCTGGCGTGCCTACGCTCAGGAACACGAGTCCAACAACACCCGCTACGGCCAGAAGGCTCACTCGTCTCTTCATTGTATATCCCTGCTTCACGATCTGTGATCACACTATTGGATCCGTCGCCGAAGCTCAAACGCCTGGGAACTCTGAACCCGGCCCATAAACACGCGGGGGCGTCGTTTTCTTCCGCGGCGCAACGCTCCACCCTGCTTCATTCCTAAACCCCGGCGTAGTTAACGAAAAGGGGGACGCAGCCCATCGTTCATCATCCTCCCTCGATGAGAGAGTGATGGATTGAGGGTCGGCGCCCCCACTCAGTGGTTCCTACTTAGGGAGGAGTCACCCGGGGTAGGGCACGCCGTAGCGCTGCTCGATCCAGCGTTTGGGGTCGATGGTCGCGCTGGTCTCGCCGGCGCGCAGCGAGTCTTGAAGTTGGCACATGGCCGGGGCGTAGTTTGCGAGGACATCGCCACGCGTCATCAGCCATTGGAGATACTTCGCGCCGCCGCCGAGGGTTGCCCAATCGGCCTGGGTCCACTCGATGATCCATTTCTTCTCGCCGGAGGCGCCGGGGAAGTCGCGAATCGTCTCGCTGTGACCTGCCGTCGCCAGAACCATTTCCAGGTACGATGTGGCGCGCATGGGAAATGCGTCTGTCATGCAGGCGGCGGCGTCCGACGGGAAGAGGACGACCGGATTGACGGCGTGAGTCGCGTGGGCGTAGAGGCCTGCGGAATCGTAGTACTCCTGGTTTTTTGGCTCGTCGTCGAAGCGCATCAGGCGTGAGCGGACCTCCCATTCGTCGCAGCCACCGAAGAAGGGCAGCGAGTATTCACCGGCGGTGGCAAAGTCGGCGCCAAAGATGTTTCCACCAAAGTCGATGTTCTGAAGTGGACGCAGCGCAAAACCGCCCTCCAGCTGACCTGCTCTCCACTTCAAGACAGCACCGTTGGCGGAGCGATAGTAATTGAGAAACTCATCGCTCAGGCGAAAGCCCGTCCGAGCATGCACGGCTGCGATGTGCGCGTCGGTGCAAGGCGGATGAATGACGGCCTTCGAGACCTGGACGCCCGGGAGCGCTTTGAGCGCGTTGAAGAGTGTGTTGATGCGCGCGACGAATGAGGGCGCCGGCGCGCTTGCAGGAGCGGAAGCTGGAGCACCAAACCCGGTGAACCCGGACGCGGCTGCGGCTGCCCCCCCGACGGCTGCGGCTCCAGCGGCTGCGGCTCCGGCGGCTGCGGCTCCGGGCGCGGCTCCGGCGGAGGCAGCCGGCGCGGCCATGGGGGGCCTGTCGTCATCCACTACCTGAACCGAGTGGGTGATGCGCGGGTCCACCGGCGAGCCTTTGACGTCCACGAAAACGCCGAGCTCAAGCGTCGCCCGCTTGTCGATGACCAGCGCGTGCTCACCGAGACCGATCGCCTTCACGGCTTGCTTGAGCTGGACGCCCGAGAACTGAAAAGGAATGTCGCGCGGGCCCTCCGGCGTCACGGAGTAGGGCGTGCTCTCTTCGAAGGCATCGATCTCCGTCTTGCGTCCCGTAAACCGAGCGGTGAGCGTCACCTTGTGCATGAGCACGGCGGCCTCGGCCTTTGTGGCCTGAACGCGAAACACGCCGCGCAGGGAGGTCGCGTCCAGGTCCATCGTGTGCGCGTCGACGGGACCTCCATCTAGTTCGATCAGGGTCACGGTCACGCCGTGGCCACCCGCGAAGCTCTTCATTTTGCCGAATAGTCCCATGTGTACTTTTAGCCTTTCAACGCGGTGATACGCGCTCTGTGTCCGGACATTCCCTCAATCCGGGCACTTGGCGCGGGATTCCTCGATGTCTCGGATTTCTAGTAACAGAACATCGGGAATGAAGGTGTTCCGGACTTGACGCGCTACCTCTGTCTTGGAACCTTCCCGTCGATATGAATCGCTTCGCCGCCCTCATTGTTGCCTCAACGCTGGTTGCCTGCGCGCCGTCCACTTCGACCTGGATGCGTGAAGCGCACACTCTCGCCGCCGCGCCACTCGAATGCGGACGCGCCGACATCGCCACTCTCCAAGTCGGACAAGGGCACTCCTATGACTCCATCGGGTGTGATCGCGTCGTGCGCCACGTGTGCCACGATGAGGTCTGCACCCCGGTAGGTGATGTCGCGAACGCCGGAGACGACGGCCATGTCGTTTCGGCTCGGCGCGTCGCCGCCATCGACGAGACCCTGGCCCTGCGGGCGTCCGTGGTTGTCGATTCGTGCGGCGAAGGAGAACCCGTAGGCGGCACGTTCCTGGTTTCCGCTGAGGGCCGCATCGAGATGGTCTACGTGGACACCACGGAGCTCGCGCGCTGCCTTCGTCGCGCCATCGGGCGGCTCCCCCGCGGGCGCAGCAGCATCATGTTCACGCGCGTGTTTCGCTGACCAGGTTCGCTGACCAGGTTCGCTGACTACGCCTAACAGGACGCCCTAAGCGAGCTTCATCACTTCATCTCGCTCCGCATCGCTGATGCCGAGGAGGTACAGGATCGAGTCGAGTCCACCGGATGAGAACGATGCGTCTGCCGCAGCGCGAAGCTTGGCCTTTGCGTGGAAAGCGATGCCGAGACCTGCGCACCCGAGCATGTCGATGTCGTTGGCGCCGTCACCGACGGCCATGACCTGACCGAGCGAGATGCCTTCGGCCTCGGCGATGCTCTTGAGAAGCACCGCTTTGCGCGCTCCGTTGACGACGGGCCCAACGACGCGGCCGGTGAGCTTCCCGTCTTCCACCTCAAGGACGTTCGAGTGGGCGTGGTCGAGATGAAGGCGCTTCTTCAGCGTCTCCGTTGCAACGGAGAAACCGCCGCTGAGGACCGCGGTCCGGTAGCCCAAACGGCGCAGCACGCGGATGAGCGTCTCGGCGCCTTCGGTGAGAGGCAGCGAGGCGGCCCTCTCTTCGACCTTGGAGATCTCAAGTCCTTTGAGCAGTCCAAGTCGCTGCCTTAAGGACTCGTCGTAGTCCATCTCGCCCTGCATGGCGCGTTCTGTCACCGCCGAGACCTGCTCCGACACGCCGTGCATCTTGGCGATCTCGTCGATGAACTCCAGGGGGATCAGCGTCGAGTCCATGTCCAAGACGAGGAGGCGTTTGTTGCGGCGGACAAATCCCTCGCGCTGCAACGCGACGTCGAAGCCCTGGGCCTTGGCCAGCTCAAGAAGGTTTGCTTTCAGCAGGGCGAAGTCGCTGCCTTGGGGGACGTCCAAAGCGAGCTCGAGGGCGCGCGACGTGTCCTGGGAGAGCCGCGTGATCTTCGTGACGCCGCAAGCGTGCTCGGCGAGCGCGCTGGTGAGCGCGTGCAGGTGAGCGGGCTGCAGCGGAGAGCCCGTGAGCGTGAGCACGTAGCGCTCAGCGCCGACGGCCGGTGCATCCGAAGAGTGCAACGATGCGCCCATCTCCGCGGCGACGCCGGTGAGCGCTTCGACGAGCGCTGGGCTCGCCGCAGCCACAAGCCCCAACGTGAGCTGGTCGCCGACCACGGCCTGGTGGATGTCGAGGAGCTCATCCTCGGCTTCAGCGAGCACCCGCAAAACCTGCGCGGCGAGCTCCGGCTTGTTCGGCCCGGAGATGGTGATGGTGACCTGCGCTGCGCTCTTCGGGGTGCTCATGAGAGCGAATTGTCACGGAACGTAGCCGACGCAAGGAGCGAGCGCAGAGGGCGAAGGCTATTCCTCGAAGCGGATGTCACCGATACGCGCCGATCCCTCGTCCATGAACGCCAGCTTGCCGCCGGCGATGGAGGGAGCGTCGGGACGAACGGCGTCGGTGGCGATGAGTCCGTAGCGAAGCTCGTCACTCGAGAGGTCCATCACGTACAGAGCGGACCCCGTACGCTCGTGGCCGTCTTCGATGTTGCGCACGAAGACCATCCAGCGGCCGCTGGCGTCAAAACGAACGTGCGCGCCGGCGCCCACCATGAATGTCGCTCCGTCGGCGCGGCGGTGAATGTAGAGGCCCGAGGAGAGGCCGCGGAACGAAACGTACTCGCCATCAGCGGACGCGCGCGGGTCGAAGTAGCGGTCGCCGGGAGGGCCGAGGCGGGTCTCGTCACCCTCGACGCTGCGCATGACCACGACGTCTTCTTCGACGCGCACGGAGAGCACGTCGGAGGGGCGGAATGGGTCGGCTTCGGTGCCATCGACGGAGAAGGCGAGGGTAGGCGTTGCGGTGCTCGTCTGACCTTCCGTGCGGACGCCGATGACCTGGCCCTCGCTGTGCCAACGAGGCTCGTATCCTGCTTGGGGCGCCTCGCGAAGAAGGCGCAGCTCACGCGTTTCGAGAGATAGGACGCTGAGAGCAGCGTAGCGCGCGTGGCTCAGCGCGATGTGCTGAGCGTCCGGCGAAAGCTCCAAGTCGATGAAGTCACCTTGGGTCATCTCCTGAACGTTCTCGAGCGCCGCAAAGGGCGCGACCTCGGCGGCCAGCATGAGCTCGCTGTCCTGTGGTGCCTCTCGAATCGCTTGGGAGCTGGCCGCCGCTTCCGGCGCACCGCTGCAGCCCGCGAGCACAAAGAGCGCAGCCAAGACGAGGCCTGCGCTGCTGGCGCGACCACTTCGGCGACGCTGGAAAACCAAAAGGCCGAGGAGGCCGAAGACCCAGAGCGTGGACGAGCTCGACGAGCCGCTTCCGGCGGCGCTGCATCCGCAGCCCTCTTCGTCCATCGGCATCATTTCTGGACCGGGGCCCTCTTCGTCGAGGGTGAGGCCCGCGTTGCACGTCGTTTCTTCGCCTGTACGCACGGTGCATTGCTCGCTCGCCATGACGTACCCCGCGGCCGTGAAGTCGATGTTGTAGCTACCTTCTGGCAGCTCGAGGGACCAAACGCCGGAGGCGTCGCTCTCGGCGGGGATTCCAAGTTCGCGCACGAAGACCGAGGCGTCTTCGATTCGGTCTTCGAGGTCACCTGCGACGTGGACGATGCCTTCAAGCGTTCCGAGGCTTGTCGTGCTCACCGGCACCAGGCCAACGGCGCACGTCGTCTCCGCGCCGCTCGCTGTGCAGGCAAGTGAAGCAGGCATATATCCCGCTCGGCTTACGCTGAGCGTCAGTGGTCCCGAGGCGACCTCGAAGGCAAAGTCACCCGCGGCGTCCGTCGTGACGTCTCCTGCGCCGTAGTCCACGAGGGCGCCACCGAGGCGCGGCGCCGTCGCCATGTCTCCGCCGTTGTCTTCGTAGACGTAGCCCACGACGCGTGTCCTCGTCTCCATGCCCGAGCGCATCAAGCCCACGGAGCACCAGTTGTCGACGCCGGAGTTGACCATGCATTCGCGCGTGGCCGTGGCAAAGCCAGGCATCGAGACTTCGACCTCGTAGCTGCCAGGCGTCAGGTTGAAGGCAAAGAGCCCGTCGTCGCCAGAGGTGAGGACCTCGTCGCCCACGCGCACCATGGCGGCGGGGATGCGGACGGAGGTGTCTTCGAGACCCATGCCGGTGTCTTCGAAAGACACGCCGATGAGACGGCCCGTGGTCGGTGGATCGATGGGCCCCGTGCGACCAAGGGTAGCGAGAATGGCGCGCGCCAACGCCGCGGCGATGCGCGCGCGCTCCGCCGGGGATCCGAGCAGCGCTGCGTCGGGGTCACAGCGGTTGATGAAAGCGAGCTCGGCGAGGGCCGCGGGCATGGAGGTCCTGCGAAGGACGCTGAAGTTGGCGAACTTGAGCATGCGGTCGCGCAGGCCCCAAGTCGCGATGAGCTCATCTTGGACTTCTTGGCCCAGCTCCCGGCTTTCGGCGGAGGCGGTCGTGTAGACGAAGGTCTCCGTGCCCGTCGCCGGGGTACCCTCGTTGGCGTTCGCGTGCACCGACACGAAGAGCGCGGCGCCGCGCGAGTTGGCGAAGGTGGCGCGTGCGGCCAGCTCGATGAAGCGGTCGTCGTCACGCGTCAGGTGCACAGTGATATCGGCTTCGCGCAGGAGCGTGGCGGCCCGCTGGCTCACGTCGAGGACGACGTCTGCTTCCTGAAGACTGCAGCCCACCGCGCCGGAGTCGGTACCGCCGTGTCCAGGGTCGATGACCACGACCTGTGCGTGCGCGTGGCTCGCCAAGGAGAACAAAACGAGAAGGGCGCCGAGAAATCGCATAGGGGAGGGTAGAAAGGTCTGACCCCTATGCGCAAGCCAGCCGCGCGCTTTCTGGCCGCCCAACGCTTCGCTGGGTCTCAGTATTCTCTCAAGTTCGTACGCTTCGGTCCTGGCTCGAGGCCTTCGTTGGGAGCCGCGGCGCCACTTACACGCGCGTGAGCGTGTTCTCGTCGGTGTGGTGGAAGAGGTTCTCCTGCCCCTTGATCTGAAGCACCGTGTCTTCCCAGTAGTGGATGGTGTTCTCGTCCTTCATCGTGAACTTCAGGTCGTAGCGAATGGTGCGGAACTCCTCATCGAGGAACTTATTGCTGCAGATACCGTAGGTCTCTGAGCCGCGCACCGCCGCGATCTCGAAGTGTCCCGCGTCGGCTTCGACGGTTCCACCAGCGAGGACCGTGACTCCGCGTGGGACGATGAAGCAGCGCATCACCTGCTTGTTGCCCGCGTCCCACATCCAATATCCGTTCTCTTCGTGAAAAGAGTTCGGCTCGCCGATGCGCCAAGCCGTGGTCTTGTAGCGCAGGCCGTAAAGAAGCTGCGCGTGGTTGTCGACCAGTCCCGTCGGTTCGAAAACGATCTGCTCCCGGTACTTGCTCTCCGCCACCTGCGTAGCGTCGGGTTCGGCGGGCGCGACGTCTGCGCCTTTGTCGCCCTCCCAGGTTCCAATAAGCAGTCCGAGGGGGCCGAGTTCTTCAACGTATTCCATGGCGCACTCTCAGACGTTTTGTCGCGTCGTTCAAGTCGAG
>JBGCFM010000257.1:0-32306 GCA_045106895.1 Polyangiales bacterium | reverse complement strand
TCGCCGGCGCGCTGTGTATCCTGGTGTTCGTATTCTTGCTCTTCGTTCATTCGCGCGTCGAAAGCGCACGGGAAGAGAAGGAGCGGCGGGCCGACGTTCACGGACGCCATGTGCTCCGCCTGACGGGCCGCTTCACGGAGTTGCCCGCCGCCGGCAAGGTGCCACCGGGACATCCCTACGCACACGACATCGATCTCGTCGGGGAGAACTCCCTTTGCCAACGCATCGACGTCACCCACACCGTGAGCGGAGAACACACGTTGAGCCTCTGGCTCTCCCGCGCTGCGAGCCCCGAAGACGTTCGACAGCGACAAGAGGCCGTCATCGAGTTGTCCGCGGCAGACAACTTTCGGGAGTCGCTGGAGGCATTCGGTGCGCGCGCCGCAGGCAAAGAGCGACTGGACCCTGGACCCTTCTTGGCCTTCACGAGCCAAAAGGCCTTGGTCCGCGGCAGCTTCCTGGTGCCCGTGATCTTTCTTCTGCCCGTGGCCTTCATCACCACTCTCGTGCTCTCGCAGATGGGCATGCTGACGCCCTATATCGCGACTGGGCTCCTTGGGCTTCAAGCCGTCGTCGCCTTTGGTTTCGCAGGACGAGTCATCGGCGTGTTTCAGCTCGTCGCGGCGCGCCGCGGCTACGTGGAATCCCTCAAGAACATGCTCGTCGCCGTGGAGAAGCACACGTTCAAGGCGCCTCTGCTCGTCGACATTCAAAAGCGCGTCCACGCGGGCGGAAGAGCGCCCAGTGAGTACATGGCACGCCTCGACCGATGGGCAGGACTGGCCGAGTTTTATACGCAGTTCCCAATTCACTTCTTCGTCAACGTGATGGTGCTCTGGGACCTGCACATTCTGCTTCAGCTGGAGCGCTGGAATAGCGACGTCGGCCAAGGTCTCGAGGAAGCCTTCGACGCGCTGGGCGAGCTGGAGGCCCTCGCGAGCCTCGCGACGCTGCATCACGGCGATCCCTCGGCGACGTTTCCAGACATCTGCGATGAGCCCGTCGCGTTTCTCGCGGAAGGCTTGGCCCACCCACTTCTCCCGGCAGAGAATCGCGTCACGAACGATGTGCGACTTCCGGACGTCGGCTCCGCGCTCATCGTCACCGGCAGCAACATGGCGGGAAAGTCGACGCTGCTTCGTAGCGTCGGCCTGAACATCGCCCTCGCCTTCGCCGGGGGGCCGGTCGTGGCGGGCAAACTGCGCTTGAGCTCGCTTCGGCTTCGCGCGTCGATGCGAGTGGACGACTCGCTCCAGCAGGGCGCGAGCTATTTCCATGCGGAGCTCGCCAAGCTTCGCTCCGTTGTCGGCGGAGCAGAGAACGAGCCCCCGGTGTTCTTTCTCTTGGACGAGCTCTTGCGCGGAACCAACGCACGCGCTCGCCACTTGGGTGCGCGCGCCGTGCTGATGCACTTGCTCGGCCGTGGCGCCAGTGGTCTCACCGCCACGCACGATATCGCGCTGTCCAAGATGGAAGAAGAGCATCCTGGACGCATCGAGAACGTTCACTTCACGGACGTGATGAAGGACGATGAGATGCTCTTCGACTACAAGCTCCGCGATGGCGTGGTGAGGACATCCAACGCGCTTCGGCTTCTTCAGATGGCCGGCGTGGAAGTCGAAGTCGACGACCAACTACCAACACAAGAAGGCTGAGGGCTGCCGGGTCATGGCGTCGTTTGTTCGGGAGCTGCCAATATTCGACGTTGCGCCAAGCCTCCGTGCGCCGGTGGTCTCCCTTGGCGTGTGGCCTACTCCCGTCACGCATGAACCCGCCCTCATGGCGTCGACGGGCTCGCGCTCGGATCTCTACATCAAGCGCGATGACCTAAGTTCACCCATCTACGGAGGTAACAAGGTCCGTTGTTTGGAATTCCTATTCGGCGAAGCCCTCGAAGCGGGCGCGACGCACATTGAAGCGACGGGCGCCTTTGGAACCAACCATGGCGTCGCAACGGCCCTTCATGCGCCCCGCGTTGGACTTGAAGCCGGGACGACCATCTACCCGCAACCTGCAAGCCATGCGGCGGCTTCCAACCTGAAGGTTCTCGCAAGTCATTGTGAACCCTTTGTGGCCCCGCACTGGTCGGCGCTTCCAGCGGCAGCAGCGCTGCGTCACGCGTCGCTTTGGCTTCGCGGTGAGTCCGTCTACTGGATGGTGCCAGGAGGAGCCACGCCGCGCGGCGCCCTCGCGTATGTGTCCGCAGGGTTCGAACTTGCGCTTCAAATCGAAGCCGGCGAGTTGCCCTGCCCAGCGGAGATCTTCGTTGGCGCCGGTTCCACGTGTACAGCGGCGGGACTTCTGTGTGGGCTTGTACTCGCGACGCGCCGCGGGCTCCTGAAACGAACGCCAAAACTCGTCGCGGTGCGCGTCACGCCATGGCCGATCACATCCAAACGTCGCATCGTCGACCTCGCTTTTCGCGCTGGACTGGAGCTCGCAGCGAGAAGCGACGAAGACTGGCAGTGCCGTCGCGAAGATCTGGGCGCGCACCTCGTCGTCGATGGGTCACAGCTAGGTCCGGGGTACGGACTCGCAACCGAGGGAGGACGCGCGGCACTTGCTCGGTTTCGCCAACACGCAGGGATCGAACTCGACACCACCTACAGCGCAAAGGCCGCCGCAGCGTTTCTTCAGCGCGCTGAAACCAGCGCGGAGCCGCTTTTGTTTTGGTCCACGAAATCAACGGCGCCACTGCCGCTATCCACGGGTCCGAGGCTCTCCCGGCTCTCCGCGCGATGGCTGTCCGCCGCCGAGTCACTGCAGGAATGATGCAATCGCCGGCGCCAGCTGCTACGAGTGACGCGTGGCTGAGCAGCTCGCACTGCCCTTTGGGGGTTTCGCTCCGGAGTCGCGTCCGCCGGTCTCGCCGCGCCGTCGCCCCACGCCGCAAAAGCCCCGCCCTCGTCTCGACGAACGCAACGACGAACGCACGCAAGAACATGCGCCCGCCGCCGTCGTTGTTCAGGCCGCGCCCGGCGTCAGCGAAGCGATCCAGCGCTCGGCGGAAGAGCTAACCGCGAACCTCGCCGCTCGTTTCGGCGAAGCGGTTCGTCTAACGGTCACCGATAACCGGCGCACCATGGTGTCCGGCGGTCGAAAGAACGGGCGCCTCGACCTTCGGCTCCACCGCATGTTCCTCGACGCCCCGGAGAACGTCATCGCGGCGCTTCACGGATACCTGGCGAATCGAGACCGCCGAGCGGGTCGCGTCATCGACGGTTTTATCGACGCCAAACGAAGCACCATCCGCCACCGGCAGCGGCGTATTTCGATTCGAACGAAGGGCACCCACCACGATCTGGGGCACATGTTCGCGGCCATCGAACAGCAGCACTTCTCCGGCGAACTTGAGGGCGTACGCATCACCTGGGGACGACGTTCGACGCGGGCGAAGCAGCGTTCGATCCGCCTCGGCACGTACACCCTCGCCGAGCAGCTGATTCGCGTTCATCCCGTCCTCGACAACGAGTGGGTGCCGGCGTTCTACGTCGAAGCCGTCATCTTCCACGAGATGCTTCATCATGTGCTCCCACCCGAGCGTGGAGCCAAGCGCACCAGCTTTCACACGCCCGAGTTTCGCCGACGGGAACGGCTCTTTCCGAGCCACGCCGCGTCGGAAGTTTGGGAGCAGGCGAACCTGTCGCGCCTTCTTTCCGCGGCCTCCTACTAGACGTCGTGGCGTTCATCTCGCCCTTCGTCTCCTGGGGTTGCTCCCGTCGGGGGAAGATCGTAGGCGTGGGCGCGTAACAGCGACGGAGCCCGCTCATTGGCGGCGCTCGTCTGTCCTCGGACGCGCACGGAACCCACCATGAAACGCTTCGCACTCATTCTTCTCACTGCATTTGCGGCCCTCTCCGCCCCCACAGCAGCCTCTGCTCAATCGCTTGATGGGACGTTTCGCCTAGGCGTGGACCTCACCTTCTTCCAGTTTCAGCGGACGACAACAGAGGGTGGTGGCGGCATAGACGTTGAGAGCGACAGCTCCACGTTTTCGCTTCTTTCGCAAGAGCTGGGCTTGGTCGCAGGCGCCAACCTCTCCGAGAGTTTCTTTCTGGGCGGTCGCCTCGTTTTGGCGCGCGGCACTCAGCACGTCGACCCGGACAATCGGTCAGCGCTGGTCTGGGAGATCGGTCCGGTGGTGGAGTACCGCTTCACGGACAGCGGAATCTTTCGACCCTTCGGCAGTCTTGGTCTCTTCTTTGGCGGCGAGTCCACCAAGATTGGCGACGTGAAGGACTCTGCGAACTTCTTGGGCTTTCGTTTCGGCGTGGGCGGCAACCTCTTCATCGCCGACAGCTTCTCCATCGACCCTCGTCTCGAGTTCGACTACCGATTCCGCATTGGCGCCGACGATGGCGAAAGCCAGTCCCGCTGGAATATTGGTCTCATCGTCGCGCTCACCGGGTGGATCGGTGGCAGCGCGTCGAGCGGTGGAAACACGAGCACACGAAGCGGAAACGGTGACGCTCAGTCCGCGACGGAGGTCACGGAGGTCGTCGACTTGGGCAGCGATGTTCTTCTGACCTTGGTGGGAACACCTGGAATGGACTCCATGGACATCCGTCTGCAACGACGCGGCGCGAACTCCGTGCTCTCGCAGTGCTCCGAGCTTGCTTGGCAGGTGGACGGCGCCGCGGCGCGCATGTCCGTGGCGTACAACAGTGAGGAGCTCTCCGGCGGCATTGCGGAGACACTCTCGGGACGAACGGCGTCAAACAACGCCACGCTCCTCGGCAACGCCCGGGTCATCACGCTGACCGTGTGTGGCGCATCTTTCACGATGACGCCGGCTCAGCTTGGGCAGCTCGGAGACTTCTCGCGGCGACTCAACGCCACGAACTACGCGCCTCAGCAGGGCGACGCCTGGCCCCCTACCGCCTACTAAAGTGCGTCGGCGCGCCCCCGGCGCAAGGGACCGTGCGTAGTTCTGAGATGTGCTCTAGTCTCTTGCCCTATGGAACAGAACGGACAGAGCAACGGGTCGGTGATGGCGCTGATGGGGTGCGGCGTGCTGCTCATGTGCGGCTTGTGCGTCGTGACCGGGATGGGCGCCTATATGTTCCTGTCTCCCGGCGCCGCGCCGGCGGCGCCGGTGGTCGTCGCTCCTGCGACGCCCGCGAACCCGAACGTTCCCGCTCAACCGCAACAGCCGCCAATCCCGCAGCCTTTCCAGCCGCCCCAGCCGCAACAGCCCACGCTGCCGCCGCCCCCTCCATCCGCCCGAGCAAACGTCCGCGTGCGCGCCACCGTCACCCACGTGACCGCCGGCGGTCCCGTCGCCTCTGGCGCTCAGTGCGACTTCCAAGTGGAACAACCCACGCAGGGCCAGAGCATGTGTCGTGCACAGGTGTACTGCGGTGGTCGCCTACTCTATGGCGGCCCTAATGCGGGCTTCTTTCAGTGCACGCCGGGACCCGGCAACCAAATCACTGGGCAGGATGGCAACACGACGGCGGACGACACCGACGCGTCCTTCGCCATCTCGACGCCCGCCTCGATCATCACTATTCGCGACGACGCATCAGGACCCAACGGGGCCTTCACTCTGACGGCCCGCGTCGACTCGGTTCAATAGCCACGCGCATGGCACGCCGGCGAAACCTCAAATCGATCTCCACGCCCATTATTATGGGCGCCGTCAGCGTACCCTTGAGCGTGGCGCTGCTCGTGGGCTGGACGCTTATCATCGCCCGCAACCTCGCGAGCGCAGACGACGCCACCCTCGACACGTGGCTGCTCATTGCCGGCGCGCTCTCCTTCCTCGTCATCGTGACCGTGTTGGTCTTGCTCAGCTTCTACTTGGTGCGCGAGATTCTCGAAGTTCGGCGTCAGGACAGCTTTATCGACTCGGTGACGCACGAGCTTCGCTCGCCCCTTGCGTCGATTCGACTCGGACTTGAGACGCTCGGCCGGAGGGAGCTCCCTGGCGACAAGCGCGAGACCCTCCGTGACATGATGCTGGGCGATGTGGAGCGACTCGCGGCGTTCATCGACGACCTCCTTCACGCGTCACGCCTTTCATCTCTCGGCGAGACTAGTCTGAACATTGGCGACGTCGAACTCGCTCCGGCGGTTCATGAGATTTGCGAAGGTGCCATGAGGCGATGGCGGGTGACGCCGGACGCCTTCTCCATCGATATCGACCCTGCGCTTGTGCTCACGACGGACGCGCCGGCCCTCGCGGTGGTCATGCGAAACCTCGTCGACAACGCCATCAAGTATGGAGGAGACGATCCCACCATCGCTATCCGCGCTGCCCGTTCAGATCAGGGACTCGTCACCATCGAGGTCCAAGACCAAGGGATTGGCCTTGAAGCGCAACACCTAAAACGTGTATTCCACCGCTTCTTCCGTGTGACGAGCACCGATGTACGCGAACGCCATGGCACCGGCCTTGGCCTCTTCGTCGTAGGCGCCTTGATGCGCAGCCTGGGAGGGCAAGCGACGGCGCTCTCGCCGGGGCTTGGAAAAGGAACCACCATCCGACTGGAACTGCCTGCAGAATCGGACATGGTCAATCCATGAAGCCGCGCTTATTGGTGGTCGAGGACGAGGAGCACCTTGCGGCGGGCCTCAAGTTAAACCTCGAGCTTGAGGGATACGAAGTCGACGTCGCCAAGAATGCACGTCGGGCGAACGAGCTTCTCGTGGAAGCGGAACGCTACGACGCGCTGGTCCTCGATGTGATGCTTCCGGACGTCAACGGTTTCGACCTCTGCGCGCGCCTCCGCCGCTCCGGCAACTTTGTGCCGGTCATCATGCTCACCGCGCGAAACGCCCCCGAAGACCGGGTTCGCGGCCTTGAAGCGGGAGCCGACGACTATATGGTGAAGCCGTTTTCGTTGAACGAGCTGCTCGCGCGCGTCCGCTCCATGCTGCGGCGGAGGGAATGGGAGCAGCAGGCCCCACCCAAGGAGAGCGAAGCCACGACGACGACAACCACGCTTCGTTTCGGCGAGGCCACCGTCGACTTCAACACTCACGAAGTTCGAATCGAGGGCGTTGAATGCAAGCTGACGCAGCTTGAGCTGGACCTGTTGCGCTACTTCGCCAACCACCCTCATCGCGTGCTCAGTCGAACCGAGCTCCTTGAAAAGGTGTGGAAGCTGCGGAACTACAACAACTCGCGGACCGTCGACAACTTCATCTCACGGCTTCGACGCCACTTTGAACGAGACGCCAGCGCGCCCGAATATTTCCTCTCCGTGCGCGGGGCGGGATACAAGTTTGTCCCGGGCGAGGGAGCCGAAGGCACAGCCGATGACTGAGACGATGGCGGCGCAGGTCCTTCCCATCGCACAGATTGGCGAGCCCGTTCTGCGAAAGCCCGCGGCGCTGATCGAACCCGGCGAGCTCGCGGGCGAGGAGATGCAGCGCTTCATCGATTCCCTCATCGCGACGATGCGGCACGCTTGCGGCGCTGGCCTCGCGGCCAACCAAGTCTTCGTGGCCAAACGGGTCTGTGTCATGGAAGTGGGCGACAACCCTCGCTATCCGTACAAGCCCAACATTCCTCTCACGGTGCTCGTCAATCCAGTCCTCACGCCCCTCGGCGACGAGACCTTCGACAGCTACGAGGGCTGCTTGAGCGTTCCGAACCTTCGCGGCGTCGTGAAACGCCCCGTGGGAGTTCGCGTCGACGCCCTCGACCGATTCGGACAAGCGCTCACACGTGAAGTCTGGGGCCTCAGCGCGGGCACCTACTTTCATGAATGTGATCACCTCGACGGGAAGCTCTTCGTGGACCGCGTGGAGGACACGAAGACGCTGTGTACGTGGGAGGCCTTCGACGCGCACCACAAAGCTGGGTTCGTCGAACGCGCCGAAGCCCTCGTCGCTCGCTTTGGCGCCTGAGCAGCGCTGACTTCCGCCGCACTTGCGCGTTGGAAGGTTCGCCCTCAGATCAGAGTTCATGAGCGAAGAATCACAAATGCGCGCGTTGCTCGCGAACGTGCCCCAGGTTGGGACCTTGAGGTGGATTGGTCTTCGTCCGACGAAACGCAAGGCGCTGGAGATCGTCGAAGAGGCGGAGCTCGTCGCGGGAAAGGGCATTCGTGGAGATCGCTACCAAAAGTCCGGCGGCAAGCGTCAGGTGTCGCTCATTCAAAAAGAACACCTCCCAGTCATCGCCGCGTTGGCTGGACGACCCGCGCCACCGGAGCTTCTTCGCCGTAACCTCGTCATCGAAGGCATCCCACTCAACGCGCTGCGGCGTCTTCGCTTCTCCATTGGAGAGGTGATCCTCGAAGGCAGCGACCGATGTGCTCCCTGCAGTCGTATGGAGGAAGCCCTCGGCGACGGCGGGTACGCGGCGATGCTCGACATGGGCGGCATCCTCGCGCGGGTCATCGAAGGCGGCACGATTCGCCTCGGAGATGAAGTTCGCTCCCTCGGCTTCGCGCCGAAATAGGGCACCGGTTAAAAGAAAACGGCGCTCCCATGGCGGGAACGCCGTCGTCCGTAGTTCGCGGACACCCGAAGCCCGGGCGCGCGAGGCAATCTCTAAAGGCGCGTGAGGGCGTCCTTCATGGCGAGTTTGCGTTTCTTCATTTCCTTTTCGCTCATCTGCTCACCCGCAGATAGGAAGCGGCGCTGCGAGAGGGCATCAACGCTTGCGTCGAGCGTCGCCTTCTTGGTCTCAAGGTGAGAACGAAGCGTTTCGGGACTGGAAGCCATTCGGGAACTCCTTGGAATACGAGACTGGATTTCACTAAGCCAAAGACAAGGGGCGCTGCGCCGTAGAACAAGAGAATAACGGATTTGGGCGCTTCTTTTCAACGGGCCCAAGCGGGGGAGATGCGGCGTTGAAGATCATTACGCATTTTGGCTTCCGCTCCCCGATTCGAGCGGTTTTCGCCGGAGAATGGAGTCACCGCGGTGCACGAGCACTGGCGCGCGAGGATTCATGTGAATAGGCTGCGGCGCCGAGCGTTCAAACGAGGACGCAGCCCACTCGATGGGCCTCTTCGGACCCCACGGGACAAGTCCTCTTCATGCGCAACTTCATCAAAACTCTGGGCATTTCTTCTGCCCTCTTCCTTGCCCTCGCCCTCGGCGTCACCACATCGCGTGCTCAAGAGACACGGTCCGCGCGCGACGTCGCGGCCCTGGTGCAGTCCTTTTACGACCAGTCCCCAGCGTTCGAGGCGCGTTTTCAACAGCGCCAGGTGACGCGCCTGCAGAACCGCACGGAGCAAGCGTCGGGTCGCGTTGTCTTTGAGAAACCCGGCAAGATGCGGTGGGACTACGACGCGCCGAACGGCCAAGTCTACGTGAGCGATGGCAACCGGCTCATCATCTACCAGCCCGCCGAAGAAGGCGAAGAGCATGGACAGATCATCGACCGTGAGATCAACGACCATCAGCTGCCGCAAGCCTTCAGCTTCTTGACCGGCACCGGTCGCCTCGACCGTGACTTCACCTTTCGCCTGCTCGATCCTGACCGCTACGGAATGCAGAACGGGTACGTTCTAGAGCTTCGCCCCCGCGAGCCCACAGCGCACTACGACAAGATTCTTTTCTTCGTTCGCGTCGTCGAACAGGGCGGCCGAAGCGCCGGCATCATTCGCCGCGTGCTTATCGTCGACTCCGCTGGAAACCGGAACCGCTTCGACTTTTCCGAGATGACGTTCCCACGTGAGGTCGCGGACGCTCGCTTTCGATTCCGTGCGCCCGCTGGCACCCGCCGCGTACAGCCCTAGGACTCGAGCGCTAGAAACGAAGCGCTGACTCTATCGTCGGCGCAAGCCCTTGCCAGCTCAGGTGGCTGTTGTGGCGAGCACCCGCCACTCCCATGTCCGCGAGCTTCCCGCTCAAGACGGCGACGAGCGCATCGCGCCATGCCTGAACATCACCGGCTTTGACCAGGAGACCGTCGCTTCCGTGACGAACCCGCTCCACGAGCCCCCCACTTCGACTCGCTAGGACTGGGAGTCCCGCCAACTGCGCTTCGAGGAGCGCGCAGGGGGCGCCCTCCCGCCGCCGACCGAGAGCCAGCGAGGGCATCGCGAAAGCATCGGACGCAACGAGCAGAGCGTCTCTCTCGCTCCGCGCGACGTGGCCAAGAAATGTAGCCCGAACGTTCGTCATCGACTCGAGGCGCGCTCGCTCCGGGCCTTCTCCGGCGATGACAAGATGGACTGGGAGTCCACGCGCCGCGGCAAAAAGAGTCGCGAGGCCCTTGATCGGAACCAGGCGCCCGACAAAGGAAACCACCACGTCGCCTCGCTCGATCCCAAGCGCTCTTCGACTCTCGCCGCGCTTTGCGTCCGGCGGGTGCGCGCCCATCGGCGAGACGATGGCGTTTTTGAGCCCGAGGCGCTCACGAGCAGCCTCCGTTACGCACCAGTGCTTCGTCGCTAGGCGGGGCGCGAGGGTACGCAGTGGGCGGATCGAAGCGGCGAGGGCGACGTCCGCGGAGTGCCACACTGCGAGGTGCGGCCGTCCCCGCGCGACGAGCGCCCCAACGAGCGCACATGGAACACCAAAGTGCGAGACGAGCGCATCCCAAGGTCGCTTGGACGCTTCACGCAGCAACGCGGCGGGAAACGCCGCGAGACCCGGCCATGCTCGTGGGTCACGAATATTGTCGGGAACCCCGCTCCCATAGAAAGTGCGCCGTAGTGCCGAGGGCAGGTAGCGAATGGGAGCCGCGTCATAGGCGGGCCGCTCAAGCCTGTCCGCCGGGGCCAGCACATCCACGCGGTGCCCCAAGCTGCGCATCGTCTCCGCAAACTCCCGAACAAAGCTCCCGGCAACATCCCCGTCAAAGCGTGGATACGAAGTGGTCAGCAATCCGATGTGCATGAAGTGGAAGGAACGCTTGAAAGGAAGCAGAGCGATGAAAGCAAACAGAGCGAAGAAGAACGCTCAGAGCGGCGCCCGGACCGCCTCGGGAGCGATGGGCCTCCGTGCGGCGCGACTCTGGGCCGGCGTCGGCTTCGAAGGCCTCAGCCGCCGGAGCAACGCGCGGCCGAGAACGCCTGGAACCACGACGAGCGCGTCGTGCCATCCGACGCCGCTCTGCTCATTCGCGTAGACGGCGCGGACCGGCACGTCCACGACGCGGGCTCCGGATGCGGCGAGGCGTGCCAGAAGATCATTGGGATACCCATAGCGTGGCCACAGGGCGTCGAGGTCCACGCCGGCGGCGGCCTCACGGGTCATCACCGTGTAGCCGCACTGCGAATCGCTTACGTCCGTCCCGATGGCGAGTCTTGTGAGCCACGAGAGGGCGATGTTCCCGGCAAGGCGCGCCTTCGGCATGTCGCGCCAGACGTCGGGCCACACCAGGCGGTTGCCTTTGGCGTAGTCCGCCCCGGCATCGATGGCCGCAAGGAGAGCGCGCAGATTGTTCGGGTCCATCTGCGCATCGCCAGCCATAACCGCCGCGACATCCGCGCCGTCGGCGAAGGCGTGCTTGTACCCCGTCGTGATCGCGGCACCGACTCCGGCGTTCTCGCCGTGGCGCAACACCACCAGGCGCGCGTCGTCGATGGTCTCTGCACGCGCCGCCGTCCCGTCGGTGCTGGCGTCGTCGACGATGATGATGCGGTCTACGAACGTGGGGAGGGTTCGAACGACCCGGGCGATGTGCGGCGCTTCGTTGAACGCAGGAATCACGACAGCGATTGTCTGACGGAAG
The DNA here is from genome assembly GCA_045106895.1 of Polyangiales bacterium. Classification (GTDB taxonomy): domain Bacteria; phylum Myxococcota_A; class Polyangia; order Polyangiales; family Houyiibacteriaceae; genus JBCCRV01. Next base: position 20,659 of record JBGCFM010000257.1, on the reverse strand, counting down.
AGCATTGAGATGCGTAGCCGGGTTTAGTCCTTCACCGGCGAAGGAAAGAGTCCATACGTCAACGTTTGTCGCGCCTCATGCAATGCCGCCGGGGTCTCAAAAGATTCCTCCAGGCGCATACTTAATGTCTGGGCGAGCTTCCAAAGGAACTTCACGCCCACCACATGGTCCTGCTGCACGACCTCGTAGAACGCGTCGCGGGAGAGTCGGAGGAGCGTCGAAGGCCCCAGAGCCGTGACCGTCGCAGAGCGTGGTCGCTGGTTCAGGAGCGCCATCTCGCCGAAATGTGCACCAGCGCTCAGGTTCGCGACGTCTTCGTTATCCCGCTCCACAACGACGGTGCCGGACATGATTACCCAGAGGCCTTCGCTGACGTCTCCCTGACGAAACACGACCTGCCCGGCTTCTACATCTTCGTACTGAAGATGACGCGTGACGCGGGTGATCTCCGGAACCGAGAGCTCCGAGAAGAGGTCGATGTGGCTCAACGTCGAGAACGTCGCCGTGATTCGACCGACGGCCTTGGAGGGGTTTCGGTCCTCAAAGCGGAGCATGAGGGCGGTGATATTGTCGTGGCCGCCGCGTTCGTTCGCCGAGCTGACGAGCCCCGCCGAGATCGCGTCCAGGTCATCGGCACCCATGCGGCGCCCGAGCTCTACTTCATCTTCAAAGTACTCGTAGAGTCCGTCCGAGCAGAGCAAAGCGGAGTCTTGAGGGAGAACGTCGAAGACGAATGCGTCGACCAATACGTGGGGCAGCGGACCGACGGCGCGCGTAACCAGGTTGGAGTGTTCCGCGAGGTGTGGGTCGCCTTTCTTCGCGATGCCCGCACGGATAGCTTCGGCGACGAAGGTGTGGTCATGAGTGAGCTGGTGGAGCTTCTCTTCGCGGAGGAGGTAGAGGCGGCTGTCGCCGACGTGCCCCACGATCCCAGTGCCGTCACGCATGAGCAACGCGGTGCAGGTGGTGCCCATCCCGTTGCGATCTTTCGCACGCTGACCGAGCTCGTGGACCCGGCGGTTCGCCTCTTCGACGGCCTGACGCATCACGTCCACGAGGACATCGACGTCCTGTTCGTCGGCGTAGAGGCTGAGGTGCTCGCGAACGACGGAGGCGGCGGTGCGCGAGGCGACCTCTCCGGCGGCATGACCACCCATGCCATCGCACACGATGTAGAGCTTCAGCTCTTCATCCACGAGGTACGAGTCCTCGTTGACTTCGCGGACCATACCGACATCGCTCGCCGTAGAAACCAGAATCCGTGCCACGGAGCCGACTCTAGCAGCTGGTGAGGTCCACGGGGCCAAAAGTCACCGGGAATACGATGGTTCTTCCAAGTCGTTGAGGCAGCGCCCCGAGCTTGTGCCCTGGCCCACGCTCTCGGACGGGCCTATGAGAGACACGATGGTTCAAGAAACACTTGCTGGATGGGGTAACTACCCGCGCCTCGTATGCGATCGACGTCGTGTGCACAGCTCAAACCAAGCTGAGACGCTGGTGGCGGCTTCCCCCCGGGTTACCCCGCGTGGCCTCGGCCGGAGCTATGGGGACCCCGCGATCTCCTCAGAGGGCATTGTCCTCGACTGCGTAGGCCTCGACCGATACCTGTCCTTCGACGAGCAGAGCGGCACCCTCACCTGTGAAGCCGGCACCAGCCTCGAGGCGATCCTTCGCGACTTCGGCCCCCGCGGCTTCTTGCCGATGGTGACCCCCGGGACGAAGTTCGTCACCGTTGGGGGCTGCATTGCCAACGACGTTCATGGGAAGGCCCACCATGTCGATGGTTGCTTCTCTGAGTGCACCGACTCCTTTCGTATCCTCCTCGCGGATGGTTCGATTCGTCACGCAAGCCGTGAGGAGAACGCCGACCTCTTCTGGGCCAACTTTGGCGGGATGGGGCTCCTCGGCGTCATCCTCGACGCGACGATTCGGCTTCGGCGCGTCGAGACCATGTACTTTCGCCAGTCTGCGCTGAGCGTCGCCAACTTGGACGAGATGATGGACGCACTCGATGCGAACCATCACCTGCCCTACTCCGTCGCCTGGGTGGACTCCCTCGCGACAGGCAAGAATCTCGGTCGCGGTGTGCTCACGACCGGCGAGCACGCGATGCGTTCGGACCTCTCCGGGGCGCGAGCGCGACAGCCGCTCACGATCAGTGATCCATCGCCGCTCTCGCTGCCCTTCGAGATGCCCAGCGCGGCACTGAACTCCGCCACCATTCGCATTCTCAACGCGGTGCTGGACCAGGTGCAAAAACGCGGCGCCGCTATCGCTCACTACGAAAAGTTCTTCTACCCCCTCGACTTCGTCGGTGATTGGAACCGCGGCTACGGCCCAAAGGGCTTCACGCAATACCAGTTCGTGGTTCCTATGGAGGGTGGACGTGAGAACGTACGCGAGCTGTTGGAGCTGATCTCCGGAAGTGGCCAGTCGCCCTTTCTGAACGTGCTCAAACGTTTCGGTCCTGAGCGCGCTGAGACGTCACTCTCCTTTCCGTTCACCGGCTACACCTTCGCCATCGACTTTCCGGTGCGCTCTGGGCTCACAGAGCTCTTGGCGAAACTCGACGCACGCGTCGTCGCCATGGGCGGGCGCGTCTACCTCGGGAAGGACGCGTTTCTCCAGCGCGACGTATTCGAGAAGATGTACCCGCGTCTCAACACGTGGCGCGCGGTCAAGGCCAAGTATGACCCCGAGCGGCGCTTCCACTCCAGCCTCGCTGAACGCATCGGCTTGTAGCCCTAGTTAGCCAACGAGGAGCGAAGCGAACTCTTCGGCGCCCTGGGCTTCCTGAAACCACCGCGCTGCGCGCTCCGAGGAAACCTCGAACGACGAGGACGCGGCTTCGAGAAAAGCGTCCTCTTCGGCGTCTGCGTGGCGCGCGACGAAGCAGCCTGGAGTGGACTCCGACTCGTGGTGCCTCGAGAGGGCTTCGCAGAGCGGCTGCGGAAACTCCCATCGCTCTGCCATCCATCCAGCGACGGTGGCGTGGTTGTAACCGAGCTTCGAGTTTTCCAGTTCGACGAGCGTGCCTTCCCCGGCAAGCGCGGCTGCGAGGATTTCCTCATAGGCGTTCACGGTGCGGAGCAAGTACGGCACGGCCATGTCTTGAAGGAGCCCTTCGGTGAAGCTCTCGCTCTCTTTTCCAATCGAGATATCCGCAGCGATGGCACGCGCCATCAGGCCGCGACGGGCCCCGCTGACCCAAAACGCCCGACCATCGAAGTTCTTCGCTTTGCCGCTGATGCCTGACACGACCGCCGCAAGGAGGAGCGACTCCGTGGTTCCGCGGCCGAGGAGCGAGACCGCATGAGGCACACTTCGAACAGGGTTGCGCAGCGCAAACGCCGTCGAGTTGGCCATGCGGAGGAGCTTCGCCGAGATGCGCGGGTCACTGATCAGAGCCTCGCCGACTTCCGCGAGCGCCGCCGATGGGTCGCGCAGCTGGCGAAGCGCGGTGCCGATGATCGCCGGAAACGAAGGAAGGTCTCCGAGGTCGGCCTTGGATTTCACGCGCCGACGCGCGAGGGCACGTGCAAGCATGACTAGTCTCCTCTCCTTGCCATCTTGTTGGCGAAGATGCTGATGAGCCCACCGAGCATAAAGTAGCCAACGGCGACCTGAACCATCACCAGGCCCTGAGAGAGCGTGGAGCTTGGGAGGACGTCCCCGTAGCCAAGTGTCGTGAGGGTAACGACGCTGAAGTACCAGGGCGAAAGCGCCGTCGGGTGGCTCCCGAAGTCGATGGGGACGATGGAGTAGGCGAACCCAAAGGCGACGGTGACGGCGGCGGTAAACAGCGCCCAACGCGTGAGACTTCGGCCGCAATCCGAAGTCAGCCACCAGACACGGTAGAGCCATGCGTGGAAACGGTTTTTTCGACGAAACTCGTCGAGGTAGTTCGTGTCGATGATGTGGCGCCGCAGCAGGTACGCCCCGCTAAAGTCGACGTCTCGCACGTCGGCGCGCAGGAACGAAGCTCTCTGATAGTCGTGCAGTGCGCGAAAGCGCGCGCGCCTCACGTCGGCCTCCACGAAGTGCGCGCCGCCGACGAAGGCGCCTTCGAAGTCGGCGCCTCGGAGCTCAGCCCGGGAGAAGTCGCAGCCCGCGAGTTCCGCGCGGCAGAAGCGTGCGCCCTCGCCTTTGCACGCGCGAAAGTCGGCGTTCCGCGCTTTGACTTCGACGAAGCTGGCGGACTCAAGGCGGGCAGCAAAGAAGTTCGCGGACTCCAGCTGACAACAACCGAAGCCTGCTTCCCGCGCGTCACACGACTCAAGGCGTGCGTCCGTGAGGTCTGCGCCGGCGAGCTCGGCGCCGCGAAGGTTCGTCTCGTGGAGGACAGCGCCGCGAAGATTCGCGCCGACGAGCTGGGTGCCTTCGAGGTTGGCCCGGCTGAGATCTGCACCCGAGAGATCGAAAGAACTCAAATCGAGGCCCGACAGGTCTTCGTCCACCAGGCGAGCGCCGCTCAGGTCCACGCGTTCACCGTCACGTAGGCGTTCCTGTAGGGTCGGTACTCGGCGAAGCGCTGCGGTCACTCCTTCTCTATCGGCGGACCTGCGCGAGATCTGTAGAGAGCGCTACTTAACCAAACGCAAATGCGACGGTTTTGCAGGGCTCGCGACGGCGTCGACGGGCTCCCAGGTGCTGTTCGCGTCTTCCGGGGGCGGTGGGACAGAATCCCAGTCGATGCAGTCGTCCGGCTCTTCCGCCGAAGGCTGGGCGGCGGCCCCGCCTTCGAGAAGTCTCAGGCCCAGGGGCTCTTTGCGCCCTAGTTCGCGAAGCACCTCGTCTTCGACCTCGAGTGGCATGGAGTCAGGCCAGACCATGCCGCGGCCATCCTCACCGCAGATCGCGTACACGGCAGACCACGGGACCACGCAGCGAAAAGGGGAGCGTGCGAACGAAAGCGTGCCGCTGATCCCTCGCCGGTCGACGCGCAAGTCGGGGATAGGAACCGGCAGGTCCAGGCCGACCTGGAGCATCACGTGTGGCTCGTCGCTCAACGAGTCAGGGAGCTCGACACCGTCTTCACGGGGATCGAGGTGAACAAAGAGCGGCCCATGCAAAAGGAGGCCGCGGGCCACGTCTTCCTTTGGCGCTAGCTTTTTCCCCGTCCCCACCCTTTTGCTCTAGCAGCGAAGAGTGACGCCGCCAGCCGCGCGCCGTTCTTGGGCCCCCAAAACTGCCATTTGGAGCCTGACTCATGGGTTTCCGGAGCGGCTTGGACCTCAAACGTGGGACAGAGTCGCCGCCGATGAAGCTGGCCGATAGACCAACTCAACGAGCCCGCCGCCGATGGGCCGCGTGCGCACAAGCTCCAGCGAGTGACGTTCTTTCAGTCCTGCGAAGAGCGGGACCCCACGGCCCAGCACGATCGGGATCAACGTGATGCAGAGCTCGTCGACACATCCCGAGCTCATCGCAGAGCGGACCAGCGCCCCTCCATCGACGTAGACGTCGCCGTCCCCGGCGACGCTCTTCGCTTCTGCGATGAGCACGTCGATGGGCCCATGGACCGCGCGAACCGACTTGAGATCCGAATGAAAATCGCGCGATGTCGCGACGAGTACCGGAGTGTCGCCATAGGGCCAAGCCGCCTCGAAGGCGCTCACTACGTCGAAGGTGCGACGCCCCATCAGCATCGCACCCACTTCGTTGAAGAAGGGCGTGAACGTGTCTTCAACACCTTCCGCCCCACTAAGCCAGTCGAGTTCATCGTTCGGTCCCGCAACGAAACCATCCAACGACATCGCCATGAAGACTCGTACGCGCGTCATACGCCGACACTACCTCCCTCGGGGAGGCTCGCGCGACTGATTCAGGGTGAGCACAACCCACGCCTGGAAAAGCACGGCTAGAGTTCGACGCTACGAATCGCCTCTTCGATGGCCTCGACCTGGGGCCCGAAGAAGGCGTCGTCGCCTCCAGCCTCGACGGTCACGACGCTTCGCCCGTCGACGAAGACCGTCGTCCAGTATTGGTGAGGGCGTCCATTGCGTGTGGTCCGTGCACGAAGCTGCACGCCCTCGACGCCGGCGTCGCTCACGATGGCGCTCTCCTCGACGCTTCCGTAGAGGCCGCGAACACGGGCGCTCACGGCGCCGGCCCAGAATGCGAGATCTCCTCGAGGGCTGCGGTTGCGGTGCACGTTGACGGCGATGGCCACGCCTTCCGGACTGGCGATGCGCACGTCATGGTGCCCATCAACGCGTGCGAAGCCGCCAGGGGTGTGGAGAGAGGGACCGCAAGCGGTCAAAAGCAGAAGCGCGAGAGCGGGGATAAGGCGGGTCATGATCAGTTCTCCAGGTTCAGAAGGCCATCGAGGCCGGTTTGGTTGAGCCACTCGATGGGCAGGCGGACGAGTTCGGGTTCGATGGGTGCCGGTGGAGGCGGCTCCTCGTTGGGTACTGGGGCGGGGCGCTCAGACACGCTCAGCGTCACCGTCGACCAAGCCGCTTGGGAGCCGAGGAACCGGAGCCGACCTCGGGCCGTGTCGATCTCTGAAACGATGCGCCCGAGTTCCGCCTCGATGCGCAACACCTCGTCGAGGGTGTCGGTGCGTTCGAGGAGCGCGCGCATGCGCGCCAGGAGTGTGGTCAGGCTTTCAATTCGAATCTCCAGGTCGTGGTACTCCTCGGAGACGTCTTGAACCTGAACGTTGCGAGAAGTGACGTCGCCCTGCTGTTCGTAGATGGCGAAGATCTCATGAAAGCGCTCCGAGGGAACTCGCACCACTAGGGTCTGCGCGTTGCGCGTCGAGAGGTATCCGCCTTGCTGAAGCGTCGCCGCCAGGAGTCGGTCCACGGCGGCGGTGCCAAGCCCATGCTCGACGATGAGACCTAACTGAGCGGTGTAGATCAATCGAAGTCGCTGCTGGGACGGGACCGGCAAGACGCTGGCCTGATCGGGCTCGATGACCGGACGGTTTGACGCCTGCATCGAGTGCCCCGCCTCCGTCGACGGGAGCGGCACCGCCATCTCCGCGGCCATGTCCTGCGCGGCCTGCATCGGGGCTTCGCCGCCCGCCTGCATGTCCATGCCAGGGCTCATCGGCGCGTAGCTGCCTCCGCAGCCAACCAAAACAACTATCAACATCCGGGGCGTAAGTCTCATGAAGTCTCCTTGGCCCCTCAACGAGGCAGAAAGACCCGACTTACACTTCGGCGTCGTTTTGTTGGAAGCGCGTTATTGGCGCAGGGAAACGCCGTAGGCCGCGAGGGCGGCGGCGCGGTCCTGAAGTGCAGCGTCGCCGACGAGGTTGTTCGTCTCGGCGAGGTCGAGGCTTAGATCGTAAAGCTCTTCGGTGCCGTCTTCGAAGTGGATGAGCTTGTAACGCTCATCCCGAACCGCCCAGCCCGTGACGGCGTCGCTGACGAACTCCGTATAGTTGAACTCTCTTGTGCCGGCGTCTTCGCGAACGAGGACATCCGCAAAGCTCTCTCCGTCGAGGGAGGCATCGGAAGGCAGGCCGAGGACCTGCAGCAACGTGGGGAAGAGGTCGACGGTGTGAACCAACGCTGGGTCACGGACTCCTTCGCGCACGCCGGCGCCTGAGACGATAAGGGGAATCCGCACGCCCCCTTCGTAGAGCGTATTCTTCGCCTGCGTGGGGGCAAAGACATCCACGTCGACGGCTTGGGAGGGCGTTCCGTTGTCGCCCAAGAACACGATGAGCGTGTTGTCGCGTTCCTCGTCCGAGAGCGTCGCAAGGAGTCGCCCGAGTTCGTGATCCATCGCTTCGATCGCAGCCAGGTAGTACTCCCGTCGATTGTTTCGAATATCCGCCGGGGTGCCCAAGAGCGACCGCTCATGAAGCGACTCCGGGGGAGCGTGGAAAGGAATGTGTGGAGCGACGTACGCGAGCCACATGAACCACGGCCCCTCCTGGTTTTCGATCCACTCGATGGCGAGGTCCGTCATCGCCGTCGTGTGATACGTGCTCTGGGGCACCAGCTCTCCGCCGGTCGTGAGGTCCCAGTCGAAGTAGTCGTCGATGACGCCGGCGATGGTGCCAGCGTAGTAGCCAACGCCTGCTGCCAGCGGCGCGTTGAGGTCCGGCGTGCGGCCTCCGAGATGCCACTTGCCAACGATGGCCGTCGCGTACTCCGGGCTATGCTCAGCAAGATGGGCATGAAGAGTTCGTGTGTCAGGTGCGAGAACCGCCGGCACGAAATCGACGCCACTGTGAACCCCATGGAGCCCAGAGATAAGCGTGCCGCGCGTCGTGGTGCACGCAGGCGTCGCCCAGGCGTCGTCGAAGACGATCCCCGTCGCGGCGAGGCCGTCGAGAGTCGGCGTATTCGGCACGTCTTCGCTAACGTCGTACTGCGCCGAGGAGTCGATGCCCATATCGTCTGCGATGACGAGGAGGATATTCGGACGAGCGCTTCCGCCGGCATCGCTTCCCGTCCGCGCGTCGCGAGCCGAAGCGTCCTGCGGCGGACCTGCATCGGGGTCTTGCACCGCAACATCGACGAGCAGCTCTCCGGCGTCGGAGGCCGCATCGTCATCACCACAGGCGACAAAAAGCCCGAAGCTCGCCATCGCAAGCACTCGCAGAAGAGCGTTCAAACCTAGCGACGCTTGTTGAAGGAGGCGTCCGGAGTGCCCCGGAAGCAGGCGAGAACCCAGGGGTAGGATCCCGTCACGTAGTAGCCGTACTGGCCGTCGACGACCATCCCGTTGCATTCGTCGAGGTCGCCGGCGCCGGTGAACTCATAGTCGTCGACGAAGGTCCCGTCGTATTCGCCGCCGGGTCCGCCGTCTCGTTCACCCTCTTTCAACGCGTAGCCGCTCGCCGCCGCCCGAATCATTGTGCCGTCGTCGAAGTAAGGACCGTAGATTGGGAAGCCGTCCGCGGCAAAACCGATAACGCCGGAGACCGCCGTCGCCGTGCCGTACATGTCTAAGGGGTCGCCGTGGTAGTGGTAGCGACCGTCAGGCTGTGTGTGCGCGTTGTGCTCGTCGGTGCCGAAACTCGCGAGTGGACTCATAGGGTCGTAGCGGTAGGGCGTGGTCAAGACGCCGCAACCGATCCGACCGTCACCCACACCGAAACAGCCCGCGGCGAGGAGGTCGAGGACGACGCCGTTCAACATCACTCCGTCATACGAACCGAGGTCGATGGCCGTCGTCGAGTCGGCGGCCTCCGGGTTACGCGGAATGGACCAGGTGGTGTCGAGCTCCATCACGTCGCTGGCGCGAAAGCTCGCGCTCTCGTCGTTGAAGTCATGACTCGGGATCGCGTTGGACGTAAGACTGCACGCGCTCTCCCCGGCCTCGAGATCGACGAGCCCGTCGAAGTCCCGCTCGTTTTGAATGTCGAGGACCGCGGCGGTGGAGCTCCGTGCGTGATCGGCGCAGTCGCCGCTCCGCTCGGCGAACACGAAGTCTCGAATATTCTGCCGCCCCGTCCCGGCGTCGATGGGACCGCCGTCCTCCGTGGGTGTGGTTGCGTCTTGGTTCGCCGCGTCCATCGGGGAGGCGACGTCCTGAGTCGCGCTGTCCGGCAAGGAGCCGCCGTCCACGGCGACGTCGTCGTCCCCACAATGACAGAGCAGAAACAATGGAGCGGCAACGAGGAGCGAGCGGATGTACATGGATGCCTTGAGATCAGAAGTTCGAATGGAGGTCGAACGCAAGAACGGAGCCAACGCCGAAGACTATAGAACAAGCGAATGTAGCTAGTGGTTTTCTTCAGACCGGCGGATCAAGCAGCCCTCACCTGCAGAAAACGCAGCGACGCAGGTGCTACGGTCCGGCCATGCGCCTGCGACAGCCCCTGCTCCTGTTCGTCTTCATGAGCTTTTCTTTTCCAGTCCTTGCGCAGACAAGCGCCGAGAACTTTCAAAAGTACAGCGCCCTTCGACAGCGGCTTCGACGCGACTATGTCGCGCCTGGCACAGGTCCAGGGGACGCCATCCCGGCCAGCGACCGGCGCCCCTCGATCGCGCGGATTCGATGGGGAGACGCAACGATTCGACTCGGCTGGGACATCGGCGTTTGGGCAACGGAGCTCGCACTCCTGGATCAGCAAGACGACTTTCCGGGGCTCGACCTGGAACGCTCGTCCGCAGAGCGCTACCTCTACGAGGCCCTGAACGCCCTTGAGCGCCTCGACAACAGCGCGGATGCGTCGTTTCCCGCACCCTGCGCGAGCGAGCCCAGCCTCAACGGCTTCTTCATTCGCGACGACGTCCCCGCAGACTTTCATGAGCGCTTTGACGGCATGAATGCCGTGGCCTCCGATTTCCTCGATTTCGAGACGCAGAAGGAGATGAGCCAAGACCAGGTCTACCACCTGATGATTGGCCTCGCGCTTGTCCGCCGCTACGTAAGCCCAGCTCTCATGGTGGAAGGTCGCGCGCTCCGGGCTTGGGCCATGGAGATGGCGGAACGGATCCTGCGGCATCTCGTCGAAGGCGAAGAGCCCTTTATCATCCGCAACCCAGCTTGCGGGCGCAACGTCGCACGCGGTGCGACGGCTCATGCATACGCCCCGGGCATTCTCAAGCTGGCCGCGTACGTGACGGATGGCGCCTTCACGCCGTCGGACGAAGGACCTCTCGCGCACTTCTGGCCCCTCGGCCGACGCATCGACTCCGGGCTCTACGGCAACCCGGACAACCTTCACATGGGCATGTCCATCGCGGCGATCGGACGCGGGTGGGACGACACGACCATCGGCGACCTACGGCACCTCGCAGAAGAACATGGCTGGGAACTCTACCCGCTCCTCGCGCGAGCGCTTCACGGCGACGACGCGGGTTTCTGCGACCACGGCGAAGAGCTCAACCGCCTCGCCCGCGCGATGCTCGATGAGCTCCCGCTCGGCGCCGAACCCCGCAACCCGCGCCCCGACGTCGCGGTTCACGGCTGGACGACTTCAAGCCGCTTCATTCGTCCCCGCGAGCAGCACTACGTTGGCGCGGAGGACAGCGAAGGCTTTGAGTTCAATGGCCTCGACTACCTCCTCCTGCACAACCTCTACTACCTTGGGACGCCCGGCGAGTGGGATGGAGGCAGCGGCGACGGCGTTCCGGAGTGTCCCCCGCCCGCTCCGGACGCTGGACCTGGCCCCGATGCTGGCCGCGACGGCGGCGCCCCGGCACTCGACGCAGCCACAGGCGACGCAGCCGTGAGCGACGCAGGAGGCGCTGCTCCTGACGTCGACGGTGGTTGCGCTTGTTCCCTCGAACACCGTTCAAGCAGTCCAAGCGTGTGGTGGGCCGCCTTCGGCGCCCTCTTCCTTCGTCGCCTTTCCAGGCGCCCTAAAAACCGCCGCGCGTCAGCCTAGGGACAGCACGGGGAGTTCTTCTCCGTACGCTGGCGCGCCGCACTCCGCGACATCGAGACCCTCGTCTTCATGGGTCGCCTCGACTCGCACGCCCATGAGCGAACGAAGTGTATGCCAGAGGACCCGGCTTGCTCCGTACGCGAAAACGAACACGAGGGCGCCGCCAAAGAGCTGAACGCCAAGCTGTGTCACGCCGGCTCCGGCGGTGAGACCGTTTGCTCCGAAGATGCCGACCGCCGCGGTACCAAAGAGGCCGGCGGCGCCGTGAACGGCGATGGCGCCGACGGGGTCGTCGATCTTGCGACGCTCGAGGAGGAATACACACTCGACGCAGATCACCGCTCCGGCGGCACCGATGAGGAGCGCAGCGAGAGGACTCACTTGGTCACACCCGGCTGTGATGGACACGAGACCCGCGAGCGCTCCGTTGAGGCCCATCGAAAAGTCATTGGATTTCGTGCGCCACTTCACGTAGCCAAGGGCGACGAGGAAGCCCGAGGCGGCGGCGAGATTGGTCACCAGGACGATGCCAGCGATCACGCCTGGCTCCGCTGCGCTGAGCGTGCTGCCTCCATTAAAACCAAACCAACCGAGCCAGAGGATCATCACACCGAGCGCCGCGAGGGGCAGGCTGTGTGCGCGCATCGGACGGCTACGCTCGCCGTCGAACTTGCCACGTCGCGCGCCGACAACTTGGGCGCCGGCGAGGGCCATGGCGCCGCCGACAAGGTGAACCACCGTGCTCCCAGCGAAGTCGACGAAGCCCCATTGAGCGAGGAGACCGCCTCCCCAAACAGCGTGTCCAACGACGGGGTAGATGAACGCCGTGGCGACGGCGGTGAATACGAGAAAGGGGCCAAGCTTCGTGCGTTCGGCCACGGCGCCGCTCACGATGGTGCAGGCCGTCGCCGCGAAAACGAGCTGGAAGAACACATGAACGAGCAGCGGGAGCGTCCCCACGGTTTCGGCGCCGGCCTCGGGTGCAAAGGGCCCTACGCCGACGAACGTCCCTTCGCCGAACATGAGCCCATATCCGACGACGTAGAACGCGATGGACGCCACGGCGACGACACCAAAGTTCTTCATCAGCACCGCGACGGCGTTTTTTCGACGGCAAAGGCCCGATTCGAGGAGGGCAAAACCAGCGTGCATGAAGAACACAAGGAAGGCGCTCAGCAACACCCAGACGCTGTCTATGAGGGAGATTTCCATTCCCCAAGTCTGCCGAACGCGTGTTTCCGCTTTGTTTCGGGCGCACTTCGAGTGGGTGAAAAACGCGCCGGCCGCGCCGGTCGAAAGTTCAAGGTGGTAGACTGAGGCTCCCCGTGGATCCAATCACTGAAATACTCCGCTCGTTACGACTCGAAGGCGCCCTCGTCGCACGGGCCGAAGGCGCTGGGCGCTGGGGTGTGGAGAGCCAAGCTCTTCCCTGCGCCCTCTTCCATGCGGTGGTGTCGGGCACTGCGCATTTTCGGAGCGGCGATGTCAGCATCCCCCTCGCCGAAGGCGATGTCCTCGTGCTCTGCCGAGGAGACGCCCACGTGCTCGCGGACCGGGAAGACACCCAGCCCCACCCCTACGCGAGCTTCCCAATGACGCGCGAAGGCGTCATTCCGACTCTACACGCGGGCACCCAAGGCGCGCGCACTTCGATCCTCTGTGGCTCGTTTACGTTGCAGCACGCGGCCGCCGAACACTTCACAGCGCTGCTCCCGCGCACCATTCACATCTCGCGTGCGCGCGACTCCGTCGCTCCATGGCTCGACCAATCCGTGCGCATGCTCCTTGAGTCCTTGGAGGGTGAAGAGCGCGGCGCGGACGCTGTCGCGGCGCGCGTCATGGAGACATTCTTCGTTCATGTCCTTCGCACGTACTTCGACACCGCGCCGGAAGATTCGCACGGCTGGCTCGCCGGCCTCTCGGACCCCCGCATCGCCAAAGCCCTCGCGAATATTCACCAAGACCCCGCCGAAGCTTGGACCGCCGCCGAGCTCGCTGCGCGCGTCGGCATGTCTCGCTCGAGCTTCTTCTCGCGCTTCGCCGAACTCGTCGGCGAGCCGCCGGTTCAGTACGTACGGCGCTGGCGCATGTTGGCCGCGGCGGACCTCCTGCGGCAATCCAACGCGAGCGTCGCCGAGGTCGCCGACCAAGTGGGCTATGGCTCAGAGAACGCCTTCGCGCGCGCCTTTCGCCGCGTCATTGGCGAGACCCCGGGCGACTATCGACGCGTCGCCGTGGCCTAGCGAAACTGATTCACGGCTCCGGACACACGCTTTGGACGCGCGGTGGGCTCCTTTGGACGCACGGTCAAAGCGGGTCAGCACCTGAGCCCATACGTTGGTGAGCAAGGAGACCACCACCATGCGTATGATCAAACTTCTCTCTCTCTGTTCCTTGCTCGCCCTCGGCTGCGGCGACGACGACACGCCCACAGACGTCGGAATTGCGGACGGCGGGTCCGTGGACTCCAACGTCCAAGTGGACGCCGGCAACGACGCCCCGGAGCCCATGGACGTGGGCGTTGACGCGACGAGCCCAGACGCCGGCGGGACCTCGGAGTTCGCGGCTCTGGTGCGGGGCACTCTTTTCACAGACGACCTCACGGCCGCCCAAGAGCTCCACGATCCGCTCGCCTCCGGCGGCGAAGAGGCGGCGATGGCCCTCGGCGACTTCGGCCACGATGTGCATCTTGGAACGACACTTCTTGGCACGACGGAAAACGCCTTCGCTGCCCTCGACCGATGGACGAACCTCGAAGGCGCCATGATGTTCTACGGCAACCCAGCCTTCATGGAACAGTTCGGGATGCTCTTTGCGGAGCCCCCTGCCCTTGAGCTCTTCGAACGTGCGGGCTGGCACGAATGGGGCAACATGGATGTTGGCGACGACATCGAGCCACACTACCGCGTCATCGTCCGCGGACGACTTCGCGCCCCCGCCGCAGATGTACAAGAAGACCACGACCTCGTCGCCATGGGCGGCGAAGCGCCCGCCATGGCCGCCGGCGACATGGCGCACATCGTCTACCTCGGCGTGGAAGACTCACGAGAGTTCCTCGCATTCGACATCTGGAACTCCGACGAGAACATCGAGGCGTTCTACGCAAACCCAGACTTCCAAGCCGCCTTCGGCGCGCTCTTTGAGTCTCCTCCCGTCGTCGGCGTGTACGCCTCGACGGACTGGCATCAGTGGTAGGAATCAGGAAAGAAAAACGACATGGCGAAATTTGGAACGAACATGAAGCTGACCATCGCGAAGAAACATCGCGACAAGACGCTCCGGGTCTTTAGCGAGGCCCTCGGCGCGCAACACAAGCAGCTCCCCAACGGCTTTGATGTTTTCCTCCTGGAAGACGGCTTCAACATCGGCGTGTACTTCGTCGATGAGGGGGGCATGAGCGAGTCCGACGCCAAGGACAACGGGGTCTGGCTCGAGTTTGCCGTCGAAGACAAAGCGAAGACCGGCGCGGCGCTGAAGACCTGTGGCGTGGAGCCCTTCGACTACGCCGATGACCCCGACAATGCCTACTACCTCTTTCCCGGCGGCCCCGTGTTTCGGCTCAGCGGGGCATAGCGAGGCGGGTGCGCCCCAGGTTTGGCTTCACTGGATGCGTTGGCTACCGTTCTGAGATGAAGTTTCTTTGCGCGGTGGCCTTCGTTTCCGCCGCCTTGATGGCCAGCCATACCTCCGCTCAGCGCTCGGCTTTTGAATCGCGGGAGACCGCCCAGGATGAGTGGGGAGCTTGGGACCCTGCCGACCCAATGCAGGGCTTGAGCCTCGCCGGCCCCCGGGCGCAGGTCGGTCTCGCTTTCTCGCTGGCGATCGAACTGGCCGTCCCCGTCGCGATCAACATCGCGGACTCCGGAGCCTCCTCTCGCAGCCTGAACATCGGCCTCGGAGTGGGCGCGGCGGCGGCGCTTGGTCTCGGCATCTGGGGCATCGTGCGGCTCGCCGAGCGCAGGCGCGCGAGACGACAGCGATGGAACCTACTCCCGCCCGACTTGGCGATGCGGCAGCGCGACGTCCGGCTCGTCGGGCCTGTTTTTATGCTCATCCTCGGAGGCCTCACGCTCGGCACGGGCATGACGGCGACGGGCTTGTTCATGAGCGAGTCCCGTGACCCCGCGGCTTTGCTTGTCGGCCTGCCCTTCTTCGCCATCGGCGCCCTCTTGATGGGCATTGGAGGGCGGCGAATGCGCGAGCGAAAAGGCTTACGTGCGAGCCATCGAGTCTTACGCGCGCACTTCATCGGAAACGGCATCGCCTGGTAGGCGGTGTGAGGGCCCGTCAGCCCAACGAGCGCTATTTTCTGCGACGCAAGACCAGGCCGAGGACGCAGAGCATCGCCGTCCAGGACGCGGGGCTGGGAGCTCCCTGAGACACACCGCAGCCGCACCCTTCCTCGCCGCCGACTTCCGGCCCACCGTCGGCGCTGCCACCATCCGCAGCTCCCGCGTCTCCAATCACGAGACCAGCGTCGCTCCCTGGCCCAGCGTCGCTCCCTGGCCCAGCGTCGCTTGGTGGCCCAGCGTCTCGCGACCCGGGTCCAGCGTCACCCGGTTCAACTTCACCAGGTTCCCCATCCACGCCGAAGCTGTACACCTCAATATTGGTGTACACCGCATCGAGATCATTCCCCAACGGGTCAAACGTGTCTGGGTCCAACCCCTGATCTTCGATCCAAACGTGGGGAACGACGCCGACGTGTGTGCTCTGGTCGTGTTCGTTGGCGACGACCCCAAAGCTAGGCTCGTTGTCCGTCAGCCAACGTCGTTGCGGAATGACTTTCCATGCGCCTTGGGTACGGTTCCCCGTTCCGTCGTCCCAGTCGAAGCGCTCACCGGCGTCGAACTGATCGTACGCTTCTTCGTCCAACGCATCGAAGTATCGAACCGGGCTTCCGGTATCACTCAGATAGGCATTTGCTCCACGCTCCCGACTCTGCACGGCCAGCAAAGACTCATCACCGTCTGGGAGTTCGCTGGTGTAGTTGAGGACCGGAAAAGCGGTATCCGTGAAGTCGCTTGGCGCTGGGTCTCGGCCGTCCTGCCAGGCTTCCCACATCACACTGTTGTCTTGCCCGTTGGCGGTCACCACATCCCCAAAGCGATTGCCCGACGTGTGGACCAAAGGGGTTGTGCCGCCACCGAAGCTGAGCCGATGCGTGCCGGCACGGATGTAGTGGTTTCCAATCTCGTTCAGCTGAAGGCTGCCCCCCGTACGCATCCCGAGATTAAGAATGTTGTACGTGACGTTGCCGATGACATCGATGCGCCCGTTCGAGTTGGGGTTCGGCGTTCTCTTGCCGATGGTGTGCCAGAAGTTGTTGAGGATTGAGAAGTCGTACCCGAGTGCGTAGTCGTTGCTGTCCCCGGCAAGCATGCCGGTCTTGCCGTACGAGAACATAGAGTTTTGAACCGTGGCGGTGTGGGAGTCCCCTCGAAAGCTGAGGAACTCATCGCCTCCGAAAGCAAAGCTACAGTGGTCGAAGATGAGGCTACTGTTGGTTTCGCCAAGCCCCGCCGCGTCGACGTTGTCTACGCCGCAAGGGTCGAATAGGTCTTCCCTGCACTGCCACGTCCTCCATCGCACGTAGCGGAACACGACGTTTTCCGCGCCGCTCCATCGCCAGCCACTGGCCACGATGGTGATCCCTGGCTCCGGGGCAGTCTGCCCGAGCACCTGAAGGTTACGGAAGGAGCGGGTACTGTTTGTGGGGATGTCGATGATGCCCGAGACACGAAACACGACGATGCGATTGTCTCCGAGGGCATCCCACAAGCTCCCAGGTCCCGATGCATTCAGGTTGGTGACTTCGTACACCTCGTATTCGGCATCCCCTCTCGCCAAGGCGCCAGCGCCTTGCGCGGTGGGGAACGCCTGTATCTGCGCGACGGCACTTGTGGCGAAGAGGAACGAGACGAGGGATAGCGATGAACGAAGGAGTGCGAACTTCATGACTCCAAGAGTATAGAGAGTCTTTCGGCAAAACCCTGACGGGAACCGCGCAAGCCTTCACACACGTTTTTGTCCGGCCCGTTTCTGACCATACGTGACGTAAAACTCGCGTAGCCGGCCCGACACCTCGCGTGGCGAGCCCTCGGGAGACCGGCGGGAGCCTTGGTCACCCTGAAGCGGGATTGAGCATCTGCGCGACGACACGATCGTAGATCTGTTCACCTGGATCCAAGTCTTGATCCTCGTCGTCGAACTCAAGTCCGAACAGTTCTTTGTAGATGTCGTAGCTCGGATTCTCGTGACGACTCTCGGCGATGAGCTCCCCGTCGATGTCGGCGTCGTCGGAGATGAGCGTCTTCGCGACGAGTTTGCGCGCGATGGTCACGGTGTGGTTGTAGACCACCAAAAGGACAGACTGAATGGTGAGTGTTCCTAGGCAAATGGTCTCGGACTCATTCGCGTAGAAGTTCGTCGCATCCATCGACCCGCCCACCGAACAACACGGGTATTCGCCGCGCCCGATGTACGCGCCTTCAACCGTGAGATCGCCGAGCACCACAAGGTTCGAGCGGTTCTCCAGGTTGCCTCGGACCACGAGGTCCCCTTCAATGAGCGTGGGCTCATCCAATGTGCAGCCTTCCCAGACCGTTGGCGCCGCCTCCTCTCGTGGCTGCTGGGCGAGAAAGTCGAGCGAAAGCACGCGGAAGTAGGGATCCGAGAGGTTACTCTCCCAGCGCATCACCGCGAGCGGCGTTCGCCGGCTCAGCTCCTCCGCCAGCATGTTGACTGGGTTCCCGCTCTCGGCGACATCCGCGTAGGGCAGCGCACTCAAGCGCGCATCGTCTTTGGCGTAGGCTCTGAACTGTTCAGCGATGTCGCTCATGCACGTAACCTATGAGATAATCAGAGTCGTCTCTAGACGAACCTTAGACAGATTGTTGACATCGCCGTTGTCGTGGTGAGCGCGGCCTTATGCCGACACTCTGACCCTCCACTCCGTCGCGAATCCGACGCTTCGAGTCGCCCCCCGTCGTCGGCGTCTATGCATCAACGGACTGAAGTCCGTGAGCGGCGTCGTGGTGTCATACGACCAGCCCCGCGATGAAAACGGCTCAATTGAAAAAACGCCCCGACGGAAACCCATCGAGGCGTTTGGTGGAGGCGTAGGGAATCGAACCCTAGTCCGAGAACAATCCAGAGCGGCGTCTACGCACGTATCCCACATTTTGAATTTAACTCGGCGTTGCGCCCATGGGCAGGCTCGCAACCAAGCTGTCCTCCCTTTGTCTTATCTCGAAGCCGGGTGGCGCTCCTCGAGACCAGTCAGTTCAAATGACGTCTAGGTAGAAAGTACTGACAGACTTTTTACTTCAACGACTCCGGGGTTTTTAGGCCGCGAGAGCGAGTGCGTTATCGTTAGCACTTATAGGTTCCCACACTTTATACGCTGTTGTGAGCCAGCGGATACGCAACCGATCCTTCTTTGTCCCCGTCGAAACCGATCGCCCCCGAATCGGGTGCAAGGTGAAACGGGTTAGAATTTCAACGAACGCCAGCAGTATGTGTCCGTCGAGGGGCCGGCGCAACGGCTCCTGGGCTGTTCACCGCCGAGGGAACGCTTTGTCACTGCTGGGCAAGGATATTCATCGCGAGGGCGCCGCGACTCCTGCACCTTGGAGGCATGACTTCGGCCAAAACCCTCTGCGCTCTCTTCGTCTTGTCAGTGGGCTGCGGCGACGACTCGACGCCCTCCCTCGACGCCTCGATGAGCGATGCCTCGGCGCCAAGCGACGCCGAAACAGACGCCCCTCCGTCGACCACTCTGAGCGATTGTGTGGCGGAAGTGGAGATACCCGTGGACGCCGACTTCGAGCCTGATCGCTTCTTCCAGCGGATGGACTTTTCAAACGAAGAGCTGGGTATTCGTATGCGCGTGGCCCTCTCGCCCGGCCCCCTGGAGCAGATCATCGGCCTCGCTATCAATTACAAGACGCGCGCGTTCGGCGTCGAAGACGGTGACGGAGTCTCGTGCATGCGCGACGAATCACAGCTCACCTACGACGTCACGCACCACAACGACACCGACACATTCACAGCGCTCATCCACCCAGACGAACTCTACTCGGTGTCGATGATCTACGACCGCATCGACAACACCTTCACGGACACGCTCACCATCGAGCACCCGGAAAGTGGCGCGCCAAGCGAAGGCCCCTACCCTCTTGTCGAAGGTGGATGCTCCGTGCACCGAGCCGAGGGCGTCGGTGAGTGCACGTACCAGGAACGCGCGCCTTATTGAGGAGGTTCAGGTGGAGATGAGCCAAGCGCCGACGCGCTCGGCGACGAGGTACCCAGCCCAGGGCCCGTCTTCGATGGTGTCGTCGAGGTTGGAGTCGCCGGCGAAGAACGCTTGGTATTCGCTTGGGACATACGCAGTATGTTCCGGGAACGATGCGCCGGTTTCGCGGGGTACGTCGCCTGGGTGGACGGCGAGCTCTTCAGGCGCATTGCCCGCGACGAACTGATCGATGACGTTCTGCGAAATTGTCCCGCGTTCCCCGCCGTGAAGTCGTGCGCCGGCCAAGCGCGCGATCATGTCTGCCACGTCCTCGGAAGCGATCCGCGCGAGACCCGATCCCGCAAAGGTGGGAGCGTCCGTAGAGCCCGCTCCACGGAACAAGCCGTCGGTGCTGGTGCGGCCGATGGTGCTGTCGATGAGGACGTCGTCCACGTAGACGTTGGATCCGTTGATGGAAATGGGCCCTCGAGGATCGTTCCACCGCGGACCGAGTCGCAAAAGGCTGCCAAGTATGGCGACTTCAGCGCCCGAGACACTGATGCAGTTCTCGTTGAAGTTGTAGCACGCGTTGTTGATGTACTCGATCTCGCTTGCGTGGCGCCGAACAAAGGGATACCGCGCCGCAAAATTAAACAAGAGGTTCCGCGAGAGAGTGATGCGCTCCGAGCCATCACCGATAATGATTCCGAACTCATGGTCAAGACCCGTGGGGTTGGCCACGATGCAGCGATCCCAGGTGACGTCCTGAACGCGGTTGCCCGTTGCCTCACCGTTTTGGCGCGGAGTGAACGAGAGGACCTCGTCGCGGCCATGGTGGAACTCACAGCAGCGGAGGTAGCCGAGCTGGACGTCATCGCGGTCATCGGGGTCGCCGAAAATGCCCCAACGCAAACAGTCCGAGTCGCCGTTGGCGGCCGTGTCGTTGCCGAAGTGACGCACGTGATCGAGGAGCACATTGTCTGCCTCCACCTCGATTCGGTCGCCGAAGACCCACGCCCCCGCGCCCGGCGCGAAACGACCATCGATGGTGATGTCCGGACGGTCGATGACGAATGGCGAGCGGAGACGGATGCCACCTTCGACGGCGAGGCACACGTAGA
>JBGCFM010000256.1:0-3581 GCA_045106895.1 Polyangiales bacterium | reverse complement strand
GTGCTCCCGCATCCGATGGTCCGCCGGAGGTTCCCGCGTCCGGTGGCGCGATGGGCGGAAGTGGGTCCGCTTGAGGCGGCACAGACATCGGCGCGAACTCCGGTCCGCAGCCACAGGCTGGGAAGACCGCGTCGCACATCGTGTCGGGAACGGTGCCTTCGGGGCATTCGCATCCTGCCGAAGCGTTGCCCACGGCGCGCCTGGCGGCGCCGCAGCATCCTTCTTCTTCGAGCTGAGGCCTGCAGATGTCCTCGCAGGCTTCGCATCCGGAGACGCGGCACTCGGACTGCTCAACCTGCCCTTCGGGGCAGGGGATGCACACACTTCCGCCGCCGGCGGCGCCACCGCAGCAACCGAATTCGTCCTGGATGTAACACGCGCGCCTCATCTCGCAGCGCTCGGCGTCTCCGTCGTCGTCGCCGCATCCCGAGAAGGCCAAACTCGCGACCATGAGCAGCGATGCGAGGGGCGGAAGCAGCGAGCTCTTTGAAGCTGCGCGAGGTGAGTAAGTCATGCTTCACCCTAACAGCGCACCCAATAAGCAGGGCATATCTGGACGAGATAGCGTTCACCGGACGGTGCACGCGTAGGCCAGATCGTGGCGGAGCCGCCGCAGCCGGGTTAGGGTCTCGCCGATGTCCCTTGTTGCCCTTGGTCTGGCTATCCTCGTCGCCCTCGGGCTGCTCATCCTCGATTTCTGGGTGATGCGCCGCACTGAGAAGCGCATCACTGCCCAGGACGAAGCAGCGGAAGAGAAGAGCGACAAGCCAGCGCCTGCGCGCCGTCTTCCAGGTTCACTGCGTCTCGCAGCTTTCATCTCGTCTGCGTTCGGTTGGCTCAATCTGCCCGCAACCTTGGCGCCGGTCATCTTGGTGGCCCTCGCGATGCAGGTGGAGCCTCTTGGTGGCGACGGGACCACGGCGCTCATCGGAATCCTCGTGGCGGCCTTCAGCCTGAGCGCGTCGGTGAAGGCCATGCGCATCAGCGACTACCTCTTCGCCGGCGAAGCCCGCTACAACCCCTCGCTCCGCCAGTCGACGGCTTATGTCCTTGGCTGGACCGTCATGGTCCTCTGCCTGCTCCTGGTCGGCCAGGTCCCCGGTGGCAAGGTCGCCCTGGTGGTCTACAGCTACGTCGGCGTCCTCGTGCTCTTCGCCGCCTACCTCTTTGCGATTCGCCGCTCCGCCCATGAGTGGCTCGCCGGCGAAGGCGCGGCGCCCGTCGAAGACGCCAAGCCCACCGAGTTCTAGCGTTAGAACGGCGCTTAACGAAGAACGCCCCAGCTCATGGAGCCGGGGCGTTTTCTCTTGGTCGTTCTCTAGCGCGTGAAGTTCACGAGGTCTGCGCCGACGTTGATGAAGAACCACCATCCGTCGTCGGTTCCGTCACCGTCGAGGTCGTCAGTGTCGCTCGCGGGTGAGCTGAACGTGTCGCATCCGTCGCCAGGAAGACCACTCTGGAGCAGCTCGAAGAGCGTCGGGGTGCCGAGTGTGCCGAGGTTCAAGACCGTCGTGCGCGCCGTGTCGAAGGTCATGAAGCCAGCGATGGTGCCATTGTCGATGCTGTCCGAGCCGTAGGTGCCGGCGACGGTCACGTTCGTGAGGGTGACGGTGGCGCCGCCCAAGTTAAAGGAGACCGTGTCGGCAGGCGCTGAGAAGCATGGTCCGGCGGGAACGTTAAGCCGGCCGTAGCGAGGGTTGAGGGCCCCGGTGGGCGCTCGGTAGCACACGTTGGGCGCGTCCTGGTTGACGGTGGTGGAGCTCTCGACGGGGCCCTCCGCGTTGCAGCTGTCCATCGGCGCGCCGGGGCTGCAGTCAGACTCGAGGTACACGTCGATGGGCGTCGCGGCCATCATGGGGTCCAGCGGACTGAACGCGATAACCGCGTTGAGGCCGTAGTCGTCGACGCTGTCCTGAACCTGGTTGTTGACCACGGCGCGCAGGGCGAGGCAGGTGCCAGCGTTGACGTAGATCTCTGGACCCACGATGGCCATCTCGGTCACGCGGAAGGCAGTCGTTGGCGTCGTCGGCTGACACATATTGTCGCAGGCGTCGTCGTTGATGTTGTTGCCATCGTCGCAGCCCTCGCCGGGTTCGCGGATGCCGTTGGGGCAGACCGGCATGCAGTCCATGTCCGTGTTGGCGTTGGCGCCGCTTGGACAGCACATGTCCCCGTTGAAGGGTCGCGTGATGGGAGCGGCGGTGCACTCAGCGTTGCATGTCCCAGCGCCTTGGAGCGCGTCCATGGTGCAGACCACGCCGTCATCGCAGGTCGTTGGACATGCGCCGTCTTCACCCGCGGCGATGCTCGTGTCGCAGGTCTCTTCGTCTTCGACGGTGCCGTTTCCGCACGTCTCCGAGCAGTCATTGTCGTCGGCGAAGACCGCGTCGGCGGGGCAGCACATATCGTCGTTGGCGGGCTCCGTGATGGGGTCGAAGCGGCAGACAGCGGCGCAGGTTCCGGCATTCGTCACTTCGTCACTCGTGCAGGCGATTCCGTCCTCGCACATGGTCGGGCATGCGCCGACTTCGCCTTCGGCGATGGCGATGTCGCAGACTTCGCCAACATCGACGATGCTGTTGCCGCAAGTCTCCGCTCGGCAGTCGTTGTCGTCTTCGGGGGTGGCGCCTTCGGGGCAGCACATGTCGTCGTTGGCGGGCTCCGTGATCATCGACTCTTCGCACGTCGCCATGCACTCCGTGCCGCTGAGCGTCGCGATGATGCACATGTCTTCGTTTGTGCACTCTGTGGGGCACGCGCCTTCTTCGCCTGCCGCGATCTCCGTGTCGCAAAGCTCGGCGCCGCTGACGACGCCATCTCCGCAGACGGCGGCGGGACCGGAGTCCGGCAAAGGTCCGGTGTCCGGCAGAGGGCCGGTGTCCGCGACGTTCGCGTCGGGCGCCGGGCCTACATCAAGCGTTCCGGGGCCGTCATCATCTCCGCATGCGATCAGCGCAAGCAGTCCAATAAAATAAGCTCTTTTCATGCGTCCTCCCAAGTCGGCGGTGCCGACGTCGGGCGGAGCATATCAGTCGAGACGAGTCCTCGCCCGCCGACGCCGTGAGGACTCTCTAGTCTCGAAGCTACGGGGTCGTTCGCGCTGTCGGCGGGCGCGTGGAACGCACGGGGGGTGGAGCCTCCAACACCAGCGGCTTGAAGAACCGTCTCAGACGGCTCTTCAAGACGAGCCTTCGGCTCGTGCGGCGGAGTCGGCCCCACCCGTGCGTTCCACGCGCCCTTCGTGTCCAGGCAAGCCATCATGACGAGACATGGGGATGGCGGTCTCCGACAGGTCTGAGGACCTGCGTCGATCGCCGGCTGAGACGCAGGACATCGCAGTACGTTTTCCGTCCGGGCTGTCGGCGAGGGCGTGGAACGCACGGGCCTCCAACACCAGCGGCCTGAAGAACCGCCTCAGACGGCTTTCAAGACGAGCCTTTGCCGTGCGGCGGAGGTACTAGGATTTCGTCGAGGCTTGGAGCTTCGTGCTGAGCACATCCAGGGCCACACGGTTGTCTCCGCCCTCGGGGATGATCAGGTCCGCCCAGCGTTTGCTCGGCTCGACGAACTGCAAATGCATG